>NZ_JBFAWD010000005.1:0-89458 GCF_040680135.1 Nocardia sp. NPDC052112 | reverse complement strand
GTCGGGAGGTTCGACAAGCGATGGTGTGTCAGGCGGTTCGGCGAGTGGTGGCTCGGGTGGTTCGACGGGTGGTGGCACCTCAGGCGGTTCGATCGGCGGCACGTCCTCCGGCGATACCTCGTTCGGCGGCGGCACCCATTCCGGCGGCACATCGTCGGGCGGCTTCGGTGGTGGCAACTCTGGCTCGCTGGGCGGTGGTACGTCAGGCCCTTCGACGGGTGGCGGCGCGACCGGTGGGGCGCTCGGTGGTGGCACCTCAGGCGGCAAGTTCTCCGGCGGTACCAATTCCGGGGGCGGCACCAGCTTCGGCGGCGCCCCGTCCGGCGGCGGCGCACATGGTTCGGGCGGTTTCGGTGGTGGCGGCGGCGCCCGCCGATAATCGTCGCTGAGCACGTCCTCGGTCGAACCGCAGTGCCCAGCCTGCGTGGAGGCGCAAACTGAACCGCGATCGCGCGACCGAGCGTGCGGGTGAGGCCGGGCGGGGAGCCGGTGATTACGCCGGGCGGTGGCAGAGGTAGCTGTTCGGTCGGGAGATGCCCATGGTGATTGTCGCGGTAGTGACTGCAGGCTATTCGTTCGCACGATCGTTGGGTTGCGAGCCGGATCGTCATCCGGTCACTGAGCCTTCGGCGGCTTCGCACTTCTCTGGGCTGCCCGCAAGGATGTGATTCCCGAGGCGACTCTGTGCCATTCGTAGGCCGTATCAGCGGCATCGGCGCGGTGGCACTTCGTGCCGAGATCCTCTGGTGGGAGCCACATGTGGCGGCTTCGGTCGGTGTGGGGCGCGGACAGATATGGTGGAGTCCGTCGGGAATGGGGCAGAGCCCGCGAATGGTCGGTTCGGCCGTTCAAGCGAAAGTTACTGGTCCGCACGGCTGTTGGTCGCAGGGTGGCCGATTGTGTACCCGTACGGATCGGCACCGTCTGTCGAGATTCGCACTCCTAGGTGGGTGCTCCAAGGGGTGCGCATTCCGTGCGGGAGTACGGCTGCGCATATCGCTGGCCTGATCGCAAGGGCCTCAGCACATTCGGACCGGTCGAATTTCGATGACGCCAAGTGTCATAGCGATGCACAATGGATTGGTGGTAGACGGGGGACCTCAGCTTATTGCGCTGGATGTCGATGGAACGTTGCTGCAGACGGGATCGCCGGTCAGTGCCCGGGTAATCGAAGCTGTGCGCGCGGCGGTGGGGTCGGGGGCGCATGTGGTTGTCACGACCGGGCGGACCTTGATGACGACGCGGCCCGTACTGCGGGAGCTCGGGCTGGTCGATGGACATGCGCTGTGCTCCAACGGCGCGGTGCACATCGATGTGGCGAAGGGGGAGCCGGTGGCGGTGCAGACCTTCGATCCGGGTCCGGCGGTCGCGGCCTTGCGCGCACTGTTTCCGGAGATGATCTTCGCGGTGGAGAAGGTCGGCATCGGCACCTGGGCCACTGGGGTCAGTCCGGGCGAATTCTCCATCGGCGAATACGTTCTCGTCGATGACGGTGCGTTGAGCAGCGAGCCGACCCCCCGACTCAACGGCTGGTGGCCCGATGGCTCGCTGGAAGAGATGCTGCGCCTGCTCGCCCAACTGCGGGTACCGGGTGCGAGTTGGGTGCACGGCGAATTCGGCCCGTGGCTTACCGTTTCGCGCAGCGGTGTCTCCAAGGGGTGGGCGTTGGAGCGGTTACGCACCGCATTGTGCATCCCGCGCGCCGCGACCCTCGCCATCGGCGACGGCTACAATGACCGCGAAATGCTGCAGTGGGCAGGACATTCCGTGGCCATGGCCAATGCGCCGAACGAGGTCCGCGGCTGGGCGGACGAAGTCGCCGACGATGTCGCCGACGACGGCGTCGCCAAAATCCTGGAGCGCTGGTTCGGCCACTGAAGCCGAACCGATGATCGCCATGGGTTGGTGCTGGAGATCCTGAGAATGCCGCACCACCAATGCATTTCTAGGCGCGAGCGAGGATCTCCAGGTAGTGGGGGTTCTGCATGATGCCGAGCACATTGCCGAAGGGATCCACGACCGCGGCGGTGATGAAATCTCCATCGCCGCGGGGCGTGATCGGCTCGTACTCCTTGGCGCCGAGGGCGATCAGACGGTCGAAAGTTGTCCGTACGTCGTCGACATGCCAGTTCAGGATGGCTCCGCCGGGGGCGTTGTGCGCACCCGCGGGTGCGAATGTGCGATTGATGATCCCCAGTTCATGCTGGTAGTCGCCGATGCGGAATTCGCAGTACCCGCCGGGCACCGCGTAGTACGGCGCGATGCCGAGCACCTCGGTGTACCAGTCCTTCGCGCTCTCGAGGTCGTCGGCATAGAACGAAACGGTGGCCATTCCTCGCAACATCTTGGTCTCCTCTGATCGGGGTCTTCCTTGCCTGTGCGATCCATGATTCCGTCTAAAGTGCTCACCGAATGAGCACTTTTTTCGACAGAATTGTGCTCATGCGAGCAGATCGATTGGTGGCGACCCTGTTGCTGATGCAGACCCGCGGACGGGTGACCGCCGCCGAGATCGCCACCGAACTCGAGGTATCGGTCGCCACCGCGCGCCGCGACCTGGAGGCACTCTCGGCCGCAGGGGTTCCGGTGTATCCGCAGCCGGGGCGGGGTGGCGGCTGGTCTCTGGTCGGCGGTGCGCGTACCGATCTCAGCGGTCTGACCGAACCGGAGGCTCGCGCACTGTTCCTGCTGGCCGGACCATCCGCGAGCGCGGTACCCGAAGTGAAATCGGCGCTGCGCAAGCTGGTGCGTGCCCTACCGCGGACTTTCCGTACCGATGCCGAGGCAGCGGCCGACGCGGTGGTGATCGATTCCGCGCGCTGGGGTGAGCACGATCAGGCCCGGCCGGAGCTCGTCGAATTATTGCAGCACGCGGTGGTCGAACGCAGTAAGGTCCGGCTGACATATGAGCGATCGGGGGAGCGTACCCGGCGTGTCGTCGACCCGTGGGGTCTGGTCGACAAGGACGCCATCTGGTATCTCGTCGCAGGCACCGAGCGCGGTCGGCGCACCTTCCGCATCGATCGCATCGTCGATGCCGCGATCACCGACGAAATAGCCCATCGACCAGCGAATTTCGATCTTTCCACGGCCTGGGCGGAGGTCGTCGGGGAGGTTGAACAACGCCGGGCCGCCACATCCGCCACCGCACTCATTGCGCCGCAACTACTTCCGATTCTGCGCAAGCAGCAGGGACGACACTGCGCAGTGGACGGTCCGGTCGCCGACGGTCGCGTACAGGTCCGCATCACCGCACCGACGCCGCGCATGATCGCCCAGCAATTGGCGGGCTGGGGTGCCGAAATCGAGGTGCTGGCACCGCGATCGGTGCAGGTGGAGCTGGCGGTACTCGGTGCCGAACTCGTCGATCGATACGGCGAGTGACCGCGCGGCACATCGAATCTTGCAGATCAATCCGCGCCGCCTTCGTCGGACGTCGAGAACACGAGCCGCACGATGATCGCAGGTGGTCCGCGGTGGCGGACACGTTCGCGGGTGGCATCGGCCGATCCGGGAACCGCCGTTGCGCATCAGGCGCCTGCCGTGCTGGTGCAGTTGGTTTCCGAGGCGCGCCGGTTCTGGACCTGGCCGCGTCCGAGCAGATAGCTCGAACGCGGCACGGTGGCTGTTTCCGATCAGCGCGCAGGTTCCTTCGACGGCAGTAGCGCGTGCAGTGCGCGCACCATTTCGGTGGCCACCACCGCATGTCCGCTCATCGTGAAGTGGATGAGATCGGCGCTCATCACGTCCGGTCGCAGCCGCAGCGGATGGTCCCACAGCTCCACCAGCACGGCGTCGTAACGTGCGGCCAGCTCGCGGATTATGTCGTTGAGCGCCGACATCCTTTTCCGCATCGGGCGCATCGGCGCCATTTGTTCCGCCTCCCACACATCGGCGAGGGTGAAGGTGCTCAGCTGGGCCCCGCTGCGGGCCAGCGCGCCGAAGAGCGCGTCGAGATTCGCACGCAGTTCGTCGATATTGCCATCGGGAGTGAACAGATCGTTTCCACCGCAGCTGAGATGCACCAGATCCGGTGCGAAGTCGAGGACGCGCGGCAGTTGGTCGGCGCGCACCTGGGCGGATGTCGCGCCGATCCGGCCGGTATTCAGATATGTCAGAGCGGGATTCGCCGCGGACAACACCGCGGCGACACGGTCAGCCCAACCGGCGGTGTCGTATCCGGGACTCGGATCGCCGACGCCCTTGGCGATCGAATCCCCGAGTACCGCATAGCGCTGCCAGGGCGCATCGGCGAGCAGTTCGAGTGCGGCGGTATTCGACAGCAGCATCGGATCAGTAGCTTCGGTGCGAATATCGTTGTGTATCAAGGTGTCTCCTAGCTCTCGGCGGGTACGGCGGCTGGCACCGGGATGCGCGCCGGAATCGCGATGACCAATGCGGCCGCGACACCGATGCCCGCGCAGACGGCGAACAGCGTGTGGAAGGCGGACAGCGCATCCTCGGCATTCGCGGCGAATACCGCGGCCAGTACCGCGACCCCGAGCGCACCGCCCACCTGCCTGGCCGTCAGATTCATGCCGATTCCGGCCGCGAAGCGTTGCGGCGGAAGCGAACTCGCGGCCGCGGTGCCGAGTACTGTCACGACGATCCCGACGCCGCCACCGCCGAACAGTCCGGCCGGTACCCACGCGGACCACAAAGCCGGTGTCGACCCGAAGGCGTCGGTGCTCATCCACACAGTGGTGCCGGTGTACATCAGCGCCCCGACGACACCGAGCCAGCGCCGCGCGTTCGGTGTCGTGACGCGACCGGCGATCGTCGCGGTCACCATCGAGGACACCGCGCCCACCGTCAATGCGGCCGCCGAACCGAGCACCGAATACTGCCAGATCGCGTCGAGGAACAGCGGTCCGGCGAGCAGCCAGGCGAACATGGTCGCACCGAAGACGAATGAGGCGGCATTGGCCAGCGCATATGGCCTGCTCTGCCACAACTCGACCGCAATGGCCGGGTTGTGATGGCGTGCGGAGCGAATCAGCGCGGCCAGGATCAGCAATGCGCCGGCGCCGAGCGCGGCGAGGGTGCCGGGCGCGGTCCACCCCCACCGCTGCCCCTCGGTGACTCCGGCGACCACGCCGCCGAGTCCGAGGGCAATGGCGATGGTGCCGACCGGGTCGGGCAGCGCACTGCCCGGCTGGCGAGTGTCGGGCACCGGAATGCGCAGTCCGGGCGCGATAAGCACGATCGCCACCGGGATATTGATGACGAATACCGCCCGCCAGCCGAACGTCTCGACCAGCGCGCCGCCGATCGCCGGACCCACCACTGCGGCGAAACCGCCTGCGGCGGACCAGGCTCCGATGGCGGCACCGATCTTCTCGCGCGGCGTCACGGTGAGCACGAGGCCGAGTGCGGACGGCACCATCAGCGCCGCCGTGGCACCTTGCAGCAGGCGACCGGCAATGAGCCAACCGGCGGTGGGCGCGAGTCCGCACAGCAGGGAGGTCACGGCGAATCCGAGCAGTGCGATCAGGAACAGCCTGCGTCGTCCGAGGGTGTCGGCGAAACGGCCCGCCGGGGTGAGCAGCGCCGCGAAGGCAATGGCATATCCGCTTACCACCCAGGTCAGCGTGGTTGTCGCGGTGCCGGGAAAGTCGCGGGCGATCGAGGGGAACGCGATGTTGACGACCGACAGATCCAGGAAGGCGATGAACGCTGCGCCACAGGCGATGACGAGCGTGCGTACGGCGGCCTGCGAGGTCGGCGGACTGTCGGTCCGCGTGGACACTTCGGTCATGGGGAGATCCCTTCGGAGCGGTGAATATAAACGTACGATCGTTCGTATAATAAAAGTACGACCGTACGTTCGTATTTGCAACCCGGCAGTGGAAGAATGGCGATATGGCAGAGTCGATAACCACAGCGCAGCCCGCGCAGGGCACCGATCGTCGCCTTGTGAAAGGCGCCCGCTCCCGGGCCTCGATTGCCAGACACGCCGCCGATGTGGCCTCCATCGAGGGGCTGAACGGACTGAGCATCGGTCGTCTCGCGACCGATCTCGGCATCAGCAAGAGCGGCATAGCCACCCTCTTCGGTACGAAGGAAGCGCTGCAGGTCGCGGCGGTGAAGGTGGCCCGCGAGGCCTTCGTCGAACGGGTGATCGCGCCCAGTCTGACCGAACCGCGCGGCTTACCCCGCTTGCGCGCCCTCATGGATCGCTGGTTCGAGCACATCACCGACCCGACATTTCCGGGCGGCTGCTTCCGCGTGGCCACCGTCGCCGAATTCGACAGCAAACCCGGCCCTGTCCGCGACGCCATCGCCGAGGATCGCGACGAATGGCTCGACTTCTTGGCCAGGCAGATTCGGCACGCTCAGGACGCGGGCGATCTCACCGGCCGCGACGCCGATGTCGTGGCCTTCGAACTCGACGCGGTGATCAGCGCGGCCAATACCGCCCAGCAGATGGGCGATGGTCGCGGTGTCGCCACCGCGCACACCATCGTGAACGGACTTCTGGGCTGAGCGCGGATAACCGATTCGCCGGTGCGTATTTACGCGTCGGGACTCGACACGCGTGAGTAATCGTCCGAAGCCGGTGCCTTGCATCCCGGCAAGTCGGCGATGAGGTCGGACAGCTGACGGCTGGTTCGCTGTACGGTCCCGTCGGGACGAACGAGGGCTCCGTGCCTGCGCCCGAGCCAGCGTCGCAAAACAGGCCGAGCGATAACGATGACACCACCGCGCTGCTCGATTTCGCGACGCTGTTCCGGTGTCGGTTCGACGACGGTGATGATCGCGAACCGGCCCGCCGCGATATCGTCGAATCGACGGCCGTCGAGCAGCGTGTTGGGAACCAGTTTGCCCGCCAGCCCTCGGTAAAAGCGATGCGCTACAACAGTTTCGGACCGATGCAGCGGTGGCGTCTGCCCATCGGTGACCAGCTCGGTGAAGCCGGGCAGCCGATGCAATCGCGGTGCGATGAGGCGGCGCAGCAGATTTCCCAATTCACCACCGTCGGTCATGGCCCGTCCGGTGAACTTGGCGAGTCGGATCATGGCGTGCGCATGCGGTTTTCGCTCGATCTCGTAGGTGTCGAGCACACTCGCGGGCAGGTTGTCGGCGAGGACGCCCGCGAGCTTCCAGGCGAGGTTGGCGGCATCGCGCAACCCGGCACCCATGCCCTGGCCGATGAACGGAGGGGTGAGGTGGGCGGCATCGCCGAGCAGGAATATCCGGCCGCAACGCCAACGGTCGGCGAGCTGGGCGCGGAAGGTGTATTCGGCGACGCGCACCAGCCGCAGCGCATCGGGCGGGGTGTTGCCGGTCCACGGTGCGATCAGTGGGTGCAGGTTCGTCGAATCGTTGAAGTACGCGGCGGTTTCACCGGGGCGGAGTTGGAACTCCCAGCGGTAGCGAGTTGTCCCGATCCGCATATAGGTCGCGGCCCGAACCGGATCGCAAACCTGGTGCACCCCTTCCCATTCTCCGAAGTCGGCAGCGGTTTCCACATCGACGACGAGCCAGCGCTGCGCGAAGTTCAGGTCGCGCATCGTGGCTCCGATCGCGGCGCGGGCCACGCTGTTGGCGCCGTCGCAGCCCAGCACATATCCGGCCAGGACCGACTCGGCGGTGCCGGTGACACGATCGGTGAAATCGACACGCACGCAACCGTTTTCCTGGGTCATGCCGACGACCTCGGCATTGCCGCGAAGGGTGATGCCGGGATACCGCAGCACATTGGCGCGCAGGATGGCTTCGAGCTCCGGTTGGTCGAACAGATTCGCCTCCGGGTAGCCATTGCTGCCGCCCGCGGGGTCGCGATCGAATTGCGCGAGTACGCGCATATCGGGGTCGATCAATCGCAGGCCGAGGGCCGGGCGCGAGATCGCCTCGAAGTCGGCATCGACTCCGAGGCGTGCCAGGATCCGGCGGATCTCACCGTCGAGATGCACCGCGCGCGGCTGCGGGTATATGCCGTCCCAGCGTTCCAGCACCAGGGTTTCGATGCCGTATCCGGCCAGTAGCGTCGCCGCGGTGAGGCCCGTGGGGCCCGCACCGACGACGACAACGGGAATAGAGTTGATCAGCCCGCTCCGATCACGAGATTCACTGCCGGACAATGACTTTCCACCTGATGGCATATCGGCCGAGGATCGCCGCGGCGGCACCGTCGGTGGCATCGTCGAGTTCGACGGTCGTGACGATCGCGCCGTCCTCGACCACTGCCGTGACACTGTGCACTCCGGTGACCTGCCCGAGTGCGTCCTGCAGTTCACGTCGAGTCGCATCGGCGCGCAGGCCGAGCTTGTACGGCTTGCCGACATCGGTGACGGGCAAGGCATCAAGGACCACAACGGATTTCGGCACGGCTGCTCGTTCGGGCACGTGCTCGCTCGCCCAGTCGAGCAGTTCCGATTCGGTGATTTCGGCACCGGCTGCGAGGGTGACATAGGCGACGGGTACTTCACCGGCGTGGACATCGGGGCGTCCGACGGCACCGGCGGCGGTCACCTGTGGATGTGCCAGCAGTGCGTCCTCGATCAGCGCCGGGTCGATATTGTGCCCACCTCGGATGATGAGATCCTTGGCGCGGCCGTGCAGATGGATGAAACCGTCCGCATCGATGTGTGCGAGGTCGCCGGTGTCGAGCCAGCCGTCGACCGTGGTGCCGAGTCCGTCGAGAATATGGCCGTGCGCATTGCGGTCGGTCACATAACCGGCGAAAATCGTCGGGCCACTGATCTCCAGCACGCCGATCGCACCCGCGGGCAGCGGCTCCCGGTCGCCCGCCCGCACCACCCGCACCTGCTGATAGGGCATCCGCTGTCCGACCGCACCAGGGCGCGGCCGGTCCGGATAGCTGCGCGCGGTCGCGCAGGTGGCCTCGGTGAGTCCATAGCCTTCGACCAGGGTGACACCGGTATGGGTCTGGAAGTTCGCCCGCACCGCGGACGGCAGCGGTGACGCGCCGACCATCGCGTAGCGCAGACTGCTGATATCGGCGTCGACCGGGCATTGCGCAAGTACGGCATAAACGGTCGGAACCGCGCTCATCGCGGCAATGCCATAGTGCGCAACGATCTTCCAGAATTCGCCGTACAGCGCGAGATCGCGGTAGCCGAGCGGTCCGGCCCACACCACCGGCTGGCCCTTGAACAGCGGCGCGAGCAGCGTCACGACCAGGGCATTGACGTGGAACAGCGGAAGCGCGGCGAAGATCGTCGCATCCGCGTCGAGCAGGGGGTTGGCGGCGATCATCCACGCATTGGCGATCTCACCGGAGTGGGTGTGTGCGGCCAGTTTCGGCACACCGGTGGTGCCGCCGGTGTGGAACAGCGCCGCCAGATCGCTGGATGCCGGGGGCTGCCCGGTGAATGCGATCGAATCCTGCTCGGCGGCAAGCTCATCCAGATAGCCGAGGTATACACCGTCGATCACGGGCAGTGGGTGCGGCTCGGCGGCGCCGGTAGGGCGTAGCACGAAGACGGCGTCGAGCAACCCGTCGTCGGCGAGCGCGAGGGCGGATTCCCATGTTTCGGTGGCGAGTTCGGGTCCGGCCGCGATCAGTACTCGGGCACCGGAGCGCCGCAGCAGTTCCGCGATATGCCGACCGGACATCGCACCGTTGATGGGTGCGGCGATACCGGCAAGTTGCGCGGCGAGAGTCGCGGGAATCAACTCCGCGCAGTTGGGCGCCATCAATGCGACCGCGTCACCGCGCCGGATACCGAGCCGGTGCAGCAGATTCGCATAGCGGTGCACGTCGGTCAGGAGTTCGGAGTAGGTGCGCCGCAGGGGTTCTCGCCACCGCGCCGCCTCCGGCAATACGGTGAGTGCGTTTCGATCGGGCCAGAGTTCGGTGGCCCGTACCAGCAGTGCATAGGTCGATTCCGGCAGGCCACGCTCGGCCAGCGGCACGGATTCGATCTCGGCCAGGTCGCCGGGGCCCGAGTAGCGCGGCCAGAGCAGACCGGTTGTCGTGGGGTTCATCGGGCGTACCGCACCACCGTGCGCTGGCGACCCAGATCGATCGCGCCGTCATCGGTGGCCACGGTGGCCTCGATGACATCGCCGTCGCGCAAATACTTCGGGTTCTTGGCCTGGCCCTGGAAGAACAGCTTCCACTTGGTTGCCGCCGGGAGCAGCGAGGCAATGATTTCGACCGGTTTCGGTGGGGCGCTGATCGCGGTGCCGATCGGGGTGCCGGTGAGCAGTAGGTCGCCCGCATCGAGCCGCTGGAATCGGGTCAACGCCTGCAGCGTCTCGACGGGGCCGTAGATCATATCCGCGACCGTCATATCCTGGCGCACTTCACCATTGACCCACAGCCGCAATCGCAGATCGGTGAATCGCTTCAGCTCGTCGGCGTCCAGCAGCACCAGCGCCGGGCCGACCGGGGTGAAGGTCGGATACGATTTCGCCTCGTAGAATTGGGTTTTCGGCAATTGCACATCGCGTGCCGAAACATCGTTGGTGACAACGAGTCCGGCGACGTAGTCGGCGAGATTGTCGGCGGTGATCGCGGTCCCGACCGGCAGCTCCTTGCCGAAGACCAGTCCGATCTCCACCTCGTAGTCCAGCAACCGCACATGCGCGGGCCGGATGACATCGTCGAGCGGTCCGCTGATCGAACCGGAGGATTTGCGGAAGAACGTCAACGGCACGGTGTCCGGATCACCGCCCGAATCCCGCACGTGGGATGCGAAATTCGTCATCTGCGCGACTACCCGGCACGGCGCGGTCACCGGTGACATCAGCGCGAGGCTTTCGACGGGGACGATCTCGGTACTTGCCGCCGCTGCCGCGAGCGACTGCCGGTCGGCAAGCAACTGACCGGTGGTGGCCGCCGCGGTATCCACTCGCGCGGCCCCCGCCGGCGTCGACACCCACCAGGCGTCGGCGGTTCGGAGAACGGAAAGACTCATGAGTTGGCAACTTTCAGTAGACCGCGCAGGCGGTGTAGATCGAATTCGTTGTCCGCGCGCAGCGCATCGAATATGCCGCGCAGTTCGCGGACCGATTCCCGGCCGGGGGTGAGGCCGAGGAAGTCCTTGGTGGCGGGCGGTCCCCATTGGGCCAGCCCGGATGCGGTCATCGGCGCCCAGCCGGGCTCCAGCGTGCAGTCGAACATGTCGCCATCGCTGAAGTGCTCGACCAGGAACCCGTCCGGATCGCGCCAGTAGTCGAAGATCTGGCTGCCCTGGATGTGCCTGCCGATGCCCCACGACCGCCGGTAACCGTGGTCGAGCAGATATGCGCCGCCCGCCGCCATGGCATCGAGGTCGGCGACCTGATAAGCGGAGTGCACATATCGGTTGACCGGGCCCAGCACCAACGCGAGCGTGTGGTGATCGGCGGGGGTGCGGCCGCGGTCGCATCGGATGAAGCTCATGACCGGGCCACGCTCGCGTTGTCCCGAGTAGTAGAGGAAATCGCTGACGATCAGGCCCAGGTTTTTCAGATACCAGTCGAGCGTCTCCCGATAGCGGGTGGTCTGCACCACCACATGCCCGAGCCGTTGCACCTTTGCCGGTTCCCGCGGCGGGCGCTGGGTCAGGTTGGTGCGCGGCATTTCGTGGCCGAAATTGAAGGTGTGCGGTTGCTGCGCGGGCAGGGCGGCGAGCACATGGGTGTCGGCGACCACCCGCACCCGCAAGCCGCTCGGGTCGTGCAGGTCGACGGCGATGCCGCCGATACTTTCCGGCAGTGCTACCGGCTCCGGACCGGCGGCCTGCGCGAGCCGCAGCAGATCCGTCGCGCCGACCGCCTGGAACGCGGGGCCGATGAACCTCGACCGGGTCCCCCGGCGAATGACGACACACGGCGCACCCGGATCGGTGCCACGCAGTTGCAGTTCGTCCGGGGTGCGCAGCACGGTAGTGAAGCCGAATGCGCGAGCGAAGACTTCGGCCGCGGCCAGGTCGGGCTTCTCGAATTCCAGCCACGCGAGATCGTGCGCCTTGATGACCGGGTTCCGAGCTCGGCCCGGATGCTCACCCGACCCGGCGCCGAACTCGCTGTGCAGACCCGCATGCGGGTCGTGCTGGTCGATCATCGACCTCTCCCTTCCGTGGCTGAATATATCGTCACTCACGAGGAAGTATTCAGTCAAGGGATCTGATGAATTCGTCACCACTGACTCGGCGGGTTAGGATTGCGGGATGGACCAGGGAGAGGTGATGAGCGAGCAGACCGGTACCGAACCCAATCGCTTGGAGCGCCGCAAAGCGCGCACCCGAGCCGCACTGATCAGCGCGGCCCAGTCCTTCCTCGCCGCCGGGAAACCGAACGCGCCGATCCTGGAGATCACCCAGGCCGCCGATGTCGGGATGGGGTCGTTCTACAACCACTTCCAGAGTCGCGAAGATCTATTACGCGCGGCGATCGAAGAGGCGCTCGATCTGCACGGCTCAACCCTCGACGTGCTGACCGAGGGGATGGACGATCCCGCGCATGTCTTCGCGCAGAGCTTCCGGTTGACCGGTCGTCTGCATCGCAGAAATCCCACGCTGAGCAAGGTTCTGCTCAATCACGGTCTGGCCCTCGTCAGTTCTACGAAAGGCCTCGCGCCCCGCGCGCGCCGCGATATCGAGGCGGCGGTTCGTGCTGGCCGGTTCCGGGTTCGCGATGCGGAGCTGGCCATGACCATCGTCGCCGGCGCCGCGTTATGCCTCGGTCAGCTGCTGCACGACAGTCCCGAACGCGACGATGCCGCGGCCGCGGACGAGGTCACCGAGGATCTGCTGCGCATGTTCGGCATCCCGGCGGACGAGGCACACGAGATCTGCCAGCGGCCCCTGCCGCCGATCGAAGCGCTGCCGGACACCGCCGCCTGATATCACGATCGGCTGAGACCGGCGCTCACAGGTCGATCTCCACATCGGTAATCGGATAGGCCACGCAGGAGTGCGTGTAGCCGAACTGCGGATCGGACAGCCGTAGCCTCGCCTCCTCGGCGGTGTGCACCTCGCCCTTGACGATCCGTACCCGACACAGGCTGCACTCACCGGATCGAAATGCCGCCTCGGGGCGAATGCCGCTGTCCTCCAACGCATCCAGCAGTGGACGGTTACGTGGGGTGCGGAAGCTGGTGGCGCCCACGGTCACGGTGACCTGCTCGGTGGGGTCCACATCGGCGGGCCAATGCGGTTGGGCGGCAGGATCGCTCGGTGCGCCGTTGGCTTCGAAGCGAATTCGCTTGCGCGGCTGACCGAGTGCGCGGAGTTGCCCGAGCGCGTACGGGTAGAGCGTCTGCGGGCCACAGACGTAGACCATGCGGTTGTCGAGTTCGCCGACCAGGCTTCGGATGGTATCGGCGGTGAGGAATCCGGTGGGCCCGGTCCAGTCGGTGTCGGGTTCGGTGATGACGTGGTCGATGACCACGTTCGGATAGCGCGCGGCGAGTGCGTCGAGTTCGGTGCCGAAGATGATGTCGGTGGCCGAGCGGGAGCCGGTAAACGAGGTGGAACGTCCGGTCCAGATTGCGGTCGACGAGCTCGCGGATCATGCTCATCGCCGGGGCGACACCGGAACCGCCCGCGAGGAATACCAGGTCGTTGCCGTGGAAGAGCGGGTTGTGGTTGGAAGGTGCCCATCGGTCCGGTCGTGGTGAGGATGTGCCCGACCCGCACCGTGTCGATGAGCAGATTGCTGATGCGTCCGCCGGGGACTCGCCGCACGGTCAGGTCGTAGTGGTCGAGCGTGTCGGGGCTCGAGGAGATGGCGTCGGGGCGGCTGGTGCCGTCGACGAAGACATTGACGTATTGGCCCGCCGGGAACGGCGGCAGTTCCAACTGGTCGACACCCTCGAGCCGGAAGGTTTTGGTGGTCGCGGTCTCATCGATGATCTCGCCGACCATCAGCCGCAGCCGCTGGGGGTGGTAGGTGTCGATGGTGGCGCGGGTTTCCGCGAGGTGGTCGCGGGTGTCGGGGATGCGCGATTCGATTTCGTGGAGGATCTGGGCCGCGCCGTCGAAGCGTTCTGCGAGGGGATGTCTCATGATGTGCTCCGTTCAGGCGGCCTTGGCGCGCAGCAGGCGGCGGGCGACGCGCGCCCCGGCCTCGAGGGTGGGTTGGAAACCGCCGATGCCCGCCCACGAACCGGCCAGATGCAGTCCGGGAATATGGGTTTCGCGTTTCACTGTCGCGGAACAGCCAGTTCTCGGTGGCGTCCTGGTCGTAGCCGTAGATCGTGCCGCCAGGGTGGCCGAGGTAGCGCATCATGGTCAACGGTGTTGCGACATCGACCTCTTCGATGGCGTCACGGATGCCGGGGTGACGTTCTCGCACAGATCGAGCAGCAGTGTTCGCGCGCCCGCGCGTTGCAAGGTGGCCGCGGCGGTCAGCCCGGCATTGCCCGCGCCGATGACGATGGCGTCGTAATCGTTCACGCTTCGGCAGCCTCGCGCTGTAACTGTGCGGTGGCCTCGGCCTTGATCCGCTCGAACTGTTCGCCCATCCTCGTCGCCAATGCCTGCGCGGCCGAGAGCGGACGCACCATCACCATGAAGTCGTCGATCTTGCCGTGCTCGTCGAAGTGCAGGAAGTCGCAGCCGGTGAGCTGCTTGCCGTCGACGGTGGCCTCGAAAACGAAGGCGTGGTCGCGGCCGTTCGCGTCGGCGATCTCGCGCACGTAGCGGAAGTCCTCGAATACGCGGATCACCGCGCGCAGGATGGCCGCGGTAATCGCCTTACCCGGATATGGCGTGAACGCGACCGGGCTGGTGAACACCACATCGTCGGCCAGCAGCGCCTCGATAGCGGCCTCGTCGCGGGCCTCGACAGCTGCGCGGAAGGGGTGCATCACGCCACCTTTCATAGTCAATTAGTTGTCTATCTACTTTGAACAGTATCCGGCGATCCATATCGATGTCCACAGTTGATTAGACAATAATTTGAATAATCATCAAGAGTGGTAACCTGAGCGAATGGCGTTACGTGACGCGGTGCTGGCCGCGCTGCTGGAAGGGGAGGCGTCCGGCTATGACCTGGCCAAGGGCTTCGATGCCTCGGTGGCCAACTTTTGGATGGCCACGCCCCAGCAGCTGTACAAGGAACTCGAGCGGATGGCCGCCGACGGCCTGATCGAGACCCGGATCGTGCAGCAGGAGCGTCGTCCGAACAAGCGACTGCACGCCATCACCGGGGCCGGCCGGGCCGCATTGCACGCATTCATCGCCGAGCCCGCCAAGCCGACCGCGGTCCGCGACGAATTGATGGTCAAGGTGCAGGGTATGGACACCGACGACGCACCGACCGTGCGTGCCGCGGTGGCCGAGAACCTGGCATGGTCCACGGCGAAACTGGCCCGCTACGAACGCCTGCGCGCCCGCCTGCTCGACGGCCGCAGCGAGCAGGCGTACCTGGCCGAGACGGAGCGCATCGGTCCCTATCTGACCTTGCTGCGCGGAATCTCCTTCGAGCAGGAGAATATTCGCTGGGGCGAGTTCGCTCTTGCCGCCATCGGCCGGTGCATCGGTGCCGAGTCCGCGACTGCGGCCGATCCGTAAGGTGCCCGGCGCGGCTGTGGTGTGCCAGAATCCGCGGATGCGCAGTCCCGTGATCGACGTTGCGGTGGGCAGCGATATCGGTAGCCGCTATTCGGCGAATTTCGATGTCACCTATCTCCGGGCGCGGCCGTTGCTCGCCGTGCTGGCCGATGGCATGGGAGATGGACCGGGCAGCGCGGCGGCGGGGCGGACCGCCGTCGATATCTTCGTCGACCACGTCGCGGATGCGGTGGAACCCGGGCCGGACGCGCTGCGTGCCGCGGTGGCGGCGGCACATGCTCGGGTGAGTCGGATCGGTCAGGAATTGCGGACCTTGGCCGGATGCACCTTGACCGCCATGATCGCCGCACCGGATGGCTGCTGGCTCGTGCAGATCGGTGACTCCAGGGTGTACCGGCTGCGTGCCGGGCTGCTGGAACTGCTGACAGCCGACCATACGATGGCCTGGCTCGGCGCGGTGCACGGCTGGTATCCGTTCGATTCGCCGCAGGCCGCGGCGGCGCGGTATCAGCTCACCCGCTACATCGGGCACGCGGCCGCGCCGGAACCGGACGTGCTGAGCGTGACGATGCGACCCGGCGACCGATACCTGCTGTGCACCGACGGTGTATCCGACCAGGTCGGCTACGACGATCTGCACATTCTGCTGAGGCGCGAGGCCGATCCGCGGTCCGTTGTCGCCGGGCTGCTGTCTGCCGCCGATCTGGCGGGTGGAAACGACAACGCGACGGCCATTGTCATCCATGTCGACTGAATTACTTTTCAGCACAACAGATTTGGTGCGCGGGACTACTGGGCGGGGAGGGTGAGGGCCGCGGTATGCACCCTGTCGGCGTGATCGATTTGCGATCGCTGGCTGGCGCGGCGGGTCGGCCCGGGGCGCTGGGTCATTCGGGGCGCTGGGTCATTCGACAGGTGATCGCTTCATGGAGACGGTTCGGCCGAAGATCAGGCAGACAGGCTCAAAGCATCGCTGAGTGCGGTGTCGTAACGGTCCCACACTATTTCGGTCAACACCGTATCCGGCCCGATGACCTGCGCGTGCGCCACATCGGGTGTGGCGGCCAGTAGGCGATCGGTGAGCCGTCCGGGTGCGAGGAACCACGGTGCGACGAGTACGCGCTCTGCACCTCGGGCACGCAGACGCGAAATTGCCTGGGTGACAGAGGGTTCGGTGGTCACGAAGCAGATCTCGGTGTGCCAGCCGGTCAGCGTCGCGAGTTGTCCGGCAACCTCGCCGGTCCGCACATTCGCTGCCGCCGATGCTGCTCCAACCGCCGCCACGACGACTCCAACGTTCGCCGCTGCGCCGAGTGGTTCACCGTGCCGAGGCTGAGCGCCACTCGCCGGTCCCAGCGCCGTCAAGGTGCGATCGCGGACAGTGGTGATGAGTCGCGGATCCGGCCCGAGAACATCGGCTTGGGTCAGCAGGAGTTGCGGGTGGGCGGTGCGGGCGGCCGCGAGCAGACCGGGTAGATCGACTCGCGCGTGATAAGCACTGCCCAGCAGCAGCGGTGCCACGACTGCCTGCGTATGTCCTTGTGCGGCAGTGGCAGTCACGACCTGTTCGACCGATGGCGCATTCAGATCGAGGAAGGCGAGCCGCACATCGATATCCGGCCGGGCGGCGGCGATATCGGCGACGACCGCCGACATCGTCGCGGCCGAGCGCGGATCCCGACTGCCGTGCGCCACCGCGATGAGCGCGGGTCTCGGTTCCGCGTATGCGCCGATCGGTGTGGTCGCCGCCGTAACCCGGATCGGTCCGAACATCGGTCTACTCGAACCGCGTCCGTGCTCCGACAATCGTTCCAGTTCCGCCCACATGGACCCGCCCGGCAGCCGTGCCACCGAGCCGATACCGCCGGGCGAATTCACCTCAGACTCCGACCTCGACCGCGGTCAGCACGTCACCGACCAGACCGGCGGCCAGCGTATTGCCGCCCGCCGGATCGATGAGCAGGAAGCTGCCGGTGTGCCGGTTGACGCGGTAGTCGTCGGCCGCGATCGGCTCGGCAACGCGCACCGAGATGCGGCCGATATCGTTGAGCGTCAATGATTCCGGGCTCGCCTGCGCGGTCAGGTTCTGCTCGTCGAAGCGCTCGACGAGTGCGCCGACGATCGCCTGCGTGGTGCGGGTGCCGTGCTTGAGCAGCAGTCGTGCGCCGGGGCGAAGCGGCTTGTCGCCGAGCCAGCAGACGGTCGCGTCGAACGAGTCGATCGGCTCCGGCGCATCGACGGGGGAGGCGATGATGTCACCGCGTGAGATGTCCACATCATCGGCCAGGATCAGGGTGACGCTGCGGCCGACCTGGGCGACGGCGAGCTCACCATCGGGCGTATCGACCCGCTCGACGGTCGAGCGGATTCCGGAGGGCAGCACCACGATTTCGTCGCCCGGCGAAACCGAGCCCGCCGCGATCTGGCCCGCGTAGCCGCGATAGTCCGGGTATTCGGCGGTGCGCGGGCGGATCACGTACTGGACCGGGAAGCGCAGTCCGAGCGCGTGCGCGCCGGAGCTGTCGGCGTCCACCGGCACCGATTCGAGGTGCTCGATCAGCGAGGGGCCGTCGTAGTACGGGGTGTTCGCCGAGCGCGAGGCGATATTGTCACCGTGCAGTGCGGAGACCGGAATCTCCAGCACATCCTCGGCGGCCCAGCCGAGTGTGCTGGTCAGGGTGTTGAATTCGGCGGAGATCGCGGCGAATACGGTCGCCGGATCATCGACCAGATCGATCTTGTTCACCGCGAGCACCAGCTTCGGCACACCCAGGAGCGCAAGCACCGCGGCATGTCGACGGGTCTGCTCGATGACACCCTTGCGCGCGTCGACGAGCAGGATCACCAGCTGCGCGGTGGACGCGCCGGAGACCGTATTGCGGGTGTACTGCACATGCCCAGGAGTATCCGCGAGCACGAAAGACCGCTTGGGCGTTGCGAAGTAGCGGTAGGCGACATCGATGGTGATGCCCTGCTCGCGTTCCGCGCGCAGCCCGTCCACGAGCAGCGAAAGATCCGGTGTGGCAAGACCCTTGTCCACCGACGCGCGGGTGACGGCGTCGATCTGGTCGGCCAGTACGGATTTCGTATCGTAGAGCAGCCGTCCGACCAGGGTGGACTTACCGTCGTCGACAGAACCGGCGGTGGCCAGCCTCAGTAGGTCGGACATATCAGAAATATCCTTCTCGTTTGCGGTCTTCCATGGCGGCTTCCGAGACTCGGTCGTCACCGCGAGTAGCGCCGCGTTCGGTCAAACGGGACGCGGCGACTTCGGCGAGGATCGCCTCGTTATCGGCCGCGTCGGAAAGAATTGCGCCGGTGGAGGATCCGTCGCCGACGGTGCGGTAGCGCACCGAACGGGTCTCCAGCACCTCGCCCTCGCGCGGGCCGCCCCACACGCCGGGCGTCATCCACATGCCGTCGCGCTGGTATACCGGACGTTCGTGCGAGTAGTAGATGCTCGCCAGATCGATATCCTCGCGGGCGATGTAGCGCCAGATATCGAGCTCGGTCCAGTTGCTCAACGGGAAAACCCGGACGTGCTCGCCCGGAGCATGCTTGCCGTTGTACAGATTCCACAGTTCGGGCCGCTGCCGCTTCGGATCCCACTGCCCGAAGGCATTGCGCAGCGAGAAGATCCGCTCCTTGGCGCGTGAGCGCTCCTCATCGCGACGCCCACCGCCGAAGACCGCGTCGAAGCGGTGCTCGGTAATGGCGTCCAGCAGCGGAACCGTCTGCAGCGGATTGCGGATACCGTCCGGGCGCTCGGTGAGCCGCCCGTCGGCCAGGTAGTCCTCGACCTTCGCGACATGCAGTCGCAGGCCGTACTTGTCGACCACCTTGTCGCGGAATTCGAGCACCTCCGGCAGATTGTGCCCGGTGTCGACATGTAGCAGCGCGAAGGGCAGCGGCGCGGGCCAGAAGGCCTTGAGCGCCAGGTGCAGCAGCACCGTGGAATCCTTACCTCCGGAGAACAGGATCACCGGCCGCTCGAATTCGCCCGCCACCTCACGGAAAATGTGGATCGACTCCGACTCCAACGCCGCGAGGGTGTCGAAATCGGTGATGCCCAAGGAACGTGCGCTGATGGTTTCGGTCATGACTGATGCAACCCGCATTCGGTCTTGGCGAGGCCGGCCCAACGGCCGCTTCGCGGATCGGAACCCGGCTCCGGCTTCCGTGTGCACGGAGCGCAGCCGATGGACGGATATCCCTCCTCCACCAGGGGATTGACGAGGATGCCGTGCTGTTCGATATAGGACTGCATCTCGTCGTCGGACCAGGCGGCGATCGGGTTGATCTTCACCAGTCCGAACGCCTCGTCGAACGAGATGAGCGGGGCGTTGGCCCGGGTCGGGGCCTCCACCCGGCGGATGCCGGTGACCCAGGCGTTGTAGCCGCCGAGCGAGCGCTTCAGCGGCACAACCTTGCGCAACCGGCAGCATTCACCGGCATCACGCGCGAACAAATCTTTGCCGAGCAGCTGATCCTGTTCGGCCACAGTGTTTTCCGGCCGCACATTGATCACATTCACGCCGTACACGGCCTCCGCCGCATCGCGGGTGCCGATGGTCTCGGCGAAGTGGTAGCCGGTATCCAAGAACAGCACGTCCACACCCGAATGCGCTTGGGCGGCAAGGTGAACCAGCACGCCGTCCTGCATATTCGAGGCGACGATGTAGCCCGTGCCGAAGGTGTCCTCGGTCCACTGGAGCAATTCCAGCGCCGTGGCGTTCGGTCCGAGTGTGGCCGCGCCCTTTTCGGCGATCGTCCGCAATTCGTCTTCCGACAGCTTCGCGGGCAGATCCGCCGTTACTTGATCCGTTGTCACGCTAGTTCTCCCATTTACCGAAGGTCGGCCTCGTCGGCACGAACCGCCCACTGAGCGAACCGTTCGCCGTCCTCGCGGTGCTTGATGAAATTGCGCACCACCCGTTCGATGTAGTCACCGAGCTCGTCGGTGGTCACCTTGTGCTGACGCAACTTCCGACCGAAGGCGCTGTCGAAGCCGAGGCTGCCACCGAGATGAACCTGGAAACCCTCGACGTGATTCCCGGAGCCGTCATCGATCAGCTGACCCTTGAAGCCGATATCGGCGATCTGCGCACGCGCGCAGGAATTGGGGCAGCCGTTGATATTGATGGTCACCGGAATATCCAGCTGCGCATTGAGATCCGCGAGCCGCTCTTCCAACTCCGGCACCAGCGCCTGGGACCGCTTGCGGGTCTCGGCGAAGGAGAGCTTGCAGAATTCGATTCCGGAGCAGGCCATCAGATTCCGGCGCCACAGCGACGGACGTGCCTGCAGGCCGAGCGGTGCCAGCTCGTCGATCAGCGCGTCGACCTTGTCGTCGGCGATATCGAGCACGATCAGCTTCTGGTACGGGGTGAACCGGACCCGGTCCGAGCCGTACTTCTCCGCCGCCTCGGCGACCTTGGTCAGGACCGTGCCCGATACCCGGCCCGCGATGGGGGAGAAGCCGACCGCGTTGAGTCCATTGCGCAGCCGCTGCACGCCGACGTGATCGATCGGCTTCTTCGGCTGCTCCGGCGCGGGACCGTCGATCAGCTTGCGCTTCAGGTACTCGTCCTCGAGTACCTGACGGAACTTTTCGATGCCCCAGTCCTTGATCAGGAACTTCAGTCGGGCCTTGGTGCGCAGGCGGCGGTAGCCGTAATCGCGGAACAGCGAGACGACCGCCTCCCACACATCGGGGACCTCGTCCAGCGGCACCCACGCGCCGACGCGCTGGGCCAGCATCGGATTCGTCGACAGACCGCCGCCGACCCACAGATCCAGACCGGGGCCGTGCTCCGGGTGATTCACCCCGACGAACGCGACATCGTTGATCTCGTGCACCACATCCTGCTGGCCCGAGATCGCGGTCTTGAACTTGCGCGGCAGGTTGGAGTACTCCTTCTTGCCGATGTAGCGGCGCACGATCTCATCGATCGCGGGCGTCGGGTCGATGATCTCGTTCAGCGATTCACCGGCCAGTGGCGAGCCGAGCACCACACGCGGGCAGTCGCCGCACGCCTCGGTGGTCTTCAGGCCGACGCCTTCGATCCGCTTCCAGATCTCGGGCACGTTCTCGACCTCGATCCAGTGGTACTGGACGTTCTCGCGGTCGGACAGGTCGGCGGTGTCGCGGGCGAACTCGGTGGAGATCTGGCCGAGGGTCTTCAGTTGCGCGACATTCAATGCGCCCGCATCGCAGCGGATGCGCATCATGAAGTACCTGGCCTCGAGAATGTCGATGTTCTCGTCACCGGTCCAGGTGCCGTCATAGCCCTGTTCGCGCTGGGTGTAGAGACCCCACCAGCGGAAGCGGCCGCGCAGATCGCCCTTGTCGATGCTGTCGAAGCCCTGCTTGGCGTAGATGTTCTCGATCCGGGCCCGGACATTGAGCGGGTTGTCGTCCTTCTTGGACTGCTCGTTCGGGTTCAGCGGCTCGCGGTAGCCGAGCGCCCACTGGCCCTCGGCCTTGCGGCGCACCGGCTTACCGGTGCGAACCCGTGGGCCCGCCGCTACCTCGGTCCGGGGACGGTCCGGCCGGACGCGTCGTTCGGAGGCCGGGCGGACCGGGCGCGCCTGCTGCGCGGGCCGAGGTTCCGGCTGGGGCTGATCCGTGGGACCGGCGTCGGTGCTCGACGTCATGGGGTCGCTCCTGCTGGGTGGGGGTACATCCGTGCTGAAGGCGTCTAGGGGGTGGTAGCTGGCGGAGCCAGCGGGGTGGGTAGACGCCGGGCTGATCTCACGCCTGCGGTGTCAGCGGGCCGATGTCCGTCGAAATCGGGGGGATCACCGGGCAATCCCGGGAATGCGCGCCGCTGAGCTACCGGGGGGAACCGGGCAGACAGCAGGCGCTACAGACGCGCTTGTAGTCGACGTGGCGACGTGCCACAAGTCGTACTCCAGATCCGCGCATGGGGCCATTGTGCCACGTCAGGGCGGCCCTTCCGACCGCGCGGCCATATTTCCCGGGAAATCTAGGGAAATTCCCTGGACTATGCGGGCCGATTGTGATGGCCATCATAGTTAGCGGCCTGAATGCGTCGCAGGATTCGTCAAGATCGGGGTCGGTGAAGCGGGTCACTCGGTTTGACCTCGAGCTAGGTCGAGGTAGCACGCTCGGTGGTATGAGCACCGATAGCGATCTCGACGCCATCCGCGCGGTCGTCGCCACCGTCCAACATTCCCAGCAGAACGAGCTCGTCGACGAATTCGTCGACCTGTTCCGCGAGGACGCCATCTGGACGACCGGGGGCGGCAAGCGACTGTTCGGCCGCGCGGCCATCGCCGAGTTCACCGCCCAGGTGCTGCCGGGAGCGATGCGGGACGGTACCGCGACCTACGAGGTCGAGCATGTGCTGTTCATCCGGCCGGATGTGGCCGCGGTCAAGGTGGTCCAGCGCTACTTCGACGGTGGCGGCCAGCTGACCGGTCAGGGCTCGCCGATGTACGTCATGGCCAAGGAGGACGGCCGCTGGCTGCTCACCGCGAACCAGAACACCGTCGTCGCCGACTGAACCCTGCCCGCAACAGCTCGGGGAGCCGCGGTCGGCGCTGGAACGTAGCGTGAATACCCGACCTGCACTACGGCGGTCGTCACTGCTGAGGGCGCGGCAGCAGTTCCGAGATACATAGCGCCTTCGGGATCGCGAATATGAGACCGGGCCGCTCGCGAGCGTTCAGGCAGTTCGAGCCAGGTGTCCCCCGCCTGCGGCTGCCGGCGGGGGAGGCATCAAACTGGTGGAGTGAGTTCCGCCGCTGCCCCGATCGACACCGAGACGCCTGCCCTGGTGCTGCGCGACTTCGGCGGCGGGCCGTTCGGGATCTACATCCACGTGCCGTTCTGTGCGACACGCTGCGGATATTGCGATTTCAACACCTATACCGCGGGAGAGTTGGGCACCTCGGCGTCACCGCAGTCCTGGCTTGCCGCGCTGCGTGGTGAATTGGCGACGGCCGCCGACGAGTTCGCGCGGCTGCCTGCGGCGACGCCCGAGGTGGCGACGATATTCGTCGGTGGAGGCACGCCGTCCCTGCTCGGCGGCGACGGCCTGGCAGACGTGCTGGACGCGGTACGCGCGAACTTCACCCTCGCCGCCGATGCCGAGGTGACCACCGAATCCAATCCGGAGTCGACCTCACCGCAGTTCTTCGATCGTATCCGCACGGCCGGATTCACCCGGGTCTCACTCGGTATGCAATCCGCGGCCCAGCACGTACTGAAGGTGCTTGACCGCACCCATACACCGGGCCGGGCCGTGGCCGCGGCGAAAGAGGCTCGCGCCGCCGGATTCGACCACGTGAATCTCGACCTGATCTACGGCACCCCGGGCGAACGCGATGGCGATCTGGACGCGAGCCTGGACGCGGTGCTGACCGCGGGCGTCGACCATGTCTCCGCCTACTCGCTCATCGTCGAGGACGGCACCGCACTTGCCCGCCGCGTCCGCCGCGGCGAACTCCCCGCCCCCGACGACGATGTGCTCGCCGCCCGCTACGAACGCATCGACTCCCGCCTGAGCGCGGCCGGTCTCGCGTGGTACGAGGTATCCAATTGGGCCGCAGGCGATTCCGCCCGCTGTCGGCACAACCTCGGCTACTGGGACGGCGGCGACTGGCTCGGCGCGGGCCCCGGCGCGCACAGCCACGTCGGCGGCGTGCGGTGGTGGAATGTCAAACATCCCGCGCGCTATGCCGATACCGTGGCGCGCGGCGGTTTGCCCGCGGCGGGCTGGGAAGAACTCACCGCCGACGAACAGCACACCGAACGCGTCATGCTCACCATTCGCCTGCGCACCGGACTGCCGCTGAACGAGTTGGCGCCAACGGAATCCGCCGCCGCCACCCGAATCGTCGCCGACGGTCTGGCGATTCGCTCAGGCGACCATTTGATCCTCACCGACCGCGGCCGCCTCCTCGCCGACGGTGTCGTTCGAGACCTCTTGATCTGAGGGCTGCTTCCAGCGCCGGATTGTGACTTCTTCCCGTTTCACGGCGGGTTCGCCGGATGCCCGCTGTTGCACTATCACAGATCGGTAAACCCGCGTAGGCTGCGGATCAACCCAAGGAGTCCTATGCCACCGGCACGACACATCACTGTTATCCCCGAGCAGAGCGAGTTCGCCGAGGCGCGGGCTGCGGAGAAGGCCGAAAACGCGCGACAGTGCGCGATAGCCGCTCGGACGGTCGCCAGCCACGCCGAGAACGCAGCCGATTGCGAGTCCCTGCTCGCCATGCTTGGCCTGGACGCGAAGGCGGGCAAGATGGCGAGAACCTGGTCCGAGCTGTAGCTGCGCGCTCGTCCGCCCCGAACGCGTGCCGTCGCCCTTCGGACGCACACGCCGCGGCGGCAGGCCCTGGCTATATGCCCGCACAATGTGTCACTATCCCGCGCAACGTCCGCGGTGTGCGGGGTAGCGACGTAATCGAGCCTTGCGGCAGCGCGGTATCACACGTGCTCGGGGCGGCGATGGCGCCAACGAAGGGCTCCACGTCGTCGTGCACGTATTCGGGCGGACGATGATCGATCGTGCGTGGTCGTAGTCGGCGTCCGGGCAGAGCCGCGTAACCGACCGATTGGTCGATCTTGCTATTGATACTCGGCAAAAGGTGACAGCATCATGAGCCGACAGCATCAACGACTCACAGGCAGGATTGACGATGAAAATCAAACGTAGTCTCCGCGCCTGCATCGCGGCGCTCACCCTGGCTTTCACGCCCGTCCTCGCAGTCGCCCCCGCGACGGCCGAGCCACTCCCGACCATCGTGCTCGTGCACGGCGCCTTCGCCGACACCACGAGCTGGGACAGCGTGGCGACGACGCTGCGCGATCACGGCTATCGGGTCGTTGTTCCCGACAACCCGCTGCGCGGCCCCGCCTTCGACGCCGCGGCCATCCAGCGAACCTTGGACACCATCTCCGGACCCGTTGTCCTGGTGGGGCATTCATATGGCGGTTTCGTCATCTCCAACGTGCACGACCCGAAAGTTCGAGCGCTGGTCTACATTGCGGCCTTCGCCCCGGAGCAAGGCGAAATCGGACTCCTCGAACTCGACCCGATCCGCTTCCCCGGTAGCCAATTACTGCCCCCGGCACTGCAGCTGCGCGTCGTCGACGATCCAAATGGCTTGGCAGGCAAGAACGTCGACAGCTATGTCGCCGCCGAATACTTCAACGCCGTCTTCGCCCAAGACGTCTCTCCCGAAGTAGCCGCCGACATGTTCGCCCACCAACGCTCCCTGGCCGTATCCGCCAACATCGAACCGTCCGGCGCCCCCTCCTGGTCCTCGACCCCGAGTTGGTACCTCGTATCGGACGACGACCACATAATCCCCCCTGCCTCCCAACGCTTCATGGCAAGGCGAATGGCCGCTCATACATCGGAGGTCGGCTCCTCCCACGCCTCCTTGGTCTCCCATCCCGCCGAAGTCGGCGCCGTAGTGGAAGCCGCCGCCCGATAGCCAGCCGACCATCGAAGTCGCCTAGTACGTGAGTACCTGGTAGGCGCCGAGAACTATTGTCAGAACTGCCAATGTGGTGAACAACAGCCAGCTGATGATGCCGGGGATCCAGCGTTGTGGTCGTGGTCCGAGTCGGCCCGGGATGCTTTGCGCCATGGATGCGCGTGAGTAGACGCGGGTTCGATGGCCCGCGGTGACCGGCACCATGACATCGGCGGGCATGGGGTGGCTGCCGAAGCGAGAGTAGGGCGCTCGCCACGGTGGGGGTCCGACTCGCAGATGGTGCAGTCCCGGTTCGGTAGGGATGAAGGTGACGCCCCAGCCGATGCGCTGGGGGACATGCTGCCCGTTGAGCTGGACTTCGGGGCGGGTGAACAGGTGCGCCAAGACTCTCGGCAGGCAGGAGGTCGCCAGCAGAATTCCGGTTTCCGCCGGTTCCGGCTGAAAGCGGGGCATCGGATCGTCCTCGTCGACGCCGTGCGCCAGGATGAATTCCACGGCAGGAGGGTGCCTCGGTACGGCGGCATCGGGGTCTGCTGGAGGGAGTCGTCCGGCAGCACGTAGTCGGCCAGCTGTAGCACGCGGTAGTCCGGCGCTTTCGGCGGCAATCCGTAGGGGCGGAACCCGATCGGCGGCGTCGCCGGACCGCCGAAGGCGGGCGCGAGGACGTGTGGATAGTCCGGTTCATTCCTTCGGATCCCCCTGTCCGTCCGGCTGCGCGGCGCAGACTAGCACCCGGATCTCGCTCGGGCGCAACGTGAGTCGGTTCCGACGAGACCTGACTCACAAGTGTCCGGGGTTGCCAGGGCGTGCGAACGGGCAATTGTCGGGTAGGCAATTAGACTTGATAAACAGACGTACCTAGTAACCTGCATCGAATTCGGGGCGATGTGGACGGTGCGCACGTGACCGTTACGACGTACCCGAGGACGAGCAAGGAGGTGGGGCCCATGTCGAGCACCGAGGATCGGCGCTTCGAGGTCCTACGTGCGATCGTCGCGGACTATGTCGCGACCAAGGAGCCGATCGGATCGAAGACCCTGGTGGAGCGGCACAACCTCGGGGTGTCCAGCGCAACGGTTCGCAACGATATGGCCGTGCTGGAGGCCGAGGGCTACATCACCCAGCCACACACCAGTTCCGGTCGCATTCCGACCGATAAGGGCTACCGGCAGTTCGTCGACCGCATCTCCGAGGTGAAGCCGCTCTCGCCGGCCGAGCGCCGGGCGATCATGGAATTCCTCGAGTCGGGCGTCGATCTCGACGATGTGCTGCGCCGCGGTGTCCGGCTGCTGGCGCAGCTCACCCGCCAGGTCGCGGTCGTCCAATATCCGACGGTGTCGGCCTCCACGGTCCGCCACATCGAGGTGGTCGCGCTGAATCCGGCACGGTTGCTGCTGGTGGTGATCACCGATACCGGTCGCGTCGACCAGCGTCTGGTGGAACTCGGCGCGCTCGTCGACGACCAGGACCTCGCCGCACTGCGCGGCATGCTCGGCGGCGCGATGGACGGCAAGCGTCTGTCCGACGCCTCCGCGGCCGTCGCCGAACTTCCCGAGCGGGCGCCGCTGCGACTGAAGGATGTGCTGGTGCGCGTCTCGACTGTGCTCGTCGAGACCCTGGTCGAGCATCCGGAGGAGCGGTTGGTGCTCGGCGGCACCGCCAATCTGACCCGCAATGCCGCAGACTTCGTCTTCCCTGGTTCGCTGCGCGATGTGCTCGAGGCATTGGAGGAGCAGGTGATCGTGCTCAAGCTGCTCGCCGCCGCACAGCATCCGGGTACCGTCACCGTGCGCATCGGCGAGGAGACCCAGGTCGAGCAGATGCGCGGGACCTCGGTGGTGTCGACCGGCTATGGTGCGGCGGGTGCGGTACTCGGCGGTATGGGTGTGCTCGGTCCGACCCGGATGGACTATCCGGGGACCATCGCATCGGTCGCGGCCGTTGCCCGTTATATCGGTGAGGTGCTGGCGGAGCGCTGAGGGACGACGTCGCTGATACGCTCGACCCTTCGGCGGATAAAGTTGAGTGCATCCGACTAATGCTGTTGCAAACCAAGGACTAGAGAACTCAAGTGGCACGGGACTACTACGGACTGCTCGGCGTCGCGAAGAACGCGACCGACCAGGAGATCAAGCGCGCCTACCGCAAGCTGGCGCGGGAGCTCCACCCCGACGTCAATCCCGACGAGGCGGCGCAGGCCAGGTTCAAGGAAGTGTCGACCGCCTATGAGGTGCTGTCGGACCCGGAGAAGCGCCGCGTCGTCGATATGGGTGGCGACCCGCTGGAGTCCGGTGGTGGCGGCGCGGGCTTCTCCGGCGCCGGTTTCGGTGGGCTCGGCGACGTCTTCGAGGCCTTCTTCGGCGGTATGAGCGGCGGCTCCGGCGGGACGCGCAAGCCGCGCGGCCGGGTGCAGCCCGGTGCGGATTCGCTGCTGCGGACCCGGCTCAGCCTGGCCGAATGCGCGGTCGGTGTCACCAAGCACCTGACCGTCGACACCGCCATCCTCTGCGATATCTGCCACGGCGCCGGCACCAACGGCAAGTCCAAGGCGGTGCGTTGCGAAACCTGTGGTGGTGCGGGTGAGGTCCAGTCCGTGCAGCGGTCGTTCCTCGGTCAGGTGCTGACCTCGCGTCCGTGTCCGACCTGTCGCGGCGCGGGCGAGACCATTCCCGATCCGTGCCACAAATGCGGCGGCGACGGCCGGGTGCGGGCGCGTCGCGAGATCGCCGCGCCGATTCCCGCCGGTGTCGCCAATGGCATGCGGGTGCGGCTGGCGGCGCAGGGCGAGGTCGGTCCCGGCGGTGGCCACGCGGGCGATCTGTATGTGGAGATCGTCGAGCAGCCGCACGATGTCTTCGTTCGCGACGGCGACGATCTGCACTGCACCATTCGGGTGCCGATGGTCGATGCCGCACTCGGCACCACCGTCGTCGTCGACACCATTCTGGACGGTCCGACCGAGCTGACCATTCCGCCGGGCACCCAGCCGGGCGAAATCTCGGTGCTGCGCGGCCACGGCATGCCGCGCCTGCGCTCCGGTGCGCGCGGTGATCTGCTCGCGCATCTGGACATCGTGGTGCCGACCAAACTCGATGCCAAGAGCACCGAGCTGCTGCGCAAGTACAAGGGCACGCGCACCACTGAGCGCGCCGAGGTGATGTCGGCGCAGTCCGAGCACAACAGCGGCCTGTTCGCCCGGCTGCGGGCGTCGTTCAGCGGGCGATAGTCGTTGGCCGCCACGGTCTTCTATCTGGACGACATCCCGGAGCCCGGCACCATCGCGATCCTCGACGGCCCGGAGGGGCGGCACGCCGCGACGGTGCGCCGCATTCGGGTCGGCGAGCCGATCACGCTGTCCGACGGGAACGGTTTGCTGGCCGAATCGGAAGTCGTTGCGGCACAGAAGGACCGGCTGGAGTTGACGGTCCTGAACCGGATACTGTCCGATCCGCCGCGGCCGCGGGTGACGGTCGTGCAGGCACTGCCCAAGTCCGACCGTTCCGAGCTGGCGGTCGAGCTGATGACCGAGGCGGGTGCCGACGCCATCATTCCGTGGCAGGCGCACCGCTGCGTCGCGAACTGGGAAGGTAAGGCGCACAAGGCCGTCGACAAATGGCGTGCCGCCGCCCGCTCGGCCGCCCGGCAATCGCGGCGTGCCTACATTCCCGAGGTGGCCGACCTCCGGCACACCCGCGATCTGCTCGACACCGTCCGCGACATCGTCGCCGCGGGCGGTGTGGTCGTGGCCCTACACGAATCCGGCGCCGCCCGCTTCGTCGAACTTCCCTTCGACAAGGCCACCGAGATCATGCTGATCGTCGGCCCCGAAGGCGGACTGGACGATTCGGAGCTCGGCGCCTTCGCCGACGCGGGTGCGAACGTAACATTGCTCGGCCCAACCGTTCTGCGCACCTCGACCGCGGCCGCCGTCGCGCTCGGCGCCCTGGGGGCGTTGACCTCCCGCTGGTGACGTCAGGGCCGGACGGCGCTGATCACCCACACGGCACCGCGCCCGGTCCCGTGGGCTTCCGTGCGTATGCCGTCGAAGCCACACGCCCGGCAGCATGCCACGAACGATTCGGTCTGCTGTTCGGTCCACCCATGGGTCGCGAGGCCGGTGGCGCCGGGACGCACCTGGCGTTCGATCGCGAGAAATCGCCCGCCGGACAACAGCACTCGGTGCGCTTCGCGCACCCCCGCGTCGACATCGCGCCAGTGGTGTACCGAGGCCAGCGTCCAGACGACCGTGGCCGAACCGTCCTGGACCGGGATCTTCTCCGCGGCGCCCTCGGCCCAGGTAATGCGGGGATCGCGGGTCCAGCGCCGCGCGATCCGCAGCATCACGGGCGCCGGATCCACGCCGGTCACCTGGGCGCCGCGGCGGGCCGCCGCTCTGGCCGCGGTACCAGGGCCGCAACCGATATCGACGATGCGATCCGCATCTGATACCGCGGCGAGGTCCACCACCAGCCGGGCTTTGGCGCGGCCCAGCACCGCCATCACGAGTCCGAACAATAGTCCGGATATACCGGCGAAACCGGGGTAGTCGGCATGGTGGTTGGCCGTGATCGCTGGCGAAGTACCCATTTGGTCGTCCCTTCGGTCGAAACCTGCTCGAGGTACCACCGACCTTGCCGCTTCAGGTCGACTTGAAGTCAAATGGCGGCATGGAACTGATTCCGATCGGTGCGGCCGCGGCTCGGCTCGGGCTGAGCCAGTCGGCGCTGCGGTACTACGACGAGCGCGGTCTCGTGCGCCCGCGGACGCGACAGGCGGGCCGCCGCATGTATGGTCCGGATGAGCTGCGCCGCTTGGCGTTCATCAAAATCGTGCACCGGCTGGGTCTGCCGCTGGACACGGCGGCCGCCGTTCTCGACGCTCCGGGCGCGCAGTGGCGCGAGACCGTTCGCGCACAGATCGTCGAGCTGGATCAGGTGATCGCGCAGGCGCGCAGCGCGCAGGAGTTCCTGAGTCACGCGCTGCACTGCCCGACCGATCATCCCGCTCGCGAATGCCCGACGATGACGGGTTCGCTGGACCGGCTCGTCGAGGGGATGACCTACGAACAACTGGCCATCGAACACCGCGAGCGCGCAGCATCCGAGGCGCCTTTCTCGGACTGAAATTTATTGTGCAGCAACATGATTCGATATCGGCTGCGGCGCATTCCGAGAGCGACTTCCAGGACGGTCTAGACGACTCCGAGCTCACCGCCTTCGCTGGTTCGGGCGCCGACACAACCCGGCTCGGTCCCACCGTCGCGCGCACCTTCGTCGCCTTGATCACTCGTTGGTGGCGAGTCGGGTGCACGGTTGGGCACGGTGAAGATGGCGAGCACGCAGAGTATTGCGACCGCGAAGCACGTCAGTGTGTACCAGAGATTCCCGATGGGGTCGCCGTCGCTCGTCGAACCGTCGACGGCGGCGAAATAATCGGGCAGCGCGCTGACCCAGAGCAACGCCATCACACCGAGATATACGACGCTGTAGATCCGCACGAACCCGTTCGTGTAGTGCGCGGCGCCCGACTCGTCGCGCCGCAGCCGCTGCCATCGGCGAAGGAGGATCGGAACGGCGACGATGCTGACGATGACCAGTTCGGCCGCGTAGAGGAATCCCCGCAATGTGGTGTTACCGGCGCCGAAAAGCGTTGCCGGGATCGGCAATACACCCGTACCCAAAGATCCGAGAATGCCGATGGCGACTGTGCGCCACACCAATTGCGGTCCGGAGAAGGCGCGCCCCCGGTCGACGTGGCGACCGACCAACAACTGGACGAAGAATGCCAGCGACATCGGCCACAGCGCGGCGAATACCACCACGCTCGGTAGCGGTACCGAATCGAACATCGGTTGGTTGAGCGGGTTTTGGATCGACCACTCCCACCAGCGCAGCTGCGGTCCGAGATGATCGAAGATCTCGTAAAAACCGTGGTGGACGAAGCCTACGCAGACGGCGCCGACCAGCACACCGTACCGACGGAAAACGCCAAGCATTCTGACGATTTCGAAGGCCAGTGTGGCCATCAACGGGTAGATCGCGACGATATAGAGCGGGAGTCGGCCCCAGAGGAAATCCACCGTGAAGACATTGTGCGCGAACATCGTGTCGACGTGTGCGTCGATTCCGAAGGCCGCGGGAAAGTACAGCGGTGGCTCGATGATGAACAGGTATGCCGTCGCCCCGAACCAGACCACTAGATTGGTCGGATCGCCGTGACGCCGCAGCCGCGCAATCGCGTAGATCAGCGCGAGCACCGCGCCGAGGACGATGGTGAACTCCAGCACCGGCAGCGTCCAGTTCTCCAATGCGAAAGGATTTCGCACCTCGACGAGTCCACCGGCCTCCTGACAGGAAAAGCCGAGTGCCTTCGCGAGCTGGTCGAAGGTGGGTGCGCAATGATCGGACATCAGTCCCCCTGCCGCGCTGCGATGGTATCGGCGGTATACCAGTGCGATACGTCGTAGCCCGCGTCATAGCGCTCGAACCACACATCGGCGAGTGCGGGCAACTTCTCGTGATGCGGATTGTGCCTGGGCAACTGACTGCGGATGATGCCAACCATCGCGATCAGTTGTTCGCCGAGTCGTAGATCGTCGAATGCGCGCGACATCGGGCCGTTATCTGCGACGGGCAGCCGCAACAACTTCCGCAGCCGCTGTTTGCCGCGGTGCGTCGCGAACATCGCAAGTGCATCGATGCGCCGATCCTCCACCGGCACATGCTTGTTGAAGCCTGCGCAGGCCACCTTGATGACCTTCATGACGTGCCGGAAGATCGACGGGGCCATGCGCATCCGGTAGACGTCGCTGCCGACAACGGAATCGAAGATGATCAGCGCCGAACTCCGATGTTCGACTTCCTCGACGAAGTGCCAGATGAACAGCGACGCGACCCGGTCGTCTCCCGGCTGGAACAGGGTCGAATCGTTGTCGAGCATCAGTTTGAACACCGGGGTGAAGGTGGCCTCCAGGTCGGCGGTGTAGGCGAGCCGATATTCCAGGGAGGTCTGCACCGTGAGGCGGTCGAATTCCCCGATCACTTCATTGAGGGTCTCCTGGAGCCCCGGATATCTCCTGATCAGACCGTTGGCGTGCTGGCGGTGGGCGGTCGAATGCTGCCCCTCCTGGCGCACGAACGCGTCCGCCTCCTCGGCGACCGCGGGATCGGTGATCCGCGGCATGGCCTCGCGAATCATATTGACGATCATCTTCTCGAAGCCGATCGCCAGGAATGACACCGCATTGGCCATGGACGAGAAGGCCGGATTCGCTTCGTTCCACAGGAACGGTACGTCGTAGTCCGCGAATGCGAATCGCATCTTTCGGACTTGTAGATCGGTCACTTGGCTGCACCTCGTGTTTCGAAAAGATCTGGTAGCCGCGCTCACCGGAGCCTCGGATGCGCTGATCATACACAGAACTGCCGGAGTGTATGATAACAATCGCTGCTATTGCCTCGAGCTGGTAAAACGGCGATGGGAGCGCCCTGTGATAGCGTCGAATCCCGGATCCGAAGGGGTCGATTTCGCACGCGACGGACATCGTTCGAGCCGAGGAAGCGAGCAGTGGCAGGAAGGCGCGGGTGGGGCGGGAGTCCACCGAACAGCGATGAAGAAGCGTCCCGTCGAATAGTCGCCGCCGCAGTCGATCTGATCGGACGGACGGGTTCGGAGATCAGTATTGCCGACGTCGCGGAGTCGCTGGGTGTCATCCGTCAGACGGTGTACCGATACTTCCCCAGCGCGGACGCGCTGATGCAGGCCGCGGCGATCGCATCGGTCGATGGTTTTCTGGATCGGCTGACAAAACAGGTCAGCGGTATCGAGGACCCGGTCGAAGCGATGACCGAGGGTGTGGTCTTCACGCTGGCCGATGTCCGCCGCACGCCCCACCTGGGCATTCTGCTGTCGAGCACATATTCGAATGTGCATCCCGAAGGCATGACCTCCGAGGCGGCGCAGACCTTCGGCATGACGATGATCAAACGCTTCGACGTCGATTGGGAGCAGTACGGCTACGACGACGCGTCGCTGCACGAACTCGTCGAATACATTCTGCGAACGATGCAGTCGTTCTTCGTTTCGCCGGGCAATCCGCCGCGCAGCGACGATGAGCTACGTCGATATCTGAGACGCTGGATGGGATCCGCGATCCTGGCCCAACCGAAGCGGGACGGTCACCGCACGGGCTGACACGGTGGTATTGGGCGCGGCAAGCCTCCATTCGACTTCGACGGCGGCCGTGTGCCGTTCGGGTCGGCATTACCGACTGGCGTTGGGTGCGCCGGGGCACTGCTGCGATGCCCAACCGAAGCTGGACCGACAACGCGCGGCTGCGGTCACCGCCCGCACGGCGCTCCGGTCAGCGTTGCTGCCATGGGGCGTTCGGTGCGCCCGGGGCGGGCTGCCACTGCGGGTTGGGTGCGCCCGGGGCGGGTTGCTGGTACTGGCCGGGGCCCGCGGTCTCGGCGTTGGCGCGGGCGAGCAGGTCCGGGATCTGCGGCCCGGCGAGGGGTGAGGATGTGCCGCACCAGGTGCATTCCAGGTAGTGCTTGGTGCTCAGCGGGAACAGCGGGATGAAGAAGAGCGTGAATTTGGTGACGAGTTTGCGCAGCGCGTGTGCGGCGGGATTGCCGCAGCGGCCGCAGGCCAAGGTGATCATGGCGAGTGTGTGGAGACGCTTCTGCCAGCCCCAGATCAGCATGTGAAACCCCCGAAGTTGGATAATCCGATGTCGGTCACAGTAGTAGATCGACCGGCCGGTTGCTCTAGTTAACGGTCGGCCACCTCTGAACCGGTCCGTATATGGCACTTATCCTGCGATATTGCCTGGTTGGCGGTGTTCTATTGCGTTGCTTGTCGATCGCTGTAGTCGCTAGGGAGCGAGGCTGGACATCACGCCGCCGGTGCTGCGCATACTCGGGAACCGGCGACGGCTTCGAAACCGAGGCGAGCGCGAATCATCAAGTACCACACCAGAACTGCGGCCACCGCCAGTAGTGCCCCGACGCAGATCGCCAGGCCGACCCATCCCCCGTTCGCATATGCGATGCCGGTGGAGCTGCCGATAATGGCGGCACCGAGGTAGTAGCTGAACAGGTACAGCGATGATGCGGCGCCGCGGTTTCCGGGAGCCATCGCTCCGACCCAGGTGCTCGCCACCGCGTGCGCGCCGAAAAACCCTGCGGTGCATAGTGATATGCCCAGAACGATCGTGATCAACCGGTCCGGGATGGTCACCAGGACGCCGATCCCCATCATTGTGACGGCGGCCGCGAGCACGCGGTGCTTGCCGATGCGATCGGCCCAACGCCCGGCGGCGGCGGAGGCGAGCGTGCCCGCCAGGTAGAGCAGGAATACCGAACCCGCCACGACCGCAGGCAATTCGAACGGCGCTCGGGTCAACCGGTAGCCGAGGAAGTTGTAGATCGATACGAATCCGCCGACCAAGACGAAGGCCAATCCGAACAGGGCCAGCAGCCCGCCGTGACGCAGCGGCGTGCCGAGATCGCTCAGTACGGTACGCATTCCGGCGGGTCGGGCGACGAACCCGCGCGACGGTGGCAGCGCGCGCACGAACCAGATGGTGCAACCTGCCGCCGCAACGGCAATCGCGGCCTCCGCCCACCGCCACGAGGCCAGATCCAGCGCGAATGCCGGAATCAACCGCCCGCTCAACCCGCCGATCGACGTGCCCGCGACATAAACGCCCATCGCGGCGCCCAGTCCATCGCCGCCGATCTCCTCCGCCAGATACGCCATCGCGACCGCGGGCACCCCGGCCAGCGCGACTCCTTGCAGCGCCCGCCCCGCCAGCAATACCTCCAGCGATGGGCTCAGCGGCAGCAACAAGCCGATGACCGCCGAAACCACCGCCGACCAGGTCATCACCCTGGTCCGCCCGATCCGCGCGGACAACGCACTCACCGGCACGATCGCCGATGCGAGAAATCCGGTGGTCAACGACACCGCCAACGCGGCCCGCGCCGGGGCGACGCCGAAGGCCGCCGACAGGCTCGGCAGCAGCGCCTGTGCGCTGTACATCGACGCGAAGGTGGTCAGCCCTGCGGCGAACAGTGCCGTGGTGATCCGACGTTCGTGCGATGTGCCGGTCGAGCGGATATCCGTGCTGGTCATGGCACCAGGATCGGCACTCGGCATTAGCAATGGAAATGAATAGTAATCTGGTTGCTAATGCGTCTGAAGCATAAGGAAAGGTCCGTGCGTGCTGGGTGACGACCTGCTGTGGTTCACGACACTCGCCGAGCTGGAGCGCGTCGGCGCGGCCGCCGAGCGGTTGCACATCGCCCAGCCGACGCTCTCGCGCATGCTGGCCCGCCTCGAGCGCCGCCTCGGTGTCGACCTGTTCGACCGCCACGGAAAACGCATCGTGCTCAACGAGTTCGGCCGGACCTATTACGAACACGCTCGCCGCGCCCAGTCCGAACTCGATGCCGCCGCCCAGGCGGTCGCCGACCTCGCGGATCCGGCGAGAGGCGTTGTCCGCCTGTCATTTCAGCACTCCTTCGGCAGGTGGCTGATCCCGCAACTGATCGGTGGTTTCCGGCGCGGCTCGCCGCGGATCTCGTTCAGTCTCCGGCAGGGCGCGTTCGACGCGGTGGTCGATCAGATAGTCGACGGCACCACGGATTTGGCGACGGTGTCGCCCCGCCCCACAGCGAGCGTCGGCTGGCGCAAACTGCTCGCGCAACCGCTGGCGCTGGCCGTACCCGCCGAACATCGGCTCGCGTCCCGCCGACAGATCCGTTTCGCCGAACTCGGCGACGCCGAATTCATCACCATGCATACGGGTTTCGGTATGCGCCGCATTTTCGACGAACTCTGCGCCGCCGCGAATATCCGCCCCCGCATCGTCTTCGAATCGAGTGATCTGGTCACCGCCGCCGGACTGGTCGGTGCCGGACTCGGCGTCGCACTGCTGCCGCTGGAAGATCCAACACCCGCGGCCGGTTCGTTATCGGGCATCGTGACGGTCCCGCTCGCCGACGCCGGCGCGGTGCGCGATGTCGGGCTGATCTGGTCGGCGACGGCTCCGCCATCGGATGCCGTGCGTCGATTCCGTGACTTCACCGAGGATTGGGCACGTCGGCGCGGGGGAATCCAGATGCCACGACGGTGAGCAGCGATCAGCAGGCAACCGCCCCGACGCGCTGACAATTTCGGGCGATCGCTACGGCCGAGGTAGCCGTTTATTCACTGCGAGTTGTCAGTCGGGCGCGTTAAACTTTCATCAACGAGCAATTCGAGACCGGAAAGCAGGCTATAGCCACTTTTGAGAACACAAGGCGAGATCGGCGACCCGACCACACCCGCGGCAGGCATGAGCTCACCCACCCGGCCGACTCCGTCGGCTTCCATCTCCGGTGGTGCAGACAACGGTTCGGGCCCGGCAGCACGCACCGTGCGTTCCAGCATCGAACTCGCTCCCGAATCCGTGTTCCCGTTCCTCGGTTCGGCCGACCAGAACCTGCGTGAACTCGAGCAGTTGCTGGATGCGGATATCCATGTCCGCGGCAATTCCGTCACCCTGACCGGCAAGGCGGCCGATGTCGCGCTCGCCGAGCGGGTGATCGAACAGCTCGTCGCGCTGACCGGTCGCAATCGAGTGGTGACCCCGGAGGCGGTGCGCCACACCGTATCCATGCTCACCGAGGGTTCCTCGGAATCCCCGGCCGAGGTGCTGAGCCTGGACATCCTGTCCCGGCGCGGTAAGACCATCCGGCCCAAGACGCTCAACCAGAAGCGCTATGTCGACGCGATCGACGCCAACACCATCGTGTTCGGGATCGGCCCCGCGGGCACCGGCAAGACGTATCTGGCGATGGCCAAGGCCGTGCAGGCATTGCAGACCAAGCAGGTCAACCGGATCATCCTCACCCGTCCCGCGGTGGAGGCGGGTGAGCGGCTCGGCTTCCTGCCCGGCACACTCAACGAGAAGATCGACCCGTATCTGCGCCCGCTTTACGACGCGCTGCACGACATGATGGATCCGGAGGCCATTCCGAAACTGATGGCGGCCGGTGTCATCGAGGTGGCACCGCTGGCATATATGAGAGGTAGAACCCTCAACGATTCGTTCATCATTCTCGATGAAGCGCAGAACACGACCGCCGAGCAGATGAAGATGTTCCTCACCCGGCTCGGATTCGGTTCGAAGATCGTGGTGACCGGTGACGTCACCCAGGTGGACCTGCCCAATGGCGCGCGTTCCGGGCTGCGTGCCGCAAGTGAGATCCTCACCAGTATCGAAGACATCCATTTCGCCACGCTCACCAGCAGCGATGTGGTTCGGCACCGGTTGGTCTCCGATATTGTCGACGCCTACGAGCGGGCCGAGGCCGAGCGGGTCACCCAGGTCGGTCCGCACTATCCGGGCAATCGCGCACAGCGCCGCGCCGCGAGCCGGGGGGATCGGCGGTAATGCTACGGAGCTGTCCGGCCCCGCCGCGCCGAGAGCCGCGCGGTGCGGGATCGGGCACACCGAATACCCTGTTCAGGTGAGCATCGAGATCGCCAACGAATCGGGTGTCGACGTACCCGAAGAAGACCTGGTCAGTGTCGCGCGATTCGTGATCGGCCGGATGGATGTGCATCCGGCGGCCGAGCTGTCGATGGTGCTCGTCGATCTCGACACCATGGCTGATCTGCACATGCGCTGGATGGACCTACCCGGCCCGACCGATGTCATGTCCTTCCCGATGGACGAGCTCGAGCCCGGCGGTCGCCCCGACAGCGCCGAACCGGGTCCGTCCATGCTCGGCGATATCGTGCTGTGCCCCGAATTCGCCGCGGGTCAGGCCCGCAAGGCCGGGCATTCGCTCGAACACGAACTCGCCCTGCTCACCGTGCACGGCGTGCTCCACCTGCTCGGCTACGACCATGCCGAGCCGGAGGAGGAGAAGGAGATGTTCGCGCTGCAGGCGCGGCTGCTCGAGGAATGGTACGAGAGCCTGCGCGAGGCACAGCGGCGTGCCGAATTGGCCGAACGCGATGCCCGGCTGCTGGGGAAGGCCGGTTTCACGACGCCCGGTGAGGCGCTAGGCCCCGCGTGAATTCGCTGACCCTGATCCTGCTGGCGATTCTGCTCGTCCCGGTCGGTGGGGTGTTCGCCGGAGTCGATTCGGCGCTGAATACCATCTCACCGGCGCGGCTCGACGATATGGTCCGGGCCGAGCGGCCCGGCGCGGTGCGGCTGACCAGGATCGTGGCCGATCGGCCGCGGTATGTGAATCTGCTTGTGCTGCTTCGTATTCTGTGCGAGATCTGCGCGACCGTACTGTTGGCGGCGGCGTTGATCCCGCTGTGGGACGACGATTGGGCGCTGCTGTTCACCGCCGCCGTCATGGTGCTGGTGGACTATGTGGTGATCGGGGTCGGTCCGCGCACACTCGGTCGCCAGCATGCCTACTCCATCGCCTTGGCCGCGGCGCTGCCGCTGCAGTTCATCGGCACGGTGCTCGGTCCGGTCAGCAGGCTGCTGATTCTCATCGGTAATGCGATCACTCCCGGTAAGGGATTTCGCAACGGCCCCTTCGCATCCGAGATCGAGCTGCGCGAGGTGGTCGAAATGGCCAGTGAACGCGGGGTGGTGGCCGACGACGAACGCCGGATGATCCAGTCGGTCTTCGAACTCGGCGATACCCCGGCCCGCGCGGTCATGGTGCCGCGCACCGAAATGGTCTGGATCGAGGCGGATAAGACTGCGGCACAGGCGATGTCGCTCGCGGTGCGCAGTGGGCACTCCCGCATTCCGGTGATCGGCGAGAATGTCGACGACATCCTCGGCGTGGTGTACCTGAAAGACCTGGTGCCGTATGCGGACAGAAGTCGCAAGGTGCAGGTGCGCGATGCCATGCGCCCGGCGGTGTTCATGCCCGACTCCAAACCGCTGGACAGCCTGCTCGACGAGATGCAGCGCCGCAGAAACCACATGGCGCTGCTGGTCGACGAATACGGCGGTATTGCCGGGCTGGTGACCATCGAGGATGTGCTCGAGGAGATCGTCGGTGAGATCGCCGACGAATACGACACCGATGAAACCCCACCCATCGAGGACCTCGGCCAGGGCCGCTACCGGGTTTCGGCGCGACTGTCGGTCGATGATCTGGCCGAGCTGTACGGCCTGGAAATCGAGGAGGAGGACGTCGATACCGTCGGCGGCCTACTCGCACACGCACTGGGCCGGGTGCCGCTGCCCGGCTCCAAAGCCGTTGCGCACGGCCTGGTGCTGCGTGGTGAAGGCGGTGCGGACGCACGGGGCCGGGTACGGGTGCACACCGTCGTGGTGCGCAAGGCGCCGGAGAAAACGCAGGCCGAGCCGGTCAACGGCAAACGCAAAAGTAACGGATCGCAGCAGGAGATTCCGCCCGATAGTGATGAGAACGGAGATGGCGAATGACCGAATTGGATGCCGAGGACACCAAACTCGTCGTGCTGGCCAAGGGCGCGCTCGGCCGCACCGGCGGCAGCTCGGGTGCGGCCATCCGCGATACCGACGGCCGCACCTACGCGGCCGGTGATGTCAGCCTGGAGTCTCTGCGTTTGACCGCACTACAGGCCGCCGTCGCGGCCGCGATCTCCAGTGGCGCAGAGGGATTCGAGGCGGCCGTGGTCGTCGGTGGCAGGCTGTCGGATGCGGGTGTTTTCGCGGTTCGCGAGGTTTCGCCCGAGACGCGCATCGTCTTCACCGATCGCTCCGGTGCGGTCTTCGAAATCGTCGACGATGCCGCGGGTGCGGAGGTGCAGGGTGGCTGATAAGTCCACCGAATTCCGTTCCGGCTTTGTCTGTTTCGTCGGCCGTCCGAACACCGGCAAGTCGACGCTGACCAATGCGCTGGTCGGGCAGAAGATCGCGATCACCTCCTCGCGCCCGCAGACCACCCGTCACACCATCCGCGGCATCGTGCACCGCGATCACGCCCAGCTCATCCTGGTCGACACCCCTGGTCTGCACCGTCCGCGCACCCTGCTCGGCCAGCGCCTGAACGATCTTGTCCGCGATACGTATTCCGAAGTCGACGTGATCGCGCTGTGCATTCCGGCCGATGAGAAAATCGGACCCGGTGACAGGTGGATCCTGCAGCAGATCAAGCAGATGGCGCCGAAGACCACGTTGCTCGGTGTGGTCACCAAGATCGACAAGGTGGGCCGCGACCAGGTCGCCGAACAGCTGATGGCGCTGTCGCGACTGCTCGGTCCGGACCACGATGTCGTGCCGGTCTCCGCCGTCAAGGGCGAACAGGTCGAGGTCCTCGTCGACGTGATCGCCTCGAAAATGCCGGAGGGCCCCGCCTTCTACCCGGACGGTGAGCTCACCGACGAACCCGAGGAAACCCTCATGGCCGAGCTCATCCGCGAAGCCGCCCTGGAAGGCGTCCGCGACGAGCTCCCGCATTCGCTCGCCGTGGTCATCGAAGAGGTGCTGCCGCGCGAAGACAACGAGGACATGCTCGACGTGCACGCCCTGCTCTACGTCGAACGCCCCTCGCAGAAGGCCATCGTTATCGGCAAGGGTGGCGCCCGGCTCAAAGAGGTCGGCACCAACGCCCGCAAACAGATCGAACACATCCTCGGCGTCCGCATCTACCTGCACCTGCACGTCAAGGTCGCCAAGGATTGGCAACGGGATCCGAAACAGCTTGGCAAGCTGGGGTTCTGATTCGAGGTGTGGTGTCGCGACCACGCTGTTATAGTCGGCCAGTTGGCGGCGGTTCCGTGGTGACTCCGGGTGGCCGCATCGCGTCGGAAGGGTCCTGACGCTGCTCGGGTAGTTGGAGGCTGAGCTGTGGACGTGGGTGCGGTATTCGCCGGGTACCGAATCGAGCGTCGGCTCGGTGCCGGCGGTATGGGTGCTGTCTACCTCGCTCAACATCCGCGGCTCCCGCGCAAGGATGCGCTGAAGATCCTTTCCGACGCACACGCCGATGATCCGCAGTTCCGGGCCAGGTTCCTGCGGGAGGCCGAAATCGCTGCGCAGCTACAGCATCCCAATCTGGTCGCCGTGCGAGATCGGGGTGAGCACGACGGACAGCTGTGGATAGCCATGCAGTACGTGGACGGCAGCGACGTCGCCGAGCTGATCGAGCGGGGACCGGGCGGACTCGATATCGAGCGTGCCGCCGGGATCGTCGGTGCGGCGGCACATGGTCTCGACGAGATCCACCGAGCGGGCCTGCTGCATCGTGATGTGAAGCCCGCCAATATCTTGATTGCCGAAAAAGACGGCGCACCGGACCGGGTGCTGGTCACCGACTTCGGAATCGCGAGGGCCGCAGACGATTCGACAACACTCGCCGCCAGCGGTGCGACGACCGCGACGCTGGCCTATGCGTCGCCGGAACAGATCAGCGGTGACCCCATGGATCGGCGCGGCGATGTCTACGCATTGGGTTGCACGCTGTTTCAGCTGCTGACCGGCTCGGTTCCGTTCCCACGGGACAATCCCGGGGCGGTGATGTACGCGCATCTGAACGAGGCGCCGCCACGTCCGTCGCTCATGCGGCCCGGTGTGTCGAGTGCGTTCGATGCGGTTATCGCGATGGCGATGGCCAAGAATCCGGAGGATCGGTACTCGAGTTGCGGAGCCCTCGCGGCTGCGGCGACTCGTGCCGCCCTGGTGAGTGGTGACCTCACCGACAGCATGTCGCGGATCGGTCGGACCCGCGCTCGGCAGCGGGGTCCGTTGATCGCGGCGGCAATGCTGGTGATCACCATGGTGGCGGTGCTGATTTCGACCTTTCTCCTGGTCGGCGCCGACCCACCGGCGACGACCGCGGCGGCCACGACGACGGATACCGCACGTCCGAGGAGTGTGAACACCGCCGAGTGGGGCGCCTACGGCTATATCGTGCAAGCATTTCCAGAACTGCTGCCGCCCTCGCCGCTGGCGTCCGGTTATCGCGATATCGCCCAGTGTTTGCCGATGGATAAAGACAACAATGTGGTTTCCTTCGACGAAACCACCGCACAGGGCAGACTGTTCTGCATCGGACCCTTGGATCCGGTGCGAACCATGGCCGTCGAATGCAACGCCGATCGGTCGCCCAAGTATCCGGAGCACTTCTTCGCCAAAGTCGAGGGTGACGAGCGTTGGGTGCGCGCCTCCGGTAGTGGCTGGGTGAACTGGGGCACCGATATCGAATTCGACGGCAAGATCATGGGCCAGTTGGAGGTGTACTTCGACGATCCGGGCCGCAACTTCTGCGCGGTGCGGGTGCACGGCGGTACGTCGGGCACCGAGTTGCACGACAAGTGGTGGCCCGATGCGCCACTGTGACGACGTGCGGAACCGGATCTCGCGGATATTCACCGCCGTGGCGGCTTCGGTGTCGATGCTGGTCTTGATCACCGGCTGCACGGTGCTGGGTCATCCGATGCGGGAACGCCTCGACTTGCATTCGCTCGTCGGCGGATACAGCCTCTATCCGCTGGGTGCGCCTTCGGCTACCGATGAAAGTTACGGCCGTACACTCGAATCGGTCCGGATGGGGGAAGTGGCCGTCGATCCGGTGGCGGTGGATCCGACGCTGACCCTCGGCTTGAACGGATTTCCCGCGGTACCGGTGCCGACTCCGGCCATTGCTGTGGCGTTCTTGGCTGCTCCGGTTCGAGCTGTCCTCGAGAAGCGCGGAATGCTGGCCGGTTTCGCGATCGGGGCCAGCGATAAGGAGGCCGGGCGCGTGCCGGCCGTCGGCGTTGCTCGGCTACTGACCGTGCTGCTGCTGCGCTTTCCGGATGCCGATGCCGCCCGGCATGCGGCCGAGGAGATCGACGCTGTCGACGCTGCCGTCAGTCCGGAGAATGCCGCCGTCACGATCCCGGAATACCCGTCAGCGCACGGCCATTGGCGTCCGAATGTGCCGACGATCGCGGCGTCGCTGGCTCAGGAATCGTTCGTGATAACTGTGCTCGCCGGGGATACGGTCGCGGATCTCGGTGCCTTGACGGGTATGGCGCGCAAGGTTTTCGACGCGCAGGTGCCGCTACTGGGCGGGTTTGCGGCCACGCCGCCGGACAGGTTCGTGGCATTGTCGCTCGATCGTGACGGCATGCTGGGCCGGATGGTGCCGAAAGCTCCGGGCCGGTGGGCGTTTCCGGCCGTGACATTCGGTGCACGACAACAGAATGCGGGCTGGGACAGTGCAATTCAGGCCAGTGGTGTCGTGTACGGTCCACGTGCGACCCAGTTGTTTCGCGGCACCGCCAAGCCGGGTGCGCCAGAGTTGGTTGCCTTCAACGGGTTGGATGCGCTGTACCGCTTCGCAGATGCCGCGGCCGCGCGCCAATCCTTCGACAAGGGCAAGAAGGGCGATGCCGAGCAAGGGCTGCGGGGGATTGCCGGTCCGGCCGGTGTCCCCGATGTCTCCTGTTCTCAGGAGAGGTCGGCCAGCGCGGTCTATCCGTTCAATCTCGTCTGCCGCGTGCTGTACGGGCGTTATGTCGCAACGCTTTTCGGTAGGCAGCCAACAGACTTCCAGCAACGAGCCGCGGCCCAATACGCGGTCTTGGCCAATAGCGAGCCCGCGACATGACGTTCGTTCCGGGCACGGTGTTCGCCGGGTACATCATCGAGCGCGTGCTGGGTGCGGGTGGGATGGGGACGGTGTACGTCGCGCGGCATCCCAGGTTGCCGCGCCGCGATGCACTGAAAGTGCTGTCGGAGACGCACAGCGGTGACTGCGAGTTCCGTGCCAGGTTCATTCGGGAAGCCGAACTGGCGGCACGACTCGACCACCCCAATATCGTTGCGGTGCACGACCGGGGTGTTACGGAGGGGCACCTCTGGATCGCGATGCAGTTCGTCGACGGTTTCGATGCGGCCGCGCTCATCCGCCGCGGTGCCGCCGAACTGCCGCCCGAACGGGCGGTGCACATCGTCGTGGAGGCCGCCCGAGGTCTGGATGCGGCGCATCAGGCCGGATTGCTGCATCGCGACGTCAAACCGGGCAATATTCTGCTGCACGCTCGACCGGGACAGCCGGATCGGGTACTCGTCACCGACTTCGGTATCGCCAGGGCCACTGGACAGGCGACGGTACTCACCGAGGTGGGTTCGGTGTTGGCGACACTCGCCTATGCGGCGCCGGAGCAACTCATGGCGGGCGCGGTCGATCACCGGGCCGATGTGTACGCATTGGGCTGTACGCTCTTCGAATTGCTCACCGGCACAAAGCCTTTCCCTCGCAACAGCACCGTCGCGGTGCTGCAGGCGCATATTCAGGACTCGCCACCGCGACCAACAGCGCTGAATCGGGCGCTGCCGCCGGCGATCGACGATGTGGTTGCCCGCGCGATGGCGAAGAACCCGGACCAGCGATATCCGTCGTGTGGTGCGCTGGCGGACGCCGCGGTGGCGGTGCTGCACGGTCGACCGACCGAATCGGCGGCCGTGCCGCCGCGTCCGGTGCACGAGTCAGGTCGGAAGTTCGCGGTTGCCGGTGTCGTGGGCGCGGTTATCGTGGCCCTCGCCATTGTGGGTGCGGTTGTGCTGCACGGCGTTTCGTCCGACCAATCCTCCGGTGTTGCCGCCTCGGCGACGAGTACGTCGATGCCGACCGGGGCGTCGACGGCCGGAACCGCGTCGTGGGGCAATTACAGCTATATCGCTCAGGCCTTTCCGGCGCTGCTGCCGTCGAGTCCGTTCAGTAGTGGGTATCAGGGCATCCGGTGCGTCGCAGTCGATGCGGACGATAAACCCGTCGACGTGAACCGCCCCGCGGCTGCCGTCGGCCACCTTTCGTGCACCGGAAACCGGGATCCGGTGGTGATGATGTTGTTGTCCTGCAACACGAATCGAAATCCGACCACGGTGCAGCCCTTCACGGATGCGGTTACCGTCGGCGATGAACACTGGCAGCGCGCATTCGGGGACGGCCGGTTGATCTGGTCCGATACGACTACCGCGCCGAATGATCCCAACGGCGGCAACCGGCCGACGGGCGTCATGCAGGTCCAATTCGACGATCCGGCCCGCAAGTTCTGCCAGTTGCAGGTCTATGGCGGAAACTCCGGACAGGACCTGCACGACCGCTGGTGGCCGGACGCACCCATCTGATGGGAGCGCCTCACCACCAGGGATCGGGGCGGTTACGCTCCCAGTGCAGTTCCGATTCCAGTTGTGCCGCAACGGAAACCAGGAGCGGCTCGGTGTTCGCGGTCCCCATCAGTTGCGCGCCGACCGGGAGGCCGGTTTCGGTGAAACCGGCCGGAACATTCACCGCGGGCCAGCCGAGAACGTTCCAGGGCCAGGTGTACGGGCAGGCCGCCGTGATGAGGTCGTTGGTGGCGTTGACGCCGATGCCGTCGATCTCTTCGGCGCGCGGTGGCGGAGTCGCGGTGGTCGGGGCCAGCACCAGATCGTAGTCGCGGAAGAAGCCGCCGATTCGCTTGTGCAGCAGGGTTTCCGCCTGTCGCGCGGCGAACAGTGCCGGTCCGCCGAGTGCACGGCCGAACCGGACGTTCGCGGTCGTGCGCGGATCCACCTGTACGCCAGGCATTTTGTCGTAGACGTGTCGGACGCCCGCCAGCGAGCGGGGCAGGAAGGACGCGCCGATCATGATGCCGTAATGCAGATCCGCCACGGTCACCGAATGACCGAGGCGACGCAATGCGGTGGCGATGCGTTGCACCGCGACCTCGACCTGTGGATGCAGCGCGGTGCTGGTGGCGGTGAACGGGATGCGCAGCGAGAGGGCGATACGCAACCGTCCCGGATCACGGCCGACGGCGTCGGAGACGGTGAGCGGTTCGGGGGTGTGCAGATCACCGGGATGCGGTCCGGCGGCGGTGTCGAGCAGCAGCGCGGCATCGGCGACGGTGCGTGCCAACGGTCCGTTCACGGTGAGACCGTGGAATGCCTCGGCCGCGGGCCAGGTGGAGATGCGGCCGCGCTGTGGTTTGATCCCGACGAGATTGGTCCATGCGGTCGGGATGCGGACCGAACCCGCGCCGTCGGAACCCAGTGCGGCGGGTACCAATCCGGCCGCGACTGCGGCCGCCGAACCGCCGGATGAGCCGCCCGGGGTGTATTCGGCACCCCATGGGTTGCGGGTGTGGCCGAAGGCGGCACCGCTGGTGAACGGCAGTTGGCCGAGTTCGCAGGTATTGGTCTTGCCGACGATCACCGCACCGGCCGCGCGCAGCCGTCGAACCGATTCCGCGTCTTCGGTTTTCGGTGGGAGATCGCCGCCGCAGCCGAAAGCCGTTGGCTCGCCTGCGATATCGGTATCATCCTTGATCGCGATCGGCACGCCGAGCAGTGGGAGTCGCTTGCCCGCGGCCAAGCGTTCGTCGGCCGCGGCCGCCTCGGCGAGTGCCTTTTCGCGCCGGACGATGCGGAAGGCGTTCAGGGTGGGCTGGCTCGCCTCGATCCGGTCCAGGGCGGCACCGACCGCGGCCACGGAGCTGATCCTGCCCTGCGCGAGGGCGGTCACGAAGTCGGCGAGGCCGAGTTCGGCGGTTTCGAATGGGCGCAGGGAGGGGTCCGACACCGTCATGTGAGCTCTGTCTCCTTCGTTGGTCGTTGCACCGTAGCGCGCGATCTGGTCAATCGTCCACATTCAGGAGCGAATCTCCACCCGAGGTAGGAGGCTCGGACTATAGACATACATACCGTATGTATGTAATGGTGGACACGCACTGCGAGCACATGGAGGAACCATGGGAATCAGTACGTCACTCGGCCGCACGCATGAGGTGGATCTCCCCGGCGGCCGCATTCGATATCACGACACGGGGGAGGGTGCGCCGGTCGTTTTCGTGCACGGCCTGCTCGTCAACTCCGATCTCTGGCGCAATGTCGTCCCCACCGTCGCGGCGGCGGGTTATCGCTGCCTCAGTCCGGACCTGCCGCTCGGCTCACACGAAATTCCGGTCCCCGCAGCGGATCTCACGCCCACCGGGGTCGCCGATCTGATCGCAGACTTCCTGGAGCGGCTCGACCTCACCGACGTCACCGTGGTCGCCAACGACACCGGCGGCGCGATCACCCAGTTGTTGCTGACCCGTCGGCCGGAGCGGATCGGCCGCGTCGTCTTGACATCGTGCGACGCCTACGAGGCGTTCTTCCCGCCTGCCTTCGCGGCGCTGCCGGTGCTGGCGCGGGTTCCCGGCTCGCTGCGGCCGCTGACCGAGTTGATGCGCATTCGTGCGCTGCACCGGCTGCCGATCGCCTTCGGCTGGGTGACCAAGCGTCCGGTCCCGCCGGAGATCGCCGACTCCTATCTGCTGCCGAGCCGGAATTCGGCGGCGATCCGCAAGGATCTGCGCCGGTTCCTGAAGACCGTGCATCGCCGCTACACGCTCGACGCCGCCACCCGATTCCCGTCGGTGCGGATTCCGGTGCTGATCGTCTGGGCGCGCGAGGACAAGATCTTCCCGGTCTCGTTCGCCGAACGCCTGGCCGCCGACCTGCCCAACGCCACTGTGAAATTCATCGACGACTCCTACACGTTCCTCTCCGAAGATCAGCCCGAGTTGCTCTCCGAAACGATTCTGGAGTTCACTCGGCTGCATGCAACGCCGTAGTCAGGAGGATCGCTCCCGTGCCACCCGAGCCGCGCTCGAGCAGGCCGGTCGCCGGTTGTTCGCCGAGCGCGGTTTCGCGGCGACCTCGGCCGAGGAACTCGTGACCGAGGCGGGCGTCACCCGCGGCGCCCTGCACCACCACTACGGCGATAAGCGCGGGCTGTTTCTCGCCGTGCTCGAACAACTAGAGGTCGAGAGCACCCAGGAAATCGAAAACGCCATCGGCGCAGGGGATCCCGATGACATTCTCACCTCGATGGCCATCGGGCTGAACGTCTTCTTGGAGATCTGCCAGCGCCCCGAGATGATCCGCATCACCCTCTACGACGCGCCCGCCGTTCTCGGCTGGCAGGCCTTTCGCGAATTCGAGGCGCGCCATGGGCTCGGGTTGGTCATCGCCGAGTTGGAACGCGCCCGCGACGCCGGACTGATCGCCGATGCCCCGATTCCGGTCCTGGCCCAGCTCATCTTCAGCGCCGTCGCCGAAGCGGGCCTGATCGTCGCCCACGCCACGGACAAAGCAGCCGCACAGGCCCAGGCCCAACAGTCCCTGCTGCTGCTCATCGGCGGCATCCTCCGCACCTGATGTGTGTCGCAGAGCTAGTGCATTGTGTGCGGAGGGCACTGGTTATGCGGGATCGGGCATGGGGCGTTATTTGATCGGGAAGTCGAAGTATGTGGTCGGGAACGGCTCGTCTTTCAAGGTGAAGTGCCACCACTCCTCGGCGAGGTTTTTGAAACCGTGCTCATCCATGAGGGTCACCAACAGCTCCCGGAGTGCGCGCTGATTACCGCTCGGCGCTGGATCGGCCGTATGCGCGAGTGGATCGAAGCAGTCGTAGCCCGTGCCGAAGTCCAGGCTGTTGTCCCGGAAGCGCTGGTCGGTGGGGAGTGTGCAGGCGCGCAGCGGATCACCGGGGTGATACTGCTCCTGATCGGTGGGCGGTAGCGCGACGATCGTGAGATCCAGGGTGCTGCCCCGGCTGTGACCGGACTTCTCCGCGATGTACCCGTCCCGGAACAGATTCGCTTTGTCCACCGTCGGATAGAACTCGGCCCGCATCTTGGTGTCGCCGAGATCCTTTGCCCAACTGACGAATTGGTCCACCGCCCGCTGCGGCCGGTAGCAGTCGTAGGTTTTCAGCCCCAGGCCCATGGGCCGCAGTTCCCGCTGTACTTCCACCACCGCCGCGGCGGCCTGCTTCGTCAACAAGCACTTCGGCGCTTCATACCCGTTGATCCGTCCACCGATGAAATTGTGCTCCCCGAAGTACCGCGCATCGACAACGATCGTCGGATCCAGTTCCGTCACCGAAACGAACGCCGTCTCATCCGCCGCAGGCGAACTCGGCTGCTTCGCACACCCCGCGACCCCGGCAGCCGCGACCGCCGCCAAAACCACTGAGCAGAACCGAATTCCGCGCATCAGCAGATCATAGCCGCGGATCTACGTTCGGCGAACCGAGTTCCCTCCGCAACCGCTCGCCCAACTCTGCGGCCTCCGCATCCGACCACGGAATCACCCCGTGCTCCGCCATCAACGCATGAAACTGCTGATGCTCATACGGCGTGCCGGGCGTGAGTGGCTGCACGTGCCAGTGCACATGCGCATTCCCCTGCTGGCTACCGAGCGAGAGCAGATAAGTGCGCTCGGCGGGCACCACGGCTTCTACCGCCCGCGCGACCCGATGAATCAACGCCTGCAATCGCAGGTACGCGTCGGGCTCGAAATCCCGAACCACATGCTCGATATGCGTCTTCGGAGCCACCAGTACGTGGCCGTACATCGTCGGATATCTCCCGAGAAATGCGATGTGCGTGCCGTCATCGAAGACGACCTCATGCGCCGAACCGGGTGCACCCGCGACCAGGTCACAGATGAAGCAGCCGCCCGATCGCACCCGCTCTCGGTAGGCCGTCATATCGAACGGAACTCGATCTTCACGCACGTTTCCCTCCAGCTGGATCCATGACCGAGACATGTTCTGTCACAACGACGAATCGGATGACCGATGGCTTGTCGAGTACTCGGTCCGTACGACGCCTGCATACAGGATCTGCGGAACCCCCGAATTACGCGGAACGGGGGTCAGCGGGTCGGGAGTTTCACCACCGGATCGGGGCCGAGGTCGGTGATGTACACGTCGCCCGCCGAGTCGACCGCCACACCCTGGGGATTCTTCAGGCCGGTGAACGGCAGCGGGGTCGGCGTCGACGCGCCCGCCGCCAACATCACCACCCATTTGTTACCCCAGTCGACGACGTAGACATTTCCCGCCGTGTCGACCGCCAAGCCCTGGGGATCCTTGAGCCCGGTGAACGGGAACATGGTCGGTGCCGGTGCGCCCGCCGCCAACATCTTCACCTGCTCGGTACCCAATTCGGTGACGTATACGTTGCCCGCCGGGTCGACCGCCACGCCATCGGGACCTTGGAGCCCCGTCAACGGCAGTGTCGTCGGCGTCGCCGCGCCCGCCGCCAACCGCACCACCCGATCATTACCCCGGTCGGCGACGTATACGTCGCCCGCGCTGTCGACCGCCACACCGTGGGGATCCTTCAGGCCGGTGAACGGCAGCGGGGTCGGCGTCGACGCGCCGGCCGCCAATTTCAGTACCCGATCGTTGCTCGTGTCGCTGACGTATACGTTGCCCGCCGGGTCGACCGCCACATCCTGGGGATTCTTCAGGCCGGTGAACGGCAGCGGGGTCGGCGTCGACGCGCCGGCCGCCAATTTCAGTACCCGATCGTCACCCATGTCGGTGATGTATACGTTGCCCGCTGGGTCGACCGCCACACCGGTGGGCAGGCTGACGCCGGTGAACGGCAGCGGAGTCTGTGACGAGTAGGCCGGGGAGGCGGGTGTGGGCGAGTTGCCACCGCCGCCTGATTCCCGTTGGACACCGAGAACGACAGCAACGGCGGCCACCACCGCAACCGCGACCGCAGCGACGAGCAGCCCGGCGGTCTTGGGTGACAATCTGATTCGCCGCCCATGGCGCGCAGCCACGCCCCCGGTGGCGCCGACCGCGGAATCGCCCACCGCGGCGCTGGCCGCCGCGGCCAGCTCGCGCACGGTCTGGTAACGATGGTCGGGGTTTTTGGCCATTCCCTTGGCGATGACCGCATCGAAAGCGGCCGGTACATCGGGTGTAGCGGTGCTGGGACGCGGGGGCGGGGTATGCAGGTGATGGGCGATCACACCCTGCATCCCCAATGTGCTCGCAAACGGCGGCCGTCCGGTCAGGCACTCATGCAGCACGCACGTCAACGCGTACACGTCCACTCGGGCATCGGCCTTGACCTCCGCGCCGATCTCCTCCGGTGCCATGTAGGCGACGGTGCCGATGGTCTCGCCGGTCGTGGTCAGCGTGCGGTCGTCGGCGGCGTGGGCGATCCCGAAGTCGATCAGGTAGGCGAACTCATCGGCCCCCAGCAGGATGTTGGTGGGTTTCACATCGCGGTGGACCAGCCCGACGTCGTGGGCCGCCTGCAGCGCGCCGGCCACCTGCGCGACGATCGCCACTGCCCGCCGCGGCGACAAGGCTCCTTCTCGCGTGATCACCTTGCGCAGGTCGGTGCCCTCGATCAAGCGCATATTCAGATAGAGCCGACCGTCGATGTCGCCGAAGTCGTGGATGGGGATCACATGCGGCTCGGTCAATTGCGCCACCGCCCGGCACTCCCGGCGGAACCGCTCGCGCAGCTGCTCGTCATCGGCGAAGCGCTCGGGCAACAGCTTGAGCGCCACCACCCGATTGGTCAGCGAATCATGCGCCCGCCACACCTGGCCCATGCCGCCCTGACCCAGCAGCGACAGCAGCCGATAGCGTCCGAACGCCTGCTCTGGCCCCCACGTGGCGTCCCCGCCACCCACTGACATGTCATCCATTGTGCCGTCCTGTGACCACCCGACTGGCAAACGGTGTACTTGCTTGCATTCCAACCCTCGCCCGCGAGCGGGTAGTCCCACACTAGTTGATTAGCCAGGCCAGACAGTCGAGAGTAGACGCTATTGTCGGCGCGCGATTTCCCAGCCATGCTCGTGCCGGCAAGTACGCGGCAACCGGGCCGGTGCTGCAGGGCGATATGTGCCGATGGCCGCGCCTGGGGTGCGGGGCCGGGGGTTCGTGGGAGGATGACGGGGTGCGGTTGTATCGGGATGAGGCGGTTGTGGTTCGCCAGCACAAGCTGGGGGAGGCGGATCGCATTGTCACGTTGTTGACGCGGCAGCACGGGTTGGTGCGGGCGGTGGCCAAGGGGGTGCGGCGGACCAAATCGCGGTTCGGGGCGCGGCTGGAGCCGTTCGCGTATGTGGATGTGCAGCTGCATCCGGGCCGCAATCTCGACACGGTCACCCAGGTGCACACCATGGAGGCATTCGCCGCCGATATCGTCGACGACTACGGCCGCTACACCACGGCCTGCGCGGTGCTGGAGACCGCGGAGCGGCTGGCCGGTGAGGAGCGCGCGCCCGCACCGAAGCTGCATGCGTTGACCGCGAGCGCGCTGCGGGCGATCGCCGCCAAACAGCGCCCGCACGAGCTGATCCTCGACGCATACCTGTTGCGCGCCATGGGTTTTGCCGGTTGGGCTCCCGCACTGGACGAATGCGCGCGCTGTGCGACACCCGGCCCGCATCGCGCCTTCCATGTCGCCGCCGGTGGCGCTGTCTGCGTGCATTGCCGCCCGCCGGGTTCGGCCACTCCGGCCCCGGGCGTGCTGGATCTGTTGATCGCACTGCTGAAGGGCGAGTGGGACTACGTCGAGCAGGTGCCCGAGCAGATCCGCAGACAGGCCAGCGGCCTGGTCGCGGCACACCTGCAGTGGCATCTGGAACGTCAGCTGCGCACTCTGCCGCTGGTCGAGCGGTCGCGCTCGACCAGCGTGGAGCCGGCTACCGCGGGGCAGGCGGGCTGAACAGCGCCGACTGCGCGGGAGCGCTCATTCTCTTGCTACTCACGCGGGATCGGCGCGGATTTCGGTGTTGAATGGGGTGGTCGGACCAACCTGTCCAGTGCATCGGGTGGTCCGCACAATCCCTCCACAACCATCAGGCAGGATAGGTGCCGTGATCCTCCGTCGAGACTCCGCCGCGCCGACCAGCTCGACCAGCGCACGGTCGGGTGCCGAACGCACCGTCCGTCCGCCGTCGCCGCATCCGTCGGGGGCGACGCCGCCGGAATTGCCGCCGGAGTTTGTGCCCAATCATGTGGCGCTGGTGATGGATGGCAATGGGCGCTGGGCGCAGGAGCGCGGGCTGCCGCGCACCGCGGGACACGAGCGTGGTGAGGCGGTGTTGATGGACACCGTCGAGGGTTGTATCGAGATCGGCGTGAAGTGGCTCTCGGCCTACGCCTTCTCCACCGAGAACTGGCGGCGCAGTCCGGAGGAGGTGCGCTTCCTCATGGGGTTCAATCGGGATGTCATCCGCCGCCGTCGCGACGAGATGCACGAGATGGGGGTGCGGGTGCGTTGGGCGGGGCGGCGCCCGCGCCTGTGGCGCAGCGTGATCAAGGAACTGGAGATCGCGCAGGAAATGACCAAAGACAACACGGTGATGACCCTCACCATGTGCGTCAACTACGGTGGTCGCGCCGAAATCGCCGATGCGGCAAGGGAAATCGCGCGTCGTGTGGCCGCGGGCGAAATCGACCCGGAGCGGGTGACCGAGGCGACGGTCGCCGCGTACCTGGACGAGCCGGATATGCCGGACGTCGATCTGTTCCTGCGCCCCTCCGGCGAATTCCGCAGTTCGAACTTCCTCATCTGGCAGTCCGCCTACGCCGAATACGTCTACCAGGACACGCTGTTTCCCGATTTCGACAGGCGCAACTTGTGGGAGGCCTGTCTCCAGTACGCTTCGCGTGACCGTCGCTTCGGGGGGACCAAGTGAACGGCGGCAGCAAATGAACGGCGGCACCGATATGGACGCAGCAGTGACCCCCGAACAAGAGCTACAGGCCCGCGCCGGCGCCTGCCTATCGCTCTACGACGTCGATGTGCGCGTCGACCCGGAGGGCTCGATCGGCTTCGAATACGAGGGCGCGCTGTGCTCATTGCGCGCTGTGACGCTGGCACCCGGCCTGGACGTGCTGACGCTGACCTGCGTGCTGGCCTGGGACCGCCCGCTCAAGCCGCAGCTGCACAAGCGAGTCGCCGAGCGCAACAGCGCAATTCAGTTCGGATCGATCACGCTGATCAGCCGCGGCAATCAGGCCGACGTCATGTTGCGCTACACCTTCCCGGCCGCCGGTCTGGACGATCAGGCGCTGGCCACCATGCTGCTGCTGGTGCTCTCCGGTGCGGGTAAGGCGAGGCAGGGACTGCTGCCCTGAACCGCTGACCGCATGACAGATGTCATGGCAGCTTCGTGACACTCAGGCGAGGTGCCCGACCCCGGTTCGGGCGACCGTTGAGTCATGACATCGGCACTGACATCCACGGCCATCTTCGCCGCGGCAGGCGGCTCGGGCAGGCACCGGGCATCGTCCGCGATCGAACTGCGCGGTCTGCACAAGAGCTTCCGACTCCCGGGCGGCGGCGAGGTGCATGCCGTCGACGGACTCGACCTGGTGGTCGCGCCAGGCGAGATCGTGGCCTTCCTCGGCCCCAATGGCGCGGGCAAAACAACCACCATCGATATGTTGCTCGGGTTGGCGACGCCGGACTCCGGCAGCGTCCGGGTTTTCGGCGGCACACCGGCGGAAGCGCTTGTGGCAGGGCGTGTTTCGGCGGTACTGCAATCCGGCGGGCTGCTGCCCGAGCTGACCGTCGCCGAGACCGTGCAGCTGGTGGCCACGCTGCACGCGCATCCGCGTCCGGTCGATGCGGTACTCGCCCGCGCCGGTATCGCCGATATCGGCGGTCGGCTGGTCGGCAAATGTTCGGGCGGGCAGAAGCAGCGGCTGCGGTTCGCGCTCGCGCTGCTGCCGAATCCGGACCTCATCGTGCTCGACGAGCCGACCACCGGCATGGATGTGGAAGGGCGCCGGGAGTTCTGGAATGCGATGCGCGAGGATTCCGATCGCGGCCGCACCGTTGTCTTCGCCACCCACTACCTCGACGAGGCCGACGCCTACGCCGACCGGATCGTGCTGGTGCGCGCGGGCCGGGTGGTCGCCGACGGCAGTGCCGCCGAGATCAAGAACCTGGCCACGGGACGCGCCGTCAGCGCAACCCTGCCCGGTGCCGATCCGACCCGGCTGCTCACGGCCCCCGGCATCGACGATGTCGAACTGCGCGGTGACCGAATCATCGTGCACACCAAGGATTCCGACGCGGTGGCCCGCTATCTGCTCACCGAAACCGCTGCGGTCGATCTCGAAATCACCTCGCACAATCTCGAGTCCGCGTTCCTGGCGCTCACCACCGGAGACAACTGATATGACCACACTTGCCCCGCAAGCTGTTTCGGCGCGAGTTCCGCTCGGCGGCTTCAGCCTCGGCTTCCTGCGCCTGGAACTGCGCCGCATGCTGCGCAATCGGCGCACCATGATCTTCACGCTGGTCATGCCGCCACTGTTCTTCGTCATCTTCGGGCTGCAATCCGATTTCCGGACACAGTCTTTCGGCTCGGGCAATGTCACCGGCTACGTGATGGTGTCGATGGCGGTGTACGGCGCGATGTTGGCCACCACCAGCGGCGGCGCGATGGTCGCGATCGAACGTGCGCAGGGCTGGAGCCGGCAATTGCGGCTCACCCCATTGCGCCCCGTCGCCTATATCGCCACCAAGGTCGCCGTCGCAATGGTGCTCGGCCTGGTTTCGGTCACCGCGGTCTTCGTCGTCGGCGGAATCTTCGGCGCCCACCTGACGGTCACCGCCTGGGTGAGCTGCTTCCTGCTCGCGTGGGTCTGCTCGCTGGTGTTCGCCGCCTTCGGCCTGTTCGTCGGCTACCTGCTGCCCTCGGAGAATGTCATGCAGCTGCTCGGTCCGGCCCTTGCGGGCCTGTCCTTCGCGGGCGGGCTGTTCATGCCGCTGCACGGTTGGTTCGAAACGGTCTCCAAGATCTTCCCGACCAATGGCGTCGCCACCCTGGCCCGCATGCCCTTCGGCGACACCAGCGCAGGTTCGATCGCACTGGCCGTCCTCAATGTCGTTGTCTGGGCCACGATCTTCGTCGGCGGCGCGGCCATCCTGTTCCGCCGTGACACCGCACGCTGAACCATCCGGCACCGGCCGCCTACCCGTGCGGGCGGGCGGTGATGCCGCCTGGGTTGGCCATGTAGTGCGTGGTGAGGGGGCGCAGAGGCGCGGTGATGCCGCGTGGGTTGGCCGGACGTTGTGTGTTGAGGATGCGCTGGTGCTGTGGTGGGGCGTGCCCAGATGATGCGAGGTGGGGGTGTGCGGTTGTTTGGTGGTGCGGTGTGGGTTGGTCAGGTGGTGTGTGGTGGGGGTGTGCGGTTGTTCGGTGGTGCGGTGTGGGTTGGTCAGGTGGTGTGTGGTGGGGGTGTGCGGTTGTTCGGTGGTGCGGTGTGGGTTGGTCAGGTGGTGTGTGGTCGGGGTGTGCGGTTGTTTGGTGGTGCGGTGTGGGTTGGTCAGGCGGTGCGCGGCGGGGGAGCGCGGGTGCTCGGTCAGGTCGTGCGAGTGATCGAGAGGCTGCCGGGAGCGCCGATGGCGGCCCGTTCGGTAGCGTCGACCCCTGTGGTCGAGCACTTCGCGCGCATCCGGGGCCGGGTTTCGGTGTGTGCGTCGTCGGTGTGGGAGTGCCGATGGGTGTGAAGTCCGCGCTGCGGGGTGCTACGGCATCCGAATTGCTCGATCGGCTGGTCCGGGACGGTCGAATCGGGGTGAACGGGCGGCGGCGCGGATGGTTCGGCGGGTTCATGTCGGTCATCTGGCTGTCGTTCATGATCGGACCGATCATCCAGAGTTGGCGGCGTGCGGATCAGCCGACGGCGAGTGTGGCGACCGCCGCATTGCTCGCCTACGCGGCGCTGATCTTCGGTTCCTTCATCGTTTTCCGGCGGACCGACGGCACCAGCCGCTTGGTGGAGCCCCCGATCGACCGGCGTATGTGGGCCGCGCTCGCCGGAATGGCGGTGTGCAGCGCGGGGTTGATGGCATTGCTCGGGCCGATCGCGCTGGCGACGCCGATCTTCATCGGCGTGATCGCGATCTTCCATATGCCCGCACGCGAATCCGGCTACGTCGCGTGCACGGTGACACTCGCGATGCTGCTCGTACCGGTGGTGCTGCCGAGCCTGTCCGGGATGCCGTTTTACGTCTCCTTCGTACCCGCCCTGATCTGGGTGGCCAGGCAGCTCGGCCTGCGCGGCGAGCAGTTGGCCGAGCTGACTCGCCGGCAGCAGTCCGAACTCGCGATCGTCGAGGAGCGCAACCGGGTGGCGCGCGACGTGCACGATATCCTCGGCCATTCGCTGACCGTGATCACGGTGAAAACCGAACTTGCGCAACGTCTTATCGATGTGGATCTGGTGCGGGCCAGGGCCGAGATGGCCGATGTCGAGCGGCTGGCGCGGGAGGCGCTGGCCGGGGTCCGGGATACCGTCGGCGGTCTGCGCGAGGTATCGCTGCGCGGTGAATTGGCCAATGCGCGGACCGCGTTGGCGGCCGCCGATATCGACACCGTACTGCCGGATGCCGTGCCCGATACCCGCCACAGTGAGTTGTTCGGTTGGGTGCTGCGCGAGGCCGTCACCAACGTGATCCGACACAGTGCCGCCCGACACTGCACGGTCACGGTGACCGAGACGAGTATCGAGGTGGTCGACGACGGTCGCGGGCTGGGGACCGTCGAATCCGGATCCGGACTGTCCGGCCTGCGCGAACGGGTGCGGGCCGCCGGGGGAACATTGACGCTGTCGTCGTCCGAGGGAGGTGTTCGTGTGCGTGCAGCGGTGCCCGAGTGAAATGGTTCTGGGCGTGTACATTTCGGGCTTCTCCGCCCCGATTCGGTCGAACCCGCATCCTCGGATCCACTCCCGTCATCGAAGGGCCAGGTCGTATGATTCGCCTTCTGCTCGCCGACGACCAAGCACTCGTCCGCGGTGCGCTCGCCGCACTGCTCGGTCTGGAATCCGATCTGGAAGTTGTCGCGGAGGTGGGTCGCGGTGACGAAGTCCTGGATGCGGTCGCACGCACCACTCCCGATGTGGTGCTGCTGGATGTGGAAATGCCGGGCATGGATGGCATCGCCGTCGCGGCACGACTGCACGCCGCCCATCCGGATGTCCGCATCCTCATGGTCACGACCTTCGGCCGTCCCGGATATCTGCGGCGCGCAATCGACGCGGGCGCGAGCGGATTCGTCGTGAAGGACACCCCGGCCCGCGAGCTCGCCGATGCGGTGCGCCGAGTTCACCTGGGCCTACGTGTTGTCGATCCCGCCCTCGCCACCGAAACCCTGACCGTCGGCACCTCGCCACTGACCGCCCGCGAACGCGAGGTCCTAGCCGCCGCAGCCGACGGTGCCACCGCAGGCGCCATCGCCAAACAGCTACATCTGTCCGAAGGCACAGTCCGCAACCACCTGTCGTCCGCCATCGGCAAAACCGGAACCAGCACCCGCGCCGAAGCCGTCCGCACCGCCGAACGCCTCGGCTGGCTTTGAGCACTGGCGCAGCCGTCGGATTGCACTGCCGCACAATGTGCGCCGCCTCGCACAAGCCGCAACTTGCGCGAGGAAGCGACTTGATATGTGGCCCTGCCTCGGATCGGGCTGAACCTGCGCCGAGGTTGTCCGTGCCGTTGTGCCGTTGTGCCGTTGTGCCGCTGTCTGGCTTTGAGCGTGCGGCGCGGCAGTCGGAGTGCGTTTGTCACATAATCAGCGCTTGCATCGCAGAGGTTGCAGCTTGCAGCTTGCGTGAGGGAGCGACTGGGTGTGTGACCCCGCCTCGCTCGGACTGAATCTGTGCCGAGGTCGCCGTGCGCCTGAGCTCGCCAGCGTGCGGTGACGCACTCCGGGCGGCCGTCGGAGCGCAACCAGCCTCTGCCTCACACAGGTTGCAGCTTGCAGCTTGTGCGAGATAGGCACTGGGTATGTGACGCTCGCCTCGGACCGGTGCCTCGCGGATTCGAGGCCAGCGCCGAACGGGCGGAGTGCAATCTCCGACTACGCGTTGTTCGGGTGCGCGCCGGGTGGGCCGTAGGGGAGCAGGGTCGCTACGCCACGAGCCAGGGCTTCCGGGTCCACGTCGCTGACGATCAAGTGCTGCAACATGAATCCCGGCACCAGGCCGATGAGCGCCATCGCGACCGCATGGACATCGGTATCAGGCGGCAGCCAGCCGACCTCCACCATGCGCTCGACGTATTCGTACCAGCGTTCGCGCATCGCGCGCACGGCGTCCTTGATGTATTCGGCCGCCTCCTCGTGCACCAGCGCCAGCGCCCATGCCTGTGGTGCGAGCCGGACCGGACCATCCGGGCCGCTGCGCTCGACTATGTACTCGGCGATGACCCGGACGAGCTGGGCCGGGGTAGGCAGTGGATCGGACCGGATTGCCTCGGCCATGGTGGCGCGTAGTTCGACCGTCGACTCGGTGGCCAGGGCGGCGATGATGTCGTTCTTGCTCTTGAAGTACCGGTAGACCGCCCCGGCGGACAGGTCCGATTCGGTGAAGATGTCCTGCATCGAGGTCTCGTAGAAACCCTTGCGGGCAAAACAGAGCTGCGCCGCGTCGAGGATCTGCTGCCTGCGACGTTCCAGGTGTTCTGCACTGACTCTCGGCATGGTTCCAAAGTAAAACGAATGCTCGTTCTTGACAACCTGAATGGGCCGTGCGACCGTATCTCTATCGAAAGAGAACGATCATTCGATTTATGGGAGAACGTCATGAATACGACCCAGCGGGCAGTCGGGGTCGGCGTCGCAGCGGCCCTGCTCCAGGCGTTGATGCTGATCGCCTTCGCCTGGCCTGCGGCCCATATCGCGCCGCGCGATCTGCCCATCGCCGTCAGCGGCCCACAGGCCGCCGCGGTCGCCGACAAACTGACCCAGCACGATCCGGATGCCTTCGATATCAGCAATCCCGCCGACGAAGCGGCGGCGCGCGATGCGATCGAGAACCGGGACGTCTACGGCGCCATCATCACCGGTGCCGGCGCACCGCGTGTGTTGGTCGCCTCCGGTGCGAGTCCCGTTGTGGCACAACAGCTCACCGCGATCGCCCAGCAGCTGTCCGGCGCGCCCGGCGCGCCGGTCGAGGATGTGGTGGCCGCCGATCCGGACGATCCGCGCGGCACCGCCTTCGGCGCGATGGTATTGCCGCTGGTCATGTCGGGTATCGCGGCGGGTGTCGTGCTCAGCCTGTTGATTCCGTCGGTCGGTGGTAAGGCGATCGGTCTGATCACCTTCGGCATCGCGGGTGGGCTGTCGAGCATCGTGATCATTCAGACCTGGATGTCGGTGGTCCCTGGTCCCTATCTGACGCTGGCCGCCGTCGCCGGTCTGGTGTCGTTCGCGGTCTCCGGTGCGGTCGTCGGCCTGTCCGGTGCGATCGGCCGCGCGGGCATCGGCATCGCCGCGCTGACCATGCTGCTGGTCGGCAACCCATTCTCGGCCGCGACCTCGGCCCCGGAGCTCCTGCCGCAGCCGTGGGGTGCCGTCGGCCAACTGCTGCCACCGGGTGCCGCCGCGTCACTGCTGCGCTCGGTCGCCTTCTTCGACGGTGCCGCTGCTACCAAACCCCTTGTGGTCCTGGTCATCTGGGCTCTGGCCGCGCTGATCCTGCTCGGCCTCGGCGCACTCCGCGGACGGCGTCCGGCGACAGATTCCACCCCGGTCCGCTCGGGCGACCCGGTCGCCGTCTGATCCATACCGCTCCGAAAATCGACCGCGGGCCGCCACTCAGTGGCGGCCCGCGGCCACGGCGCCGGCGAGGAGGCCACGAGGCGCGTCGCCGCGCCGAAACGGTGAAACACCCTGATCGGGTACACAGCACTGCCGCATACTCGTGCGCCAGCCGCCGAATCGCCTCGACGTCGACACCGGTGAGCGGCGCGGCGAGGGCGCGGATCCGATACGGCGAGACCACTGGGCCACCATCGCTCGGCCATCCGAATGATGGTGGCCCGCTGGGGCTCTCAGGAGATGGTGAAGGCGAAGTTCGGGGCGGCCCCCTCACCCCTGTTCGCGTCGTAGGTCACCACGTAGGTGCCGGTGGCCGGGGACGGAACCACGAAAATGACGTAATTCTTCGCGTTGTCGATGGTTTCGTTGGTGTTCAGCAGCTCGTTGATCGGCCCGCGGACATCGGCGGGAGTCGTTTGGCCGTCCGGGGTTTTCACGGTGAAGTAGTCGTAGAAGACATTCAGTCCGCCCGCGGATATCCCGGGTCCACCAATGATTTTGACGTGCAACGAGAGATCCATTTTGTCGCGCTCGTTCTTGGTGTAACTGGGAGTCAGTGTGCCACCGGTGATTTCGATCGTCGTCTGATCCTGCACCAGTTTGCCGGTGACAGTCAGCGTCTTCGGCGCGACACCCTCGACCTGCGCCGAGGCCTTCAGCGGAATCTTGGTCTGATTATCCGACGCTTGTCCGTAGATCACGGTAATGGTGTCGAGCAGATGCTCGGCATCGTGCAGCGTCTTGACCGAGGTGCTGACTTTGCCGGTGGCCGAACCCTTTCCGGGCACGGTCGGTGAGTCGAAGCTCGCCCCGGCATCGACCTCCTTGTCGACCTGCAGGTAGGTGTTATTGCTGATGGTCTTGTTGTCGGGGGTGGTGTTCTTGTAGGTGATGTCGATCAGCACCTTGGCGCCGCCGTATTCGTCGGGCACCACGGTCGCCTTGTCCACCGTGATATCGAAACCCTCGTACCACCCGGTCTTGCCGATGGTACGGATGGTCGATTGGCCGCTTTTCGCCCCCGGTTGCCCCTGGCCGATGGTGCTCTGCGCGGACGCTGTCGTCGTCGGACCCGACTTGCTGTCCTTGTCATCGCACGCCGTCATGAGCAGGGCGGAACTGCCGATGAGTACGGCCGCTCCGATTGTAGTGATTTTCCGGCGTCTGTCCGCCGCGAAAATGGTCGATCGCACGCTGCCTCCCAGAAGATTTCGATCTCAGTGCGCGCCGCCCGGAACGTCCGGACGTCAGGTGATTCGCAGTGAAATCTTCCTCGGTGCCAGCGCCGTTAACTAACTGGCCGCCATCATATTTCGGAGCGGTCTGCCTTGGCGCATTCGCAGCAGGTACCGAAGATCTCCATGGTGTGGCTGACCTCGGTGAATCCGTGTTCGCCCGCGATGGTTTCGGCCCATGCCTCGACCGTTGGTCCCTCGACCTCGACGGTACGTCCGCAGTGGCGGCAGACCAGATGGTGGTGGTGTCCGGTGGAGCACTGTCGATAGACGGACTCCCCGGTGTCGGTGCGCAATACATCGACGAGTCCGGCATCGGCCAGCGACTGCAGCGTGCGGTAGACGGTGGTCAGTCCGATGCCCTCGCCGCGGCGGCGCAATTCGTCGTGCAACTCCTGTGCGGAGCGGAACTCGTCGATATCACCGAGCAGCGCGGCGATCGCACTACGCTGCCGGGTGCTGCGAATGCCAACCGGTTTCTCCGGCAAGGCCGTCTTATCCGGCACGATCACCCTTCCTCGGCATGGGCCACGGCATCGACCACGATATGCGCCAGGTGGTCGTCGACGAGTTCGTACAGCACTTCGCGGCCCGAGCGTTCCCCGTGCACCACGCCCGCGGACTTGAGAATCCGCAGATGCTGGCTGACCAGCGGTTGGGTGACGCCGAGCACATCGACCAATTCGTGCACACAACGCGGCGATTCACGCAATTGCAGCACAATGGCGATGCGCACCGGGGCGGCGAGGGCGCGCAGTAGCTCGCCCGCGTCCTCCAGGACGCTCCGCGTCGGCACCGGCACCGGCGCGGGTGATCGGTACGGGTTGTGCGGATGGGCGGTAGCGGTCTCGGCCGTCATCGAACCAACTCCTTATTGGAAAGCGATTCCATTTTGATATGCACAGTTGCGCATGTCAAACGAGCGCGCCGACTACTAGGTGTGTGCGGTGCAAAACCGGTTGGCCGGTGCCGATAGGCTGGAGGGCAATCTTCAGCCGAGTCGAGCGACTCGGCGCAATCGAATCCGACTCGCAGTGGATGGAGAATTCTCGAGTGGCACCCAAGTCGAAGGTGGACACCGTTGCCAACCTCGCCAAGCGCCGGGGTCTGGTGTACCCGTGTGGTGAGATCTACGGCGGCACCAAATCGGCGTGGGACTACGGTCCGCTGGGTGTCGAGCTCAAGGAGAACATCAAGAAGCAGTGGTGGCGCTCCACGGTCACCAGTCGCGAGGATGTGGTCGGCCTCGACTCGTCGGTGATTCTGCCGCGTCAGGTGTGGGTCGCATCCGGCCACGTCGGTGTCTTCAACGATCCGCTGGTCGAATGCCTGAACTGTCACCACCGGCACCGGCAGGACCACCTGCAGGAGGCATACGCGCTCAAGCACAAGATCGACGACCCGGATTCGGTCTCGATGGAACTGGTGGCGTGCCCGGACTGTGGCACCGTCGGTCGCTGGACCGAACCGCGCGACTTCAACATGATGCTCAAGACCTACCTCGGCCCTGTCGAGTCCGAAGAGGGTCTGCACTACCTGCGCCCGGAGACCGCGCAGGGCATCTTCGTCAACTTCGCCAATGTGATGACCACCGCGCGCAAGAAGCCGCCGTTCGGCATCGCGCAGATCGGCAAGAGCTTCCGCAACGAGATCACCCCCGGCAACTTCATCTTCCGTACCCGTGAGTTCGAGCAGATGGAGATGGAGTTCTTCGTCAAGCCGGGTGAGGACGCGGAGTGGTACAAGTACTGGATCGACACTCGGCTCGCCTGGTACACCGACCTCGGCATCGACCCGGAGAACCTGCGGCTCTTCGATCATCCGAAGGACAAGCTGTCGCACTACTCGGCGGGCACCACCGATATCGAGTACCGCTTCGGCTTCCAGGGTAATGAGTGGGGTGAGCTGGAGGGCATCGCCAACCGCACCGACTTCGACCTGAAGACCCATTCGGAGCATTCCGGCAACGACCTGAGCTACTTCGACCAGACCACCAATGAGCGCTACATCCCGTATGTCATCGAGCCCGCAGCCGGGCTGACCCGCTCGCTGATGGCGTTCCTGGTCGATGCGTACACCGTCGACCAGGCGCCCAATGCCAAGGGCGTGATGGAGGAGCGGATCAGTCTGCGGCTGGACCGCAGGCTCGCACCGGTCAAGGCGGCGGTGCTGCCGCTGTCGCGCAATGCGGATCTGACGCCGAAGGCGAAAGATCTTGCCGCACAGCTGCGCAAGAACTGGAATGTGGAATTCGACGATGCCGGTGCCATCGGCCGCCGCTACCGGCGCCAGGACGAAATCGGTACGCCGTTCTGTATCACCGTCGACTTCGAAACCCTCGAAGACCAGGCGGTCACCGTTCGCGAGCGCGATTCCATGGCGCAGGAGCGGATCGCGCTGGACAAGGTCGAGGGCTACTTGGCGCAGCATCTCATCGGCGCCTGAATTCGATGACGAGCGATGCCCTGCCGCGCCGCGGTAGGGCATCGCTCGTCGGTCAATGCTCCCGGATCGCCTGCGCCGCAGGTGAATTCAGCGTCTGTCCGGTTTCTGGTTCGACTGCAGGAGCAGCCCGATCGCGCTCGGGATCAGCAGCGCGCAGCCCCAGGGCACCGCGACCCAGAACGGCCAGAAGTATCCGGCGCCGGTCGCCACCCAGATCGTGAGGCACAGTGCGTTCACCGCGGCCCACGGAATCCACATGATGACGACCCACTGCGGCACCCGTCGGACCGCCGGGACCGCTTTGCGCGGTACGGGCAGATCCGACAGGAGCGGAGTCAGCTCGCCATAGGTCTTGGCGGCGTATACCTGTTTGAGTCGATCGTCGTATTCGTGCAGCGACAACCGGCCGTCGTTCATCGCCACCCGTAATTGTTCGGCGATTTTGTCGCGGTCTGCGTCCGATGCCCGCAGCCTTTCCTCACCCACGGGTGTCAGCTTAGGGGCTGGTGGGCGTCCGTGGCAGTGCGTCTCGAGAATCACCGGGCATGGAAATATCCGGCGGGGTTACTCGGTTGAGGGGCGATGTGCCGTATGTCACCGAGTAGGCGGGAGCCGGACATGGCAAGAGCTGTGAAGTTCGATCGTTATGGCGGAATCGAAGAACTGAAGGTGGTCGAGGCGCCGACGCCCAAGGCGGGACCCGGTCGGGTCGTCGTCGAGGTCGTCGCGGCCGGTATCAATCCGGGGGAGGCGTTGATCCGTTCGGGCGCGCTGCACGAGCGGTGGCCCGCGACATTTCCGTCGGGTGAGGGGTCCGATTTCGCGGGTCGCATCGTCGAGCTCGGATCCGGCGTCGGCGGGCTCGAGGTCGGCGCCGAGGTGCTCGGATTCACCGATGAGCGGGCCAGTCATGCCACCCATGTGGTCGTGCCCGCCGAGCAGGTGACGCTCAAGCCCGCGAAACTGGATTGGGATGTCGCGGGATCGTTGTATGTGGCCGGGACAACAGCTTTCGCCGCCGTGCGGGCGGTCGATCCGCAAGCTGGCGATACGGTCGCGGTTTCGGGTGCCGCGGGTGGTGTCGGCTCGATCGCCGTACAGCTCCTGCGCGCGAGGGACGCAACGGTTCTCGGTATCGCGAGCGAGGCGAATCACGATTGGCTGCGCAAGTTCGGGGTGGTACCGGTGGCCTATGGGGCGGGTCTGATCGACCGGATCCGGGCGGCCGCCCCCGCGGGTGCGGATGCGTTCATCGACACCTTTGGTGCCGAATATGTCGATATCGCAATCGAACTCGGCATTGCGGTCGAACGCATCGATACGATCATCAACTTCGAGGCCGCCGAGAAATATGGCGTGAAGGCCGACGGCAATGCCGCCGCGGGCACCATCGATGTGCTCGCCGAACTCGCCGATCTGGCCGCCGCGGGCACGGTGGAGGTGCCCATCGCGGGCGTCTATCCGCTGGACAAGGTCCAGGATGCCTATCGCGAACTGGAGCAGCGCCACACGCGCGGCAAGATCGTGCTGCGCCCCTAGCCGGGCACATCCCAGAACTCGTATTCGTGGCGCATGCCCTGGCGGAAGAGCTCTTCCGCACGCGCCGGATCGCCACCCGCCTCATCGATCATCTGCCCGCAGCGGCGGGTGAGCGCCACGAATCCGGGATCGGCGTAGGTGTCGACCCAGCGCCGGTAGCGCGGTTCCGACGGCGGATTCTCGGCCAGGATCGCGCCCAGGGTCGAATACCCCCACATGCACGGGTACAGCGCCGCCAGTCCGTCGGCATAGGACGCGGCGGACTCGAGCAGGAACGCGGTGTAGGCCGCGCACGGCGCACCCTTCGTCGCACCATCGAGATCCGCGCCGAATTCGGCGGCCAGCGACCGATGCAGGGACAGCTCCTCGTGATAGGTCGCGTGCGCGAGATCCACCAGATCGCCGAGATGTGACGCGGGCGCCTGCCAGGCGAGCCGGGCGAAGACCCGCACATAGTCCAGCAGGAAAAGATAGTCCTGTTCGAGCCAGGACCGGAAGACCGGTTCGGGCAGATCGCCTTTGGCGATGCCCGCCACGGTCGGATGCGCCAGTTGGCGTACCACCAGCGGAAAACCGATCTCCTCCAGCTGCGCCGTCAGACTGATGTGTGCCGCGGGACTCATGTGGGCAGTCTCTCTCAGTCGGAGTGGCTGCATTTACCCACCCCGCCGGCTCTGCCGGCTGCCAACCCCTGGCGGGTTTGCGTCCCGTCTGTAGTTGCCGCACGCTGAGCGATGTGTTGTGGGATGAGGAGGATTTGGTGCGGGTGTTGGGTGCCTCGGAACAACGTTTCGTGCGCGCGGGGACCTACACCGGACGATCCGTCACGGTCGTCGGTGCTCTCGATACGCATGCCTTGGGCGCGGCCTTCACCGCACTGCAGCGTGCCTATCCGGTGGTGACCTGCCGGATCGGTGAGGACGCTACCGGCCGCGGCTATCTGCTGCGTCGCGGCGATGCCCCGCTGCTCGGCATGACGTCGAGTCTCGGTGATCCCGATCCCGTCCGCATTCCGGAACCGATCGATCCGGCCGGACAGCTGGCCTATCTGGATGTCGTGCGCTCCGAGCGGGGCCGCGCGCGCGTCACCCTTTTCGCCCACCACAGCATCGCCGACGCGGGCCACTGCGTCGAACTGCTGTCGCGACTATGGGACTTCTACACCGATTACATCGAATCCGGTACGACAACCGTTGTGCCGCACGACTATCCACAGTCGCTGGAATGGCATGTATCGGCGCGCGGGATCGTTCGCCATTCGGTCTCCGGTTTCGAGGATGTCATCAAGCCGCTGCAACCCGTGGTCATTCCACCCGCACCCGCCATCCCCGCACCCGCCGCGCTGGTCCGGCCGCAACGCATCATCTTGGACGAGGAGGCGAGCGCCCGCATCATCGGTCGCGGCCGCTACCCGGGGGTGACGGTCAACGGGCTGGTCACCGCCGCGCTGCTGCGCGCCTTCGCCTCGGAAAGGGCCAGGGCCACCGGCGATCCGGTACCCCTCGGCTGCCTGTATCCGGTGGACATGCGTACCCGTCTGGAACCGCCCGTCGCGCGCGCCGAGGGCACCAATATGGCGGGCCTTGCCTCGTTCGCCGCGGAGGTCGACCTTTCCGCGGACATCCTCGAACTGGCCCAACGCATTTCGACTCGATTGCGACATGATCTCGCCGAGGGCGTCGTCGGGCAGTCGGTGCTGCACTTCCCGGATTACTTCGGCCCCACCCGGATCCACTCCCTGGCCGGGCACGTCGCGGTGACGAATACCGGTGCCGTGCCCGCCTTCCGCATCCCCGCGAATATCGCGCTCACCGACTACGAGATCGTCTATGTCTCCGCCCATCCGCGTCCTTCCGCGGGCGCCTCGGCGGCAATCACCTTCCTGGTCTACACCTTCGAAGGCCGATTGACCGTCGGTGTGCTCGGCGGCTGTGCCGACCATCTCGTCCAGGCGGTGCGCAACGAGTTGACGGCCCTCGCGGAGGAGGCCGTCAACTCCTGAACGCGCGGTCCACTATTGGTAGGTGGCGTGCGTCGGGCGCATGACCAGCACGACCCGGCGCTGATGGTCGGCGACCGGGCGCTGATACGGCAGGTCGTAGCGGCGCGCGAGCACATCGAAGAAGTCGCCGTTCGGATCGGGTTCGATGGCCTCGATGACGCCGCGGACCTCGAGGTAGCGGTAGGGCTTCTCCGGATCGTTGATGCTCACCGCGACTTCGGGATTCTGTTTGGTATTGACGGCCTTGCGCCGATCGATCGTGGTGGTGAAGCGCAGGTGCCCGCCATCCCAAACCTGCCACACCGGCGTCACCTGCGGAGTGCCGTCCGGGTTGAGCGTGGCGAGATGGGCGAACAGCGGCCGCGACAGCAAATCGGCGTGGCTCTCGGGGATTACGGGGTTGTCCATGCCCCAAAGACTATCAAGGCTTTGATAGGTCAGCTATCTTTGACACTTATGAAATTGCCCGCGGACCAGCGCCTCGGTCTGGACCTCAAGCGCGCCGAGCAGGAGCTGATGGCGGTCAAACATGAGGCGGTCAAACCGCTTACGGTGCCGCAGTACGCGGCGCTCTACGCGCTGTCGGAGAATCCGGGCATCTCCGCCGCCGCCCTTGCCCGCGAATGTCTGGTGACACCGCAGGCGATGACGGTGGTCCTGAAGAACCTGCAGGAGCGCGGTTTCGTGGAGCGCACACCGCATCCCTGGCATCGCGGTGTGCTCGAAACCCGCCTGACCCCCGCCGGTCGCAAGGCCTTCGCCAAGGCCGATGCCAAGGCCGCCGCCATCGAGCGGCGCGTGGCCGCCGCCTTCAGCGCGAAAGAGCGCGAACAGTTGCGAGAGTTGTTGGCCCGGTTCACCGAGGCGCTGCAGGAGTGAGGGCGCTGGGCGTGGGAAAAGGGCGGTCGGGTCGGTAGGTTCGTAGCGAATGCTGATTTGCACGGCTGTGATCGAGGAAAGCGGGTGTTCGAACGGTGCGGACCAACGGAGACCGACGGCGCGGAGGCGGGCTGGGCGCCGCCGCGATCGGTGTCGGGGCACTCGGCGTCGGTGAGTTGATCGCGGCCTCGCGCGGCGATTCACTGATCGACGCGATCGGCCGGGCCATGGCCGACACCGCGCCGGTGCCGGTGGTCGAGACGACCGTCGCCCTATCCGGTAAGCACGACAAGGCCGCAACACGTCTGGGCGTGGGTGCCGGTGCGGTCGCCGCGACGGTCGGGCTCGGGGCGCTGTCCGATCGAGCGCGTACACCCGCCGTCGCCGCCTTCGGCACCGCCGCAGCCGCTTTGGGGCTGCGGCGACCGACCCGATCACCGGCCACCGTCGCCGGTGCAATCGCTGCCGCGGGTGTGCTCGGCCTCGGGCTGCCTCGGCGGCCGCATGGGCTGTTCGGCGCGCTGCTGTGGGCGGGGGCCGGTGCCGGACTGTTGGTCGGGGCACGGGCGCTTATCGGTGATTACGACCGCAGACAGCGTGATGCGATCCGTCGGGTCGGCCCGCTGGGTGGGATCTCGATGGTGCCGCGGGATGGATTGGAGGACGAGCCCGGCCTGCCGTCGCTGATCACCGGGAAGCGGAGTTTCTATGTCGCCGATGTCAATCTGAATCCGCCGCGAATCGATCCGACCCGCTGGCGGTTGTCGGTCACCGGTAAGGTCGCGCATCCGCTGCGCCTGTCGCTGGCCGAATTGGCCACGGATGCGGTGGAATTCGACGCGGTCATGGTGTGTGTGCACAATCGGCCCGGTGAGCGTCGCGCGGGGAACGGCCGCTGGTATGGGGTTCCGCTCGCCAAGGTGCTCGAGCACGCCATCCCCGAAACCGGTGCGACCCGGTTGGTTACCAGGGCCGTCGACGGCTACACCATTTCGCTGCCGGTGCAGCCGCTGCGCTCCGGCGCGTGGCCCGGATATCTGGTGATCGGCGTGAACGGCGAACCGCTCGCCCCGGAACACGGATTCCCGGCCCGCGTTTTCGTGCCCGGCCTCTACGGCCAGTACACCGGCGCGAAATGGCTCGCCGAACTGGAACTCACCGACGACAGCCACGTCGACTACTGGTGGAAGCGCGGTTGGCCGTCGGAACCGATCTGGGTGACACCGCAGGCCCGCGTCGACGTCACCGCCCCTGGCCGTGCGGCCGCGGGCGCCACCAGCATCGCCGGAGTCGCGTGGGCGCCGCCGCACGGCGTCGAGTCCGTCGAGATCCGCATCGGCGGCGGCGAATGGCGCCGAGTGGATCTCGGCACCGAACTCGCTCCTGCCGCTTGGCGCCGTTGGCGCACCACCGTCGACCTGACCCCGGGTGAGCACACCATCCAGGCCCGCGCCATCAGCCGCTCCGGCGAGATCCAGGACGGCACCCCGCGCGCACCCTTCCCGTCCGGACCGACCGGCTTCCACACCGTCACGATCAAAATCTGACTGCTGCGTCAGGTGTGGATGGGTTCCTGGATACTGCCATGGTTCCCTCGTCCCGGGCGCGAACGCCGCTGATCCGCCGCTCCAGCTCCGTGCGGCGCAGAGCGCGCAGTTCCGCGGTGTCGACCTCAGAACCGACCGCCCCGGCCGATGCGTCGGGATCCGCTGGAACCGCCGTATGAGCCGGGGGTGTAGCCGCCGGAGCGTTGGCGGGTGGCGCTGCCCGCGCCGCGCAGCAGCCCCTCGATCAGAATTCCGCCGAGTACCGCACCCGCCTGTGCTGTGCCCGATGGCGGCTGGCTGTTCTCCCAGGCCCGCACACTGGCTTGGGCCTGCTGCAGTGCGCGCCCACCCAGGTCGGCGGCGGTCTGCGCGCTGATCAGGGCCTGAGCCGGATCGGTCGTGGAAAGCTGTTGTGCCGCGTCGAGATTGCGCTGGGCCTCGGACAAGCGGGTGCGGGCCTGTGCGTCGATGCCGCCGCGGCGGGTACCGATGTAGTCGGATGCCGCGCCGATCCTGGCGCGGGCATCGGTGAGCGCTCGGTCGAGTCGGCGCTGTAGATCCTCGGCGGCCAGTTTGCGGTCGGTGGCTGCGGCATTGGCAAGATCCAGTGCGTTATCGGCCGCGATGGCGTTGTGGAAGGCGTCCAATGGATCGCTGGTCACGGTGGCGGCCGCGGTGGTCAGCGCCGTCTCCGCGGCAATGACGGCGGCCTGCAGGTCGACACCGCCGTAGCCCGACAGCGCCTTCGCGGTCGCGATATCCGAGCGCAGTTCGGCGAGTACGGCGGGCAGCCCGTCGGTCGCCTGCTGGATATTCGCCGCCGCGTTGTCGACGGCATCGAGCAGCGTACGAGCCTGTCCCACCGCCCCTTCCGCGGCACGGATAGCGGCGACCGCACCACCCTGCTTGCCAACCGGCTGGGTGAGAGCGGCACGTCCCGCGTCGATATTCGCCTCCGCGAAGGTGATTCGCTCGCGCGCCATGGTCACGTTGTCTCGAACCGGCGCGAGCACACTGGCCGGATACGCGGTCGTGAGCCGGGTGAGTTCGGTCTCCGAAGCCGGTATACGCCCGGTCGACTCGACCAAATCCCGTGTCAGCCCGTCCAATCGAGCGGACGCATTGATGAGCAGATCGCGCATCGCATCGAATTCGGCCACCTGAGCGTCGAGTTCCCGATCGGCCCGCCCGACCGTGCCGATCAGATCGACCAACATGGTGCGCTGCTGATCGGGTGTCTCGGGAATATCGTCATCGAGCTGCTGCCTGATCGAGAATGCCTTGGCGGCAGCTGATTTCGCATTCGCCAACGCTGTTCCGAATGGGGTGACCGCGGTATCGCCGAATTCACCGGTCGCCAACGCCAACTCCTCGGCACTGGTCCGCACGGCATTGTCGATCTCGACCAGCACCTCCTTCGAACGAGCCTGCAATGCGTCCAGTGACAGCGCCGCGAGCGCGGTGGAATTGTCCGGATCCAGCCGTCGCGCCGCCGCCAGCTCGGCGCGCCGTCGATCAGCGCGCCGCCTGCGTGAATACAGCACCAGACCAACGACACCCAGCACGATCAGCGCGGCGACGACCACCAGCGTCCATCCGCTGACCCCACCACCACGCATCGCCGAATCCAACCCATCGGCCGTGGCGACCCCGGCATCGGCCCACCGGCCGTCCCGCAGCGCGGGCTCCACATCGTGGGTCAACACGGTGTCCAACTCGGAATCGCTGACATTCTTGGGCAACTCGCCGTCGAACCAATAGGAGCGATCCTCGGTGGCGACGGCGAGCAAAAGATCACGACGACCGAGTCCGGACATGGTCGCGGTGCGATCGGCCCACTGCTGCGGACTCATCCCGTTGAAATCTCGCACATAGACAACCCAGAGCCGCATCTGTTGATCGGCGTAGAGATCGTCAACTGCCGCCGACACCCGATCGAGTTGACCTTGATCGAGCACCTGCGCCGAGTCGACGACATACGGCCCCATCCGCAGCGGCGGCTCGGCGCCGACCGGGCCGCCGGCCAGCGCGAGACAGAAAAACGCCACGCTCAGGACCACCGCGGCAACCCAGCGGGTTCGACGAAACGGGGCTAAGAACGGCATGGGATGAATCTAGCTCGATAGCATCGAACCGTGATCACGATCGACCTACCGTACACCGGTCACGTGTCCCCTGGATCGAATCCGCAACAGCGGGACGTCCCCGGTGCCCGGATCATCAAAATGTCCGTCGGCGGCATGGACAACAACTGCTATCTGGTGCAGTGCACCGCCACCGGTGCGGCACTGCTCATCGACGCCGCCAACGAAGCCGACCGCATAATCGAACTCGTCGACCAGGAGACGCCCGACCGGGTCGCCCTGGTCGTCACCACCCATCAGCATCGCGACCACTGGTTTGCCCTGGAAAAGGTCGCCGCCGCCACCGGCGCACCGACCGCCGCGCATCCGCTCGATGCCGAACGGCTCCCGGTGCGCCCCGACCGTTTACTCGCCGACGGCGACCTCGTCGAGATCGGCGATCTGGCCTTCGAGGTTGTCCACCTGCGCGGACATACCCCCGGCTCGGTTGCCCTCGCCCTGGTCGACGGCCCCGGCGTGCATCTGTTCACCGGCGACTCCCTATTCCCGGGCGGCGTCGGCCGCACCACCAACCCGGACGATTTCACCTCTCTCTACACCGACGTCACCACCAAGATCTTCGATCGCTATCCGGATGACGCCGTCGTCTATCCCGGACACGGTGACGACACCACGCTCGGCGTAGAACGCCCGCACCTCGGTGCGTGGCGCGACCGCGGCTGGTAGTCGCGGTCAGGCGGCGCGTGGGTTGAGGCTTTCGAACATCCGCTCGCTGCTGTCCGCACGATGGCCGGCGGCGACCTGGCGGTCGACGAGGTTCTTGATCGCGCCGATGATGTCCAGGTCGACGCCCGCATCGCGGCTGGCCGACACGATGGCGTCCACGGCGGCCTTGGTGAAATCCAAGGGCTGGAACGGTTTCGAGTAGTCGCCGGAGTCGATGGTGGCTCCGGCTCTCGGGAGGGATTCGGTCATGGCGGCGATCCAGCCCGACGCGCGCTGTCCGAAGTCCTCGGCCGACATGCCGATCGCGCGCACCATGGCGGCACCGTGATAGAAGCCCGCGAACATGGCGTACATTCCGGCGAGCAGGGCGAAGTCGACCAGTGCGGCCCGCCCGGCGTCTGCGCCGAAATACTCTGCGCTGCCGAGTAATTCGAGGGTAGCGCGGTGGTCGTCGAAGAGTTGGCGGGAGCCGCTGTAGAGCAGGGATGAGCCGGGTCGGCCGATCATCGGCGGAACGGCCATGATGCCGCCGTCGAGGAAGTCGATGCCGTGGTTCGCGGCCCAATCGGCCAGCTCACGCGATCCGCGCGGCTCCGTGCTGGTCAGGTTGACCAGCGCGCGCTCGGCGAGGATCTCGGCCACCGGGTCCAGTACCTCGTGCACGGACCGAAGGTCCAACAGGCAGGCCACCACGAGGTCGCTCGCCGACACCGCCTCTGCTATAGTCCGCGCCGACTTCGCCCCTGCCGCAACGAGTTCCGTGTCGCGACCGGCACTGCGATTCCACACTGTCGTCGGGTGTCCGGCCCGGACGAAGGCCGCGGCCAGCGCCTGTCCCATCGCGCCGAGGCCGAGGACCGTCACGGATGTCGTCATGTATTCACTCCTGGAAAGTATCGAGATCGGGTTGGCGCCGGAATTCATTCTCGATACGCACTGCGTCACCAACAAGTACCTACTAATAAGTTCAGTACTTACCAAGAGGTAAGTATGGCAGATCGATATCCGCCGGTTACGTTCTCCTAGAGGGTGACCTGGCAAACTTGGTGAGGTGTATTCGGCGACCCTGGCCTCGGCTCCCGGATCCGGCCCGTCCCACGGTGTCGGAGGTGGGCTGCTGCGCTGGGCGCGACGGCTGGTCCTCGGCGCGATCTTGATGGGGGCGGTGCTGGTCGGCGGCACGGCATTCCGGGTCTGGCAGGTCGCGCGCATCGACGATTACACCAAGGCCGATGCGATCGTCGTACTCGGTGCCGCGCAATACTCCGGCACACCGTCGACGGTGTTCGAGGCGCGATTGGACCAGGCCTACAAGCTGTTCAAGGCCGGCGTCGCGCCCAAGGTGATCACCGTGGGCGGTAAGCAGGAGGGCGATCTGTACACCGAGGCCGCCTCCGGCAAGAACTATCTGGAGGAGCGCGGCATACCGAGCGACCGGATCCTCGCGGTGGAAACGGGTTCGGACACGCTGCGCAGCATCGAGGCCGTCGCGACCGCCATGAGCGCCCGCGAGATGTCCTCGGCGGTGCTGGTCAGCGATCCGTGGCATTCGCTGCGCACCAGGACGATGGCCCGCGATGCCGGGCTGGAGGCCTGGACCGCGCCGACTCGGACCGGTCCCGCTGTGTACACCAGAGAGTCGCAGGCGCACGGAATCGCAAGGGAGACCGGCGCTTTGCTCTGGTATCAGCTCACGCACTTCTCTTCGGACTTCAAATACTCGGCGGGGCAGTGAGATTCGATGTATAACGAGCACGACCGCGAGCGAATGGTGGTGGAGGGCGCCAAGACCGCCGGACTCGGCCCGCCGCGCAGCGAATTCGAAACCGGCCACCGCACCGAATTCGCCCGCGACCGCGCCCGCGTGCTGCACTCCGCCGCCCTGCGCAGACTCGCCGACAAAACCCAGGTCATGGGGCCGCGTGACGGTGACACCCCGCGCACCCGCTTGACCCATTCGATCGAAGTGGCCCAGATCGGGCGCAGCATCGCCGACGGTCTCGGCTGCGATCCGGATCTGGTCGATCTGGCCGGATTGGCGCACGACATCGGCCATCCGCCGTATGGCCACAATGGCGAGAAGGCCCTCGATCTCTTCGCCGACGCGTATGGCGGATTCGAGGGCAATGCGCAAAATCTGCGCATCCTCACCCGGCTGGAACCGAAGGTATTGGATGCGGACGGCACCAGCGCGGGCTTGAATCTCACCCGTGCAGCACTCGACGCGGCCATCAAATACCCTTGGGGCAGAACAGGTTCGGGCACAAAATTCGGTGCCTATGATATCGATCTGGATCGGCTGGAGTGGGTGCGCAAGGATGCACCGGATCGGCGCAAGAGCCTCGAATGCCAGATCATGGATTGGTCCGACGACGTCGCGTATTCGGTGCACGATGTGGAGGACGGCGTGATCGCCGGGCGCATCGAATTGCGGGCCCTGGCCGATCCGTCCGAACAGGCGGCATTGGCCGAGCTCGGGCACGGCCAGCATCCCACGCTTTCGGTGGACGACCTGGTCGGTGCCGCGCAACGGCTCTCCGAACTGCCCGTGGTGGCCGAAGCCGCCTCCTATGACGGCACCCTCACCAGTTCGGTTGCGTTGAAGCGTCTCACCAGTGAACTGGTCGGGCGGTTCGCTACGGCCGCGATCATGGCCACGCGGAAGGTCGCTGGGGGAGGGGCATTGTCCCGATACGCCGCGGATCTCGAAATTCCGCCGATCGTCGCCGCCGAGGTCGCGATGCTCAAGACGGTCGCCCTGCGCTACGTCATGTCCGATCTCCAGCACAAGCAGCGGCAGGCCGTGCAGCGCGAGCGGATGCTGGCGGTCGCGCACCGACTGCTGGCGACGGCGCCGCACGGGCTGGATCCACTGCTGCTGCCGTGGTGGCACGCCGCGAGCGACGACACCGCGCGGGTGCGGGTGATCGTCGACCAGATCGCGTCGTACACCGAGAGTCGGCTGGAACGGGTAGACGCGTGACCAGCCGCTGAGCGTGTCGAGGCCGGACTAGTCCGCAGTGCGCTTTACGCAACAATGATTCGACCAACGGTGCGCCTGGTCGGAACAAGCGAAGGTTCGGCAGGAGATGGTCGACCTTGTCATCAACGTCCGCCGACGGGAAGGCGCTGGCTCACACGTCCGTGTGGGTGAAACCAGCCCGAGTGAAGCGGACACCAACGCTCACACCGCACCAGTGTGAGTCGAGGACGTCCGAGAAGGACGGTGTTCACCGGCCCTCACCAGGTCGGAAGACACTCTGTAGACTGACCGCCGTGGCCGGACGACTCCCAGATCGCGATATCGCGGCAATACGCGAACGCGTCCGGATCGAGGATGTGGTGGGGGAGTATGTCGCCCTCAAGCGAGCGGGCGCGGACTCCATGAAGGGCCTGTGCCCATTCCACGACGAGAAATCGCCGTCGTTCCACGTGCGGCCCAACCACGGTCTGTACCACTGCTTCGGCTGCGGTGAGGGCGGTGACGTCTTCGCCTTCCTGCAGAAGGTCGAGCACCTCGGCTTCGTCGAGGCGGTCGAGCACCTCGCCGATCGGATCGGCTACCAGATCAACTACGAGGGCGGCGGCACTTCGGTACAGCGCGACCGCGGCACCAGGGCCAGGTTGGTCGCCGCCAATGCCGCCGCACACGAGTTCTATATGGCCAAACTGCGCGAGCCCGACGCCGAGGTGGCGCGCAAGTATTTGACCGACCGCAACTTCGACGGCAACGCCGCCCAGCTCTTCGGCTGCGGCTATGCCCCGCAGGGCTGGGACACGCTCACGAAGCATCTGCTGCGCAAGGGCTTCGACTTCAAGGAGCTCGAGGCGGCCGGGCTGTCGCGGCAGGGGCAGCGCGGCCCGATCGACCGCTTCCACCGGCGGCTGCTGTGGCCGATCCGCAATCTCGGCGGCGATGTCATCGGCTTCGGCGCGCGCAAACTCTTCGACGACGACACCATGCCCGGCAAGTACATCAATACGCCGGAAACGTTGCTGTACAAGAAGTCTCAGGTACTTTTCGGTTTGGACCATGCCAAGCGTGAGATCGCCAAGGGACACCAGGCGGTGGTGGTCGAGGGCTACACCGATGTCATGGCCATGCACCTGGCCGGGGTGAAAACCGCCGTCGCCTCGTGCGGTACCGCCTTCGGTGACGAACATCTCGCCCTGCTGCGCCGCCTGCTCATGGACGACAACTTCTGGCGCGGCGAAATCATCTACACCTTCGACGGTGACGCGGCCGGTCAGGCGGCGGCGCTGAAAGCGTTTGCGGGCGACCAGAAGTTGGCCGGACAGACCTATATCGCCATCGCCCCCGATGGCCAGGATCCGTGCGAACTGCGCCAGCGCTCCGGCGACGGTGCCGTGCGTGATCTGGTCGCCAGGCGAACCCCGTTGTACGAGTTCGTTATTCGCGGTCTGCTCGCCGACCACAACCTGGATACGGCTGAGGGACAGGTGGAGGCGCTGCGCCGCGCCGTGCCGGTGGTGGCGCAGATCAAGGACAACGCACTGCGCAAGGCGTATGCGACGAAGCTGGCGGGCTGGGTCGGCTGGGACGATATCCAGACCGTGGTGCGGCGGGTCGGTGAGGAAGCCAAACGCAATCGTAACGGCGGGCGTCCCGCCGGTCGTGGCGCAGCGGCCGGCGCGCCGCAGCCCACCGCGATCGTCGCCGAACATCCCGCTGCCCGCCCCAACCCGAATGATCCGACGCTGCTGCCGCAGCGGCAAGCTCTCGGTGCGGCACTGCAGTATCCGGCGATGGCGGGTGCGGTTTTCGATTCGATCGAGACCGAGGCGTTCACGCATCCGGCCTACGCCGCCGTGCGCGCCATGATCGCCGAGGCCGGTGGCACGGCCTCCGGGCTCAGCGGTGCGGAGTGGGTCAACGCGGTATCGGACGGTACCGAGGATCTGACCATGCGGGCGCTGGTTTCCGAGCTGTCGGGCGAGCAGATGCCGGTGAAGTCCGCCAACGACATCCAGCGCTTCGTCACGGGCGTGCTGGCCCGCGTTCAGGAAGCCTGGGTCGGCCGCCAGATCGCCGAACTGAAGTCGAAGCTGCAGCGTGTGTCCTCGACCGAGCAGACCGACGCGTATATGGCGCTGTTCGGTGATCTTGTGGCGTTGGAGCAGTACCGGAAGAGTCTGCTCACCCAGGCGATGGGAAATCACGACGATTTCGCCCCGGCCTGAGCACTACTGCGATTTCGTTGTCGGCCTGAGGCGCGTCAGCGTCCTGCGGCATGCCCGACTGGCCGTACCTGGCCGAAGCTCTTGCAGTGCAGGCAGATCCAGCAGGGCCGGCTAGTCGATCCGTCGACATGGATGTGTCGACGGTGAACCTCCAGGGCAGTTCTCGGCCGCGCTGACATCAGCCGGCCTCTCGTGGCCGAGACCCGCGAGCACCTGGCCGACATTCACCCCGAAACCGCGCTGGAATTCGTCTGTAAAGCCGCGGGGATCTGGTGGTGTGGCGGGGCCTGGTGATACGGACGGGCTTGGCCGCATGGCATGGACCGAGTGACATGCGAACGTGTACGACAGCCGACTGCCGATCGGCAGGTTCCTGATCCGATCCCGCGAACTCAGCGCCGCAGCTGATCCTGCGGCACCAGGATCGTGGTCCGCTCATCCAACGGCACCATCGGCTCCAACTTCGCGCGGGTGCTGAGCTTGTCCGACAGCTTCTGCCTGCCCACGAGCATCAGCTTGCGAGTCACCGGGCTCCCGGTCACCGCGCGGGTAGCCGCGCTGATCTGCTCATAGCGACCCCGCCCGGCCTTCGTCCCGAGCACGTATCCGGCCGCAATGCCGATGATCAACCGCAGCATCTCGTAGAGCTCCTCCCAATTGCCTGTGCGCGCGGCTACCATCCTGCCCGACGCCCGGTACGCCTGTCGATCCGGATCCACCCCCACCGCGCGCCACTTTCAGACACGCCGACACCTCACATGTCTCCAGGTAGAGACGCGATTTGGGAAGGCGCCAGCCGATACGCTAGAGTTTCTCCTCGGCCCGCCCAGTACGGACGAGCCACCCAGGATAGTCCCCTATAGCTCAATTGGCAGAGCAGCCGACTGTTAATCGGCAGGTTTCTGGTTCGAGTCCAGATGGGGGAGCTTTGACCAGGGCGAACGCTGCAGTTTGACCCTGGTTTTTCCTTTTGGTGCCCGTGAGCGTCACGGAAACGTCACGCTTTCAGCTCACAAGTTTGCCCAGCGCAGTCGTGAAATCGGGAGCCTCGGTCGGTCGGTCGATGTAGTGCCGCTTGGTGGTGGCAGTGTTCGCGTGACCTAGTTGCTGGGCTGCGGCCTGTGGGCTGTACTGGTCGGCGATGAGGGATGCGACGGTCTTGCGGAAGGTCTTCGGTGTGACCCACGCGAACTTCTCGCCGCGTGCCTGACGCCACAGTCGGTTGAAGTTGTGGGGATCCCAAATCCCGCCGTCGCGGTTCGGAAACACCAGGTCCAACGTGTTGTCCACCGCTTCGGCTTTGACGCGCTCGAGCGTGTCGACGACGAACTGCGGCAGGATCACCGTCCGGAATCCGGAATCGGTCTTCGTCCACTCCTGACGGATCAATCCCTTGCCCTTGATGCGAATAATGGTGCCGGAGAAGGTAAGTCGTGGTGGCGTCGACTCCAGATCCACATCAGACCAGCGCAACGCCAGCGCCTCCCCGGGGCGGGGTCCGGTGCCCAACTCGACATCGGCGACGTCCAAGACCCGGGGATTACGCTTGGGACCGCTCGTGTATCCAGGGGTGCCGTCGATGTTCTCGCCCGCCAGCCACGATCTGAGCTGCTCTCGGAGCTCGGTCAGCGTCTCGAGATCGGCCGCCCGCGGCTTCTGGCGTTTGCGGGGCAGGTCGGCCACCTCGCGGACCGGGTTCTGGTCGATGGCGTCGTGACGAACGGCCATGCTCATCATTTCCGAGAGGATCACCCGCTGCCGCCGTGCCTTCTCCCGATGGCCGTTCAGCATGATCCGCTTCAGGTGTGCGTCGATGCGCGAGGTGGTTGCCTCCCACAGCCGGAGTCCACCCAGTGCGGATTTGATCTTGATGGTGTCCTTGCTGGCTCGAATATCGTTGGATACTTCGATTTCCGATCGGTACAGGTCCAGCGACTGCTCGGTCACACCTTCCTGCAGCGACTTCTCGGCCAGCCAGAGATCGGCGAGTTCGGACAGCTTCGTGTCCCGTGTGATCAGCTCGCCGCGCCCACCGTCACGGTTCTTCAGGGCTTCGCGGAGGTTGTCTTCGGCCTTGCCTTTGGTAGGGCCGTAGTTGTTCACCATTCGCGTGATTCCGTCATGGTCGCGAAAGCGCGTAACGGCGCGCCAGCTGCCGTTCGGCTGTTTCTTGGTGGTGATCCGGCCGTACGTACCGATCGGAAGAGATTGTCTGGGCAAGTTTGTCCTTCCTGCGGGGAGTGGTGGTCAGGTGGCCGCCGACCTCGAGGCGAACGGCCCGGTGTGTACGCGAGGAGTTTGCGACACATGCGAGAGCGTCGGGTGTGGGATCGGGCACGCCTGATTTCGATGGTTGAGTCACCGCACAAACTGCTAGACCTCAGCAATACAGACAAGAGCCAATCAGTTGCTGAAAGATAGCTGTGATGATCGACTGTGCTTACCGGTCCCGGTGGTGGCCACGGTCTTCCTTCGATGGTGGCCGACGTCGAGAGTCCTGTGCGCGGTCGGTCGACGCATCAGGATCGGGCCGTCCACTCTTATCGAGTTGTTCCTGCTCCCACGCGAGCAGATCGCTCAACCGATACCGCCGGTATCGCCCTATTCGCGCATATCTGGGACCCCGCCCAGCAGAAGCCCAGACTGCGAGCGTCTTCGCCGGAATCTTGAGCCGTGCGGCTAGTTCGTCCGTGCTGAGCCACACGTCATCGGAGTTCAACGGAGTCCCTCGAGGAAGCTGAATCTCTGTCTCGTGCAGGGCTGACCGACTGCAGTCGGCGCAGAGACGGCGGCGTGTACTAGTCGCGAGTCAGCTTGTCTCGGAAGAGGAGTGATGGCAGGCATCGGGGCGGGAAACGTGCGCTCGAGGCTGCGGTGATGATTATTGGGAGTCCGCCTCAACGGAGTTCCCTCCTTCTCGGGTGTCTGCCGCGCGCGTGTCAGCGGCAGTGTGTGCTGAAAGACGCCCTGAGAAGCTAATTCCCTTGGTACCACGGTCGTTCGGGTCCAGCAAGATCGGACGGTCGTCGGAACTCGCAGCCGTTCGGGAACATAGCTGGCAGCGAGCCGGACCTGGTCGCTGTTCACCATCTTTCCCGAATGAAACACCATGTCCCAGTTGGCCCTCGACATGCTCGTTGCCAAGCCGGTAGCGGTCTGAACGTGAGGCCGCCTCGGGCTGGGCTGTTCTCGCGAGCACATAGGGGAGTCGAGCCTTCGGAACGAGCCGGTGCCAAGCTGTGCGCGTGGGGCTGCGGCGATGAATGGCGGCCGAGCGGCGCTGGGCAGACCATTGCGGAACGAATACATGCATAACTCATTTCTGAGCCGGTCCGCAGATTCATCCCCAAGTCCATGAAACCCTAAATCCCAGATCTATGCCACCGGCAGCGGATTCGCGCGCAATGGTGCGTGCTCAACGGCATGGATCAAGTGCTCGTGAGGGACCGGGCGACAGCCGATAGGCAGTGCTGTGTGCCGCGCGATGCGGATGCACGATGCGACTACTGCCGATCCGTAAAGAATCGAGAGCGCGGCGCACTCCTGGAACGGTGCGGGCACCGCGGCGCGTCGGCGGCGCACGAATCGGCCGACATCCGTTCGTGGGGCCTGGCTGTCATTGCCTAGCCGGTCAAGAATCGGATGATTCGCTCTCCAGCACAGCTGATTCGCGTGCCTTCAGCGCCCGTACATACTTCGCCAACGCCGACACCCCATCAACGCCATGGCTCTTCAGAGCCTTGTCGGCAGCGCGCAGGTAGATGCAGTCTCGCAGGACGCGCAGACCCATCACGACAGCCGGGGCGGCCAGAATCATCGATGCAGCGGACACTCGGTTCACTCCTGAACATGGAGAATGAACCGGTTCCGTTGACCAGACTTTCCGGTGAGTCAGCGAGATTTACGGCCTCCGGAGAAAATGGTCCCCTTCGCACCCGTCCGGCCCTCCCGCGCGTGGAAGCTCGCGTGTAGAAGCTACCACCCCCGCTCTACTCGAAGTTTGCGCACCCTTCCAGCCGCGTGGCACTGCTGTCTGGTGGCCCGGCGTTGTGGTTCGTACGTCCCTCCAGCGTCGAGAGCGCCTACGGCGTGCCTACGGGATGGCTCGCCAGTCTTGGCACCGGAGCCGCTGCGCGCGAAAGGCAGGCCGATAAGGGGCAGGTGCAGGCAGCCCGCCTCTGGGGGCAACCCACCACACAGCAGGGCCAGCCGCACGGACATTCGCACGTCAGCGGGTAGTGGTGTACTTGGCTGTCATGGACGGGAACAACCAGTTGACTGCCAAGGTAACCAAATGGCTACGCGAGCAGGGATATCCCCTTGAGATGCGCACAGCCAGAGAACTCAAATCCAGGAAGATATCGGCGACACTCGGTTGGTACTACACCGACATAGAGTCTGGCCAACAGCGCGAGACTGACATCTACGCGTACGCCCGCCGCCACTACCCGGATGACGAATACGCAGTAGTTTGAATCGCCCGGGGCTGCTGCGGAATGCCGCTTGCGTCCTGCCATGTCCCTCACTGTCCCTTCCAGCCCTGACCAGGGCCAACAGGGACTCTAATACCGAGTGGTCTCATTCTCTGGGAACAGGCCACGACGACCAACCGGCGCGGGAGGAGGATACAGGTGTCCTAACAGTGGTGGACTCCGAGGCAGACCGACGTCGACGGAAGTTGATGCCGAGGGATCCAGGGACGTGGCGATCGTCGTGTTGACCTTCACCGGCACACCAGTCTGGACGCAGCGCTGCGGCGCGCCGATCACCTGGGGGAGATCGTCCACCCCGCACAGCTCATGGTGCAGTTGCGGGTCCAGGGTGTCGATGCTCATGTTGAACTGCGTAACGCCCAGCGCCGCAAGGTGTTCGGCCGGATACTCGATGTTCGAGTGGCGCGAGATTATCCTGATCCCGGTGAACCCGGCCTTGCCCCCGCAGCCGCGTGACAGTCAGCTCCAGCGGCTCGTACAGGGCAGGACCTCTGCCGGTCAGCTTGATGCCATCGATCCCTGCCATCCGCATCTGCTTGGCCACGGCCACAGGCTGATCCACGGACAATTCCCTGCCCGCACCGTTGGTCACGGCCTCACCGGACGGGCGACAGAAGAAGCAGGCACGACCGCGCCGCGCGTTCAACGTGACCCGGCTCGGCCAGCAACCGCTTCAACCGGGCGCTCGACGAATATCACCCGGACTCAATTACGGGGTGGTCTCGTTATCGGGTCCGGTCAGCAGCTTGACAGTCGATCAACTCTTGTTAGCCGCCTCGATGTAGAACTGTTTCAGGTCACCAGTCCTTCTGAGGATGCGGACTCGTTGTTCATTGTCTGTTCTGTTCGCGCGCATGTAGTCGGCGATGGTCTCGCCGGTGATGATGGCTCTGATTCCGTTGTGTAGAGCCTGACTTGCGAGGCTAAACGCGAAGTCAACGATGGAGTCACATGCCGCTTTCGACAGTGGTCCTCCGTGGATCGCGGCGTTACGTGATCGTGTGAGGCGCGCAACTCGTGCTTCGACTCGCCTTTGTTCGGTATCAAACGCGGCGCTGATCGAGCTACCTGCTGCGAGGATGTCGTCGAGCTCGGATAACCGCCGTACGAGTGGATGATCGGCGTAGATCGCTTTGAGAGCGGCTATGTGTTCGATGGCAACCTGACGGTCGAATCGACGTCCCCACGATCCTTCACTGACAGCTTCGTGGATCTGGCGCAGTAGCGGTTGCGGCGTCGCGCCGGGTGATTTGTCGGGTAGCTCCCGGATGATGGCATCAAAAGTGGCTTCTGTCGCTCGCCGCAGGAACGCGATCCGGGTGAACTCGTCTCTCAAGTACAGGTCGATAAACTCGCCCCACTCTTTGCGCCCCTTGGTTGTCCAAGAATTGCAGTGTTCGATTGCACGCACGGCAGCCATCACGACCGCTTCCGGATCGGAGCGCGAGGCGCTTTCGAGTGCCTGCGCGAGTTGCAAAACCGGCTGCAGCCGCCGAGCTGTCTCAAGTGTGATCACATGACCTTCGTCGTTGAGCATCCTGAGATCATCTGCGACATAGTCATTTTCATGGAATATTGTCGGCTCGCGGTCCTGCTTCGGTCCCCATGCGAGCGGACGAGGATTGTAGCGTCCGTCAAAGACGAGGTAGCCTTTGAGGATTACCCACATATCCTCGTGCGATTCGAGGACCGCCAGTAGAGCCTGCAGATGCGCGCGAGCCTCTGCTACGGCTCTGTGGCTCTCGATGTCTCGAACCAATACACGCACGTAGACCAGTCCCGGCAGATGCTCGAGGCCGTCGTACTTATTGACATCAGCAGCGGTCGACTGCTGCTGGCTGATCTTGTCGGTCAGCAGCTCTTCGGGCACGACCGACAACGCGGCGCGGGCGACATCGTGGTCGATGATCACACCTGCGAGAACCTGGGCCGGGTAGAAGGTGACGTCTCCGTGCGAGACGCAGTCTCCGCCCAGGACGTACGCGTTTGCGATGCGAAACCAGACGATGATGTCTTTCCTCCGCGGGGGGCGCACGATCCAGCGTTCCGCCAAGTTCATTCGCTCTTCGTCGGTAAGTCCAGTGGGCTCTGATTGGTTCTGTGGGTCGAAATCAATGGGATAGTCACCGACTGCGCTCTGTGCCCGGGCGACGCTGTGCCGTATGTCGAAGAGTATTTCGACCGCTGTTGTGGTCGAACCCCAATATCCGGGGTCTTGCCGCCTGTGCTCCTGTAGCGCGATTACGTTATCGCGAAAGAACGCAATGCGGTCGTAAGGATAGGCGACATGATCGGAATCCTGGCACCCAGCGAGGAGGTCGCGCCAAGCAGCAACGAGAACATCGTCGCTATCTAGCCTGGCGAGCAGGGCCGCAGCATATTTCGTGACCTGCGGCCTCTTGTCGTTGTCGATGCATGTCTGCATCCTGCCGGTGTCGTCCAGCTTTTCGTACAGGAGGTCGTTGTTAATCGCACCGACGAGTGAGGTAACTTCGGACCGAACCGCACCGGCTGCCTCAGCGCCAAGGTAGTCGAGGGTGTCCTCTAGATCCCTTGCCATTGACTGCCAGTTCGGTATGTGAATTCGTTTCTGCTTTCGTTCGTCGGCGCACGCATCCGCAATTTCTGCCGTGATTGCGACCAGGTTCATGTGGCCAGTAGTGCTGGTGACAGACTCCTTATGGTCGACGTGATCGTGCATTTCCTCAAGCCATCGCTCGCGCTGTTCGAACATCGGGGCAGCCTACTCGTACGTTGCCAGGCGACGGCGGAGCGCAAGGTTTTCGCCCTGAGCGACCTCGATCGCCTTTTTGAGTTCCGCGATCTCTGGCGTCACGAATGCTGATTAACCAGGGCTGGGGAGGGGGATCTACCCCTCCTCCGCTGTCTGCATAAAAGTCGATAGTGCCTGTGGGTGCGCTAAGGAAATCGTGTGAGGGGTGGGTTCCAGGGTTCGCATCGACATCATTCAGGATCGATCGCCATTGAATCGTTCGATCCCCTTTGCGATCTAGGATGCGTGAGCCTAGGAGAGAGCGTTTCAGCGGCGCAGTAACGGAGGTAGGGCCTTCCGTCGAGAACAGCTCTACCTCCGCCTATATTTGTTCGAACTATTGCGTAAGCCCGGTAAGAATCTGTCCCCAGGCTTCCATTGCTTTCGCAACCTCAGGGCCGGACATGGCTGCGGACTTGAATGATGAAAGAATCGACCTGATTACACCACGTTTGCGCTCCTCGGGTGAAGTCTGAGCCTGTTCGGTAAGCGTCTCAAGGTTGTCAAACAGATCGCGTCGGAGTTCTTCGTCATTGGCAGTGTCGGCAAGGATTGCTTCTTTGAGCTCCCCAAGCGCCCGGCCCAGTTCGGGATCTCCCTGTTGCAGTACTCCTGCAATGTTCGAGTTGATGTTGTCAATTTTCATTGCTGCTTGCCCATAGACCGGAGCATTGAATATTTGAGAATAATGGGGCGCGTTGGACGATTGAACCGATGGGTCCGTGAAGTCCTGCATGTTTCGTTCCAATCTTTCTAAATAGATGGTACCGAGCTCCAGGCATGCGCCGGTAAACCCGTACTCAGTTAGTAGTTGATTTCCGCCGACTTTCCAAGCATGAATTAGCTGTAGGAAATCGTCCAGGGGATTCTTTCCGTCATCTGGCGAATCAGGGATCACTTGGACGGACCGCAATAGGGATATGCATTCGAGAATCCAATGTTCTATCTTCGACTCAAGAACGCTCCACGCTGACCCGATATCCCATGGCAGGCTGCTAGCCTTCGCATACTCATCGGCAAGTGCACTCAAATAATTTCGGAATATGTCCCGGCCTTCTGCTACTACGTCGGAAAGATGCTTCGAAAACAGATTGCTACGAACACGCGGCGGAAGCTGAGCATACCGCGGAGGTTCCCTCCACGCCCTTATCTCCTGCAATGGGTGCGCATTCTCGTAAAGCTCCGCGAGGTCGGTGATTGGCCATACTATATCATCGCAGGTTCCGCTATTGAACAGGTAATCGGAAGCCAGGCACGTTAGGTTTCCGGCAATTGTTTCAAAAGGGTCCTTACCTTCGTGCGGAGGAAGGCCATACAGGTCACTACGAAGTGTCTTGCCCGTATCTCGTATCCAGGCCATAACCTCTGCCTCGGTGGTCTCCTCGAATGGATTTGACAGCACGCGGTCGGTCCACTTGCTCGCTTCCGTCTCCAGGGTTCGAAGCAGCGCACCCACCCTTCGGCTGAGTCGTCCACCATCCTTGGCGATGGTTCTCAGCGCCGTATCTGCGCCCACCCACGCAATCCTGCTGCGAGTTTGGTTAGGATGCAAGACTTTTGGAGACATCAGGTTGCCGCCGATAGCTACGCTTGTGATAGGCGTCGGCGGACGAGGCGGTTGCTTGGGCATCCGAGCATCTTCGCGATATCCGACGTCGCATCCATTATGGCGAGTTCAGGCCCGGAGCGACTCTTCCAGCTGATCACAAGCCCTGACGCTTCACTCGGGAACCCAATTAGAACGTGAGCCCATCTAGCACTCTCCCCCAAGTCTCGAAGGCTTTCCCGATCTCCGGACCAGACCAAGCTGTGTTCTTGAGTGATTCGAGCATTGCCTTCAGCACAGCACGCTTGCGCCTTTCAGTCGGGGTGCTTGCCCCTTCCGCTACTGTTTCCAGGATCTCAAGCAGCTCGTCGCAACCCGCTTTGTTGTTGGCCGTGTCGGCCAGTACGGCTGATTCAAGTGCCTTTAGCGCCTCGGCTACATCGGTGTCACCCTGTTGCATGATGGTTGATATTGTCGAGTTGACGTTCGCGATCCTCATCGCAGCCTGGTTAACTGGGCCGTAGAACTGTTGAAGGTACTGCTGCCCCGTAGATTCTGGTGGGTCCGAGAAATTCGCCATGGTCTCTTTGATTGTCATTAGATAGTCATTGCCTAGTGTTATATACGCCGAAATAAGCGCTGTTTGATCGCTTATGTCCGAATGGTTGAACACCTCCCACCCAGTGACAATGCCTCGGAAATCGTGAGCTGGATCAGCATCGCTGTCGGGCGAGCCTGCTATCGCTTGTATGCATGAAAGTAGTCCGCATCCTTCGCGTCGCCACTCTGAAAGGTAGCCATCAATTAAGGGGGGTGGCAATCGAAGTTCCGCTTTTGCGCGGTCTTCAACTATTTGTTGAAGAGTTCTCGCATGTTGAATTTGACGATCCAGGTCTTCTTTGAAGAGTTGACGAGGAACTCGATTTCGAAAGAATGCATATCTAGGAGGTTTAGGCATGTGTCGAGGACCAAATGAATAGGCCTTCTCCGGTATGTGATCGAGATGATTGATCAAAATATTAAGGAGGCCTTGTGGGTAGGAATAGCCTTTCAAGTCGTCTACTAAGCCGGTAATATTTGCTCGGCGAAACATTCTCCAGTATTCGAAGTCGATGAGCTCTTCGATGCTGTCGGTCATCCGTGTGCGAATCTCTGCTGACCAAGCATCGAATTCGTCAGGTACGATTTTGAATAGGTCGACTTGCGGGTCCTGGCGGTCCAGCCACCAGCTGGCCTGGTCTGACACCTCCAGCAGCATCTTCTGGATGCCGCGCCGCAACCCATCTTCTTGCTCCTGGATCGTCCTCAGTGCCTCCCATGTGTTCACCTTGCAATCGTCTTGTCAAACCGACTCTGGTGCAAGACATCGACATATGAGGCGAGCCTGAGGCCGCGCGGTCAAACGGATACGGCTCCGCAATCAGGCCAACGGTGACGGATCCGGCGAGGTCGCCGACTTCCTGCACATCGCCGACGACGGAGCGCTCACGTTCATCAACGTCAAGGCAGCAGACAACGCAAGTCCTCAGCGAAGCATCGCCGTTGACGGCGCTCGCCGAAGTTCCCCACCCGTACTCGTAAAAATTCCCCACCCGTGAGCGGTGTCGATTATAGGGGTTCGCGGTTTCCGGTGGTGGCTCGGCGGAGGTTGTCGGCGGTGGCTTGGTGGTCGCGGA
>NZ_JBFAWD010000004.1:59438-524637 GCF_040680135.1 Nocardia sp. NPDC052112 | reverse complement strand
GGTGATCTCGTCCAGCACCGGGCCCAGGTCGGCCTCGCGGGAGACCTTGCCGAGTTCGATATTGCATTCGGCCTGCTGCGCGGCGGACATGCGCGGGGTCAGGCCCGTCGGACGCAGCAGCGGGGTGACCCAGCTCAGCCGCTTGAACAGCTTGCGGATCCGCGCTTCCATGGCCTCGTCGAGCCAGTCGTAGGGTTCGGCGCCCTCGACCAGGACCGCACCCAGGGCACGCTCGGGGTTGCGGCTGGCCCAGTGCGCGGCGACGAACGCCCCGTAGGACCAGCCCACCACCAGCGCCCGCCCCACACCGCGGGCCGCGAGAACGGCATCGACATCACGCACGCACGCTTCGAAGGAATAGTCGGCCGAGGTCTTGGATTTCTTGCCGCGGGCCCGCTCGTCGTAGGTGATGTGGCGGAACCCGGGACCGAGGTCGGCCAGGACCCGCCGCCAGTACCCCTGCGTGGCGAACTGGCCATTGCAGTAGATCACCGGGATACCGCAACCGCCGGTGTCGGTCACGGCCAGGGCCGTATCGTCGACGGCCACCATGCCGGTCCAGCTCGAGTCGGTCGAGGAGGTGCTGTTCTTCGTCATGCCGACAACTCTCGGTGTCTGGCCTGACACCACCCTGACGCCAGGCTGACACGGGCACGGCCGGGCAGCACACCGTGTCAGTGCTGTGACAGGTGGGTGTCAGGCCAGGCACCGATGGTGCTCGCATGAGTAATTCAGCGATCGCGGTGTCAGGGCTGCGAAAGACATATGGGGACAAGGTCGTGCTCGACGGCATCGATCTGGATGTCCGTGCGGGAACGATTTTTTCCCTGCTCGGTCCGAATGGAGCCGGTAAGACGACGACGGTGAATGTGCTGAGCACATTGATAAAAGCCGACAGCGGGTCGGTACGTGTGGCCGGCCATGATGTCGCGAGCGAGGCCAAGGCGGTGCGCGCGGCGATCGGGGTCACCGGCCAGTTCGCGGCGGTGGACGAACTGCTGACAGGGCAGGAGAACCTGCAGCTCATGGTGGATCTCAATGGAGTCTCCGCCAAAGACGGCAAGCGGACCGTAGCAGAGCTGCTGGAACGCTTCGATCTGGTGGAGGCGGCGAAGAAACCCGCGTCGACCTACTCCGGCGGTATGCGCCGGAAGCTCGACCTCGCGATGACGCTCGTCGGCAACCCACAGATCATCTTCCTGGACGAGCCGACCACCGGTCTGGACCCGCGCAGCCGCCGCACGATGTGGTCGATCATCCGTGACCTGGTGGCCGACGGCGTGACCATCTTCCTCACCACCCAGTACCTCGAGGAAGCCGACCAGCTCGCCGACCGGATCGCGGTGCTCGACCAGGGCCGCCTGGTCGCCCAGGGCACGCCCGACGACCTCAAGCGCCAGATCCCCGGCACACACGTCCGGCTCCGGTTCGCCGACGTCTCCCAGCTCGACGCGGCTGCGCGTGTCTTCGCCGACTCCACACCGGACCGTGAGGCACTGACCCTGCGGGTGCCCGGCGATGGCGGGACGAATTCACTCCGGGCTCTGCTGGACCGGCTCGATGAGTACGCGCTCAGCGCCGAAGAGTTCTCCGTACACACACCCGACCTCGACGATGTTTTCCTCGCCCTGACGGGCCACGCCACGGAGGTGGAAGCGAAATGAGCACCAAATCCCATTCGATGGTGATGTTGCGCCGCAACTTCAAGCACATCGCCCGCAATCCGACCTCGGTGTTCAACGCGGTCCTGATGCCGATCATCATCATGTTGATGTTCGTGTACATGTTCGGCGACGCATTCGATGTCGGTGTCGACTACATCGACTACGCGACGCCGGGACTGATCCTGCTGGCGGTCTGTTACGGGCTGGGGGCCACCGCGACGTCGGTGAACTCCGATATGACGAAGGGCATCATCAACAGGTTCAAGGTCATGGACGTGTCCCGTGGCGCGGTGTTGAGCGGTCATGTCATTGCCACTGTGCTGACCAATCTGATCGCCATCGCGGCTCTCATCGGGGTGGCCTTCCTGCTGGGATTCAGTCCGTCGGCGAGTTTCCTCGACTGGCTCGGCGTGGTGGGCGTCGTCGTGCTGCTCGGTTTCGCGGCCAGCTGGCTCACGGTCGCCTTGGGATTGGCGGCGAAGTCTCCGGAAACGGCGGGTCTGGCCTCCGTGCCGCTGGTCATGCTGCCGTTCTTCAGCAGCGCCATCGTGCCTGCCGAAAAGATGGGACCAGGACTGCGGCAGTTCGCGGAGTACCAGCCCTTCACGCCGATCATCGAAACCCTGCGCGGATTGCTCAACGGCGCACCGCACATCGGCGATGCGGTCGCCGCCATCGCCTGGTGCGCCGGCATCGCCCTCGTCGGGTTCCTGTGGGCGCGTTCCACATTCAGCAAGCGAGCGTAACCGCGACCAATTCGTGCCAGCTCGCCTGCGCCCCCTCCTGAGTCGCCTCGGTGAACCGCGGGTCACCGAGGCGACTTCGGGTGGCCTGCTCGATCCTGGCCACATCCGGTTGGGAACGATCCGACAGACCGCGCACGCTGGTGCTCGCCGCGAGCAGCCGCGCGGCTTGCTCGTACTGTTCCGCACGCAGCGCCAGATCCGCGATCCCGACGAGCACCTGGGCGATCTGGGGTGCGTGCCCTGCCTCGGACGCCGCCTGGCAGGCCGCTACGCGGTGTTCGCGGGCCTCGTCGAGATCTTCCGTGAGGTAGCCGAGCAGGTCATGTATCACCGCGCGGATGTTCGGCTGCTCGGCGTCATCGCCCAGCATCGCTGTCGCGACGTCGAGTTGCCGGTGTGCCTGCTCGGCGTTACCGCTCCAGCGCGCGAGTTCCGCCTGCGACAGCGCCAGCTCGGCAAGTACATTCGGCCAGGAGACTCGTTCCGCGAAGCGCTGTGCCTCGGCCATAGCGGCCGCGCTCGACTCCGCATCGCCAGACAGCCAGTAGAACTGGGACTGCCGCGACCGCATCTGCACCACATCCTCCAGGGCACCGACCTCGGTGACGACCGCGATCGCCTGTTCGTAGTGCTCACACGCACCGGTGAACTCGCCGCGCGTGGCGATTCGATTCGCCAGCTGGGTCAGGGCGAACGAAATCCCCCACCGTTCGCCGAGCGCGCGAAACTCGGTGACCGCCGTTTCGAGATATGTGTCCGCTTCCCGGCCGTGGTAGCCGAGCTCGATCCGCATCTTGCCGAGGTGCATCCCGGCTAGGGCGCGCACCCAGGGGTCCTCGTCGACCAGCAGTGATTCCCACGCGGGCAGGAAGGCATCCGGCGCTTGCAACATGCGTTCCAGTGGGGCGGCGAACTTCAGCGCCGGGTGTGGGCTCTGAATACGCTGGCTGATTTCGTACGCCTTGTGTATCCAGTCCTGCGCCTGGTACTGGTCACTCTGCCGCCCGGACGTCACGAACTGTACGGCCAACCCGTACACCACACCCCGGATCTCGTCGGCCACCTCGCCGGGCAGGGCAGTGGCCGCCATGAGCAGCTCATTGCCCTCCGCCTTGTGCCCGCCGAGCCACCAGTACCAGCCGGCGGCCGCGGCGAGCCGCATCGCACCGTCCGCCTCGCCGGCCGCGAGCGCACCGCGCATCGCGGCAGCGATATTGTCGTGTTCGGCCTCGAGCGTGGCGAGCCATTCCAATTGCTCGGCGCGGCGCAGATATGGATCCGCGGTTTCGGCGAGCTCGGTGAAATACGCGAGGTGGGCGCGGCGTGCCGGATCCGATTCTCCCGCCTCCGCGAGACGCTGCTCGGCGTACTCCTTGATCGTGCCCAGCATCCGGTAGCGCGGCGCCCCCTCGTCCTCGATGACCACAAGCGATTTCTCGGTCAGCGCGGTCAACAACTCGAGCACCTCCCATGTCTCGACCGCATTGTCCCCCGTGCCCGCGCAGACCCGTTCGGCCGCTTCCTGGCTCGCACCACCGGAGAACACCGAGAGCCTGCGCAGCACCTTCCGTTCGGCGTCGGTGAGCAGCTCCCAGCTCCAGTCGATCACCGCGCGCAGCGTCCGGTGCCGCGGCAACGCGGTGCGGCTGCCGCCGGTCAGCAGGCGGAACCGGTCGTCGAGGCGATTGGCGAGCTGATCGAGGGACATGGTGCGCAATCTGGCCGCGGCGAGTTCGATTGCCAGAGGCATCCCGTCCAGCGCCCGGCAGACGCGCGCCAAAGTCGCTGATGTGGGGGCGTCGGTCGTGAGATCCTTGCGCACCGCGCCGGCTCGGTCCCGCAGCAGCCGGACGGCCGGCGAGGACTCGATCTCGCCGGGGTCGGCATCCCCCTTCGGCAAGGCCAGCGGTACGACCGGCCACAGCGCCTCGCCGGTGATGCCGAGGGGTTCCCTGCTCGTCGCGAGGATCCGCAGTCGCCGACACTCGCCGAGCACTCGATGCGCGAATGTCGCCGCGGACTCGATCACGTGCTCGCAGTTGTCCAGAATCAGCAACATCGCCCGCTCGCGGACCGCGGCGATGACCCGATCCGTAGGCTCCGTGTCCGGCGCCTCGCCGAGTAGCGCATCCCGCAGTTTGAGCGCGGCGAGCGTCGCCTGTGCCACGTCACCGTCGGCGCCGATCGCCGCGAGTTCGATCAGCCAGGCCCCGTCCGGCAGGTCGCCGAGCATCGTGCGCGCGGTTTCCGTGGCCAGTCTGGTCTTCCCCGAGCCGCCCGGCCCGATCAGGGTGGTGAGCCGATGTTCGGCATTGAGTTCGCGGACCGCGGCGATATCGGAGTCCTTGCCCACGAAGCTGGTCAGCTCGGCACGCAAGTTGGTCTTGCGGTTCTCCTCCCGCCGTCCCAACTCACCCCGCAACAGCGCGAGGTGCAACGCGGACAACTCCGGTGCGGGGTCGACGCCGAGCTCGTCGGCCAGGGTTTCCCTCGTGCGCTCGTACACGCGCAGCGCATCGGTGTCGCGACCGGTAGCGACGAGGGCCCGCATCAACGCGGCGACCAACCGCTCTCGCACCGGATGCGCGGCCACCACATCGGTCAGTTCCGTGACCAGCTCGGCACCGTGGCCGAGGCTGATCTCCGCATCGAACCGATCCTCCATGGCGGTCAGGCGTAGCCCTTCGAGCCGGGTGACCGCCGCGTCGAACGCCGCACTCTCCTGCAGACCGACGTCCTGCATGGCCGCACCGCGCCACAATGCGAGGGCATCACGCAACCGCTGTACCCCTCGTTGATCCTCGTCATTGTGGGCTTGGGTGACGAGGCGTTCGAACCGCACGGCGTCGACGGCGTCGGGTTCCACCCGCAACCGATATCCGTCCGTCTGCCCCTCGACGACTCCGTCCGGCAGCACCTTCCGCAGCCGGGAAACCAACCGCTGCAAGGCATTCGCCGCGTCGGACGGCGGGTGTTCACCCCAGATCCAGTCGATGAGCGTTGCCTTCGGGACCGCGTGACCTGGTTCGAGTGCGAGGGCGATCAACAGCCCGCGCAGCCGCGCGCCCGGCACGTCGGCGAAAGCACCGTCGTCCGCGCGTATCTCGAATGGCCCAAGTATCCCGATCTGCACCCGGCCGATCTTGCCACGGGCAATCTGCCGACGCGGCGCCGAAAGTTGCCGCGGTACCGGCTCGTGGGCTGGTTCGAGCAGGTGACCGATTGTTCGTCGCTGGTGTCAGCGCCGTGACAGTCGTATGTCAGGTCTGGCGGTGATCGTGGTCGCAACAACCGCCACGAAAGGAAATCCGATGAGCCAGACCGCTTCCACCCCGCGCGGCCTCCCCTTGACGCGCGATGCGGGTCCCTTCGACCCACCCCGTGACCTCACCCGGCTGCGCGAGACCCGCCCGGTCAGTCCCATGGTCTTCCCCGACGGTCACGAGGGTTGGCTCGTCACCGGCTACGACGCGGTTCGAAAGCTGATGGCCGACACCCGGTTCAGCTCTCGCCAGGACATCGGCATCGTGCACGCGGCATACGAAACCCCCGGCATGCCCGTCCCTACCGAACCTTCCCCGCAGGTGCCGGGTTTGTTCATCGCCATGGACCCGCCGGAGCACACCCGGCTGCGGCGCAAGCTCACCGGCGCGTTCACCGTCCGACGCATGAAGCAGCTCGAAGAGCACATCATCGACATAGCCGAGCGGCAACTGGATGCGATGGCGCGCCTGACCCCGCCGGTCGACCTGGTCAAGGAATTCGCGTTGCCGGTGCCCTCGCTGGTGATCTGCGAATTGCTCGGTGTCCCATACACCGACCGCGAGACCTTCCAGGTCAATTCCGCCCAGTTCCTGGTCAGGGACCAGTCGCTGGAGGAGAAGATGGCCGCGTACGGCGCGATGACCGCCTACCTGGCCGAACTGGTCACGGGCAAACGCGCCGAACCCGGCGACGACCTGCTGTCCGACCTCGCCCGCGATGCCGACCTCAGCATCGAGGAGCTGGTAGGCATCGCCTTCCTGTTGCTGCTCGCGGGTCACGAGACCACCGCCAACATGCTGGCCTTGGGCACCTTCGCGCTCCTGGAGCATCCGGAGCAGCTGGCCGAACTCCGCGCCGACGTGGACCTGGTCCCCGATGCCGTCGAGGAACTCATGCGCTACTTGTCCGTCGCCGACATCTTCTATCGCTACGCCACGGAGGACATCGAACTCGGCGGTGAAACGATCGGTAAGGGTTCGACCGTCGTCGTCTCGCTGCTGGCCGCCAACCGCGACCCCCAGCGTTTCGACGATCCCGACGCCCTGGATATCCACCGCAAGGCCCGCGGTCACTTGTCCTTCGGCCACGGCGTCCACCAATGCCTCGGCCAGCAGCTGGCCCGCATCGAGATGCGCGCCGGTTTCGCCGGACTGCTGCGCCGCTTCCCGACTCTCGAGCTCGCCATCCCCGCGGGCGAGGTGAAACTCAGGACCGACATGAATATCTATGGTGTCCACGAACTGCAGGTCACCTGGACGGAAACGGCCCGGTAGCAGGCCGAATGTTGCGAAAGGAGGTGACGGAAGTGCGTATCACCGTGGATCGGGAGCGCTGTATCGGCGCGGGCATGTGCGCCCTCATCGCGGCGGAGGTCTTCGATCAGGACGAGGACGACGGCAGGGTGCGGTTGCTCGACCCGAGACCACCGCGCGGCCACGACGCGGTGCGGGAGGCGGTGGAGGCTTGCCCGTCCGGGGCACTGGGGCTTCGCATGTGATCGGACCTGTTGTGCCGGATCATGTTCCGTGATTTCGGTCCGTGCGCCGGCGTGCGGTGCGGTCGGGTAGCGAGTCCACCACGAACAGGCGCGAAGATGTCACGGAGTGTGGTGCGACGGGATAGCATCGGGCAATTCCCGCGCTGTCGAGGGCCGCGACCGCCGGGACGACGCACCTGGGGTGGGTGCACGACCACGCGATGTCCACAGATCGGTCTCAATCGATGTACGAAGATCCCGACCTCGCCCAAGCGCAGGTCTTCTTGGAGTTGCTGGCGAATCAGGCCGAAGTGCTGAGCCGGGAGCTCGGATTCGCCAACCGCCTCGCTCCGACGTCCCGTGAGGAAATGGTGGGCGAGTTGCGCGCCATACAGCGCTACATCGACCGCATCCACCGCCGGTTCCCGCAAACTTGCGGACGCCTGACGACCTGACAAAGCACCGCTATTCCTCGGACCGGTCGTCAGGATTTTCGATCCTCGGTCGGTGGATGGTGCTGTGCCCATTCGGCCCAGTCGCCGAGTGCGTCGGTCAGGCGGATGCCTGCTTCGGCGGCAATGCGGATCGATTGGGTTTGCGGGCCGGTGCCGTAATCGCCGCGGTCCTTGGCCGCGGCGATTCCGCGGTGCGGCGATCAATCAGGCAAAGTGCACAAGCGCGACCTCCGTGCGCTGTACAGAGCTCGAGCCCTGGATAACGGCGGACCGACGGGACCGGCTCCCGACCGAGCCGCCGGTCGGGAGCCGGTCCGTGCGATCTACACCAATTCGGGGACGCGGAGATGAGCGATGGCCAACTCGAACTCGCAGATGTCGACCACCTCCATACCGGCTTGACGGGTGATCCGTTCGCGCATGGCGGTTGCTTCTTCGCGGTTGCGCTCCATGGCTTCGGCGGTGTCGAAGGTGACACAGGAGACCCCACGGCCGGATGCGCGGTCGACCAGGAGGCTCGCGCTGCAGAATCCCTCGAGGGTTTCCATGTTCGGTAGGGCTTGGGATTTGTAGGTCTCGATGGTGGCGTCCTGGCGGTTCGGGTCGGTCTTCATCCAGACCGCGCGGGCGCAGGCACCCTCTTGCGAGCGGTGGTCACGATGTAGGACGGCGATATCCCATTGCTCGACCTGGGTGCGGCCGCCGCCGAATACTTGGGCCGCACGATCTCGAATGGGGCGAACCCGATCCATGCTGTCGCGCATCGCCTTCTCGGTTTCCCATGAGGTTGTGATGATGCACCGGCCGGACTGGCGATCTGCCAGCAACGATAGTCCGACACAGCCGGGTATGTCTTCCACAGCCGGCATTACCTCATCGCGTACGTGCGCAATCCCGGCGTCGATTGCGGAGGGTTGCGCCTGAATAGTGGTAGAACGTGCGTACACGAGCCACTCCCTCGGTGTTCAGGGCAGCGCCCCGGTGGCGCCACCGGTATGTTCACACTGCTCCGCCGCGGCGCACATGGCAATAGGCGCTCAGCACACTCTGCGCAACGCATGTTCCGGCCCGGAGGCTACCGTTGTGGCTGCTGGACCGAGCCGCCGGCGATCATCGGGACAGTCCGTAGGCCCTGGCAATGACCTTCTCCATGACCGTGCGCGGCAACAGGCGACGCAGCGCGAACATGGCGGGTGCATTGCTGCCGACCGCATACAGCGGCCGCGGCCGCCTGGCCTCGACGGCTGTGACGATGGTCGCGGCAACCCGTTGTGGCGTAATGCCTTTCGCCTGCTGCTGATCGAGCGCGGTCATGAATTGGGTGAAATCCGCTGTGTGTGGCGAGTTCTCGTCGATGTACTTGGTGCGTCGCTCACGCAGTCCGGTATCGATCTGGCCCGGTTCGACGGTGCTGATCCACACGCCGAACGGCGACTCCTCGAATCGAGCCGCCGTGGCGAATCCCCGCACCGCCGCTTTGGTTGCGACATAAGAGGACCGGTACGGCATCGGAAAGCTGGCGAGCATGGAGCCGACCATGACCACCCGCCCATAACCACGGCTTCGCATGCCGGGTAACACCGCCTGGGCGAGCGTGACCGGTCCGAGCACATTGAGCTGGAACAGCCGCTCGACCGCCGCGGTCGGCAGCTCGGCCAGCGGTCCGGCCTGGCTTTCGCCCGCATTGTTGATCAGTATGTCGATACCGTCGAGCCCGTCGACGAATTCGCGGATCGACTCGGCATCGGTCAGATCGAGCGCGCGATAGTCGACACCGCCGACTCGATCGGCGGCCGAGATCGACTCCGGGTTCCGGCTGGTCCCGATCACTTGGATACCGCGCGCGACCAAGGCCGCCGCCGTTGCCTTTCCGATGCCCGACGACGCGCCGGTCACGACTGCCAGTCGGGTCATGACCGCGCCTCGCCAGCGCTCGGCACGGCCCTCGTCGAGGGCGCGGTGCTGTTGATTCGCTCGCTCATGTGTTCTCCTTCGCTATTCGCGCCCAGCATCGAATACCTCGGCGGCCAACGCATTATCCAGTCGTGGTCGCGAAAGCCCACGGTGTCGCGGGTTATTTGGTGTCCGCCGCCAGTTCGACCAGGCGGGCGCGGACGAGTTCCGGACGTTCGTCGACGACGAAATGCCCACAGCCGGTTACCGGTTCGAAGGTGTAGTCGTCGGCACGGGCGGTTTCGGCGGCGGCGAGTGAGCGATGGACGGCGGGGTCTTCCACACCGAATAGGGCGCGGATCGGGATGGTGGCGCGGCGGCGCTCCGGATGGCGTGCGGTATCCGGGATTTCGCGCAGCCAGAAGGTGCGGTAGGTGTCGGTGGCGGCGCGGGCACAGACCGGATCGCGGAAGCGGTCGGCGAAGATGCGGATCACCTCGGGGGAGACCTTGCTGCGGTCGGTGATCGCCCCGCTGATGACCAATTCGAGGAATCGGGTGCGCTGTTGCAGCGGTACGCCCACGGTGGCGACCAGCGGCTGGTAGGTGAGGAAGCGCCAGATCTGGCGCATGACCGTCGTGGGCGGTACCCACGGATGGGCCATATTCAGCACCAGGTAGCCATCGAAGCGGTCGGGTTCGCGCAGCACCATGCGATAGCCGATATATCCGCCCCAGTCGTGGCCGACGAGCAGCACCCGGTCCAGGCCGAGCGCATCGAGGAGCGCGAATACATCGGAGGCGACCTCCTCCTTCGACCACCGGTGCGGCGCCGGACCCGACCAGCCGTATCCGGGCAGGTCGGGGGCGATGATCCGGAGCCCTTCCGGTGGGTCGGCGAGTAGATCCCGGTAGGCGTAATGGTGCTGCGGCCACCCGTGCAGCAGCACGACCGGGCGAGCGTCCTCCGCTCCGGATTCGGTGACGTGGAACCGGACATCGCGGGCTGTCACGAACGACCGGCGCACACCGGGTATGGCTGGCGGTTCGGTGGCAGCGGTACCGTCGGTAACAGGCATACGCCCACGATAGTTCGCAGACCGTCTGCCGAACCTCATTCTCGGGTCGGATTCGCACGACCGTCTGTGGTCGGAGTCGCTGGACCGCGCTCCGGGCCGAGGATCACACTGGAGGTGTGTTCCAGCGGATCGTGGTGGGATACGACGACTCACCCGGCGCCAAGGAAGCGCTGCGGATGGCGCTCGAATTGGCCGCCGCGAACAAGTCCGTGCTCACGGTGGTCGCCGTGGAGGAGCATCGCCCGCATTACGGGCCGGTGATCGGGGAGATCGAGGAGGAACGCTCGGTCGAGGAGGTGGCCAGCCGGCGCTGGCTCGCTGCCGCCGCCGAGGCGGCCGCCGCACGCGGCATAGCCATCCAGGTCGAAATCCGTGCCGGGCACCCCGCGCAGCAACTCGCCGTCGCCGCCACCCACCATGAGGCGGATCTGCTGATCCTCGGCCGCAGCGGCCATTCGGCGATCTGGGGTCGATTCATCGGCGCCACCGCAGAGAAGGCCGCCCGGCACGCCGACTGCTCGGTCCTCATCGCCCAGGACGACCACGCGCACAAGTGAATCGGCGCGAGGTACATTGCCGCCATGGTGTTGCCTCCGGAACTGCTCGATATCGCCGAGCGCGTAAATAACTGGGGGCGTTGGGGCGACGATGACGAGATCGGCACACTCAACCTGATCACCGACGACGTCGTCCGGAATGCGGCGGCGACCGTGCGCACCGGTCGACGCGTGCCGCTGGCGGTTCCCCTGCGGCAGAATGGAATACAGACCGGACTGGTACCCGGCCGAGTCGATCCGTTGCATTCGATGATCGCGTTGAACCGGGAAATGTTCGGGCCGGGATCGGTGGCAACCAGTGACGACGCGGTGACCATGGGTCTGCAGGCCGGTACGCATTGGGATGCGCTGACGCATGTTTCGCACTCGGGCCGGATCTACAACGGGCGTCCGGCCGACACCATCACGGTGCACGGTGGGGCTGCCTTCAGCGGCATCGATAAGGCCCGGCATATTGTCTCGCGCGGCGTCCTGCTCGATATCGCCGCGGCCCGCGGCGTAGATCGCCTACCCGGCGACCATGCCGTCACACCCGAGGATCTACAGACCGCCGAGGAGCTGGCGCGCACGCGGGTGCGGGCCGGTGATGTGGTGCTGGTGCGGACCGGTCAGATGCAGCTGTACCTGGCGGGCGATCGACACGGCTATGCCGTTCCCTCGCCCGGCCTCTCGACCCGCTGCCCGGAGTGGTTCCATGCCCGCGATGTCGCGGCCGTCGCCAACGACACCCTGACCTTCGAGATCTTCCCGCCCGAGATCGAGGGCGGGTGGCTGGCGGTGCATGCGCTGCATCTGGTCGAAATGGGCATGTTGCAGGGGCAGAACTGGAATCTGGAGGAGCTGTCGCGGATCTGTGCGGCGGACGGACGCTACGAATTCCTGCTCAGTGCCATGCCTGAACCGTTCGTCGGTGCGACCGGAACCCCGGTCGCACCGGTCGCGATCTTCTGACCGGACAAGCCGAAACCCTCGACACGCCGAACGCGCTCGGCGGTAAACCAGGTGAATCCGGCGCTACCGACAAGGTAGGAATGCCTCATGCCGACTGAATTCGCCTCGGGTTTGTTCGCCGGACCGGACCTAGCCGCGCGGGTCGAGCACGCCGAACGCACGCTTATCGAGGAAGGCGCTCGCGCGGCCGCGCGCCGGGAACCACAGCAGCGGGTCCTGGTGCGGCCCATCGGCAGTGGCCTCGCGGTGTGGGCGGGCCCGGGTTCACCGCTCGACAAGGTGGTCGGCGTCGGCATGAACGGCGATGCCTTCGATGACGCCGAGCTGGACGCCGTCGAACAGGCCTTCGCCGAGCGCGAAGCGCCGATCCAGTTCGAGATCTCCACACTGGCCGATCCCGCCGTCGTCGAACGTCTGACGCGGCGCGGCTATGTGCTTTTCGGATTCGAGAATGTGCTGGGCCTGCGGCTCGAGCCGGGGCGGCCGGCGCGGTCGGCCGAGGGCATCGAGATCCGCGATGTCGGGCACGACGATTTCGAGACCTGGGTGAATGTCGTCGTCGACGGCTTCGCCGCTCCCGACACCCAGGGCGTCGCCTCGCATGAGGAATTCCCGCGCGAGGCCATCGAAACGGCCGAGCGGGACCTCACCGCGACGAGCGGTTTCGTCGGCTCGCTCGCCCTGATCGACGATCAGCCGGTCGGCGGCGCGAGCCTGCGTCTCAGTGACGGCGTCGCCCAATTATGTGGTGCGGCAACCCTTCCCGCATTCCGCCGCCGCGGCGTGCAGGGCGCATTGCTGTCGATGCGCCTCGCCGCCGCGGCGGCCGCGGGTTGTGACCTCGCGGTGGTTACCACACTGCCGGGTTCGAAGTCGCAGCAGAACGTCCAGAAGCTCGGCTTCCAGCTGCTCTACCCGCGCGCCATTCTCGTTCGCTAGTACCGGCCGAAGGCGAGCGCGACGTTGTGCCCGCCGAAACCGAACGAGTTTTTGATCGCGTACTCGATCTCCTGGTTGCGCGCCTCGCCGTGCACCACATCCAGATCGATCTCCGGATCCTGGTTGTCCAGGTTCAGTGTCGGCGGCACGATGCCGTCGCGGATGCTGAGCACGGTCAGAATCGATTCCAGTGCGCCCACCGCGCCGATCGAATGTCCCAGTGCGGATTTCGGCGCATAGACCGAGGCGTGGTTGCCGACGGCCTTGTTGATCGCGTTCGCCTCGGCGGTATCGCCGATCGGGGTGGCGGTCGCGTGCGCGTTGATGTGGGTGATGTCCTTCGGGGTCAGACCTGCGAACTGCATGGCCTTGGTCATCGCGCGGGCGGCGCCGTCGCCAGTGGGGTCGGGTGCGACCAGATGATAACCGTCGGAGGTGATGCCGGCGCCGAGCAGGCGCGCGTGGATCGTCGCGCCACGGGCCTTGGCGTGCTCCTCGGTCTCGATGACCATCAGGGCACCGGCCTCGCCGAAGACGAAACCGTCGCGATCGGAGTCGAACGGACGCGAGGCGCCCTTCGGGTTGTCATTGCGGGTGCTCATCGCGCGCATCATGGTGAATGCCGCGATCGGCACCGCGTCGATGGCCCCCTCCACGCCACCGGTGACGACCATATCGGCGTCACCCATGACGATCATTCGCCATGCGTTGGCGATGGCCTCGGAGCCCGATGAGCACGCCGAGACCGGTGTGACCACTCCTGCCTTGGCCTGCAATTCGAGACCGACCACAGCCGACGGACCATTCGGCATGACCATCTGCACAGCCAGCGGCGAAACCTTGCGATAGCCACCGCTGTTCAGCTTGTCGATCGAGTCGATGAGCGCATCACCGCCACCGATTCCGGTGCCGATCGCCACCCCCAGACGCTCCGGGTCGACCTCCGGGCTGCCCGCATTGCGCCACACCTCGCGTCCGAGGACCATCGCGAGCTGTTCGACATAGGCCATCCGGCGCTGTTCGACCCGCGTCAGCAGGGTCTCGGGCCGAACCTTCAGGTGACCACCGATGCGAACCGGGAGGTCGTACTCCTCGACGAACGAATCCTCGAGAATGTCGATTCCGCTTTCGCCATTGAGCAGTCCCTTCCAGGTCGCGTCGACATCACCCGCGATCGAGGTGGTCGCCGCGAGACTCGTCACGACGACGTTCGGGAATCGCCCACTTGCGGCAAAGAGGTTTCGCACGAGAATCGCTCCTGATTTCTCTTCCGGTAACGCGGTTTTCGGTGTCCCGGTGAATGCCTTATCTGAACTGGACAGGCGTTCGACCGGACTACGGCGGCCGGACATCGTTATTGTGCGGCAGCGTCGCAGGCGTTCTACTGTGCCGCCGAATGCACCGAAATGCATTGCTGAACAGGTATTTCCGCTGGACATCGTTTCCGGAAGAGCATACCGGCGCGGATTGATCATGGTATGCCCGTCGTTACGAACCTTCGGCCCGGCGGTTGTGGGAAACCTCCAAAGTCGCCGGAACCGCGCGCGTGGGCGGGCGGTTCGGGCGTAGTGTGCTGGTCCGCTGACCGGTTCTCTCCGGTCCATTCGGTCGCCATTGCCGATGCGGATATGCAATCTTGTTATTGCACAACGGCATTGAATAGGGTCGCCCCAGCGGCACGGTGAAGGGGTGTGGCGAGATCATGGTGTCGTCGAACACAGCCGGTTCCGGCGGCAATACCGCCTCCCCGCACGTCGGTGGGCGCGGGGGTCGCTCGGCCGATCCGGTGTGGCCGGGCATGCTCCCGCCGGGACGCGCACCCCATGTCCTCCCGCCGACGCGCCCACATCGCCGCGAGCGGCGTCCGCGGCGTCGACCCTGGCTGGTCGGCAGTGCCGCGTTCTTCGGGACACTGGCGGCGGTGGCATTGGTACTCGTGTACACGGCCGAGGCGAGCAACACCCGGCAGTCGACGGCCACGATCACCGATCCGGTACTCGGCGGCGGACCGAACTGCGAGCCGACGCGCACCGATCAGCTGGTACGCGGCAACGGAACCGGGTCGACCAAATCCGGGCCGGAGGTGATCCTGGCCTTCCAATACGCCTATTACGTGACCCGCTCGGGTTCGGACGCTCGCGCGCTGACCGCACCGGATGCGGCGGTGTCCTCGGTCGCGCTGATCGATGCGGGCATCACATCGATTCCGCTCGGCACCCAGCACTGCGTCATGATCACCCCGATGCTCGACGGTCGCTTCGACGCCGTCATCACGGAGTTCCGAACAGATGCCACAGTGCGCACCTATCGACAGTTCGTCACCGTCGCGCCCCACGAGGGCATCACCGTCATTACCAAGATCACCGCGCCTTCCTGATAGTCGTAGCCGAGCGGGTGCGGCGAACCCATCAGCTCCGACCGCCGGGAAGCCCCGCGGCGGTCGCCGCGGCAGTCAGCACCGCTTCGAGCATTTCCGGCGTGAGCCGACCGGTGAAGGTGTTCTGCTGACTGACGTGGTAGCAGCCGAACAGGTGCAGCGGTGCGCGATCACCAGCCGTCGGCGCCAGCACGACATGGGCGCCGTGCCCGAATTCGGGACGCGGTCGCGGCACGGTCCAGCCTGATGCGGCGAGCACCGGAAGCAGCGCCCGCCAGCCGAACGCACCGAGCGCGACCACCGCGCGCAATGTCGGTGTGAGCAGCTCCAATTCGGTTTTCAGCCAATGACTGCAGGTGTCGCGCTCGCCGGGCGTCGGCTTATTGTCGGGCGGCGCGCAATGCACCGGCGCGGTCACGCGCGCGCCGATCAGCCGCAGTCCGTCGTCGCGGTGCACCGCGGTCGGTTGATTGGCCAGCCCGACGTGGTACATGGCGGCATAGAGGAAGTCCCCACTGCGGTCGCCGGTGAACATTCGCCCGGTCCGATTGCCGCCGTGGGCAGCGGGCGCGAGCCCGACGACCAGCAGCCGTGCGTCATCGGGGCCGTATCCGGGAACCGCCCTGCCCCAGTAGGTTTCGTCACGGTACGCGGCGCGCTTCTCCCTGGCCGCCCGCTCCCGCCAGGCCACCAGCCGCGGGCAGTCGAAGCAATCCGCGACCGCGGCATCGAGTTCGGCGATGGTTTCGCACACGATCACATGGTGCCGCAGGTCACTTCGGCACCAGCAAGCCACTCAGGTGGTCATACGCGACATGCGCGTGCAACCGCACACCGGTGAGCAGCGGTCCGTCGTCGGCACAGAAGTGCGGATTGTGGTTCATCGCCATACCTCGGCCACCCGGAATCGGCACCGGCATACCGGTTTTCGGATCCACTCCGGAATCCTGCACGCCCAGGGTCACATACCGGCCACCGAACTTGTCGACGAGTTCGGAGACGTCGTCATAGCCCAGGGTCGGGATCGTCGGGATGACTTTATCGGCACCGGCGACACGCTGGAATGTCGGCAGTGCCGCGGTGATCCACTCCTCGGTGTTGTGCACGGCGGGCACGTCCTGCCGGTATTCGGCTGTCGCCGAACAGTTGTAGGCCTGCGCCGGCGCGCCCTCGGCCAACATCTGCTTCGCGCCACCCTCTTCCCCGACCGGGGGTCCTTCCTCGGCGGGCTGGAAGACGAAGAGCGCCGTCCCCGGCAGCTGGTCGCGCACGCCGGTCGGCACCGAGGCCGCGCCGATCAGCATCGCGGTATGGCAGTCGTGGCCACAGGCATGCGAGACCGGGAACGGTCCGCCGGGATAGTCGTTGTCCACGACCTTCGATGCGAAATCGACACCGGACAGGTCGCGCACCGGCAGTGCGTCGATATCGGCGCGCAATGCGATCATCCGGTCGCCGCCCATACCGCCGCGCAGGACGGCGGCGATGCCGTGTCCGGCGATGCCGGTGCGCACCTCGTCCAGATTCAGTGAGCGCAGATGATCGGTGATGAAGGCGGCGGTATTCGACTCGCGGTTGGACAGCTCGGGATGGCGGTGCAGCTGGTGTCGCCACTGGACGACCTGATCGGCCACTTGTGTGGCGCCGCTGTCCAATTCGGCATAGATCGCGGCTGCGGTCATCTGAACTCCGTTCGTTGTGTCGGGATGCCACACGATCGGCGATGGACGATGATGTCCACTATGCATCGATAGCCACCCGTTTGCGTACAGGTCGCACGACCAGTTCGAGGCGGCGGTGCGCCGTGCATAACGACCCGGACATGTGAGCCTGACCACGTGGGTGAGTTGATAGCATGGCCTTTCTGGCCGACCGGATGCGGGCAACGCCCCACGGATTCACCTCGAAAGAGTCTCTTGATGCAGTTTGAAATCGTCGAGCGAGACGAGACGTGGGTTGCCGGGCTCCCGGTGCGCAGCCCGAAACGTGCGCTCGGGGAACTGCGTGACCACGACCTGGAGGCCGCATGGGCTGCAGTGCTGCATCAGGAACTCGGCGGTCAGCTGGCCAGCGCCTACACCGACTACTCCGGTGAACTCGGCACCTACAACACCCAGATCGTCGGCTATGAGTGCGCGACCTTCGACGAGGTCACCCGCGGTCACCTGGTGGCGCGACTGCCGCGCGGCACCTACGCCAGATTCTCCTCGGTCGGTAACTTTCCGCAGGTGATGACCGACCTGTGGACGCAGATCGCCTACGCCGAGGAACACAACCAGATCAAACGCACCTATACCGGCGATTTCGAGTGTTATCCGCACGCCTACAAGATCGATCTCTACCTGGCGGTCGAGGCGCGATGACATACGCGATCGTGGTCCGCCGCGAGGCCATCTACGGCGGTCTGGTAGTGCCGCGGGTACGTCCGAGTTTCAAGGTCAGCAATAGCGACCTGATCGAATTCCTCAAGGATCGGCTGCGTGACCGCGCGGGCGATGATCAGCCGATGTACACGGTATACGTGCCGGATCCGGCCGGAAACTACAACGCGGTCGTATGTTTCGAGTACCCGGATCCGAGTGCCGTTCCGGTCGGTGACGTACTGGTCAAGGTGCCCAAGGGTGTCTACGCTCGGTTCGAGCCGAACGGGGATTACCACGATCCGGTCGAGGATGTGTGGGCCCAGGTCGATGATGCGACGGCCTCCGCCGAGATCACCCGCGCGTACCGGGAGGAGATCGAGATCTGGCGTGGGCCGGAGTCGGTCGAACTGTTCATCTCCATCCTGGTCTAGGTTGCCACGCATTAACTGCGTCAGTACCGACTGGTCTCCACATTCTGTTCGATGGCATGTTCGAGGGTTCTGACCTGCGATAATCCCACGTCGGATAGCTAGTTTTCGGAAGATTAACCACATATCTGGTTAAAAGTTGTCGTATGACGGATACTGCCCTAGGCAATCTCACCCGATCGGCGAGTCGTGTGACGACTCGGTCAGGCTGGCTCGATGACCGTGCGGATGTGCGGTAGCAAACGGAGTAGGAACACCATGACTGTCGAAACAATCGCAGTCGGCCAGGGCGGCACACGCGATGCCGAGGTGTTGCGCTTTCGCGACATGCATTCCGGATATGTCTTTCATGTCGCTACTCCGCGGGCGCATCCCGATCTGTGGCGCCGTTATCTGCGTGGTGCGCTGCAGGTTTACCGGCACTACGGCGTAGATCACGTATTGGAATACGACAGTGTTGTCGACGGCCGCTCGACTTCGTTGTTCTTCGCCGCCGTGGATCCGTCCGGTGCGGTCGTCGCGGGATTGCGGGCGCAGGGGCCCTATCGCGTGGCCGACGAAGTGCACGCACTGCGCGCCTGGGCCGGTCGGCCTGGTGCCGCCGAGTTGCGCGCGATGGTTGCCGATCGGATGCCGGATGGTGTGGTCGAGGTGAAGGCGGTCTGGGTGGCGCGAGCGGCCGAGCATCGCCCGGCACTCGCCGCCGCGGTCGCCCGCTGCGTCGTGCACGCTGCCCGGCTGCTCGATGCCCGGTTCGGTTTTGTCACGACTGCCACGCGAAATATCGGTCTGTACCGTTCCAGTGGTGGGTACGTCGCCGATCGGATACCGTCGGTGCCCTATCCGGATGACCGCTATCGGACCATTCCGATGTGGTGGGACGTTCGGACGTATCGGTCATTAGCCACAAAATTGCAGAGTTCGTTGACTGCGCTGGAGCATGCGGCGCTCGATGCCTGGCTTTCGCCGCATGGTCGAGCGCCCTCGGGTGGGCCTGGGATCGGAGGATTGGCGCAGGCATGAACGGTGACCTCACCGCGGACCACCGCCCGCTGATTCTCGACGAAAATGCCACATACGACGCACAGATCCTCGTGCAGCTACGGAAAGCGCCGTGGGTTCGCATTCTCGACCTGCGTGATGTACTGCGCGCCGAACTCGTCAAGGTGCGTCGGCCGCCGTCGGATCTCGGCGGGCCAGAAACGGACCGATGGGTCTATTACCCGTGGCGGCGCACGCTCGTCGGCTTGCCCGGGGAAAAGACGTTTCGGGCAATTCGCTTGGACCGCAACCAGAACAAGCTCACCCGCGCCGAACAGGAACGTTGCGCCGGTCTCGCGGTCGGGGTGGTCGGACAGAGCGTCGGGCACGCGGTCGCTTACACGTTGGCCCTGGAGGGCACCTGCGGCCAGCTGCGCCTGGCCGATTTCGACGATATCGAGCTGTCGAATCTGAATCGGGTGCCCGGTGGAATCTTCGATATCGGTGTGAACAAGTCCATCGTGACCGCGCGCCGGATCGCCGAACTCGATCCGTATCTGCCGGTCGAGGTCGTCACCGCCGGCATCGACGAGAACACCGTCGACACATTCCTGGATGGGTTGTCGCTGGTCGTCGAGGAATGCGACTTGCTGGATATCAAGTTCGCCGTCCGGGAAGGCGCACGTCGACACCGCATTCCGCTGGTGATGGATACCAGCGATCGCGGCCTGCTCGATGTCGAGCGCTATGACCTGGAGCCGGACCGCCCGCCGTTCCACGGGCTGCTCGGCGCGACCGTCGGCGCGGATCTGTGCGGGTTGTCCACCAAGGACAAGGCGCCGCACGTCATGCGGATTCTGGATCCGAAAGAACTCTCCGCCCGGATGGCGGCGAGTCTGGTCGAGATCGACGAAACCGTGACGACCTGGCCGCAACTCGGCGGTGACGTCCAACTGGGCGCGGCCATCGTCGCGGCGGCGGTGCGCCGGATCGGACTCGGACAGAAGCTCTCCTCGGGCCGGACCCGGTTCGATCTGGAGCGTGGTCTCGACGAGCTGGCCGAACCGGAGCCCGGATGCGAGAAGGTGTCCGACGAATTTCCGGTGCCTGAAGACGGTGTGCCGGATCCCGACGGATCTGCCGTCGAGCGGGTGCTCCAAGCCGCGCAGCGCGCGCCGTCGGGCGGCAATACCCAACCGTGGCACCTGCGGGTCGATGGCGATGAGCTACGCATCGATCTCGTCCGAACCCGCTCGTCGGCACTGGATATCGGCTATCGCGCCAGCGCGGTATCGATCGGCGCGGCGCTCTACAACGCTCGCGCCGCGGCCGCCGCGCACGGCATACTCGGCGCGCACGAGTTCATCGAGGACAGTTCCACCGCACTCGCCGCGGTGCTACATCTCGGCAACGGCACCGATCCCGTACTGGCCGGCGACTATTCGGACACGCTGACCCGCGCGACGAACCGACATCTCGGCACCGGCGTACCGCTGGCGGGTCATATCCTGCCCGCGCTGGCCGCGGCCGCCACCGAGGCGTCGGTCCATGCCATTACCGAACCCGATGAGCTCCGCGCCGCGGCCGCACTGCTCGGCGAATCCGATCGCATGCGCTATCTCACCCCGCGCCTGCATCAGGAAATGTTCGGCGAGCTGCGCTGGCCCGGTGAGGATTCGCGCACCGGAATCGATATCCGGAGTATGGAATTGGCCGCCGACGAACAGGCCAAACTCCGGATCGGCGAGCGCTCGGATGTCATGGATCGACTGCGCGAATGGTCCGGCGGGGCCGCGCTCGGCGAGTACAGCCGCGACCGCGTGCTGTCGAGTTCGGCGCTGCTGGCGATAACCTTTCCGCGTCGATCCGGAGCAGAGTCGGTATCACTTGCCGACTACGCGCGCGGTGGCGCGGCCGTGCAGCGGGTCTGGATGGAGGCGCAACGGCTCGGTCTTGCCGTGCAACCGGTCTCGCCGTTATTTCTTTACGCGCGGCACCCCGACGAGCTGAAAGGGATCTCCCCGGATTTCGCGGATACACTTACGTCACTTCAGGGCCGTTTCCTGGACCTGCTGGGAGTGCCTGAGCATGAGATCATGGCATTGGTGCTTCGCCTGAGCTATGCGGCAGCAGCCACGGTCCGCAGCAGGCGGCTTCCAGTGCCGGGCGCGGGCAACCGCAGCTAGCGCGATCGGAGATAGGGTGCCTCGGCGAACGCTCGACTCATTGGTGACCCAGGTCGCCTCCGAGTTGATGGGCGTCGACGCCACGACGATGGTGGCGGCGAGCGAACGCGTACTCGCTCGTTTGGTCGAGCATTTCGATGTCGATTTCAGCTACCTACGCCATACCGATAGAGAGCAGCGGGCGACCGTGCTCATCGCGGAGTGGCCGCACCGTGGTGACATACCGGATCCGGACCCGCTGAAGATCGTGCATTTCGAGCACGCCGACTCGGTGTTCCGAGAATTGGAACACGCCACCGAGCCGATCATCGTGCGGCCGTCCCAGCAATCCGCCGACTATCAGGAGACGATCCGGCGCTCGTCGGGTATTCCACAGGTCGCCATGGCCGCGGTGCCGCTGTTATCGCGCGGCGAGTCGACCGGCGTGCTGGGGTTCATCAAACAGGGCGATCGCGACTGGAGCACTCGGGAACTGAACGTGCTCAAGGCGATCGCCGCACTCTTCGCCCAGTTGCAGGCGCGCGTGGTGGCCGAGGAGCGATTGCGCTATATCGCGCTGCACGACGATCTGACCGGGTTGGCGAACCGGCGGGCACTGCTCGAACATATGGAGGAGCGGCTCAGACAGGGTAGTCCCGGCCCGGTGGCCGCCTTCTTCCTCGATCTCGACCGGCTCAAAGCGCTCAACGATTTTCTCGGACACACCGCGGGGGACAACTTCATTCGCACGCTCTCCTCGCGACTGCGCGAGAATCTCGATCCCAATGACATGATCGCCCGACTCGGCGGCGACGAATTCGTCATCGTGCCCGCCAAACCGATGGATGCGGTGGCGGCCGAATTGGAGGCGACGCGGATTCAACAGCTCATCGGACGGCGGGTGACCGTCGGCGGGGAATCGGTCAGCCGCGGCGCCAGTGTCGGTGTCGCGGTGGGTATTCCGGGGGAGACCACGGTCGCGGATGTGCTGCGTCGGGCCGATCACGCGCTGTTGTCGGCGAAATCGGGTGGCGGCAATGGTGTCGCGGTCTTCACCGACGCCATGCGCGCGCAGTTCGAACTGCAGGACGATGTGGAGCTGAATCTGCGCGGCGCGGTCTCCGACGGCTCGCTGCTGCTGCACTATCAGCCCGAGGTCGATCTGCGCACCGGCCGGGTCGTGGCGCTGGAGGCGCTGGTGCGCTGGTTGCATCCGACCAGGGGGCTGCTGCCGCCCGGTGCGTTCGTCACGGTCGCCGAGGCCACGAATCTCGCGGGTGAGCTGGGGCGCTGGGTGATTCGGTCGGCCTGTGCGCAGTTCGCCGAATGGCGCAGGCGGGGACTGGCGGCGAATGTGGTGATGCGGATAAATGTTTCGCCGGTTCAGCTGGTCAGCCTGGATTTCGTCGAGCGGATCGAGGATATTCTGCGGCTGTTCGGGATCGATGGCAGTTCGGTCTGCCTGGAGATCACCGAACATGTGGTGGTCCAGGATCTGGCGCGGACCCAGGTCACGCTGCGCGGACTCAAACGGATGGGCGTGCAGATCGCCATCGACGATTTCGGCACCGGATACAGTTCGCTCTCGCATCTGAAGGCGCTCCCGGTCGACGCGGTGAAGATCGACCGTGGCTTCGTACAGCGGCTCGGCGCGAGCACCGACGATCTGGCAATCGTGAAATCCATCATCGGGTTGGCCGGTTCGTTCGGGCTCGGCGTGGTGGGGGAGGGCGTCGAAACGCCGGTGGCCGCGCGGACCCTGGTCGGGCTGGGTTGCTATCGGGCGCAAGGATTTCTGATCGCCCGGCCGATGCCCGCCGATGAGGTGGAGGCGCATCTGGCCGTCGGGCGCATTCCGTTGGATCTCGATCTGCCGCGGGCGGGCCGGGGCACCACGCGGGCGTGACCGGTTCCTGGCCGCCGATCGAAACGCGCGGCGACGATCGTGCTGGGCGGGCGGAAGGGGGCTCGGGTCACGGGTTGATCCGGGTGTGGTGTGAACCCGGTACCCGTTAGCAGGGTCTTTCACGGCTGTTCATGCGATGTTGGTCGCCTCGGTTCCGGGGGTAACCCGATTCGCTGCACGATCGGCGTTGTGCGCATCGTGCAACTGGCGAACTTCTACGGTCCGCGGTCGGGTGGGCTGCGCACCGCATTGCATCACCTGGGCGAGGGGTACGTGGCCGCCGGGCATGAGGTGATGCTGATCGTGCCCGGACCGCGCCGGGCCGAGGAGATCCTGTCGACCGGTGCGGTGCGGATCACCCTGCCCGCCCTGGCGATACCGTGGACCGGCGGTTATCGGGCGGCGGATCCACGCCGGGTGGCCGATGTGCTGGCCGGATTGCGTCCGGACGTGCTCGAGGTTTCGGATCGGCTGACGCTGCGCGGGTTCGGACGCTGGGCGCGCACCCGCGACGTGGCGAGCGTCATGATCTCGCATGAGCGCCTGGACCGACTGCTCGGCCAGATCATGCCGGGCCCGGTGGCCCGCCGGTGCGCCGACATCGCGAATCGGCGCACCGCAAACGACTACGACATAGTGGTCTGCACAACGGAATTCGCCCGCGCGGAGTTCCTGCGTATCGATGCACCCAATGTTGAACTGGTGCCGCTCGGTGTGGATCTGGAGCTGTTCAGCCCGCGTCGCCGCGACTACCGTCTGCGCGCCGACCTCGGTGTGCCCGGTCATCCGCTGCTGGTGCACTGCGGCAGATTGTCGGTGGAGAAGCGGGTGGATCGCAGTATCGAGGCCATCGGCGCGCTGCGCCGGGTCGGAATCGAGGCTCGGCTGGTCGTGGCGGGTGAGGGGCCACGGCGCGAAGCCCTGGAGCGTAGGGCCCGATCCTTGCCGCCACTGACCGGAGGGCGGCCCGCGGTGCATTTCACTGGATTCATCTCCGACCGCGCGATGGTGGCGAAACTGCTCGCCACCGCGGATGTTTCGCTGGCACCCGGTCCGCATGAAACCTTCGGTCTCGCTGCGCTCGAGGCTTTGGCCGCGGGGACGCCGGTGGTCGCCAGCCGATCCTCGGCGCTCGCCGATATCGTCACCGCCGAATGCGGTGCGGTCGCCGCCGATCGCCCGGCCGCCTTCGCCAGGGCCGTCACCGATGTGCTCGCCATGCCGACCGCCGGACGTCGGCAGGCGGCGCGCAGCCGGGCGGAGCAGTTCACCTGGCCCAGGGCGGTTGCGGGGATGCTGGCAGTGCTCGGGCGATAACTCGCCAGCAACTCCTCGGCTCACTTCAACCGTATGAACTTCGGAACATCACCGTTACCGCGTACCCTGCGTGCAACCGATGCGGGCTATAGGAGATGGGATCCGGTGTGCTTGGTTTTGGGCGCGGGAAGACAGTGCGCGATGCGAAGGTGCTCGTCACCGGGGCGGCGAGCGGAATAGGCCGGGCGACCGCCTTGGCGTCCGCATCCGCCGGAGCCGAACTGGTGCTGACCGATATCAATGCCGAGGGCCTGGAGGACACGGTTCGCACCGTCAAGGAGGCCGGAGGCACCGTGCTCGCCGTGCGTGCTCTGGATATCACCGACTACGACGCGGTCACCGCCTTCGCCACCGACGTGCACGCCGAATTCGGCAGCCTCGATATCGTCATGAATATCGCGGGCACCTCCACTTGGGGCACCGTCGAGAATCTCGAGCATCGCCACTGGCGCAAGATGGTGGACGTCAACCTGATGGGGCCCATCCATGTGATCGAGAACTTCCTGCCGCAGATGGTCCGGGCGAAACGCGGTGGGGCGCTGGTGAATGTCTCCTCGGCGGCCGGAATCCTCGCGTTGCCATGGCATGCCGCTTACAGCGCGGGCAAATTCGGCATCCGCGGTGTCTCCGAGGTTTTGCGATTCGACTTACGGCGTCACGATATTTCGGTGCATCTGGTGGTGCCCGGCGCGGTGAACACCCCGCTGGTGCAGAGCGTCGACCTGGTCGGGGTGGACCGGGAAGATCCGAGGATCAAGCGACTCACCACGGCGTTCACCAAACATGCCGTCTCGCCGGAACATGTTGCGGCGGCGATCCTTCGTGGTATCGAGCGCAATCAATTCCTCGTCTACACCTCCTTCGATATCCGCTTCGGCTATTGGTGGGCACGCAAATTCGCCTACCCCTACGAATTCGTGATTCGCCGCACCAGCGATCGGTTCAGCAGGCTGCTGGCTTCGATGGGCAATTGAGCGTCACATCGAGCACGCGCGCGCCCGGCCCCTGATCGCCGAGGCGGTCGTGTTCATTGACCAGTCGGCAGCTGCCGAGTGACAGGCAGCCACAGCCGATGCAGCCGGTCAGATTATCGCGCAGGCGAGTCAGCTGGGTGATGCGGTCGTCGAGGTCGGTGCGCCATGCGGTGGACAGCGTCTCCCAGTCGCGGCGGGTCGGGGTGCGGCCCTCGGGAAGTTTGTCCAGTGCGGCGCGGATTTCGCTCAGCGGAATGCCGACCCGCTGGGAGATGCGGATGAAGGCGACGCGGCGCAGTGTTTCGCGGGCGTATCTGCGTTGATTTCCACTCGTGCGACGACTCGAAATGAGACCCTCGCGTTCGTAGAAGTGCAACGCGGAGACCGCTACTCCGCTACGCTCGGACAGCTGCCCGGGGGTCAGCTCCTTCGCTCGCCAATCGGTTGTCGACATCACGCTCCTCCATTCACCTGAACCATACTTCAGGTTAGGGTGTGCTGGGGTCGGAATCGCAAGACACCCAATTGCGTGCTCTTACGCCCTCGGCGAACTACGGTCGGATCATGGCAGCAGACGCGGTGCGGGCGGGGCGCGATGGCGGTGCGGACGATGGATTGGCCGGCGTCGGTGATTCCGGCGGTCGACTGGCGGTCACCTCCGAGGTCGGGACCCTGCGCACGGTGCTGCTGCATCGGCCCGGCGACGAATTGCGGAGGCTGACCCCGCGCAATAACGATCAGCTACTCTTCGACGGCATTCCGTGGGTCGAGCGGGCCCAGCAGGAGCACGACACCTTCGCCGGTGTGCTGCGCGAACGCGGCGTCGAGGTGCTGCTGCTCGCCGATCTGCTCGCCGAAACCCTTTCGGTCAGCGGTGCGGCCCGCATCCAGGGCATAACCGGGGCCGTGGACGCACGCAAACTCGGACATATGCTGGCCGACGAGCTCGCGGCGTTTCTGCGCGGCGTCCGGGCCAGGGATCTGGCCAATATCCTCATGGCCGGGATGACCTTCGACGAGCTGCCCTTCGGCGGCGACAACACTTCGCTGGTGCGGCGCATGCACCACGGTGCGGATTTCGTCATCGATCCGCTGCCGAATCTGCTGTTCACCAGGGATTCGTCCTTCTGGGTCGGCCCGAGGGTGGCGATCACCTCGCTCGCACTGCCCGCCCGAATGCGCGAGACCTCGCTGACCGATCTCATCTACGCATTCCATCCGCGCTTCCTCGGCGTGCGGCGGGCCTATGAATCGCATACCGCGCCGATCGAGGGCGGCGATGTGCTGTTGCTGGCGCCGGGCGTAGTCGCGGTGGGCGTCGGTGAGCGCACCTCGCCCGCGGGGGCGGAAGCGTTGGCGCGCAGTCTGTTCGACGACGATCTCGCCCACACCGTGCTGGTCGTGCCGATCGCCCAGAATCGCGCGACCATGCACCTGGACACGGTATGCACCATGGTCGATACCGATGCCGTCGTGATGTATCCGGCGGTCCGGGATTCGCTGTGCGCGTTCACGATTCATCGCGAGGATGCTGAGTCGAATCGCTCTTGGGGCGGCGGGCGCAACGACCAGGCCCAGGTGAGCGTGCGCGGCCCCGATCCATTCCTGCCCGCGGCCGCCGCTGCAATGGGCATCGGCAAGCTGCGGGTCATCGATACCGGACTCGATGTGGTCACCGCCGAGCGCGAGCAGTGGGACGACGGCAATAACACCCTGGCACTCGCGCCTGGCGTGGTCGTCGCCTACGAGCGCAACGATATGACCAATGCGCGCCTGGAGGATGCGGGCATCGAGGTGCTGCGCATACCGGGCTCCGAGTTGGGTTCCGGCCGTGGCGGACCGCGGTGCATGTCCTGCCCGCTGTCCCGAGATGACATGTGAGCGTGCGATGTTCACCATTACCGTGACCCACGATTCACCGATTCCGCCCTATGAGCAACTCCGGCTCGGTGTTATCGCGCAGGTGCGCTCGGGGGAATTGGCGGCGGGTACGAAGATCCCGACGGTGCGCGCACTGGCCGCGCAACTCGGGCTCGCCCCGAATACGGTCGCTCGGGCCTATCGGGAACTCGAGGCCGACGGGGTGGTCGAAACCCGGGGCAGACAAGGATCTTTCATCGCGTCCTCGGGTGACCCGACCAAGGATCTGGCGGGTCGGGCCGCGACCGAATATGTCGCCACCATTCGACGGCTCGGTCTCGATGACGAGGCGGCCCTGCAGTACGTCAGGTCGGCTCTGGAGAGTTAGTCCTTGATCAGCGCCAACTGGGCAGCCACAGATGGTCGTGCCAGTTGCCAGGTGTAATCGGCAGCGCGGTCAGAATCGGCCAGAGCCAGATGAAATTGGCGATCACCAGGCCGAGGTAGATGCAGACCGCGAGCAGTCCGAGGCTGCGCCGTTCACTGGGCACCGCGGGCAGATAGGTGCCCGCCGGACTTCGCGGTATTCGTACCGATCGGGCCGGGCCGAGGATGTCGCCGCACACCAGTGCGATTCCCATCACGAGGAACGGCGCCAGCGGTACGGCGTAGAAGTAGTACATCTGCCGATCGAGGGTGAAGAACCAGGGAATGAGTCCGGCACCGTATCCGGTGAGCACGGCCGCGTAGCGCCAGTCCCGACGGACCACACTGCGCCACAGCATCCAGCCGAGTACCGGGAAGGCGATCCACCAGATCGCCGGGGTGCCGATCAGCATCACGGCCTTCACGCACTGGGTCTGGCCGCAGCCGGTGACACCGCTGTCGGCGTAGTAGTAGAGCATCGGCCGCAGCCCCATCGGCCAGGTCCACGGCTTGGATTCCCAGGGGTGATGGTTACCGGCCGAATTGGTCAGACCCTCGTGGAAGCGCAGCGTTTCGCCGCTGTAGTACCACAATGAGCGCAGCGCATTCGGCAGGAACGACCACGGCCCATCCCGCCCGACCTGGTTGCCGACCGCATAGCGGAAGACTCCGTCCTCACTGGCGAACCAGGCCCAATAGCTGGCCAGGTAAATCCCGAGCGGAATCAGCACCAGCGCATACAGCGCGGGCCCGACATCGCGCACTGCCGTGCCGACCCAGGGCCGGCGCACACCGTAGGCACGCCGCGACGAGACATCGAAATAGACGCTCAGGATCCCGAACGCGAGGATGAAGTACATGCCGGACCACTTTGTGCCGCAGGACAGTCCGAGCAGGACCCCGGCGCCGAAGCGCCACCAGCGCACTCCTAGTCGCGGACCCCATTCGCTCGCGCCGATCCGCCCCTCGTAGTCCACCTGGGCGATTCGGGCTCTGACCTCGTCGCGGTCCACGATCAGACAGCCGAACGCCGCGGTGACCAGCACCGCCATGAAGATATCGAGCATGCCGATGCGTGAGGAGACGAAGGTGAGTCCGTCGGCGATCAACAAAATGCCCGCGATCGCGCCGACCATGGTGGAGCGCGCCATCCGGCGCACGATCCGGATGACCAGCAGCACCAGGATCGTGCCTGCCAGCGCCGCGCTGAATCGCCAACCCCAGCCGTTGTAGCCGAACATCCACTCGCCCATCGCGATCAGCTGTTTGCCGATCGGGGGATGCACCACCAGCCCGTAGGCGGGATTGTCCTCGACGCCGCCGCCGGTGAGAATCTGCCAGGCCTGTGGCGCGTAGTGCTTCTCGTCGAAGACGGGGGTGTAGGCGTCGGTGGGATAGTCCAGCATGATGAACCGCGTCAACGCCGCGATCGCGGTGAGTACCGCGGTGACCACCCACCCCTGCATCGTGTCGAGCGGCCCGAAGTCGGGCGATGGCCGCAGGGGCGCGGGGCTCGACCAAGAGGGCACGGCCCCGGCAACGGTCGCGCGCTGGTCGGTCACCTGGGTCACGTCCCGATCGTATGCTGTGCGCGCCACCGAGACCCGCACCGGTGACCGCGCCGCCGTAGGAATCACATCCTGAGCTGCGTTCACCGACTTTCGGCGAGTTTCGCCTGTGGTCCGTTGTGGCGCCGGAGTACCGGCGAGGTCGGATGTCGAGATCCGCACCACGCGGCGTGCGAAGTGTCGTAACAGGTATGGCGGTGACAATCCGACGCATGGTCCATACACCATGTGCCGATACGCTGCGTTGGGAAATAGGACGATGTGGTCGAGGGAACAGGAGCGCGGTGGCAGACCAGGTGGGTCGGTTGGTGCTCGCGGCGACGCCGATGGGTGAGATCGGTGATGCGTCACAGCGGCTACGCGAGGCACTCGGATCCGCCGATATCGTCGCGGCCGAGGACACCCGGCGCACCCGCGCCCTCGCCAAGGCCCTGGACGTCGAGATCACCGGGCGGGTCCTTCGGTTCGACGATCACGTCGAGTCCGCGAAGATTCCGGCACTGCTCGATGAGATCGACGGCGGCGCCACGGTGCTGCTGGTGACCGATGCCGGTATGCCCTCGGTGAGCGATCCGGGCTATCGCATGGTGGTGGCCTGTGTCGAGCGTGAGCTGCCGGTCACCTGCCTGCCGGGACCGTCGGCGGTGACCACCGCCCTGGCGCTGTCCGCGCTCCCGGTGGAACGCTTCTGCTTCGACGGATTCGCGCCGCGCAAATCCGGCCAGCGTCGAGAATGGTTGCGCACCTTGCTTACCGAGCCGCGCGCCTGCGTATTCTTCGAGGCGCCGCACCGGCTGGCCGACTGTCTCGCCGATGCGGTCGAGGTGCTCGGTCCGGACCGGCGGGCCGCGGTCTGCCGAGAATTGACCAAGACCTACGAGGAGGTCGTGCGCGGCAATCTCGGCGAACTCGCCGCCTGGGCGGTCGATGGGGCGCGCGGTGAGATCACCGTCGTCCTCGAAGGCGCCCGACCCGTCGCGGCCGATCCCGCCGATCTGGTCGACGAGGTCGAATCGCTGACCGCCGAAGGTATTCGCCTCAAGGACGCGTGCGCCCAGGTGGCCGCCGAGTCCGGCGTTTCCCGCCGCGAACTGTACGACGCGGTCCTGATCGCGCGCCGCAATGGCGGGGACAGTTCCTAGCGCAACTCGCCATCGCCGACACTCCCGTGCGGCCGCATGGGGAGTGTCATAGTGCTATCGATCACGGGCGCGACGATGATCGGTGTCATGACCTCTTTGGAAAGCAAGGCGAAGGCGTTTCTCGAATTGCATGTCCCGGGCGATCCCGGGGTATTTCCGACGGTGTGGGATGCGTGGTCGGCGAATATCGCTGTCGCGGCGGGTTTTTCGGCGCTGACCCTGGGGAGTCATCCGGTCGCCGATTCGGTCGGGCGCAGCGACAGTGAGGGGATGACATTCGCGGAACTGTTGACGCGTGTCCGGCAGATCACCGGTGCGGTCGATGTTCCGGTCTCCGTCGATATCGAATCCGGCTACGGGCTCGAGCCCGCGCAGCTGATCGAGGGGCTGCTGGATGCGGGCGCGATCGGCCTCAATATCGAGGACACGGTGCACAGTGAGGGCGGCCGGTTGCGCGGCGCCCAAGAGCACGCCGATCTTGTGCACGGTCTGCGTCAGTTCGCCGATGCCGCGGGTGTGCACGTGGTCGTCAATGCCCGCACCGACCTGTTCATGCGCAAGGACGGTGACGACAGTGATCGCGTCGACCGCGCCATCGAGCGGCTGAAGTTGGCCGCGGCGGCGGGTGCCGACTCGCTGTTCCCGGCCGGACAGCATTCCGACGCAGATATGCGCCGTCTCACCAGTGAATTGCCGCGGCCGATCAGCGCTGTCGCGCAGCCCGGCGCATCCGATAAGGCGGTGCTGGCCGACCAGGGCGTCGCCCGCATCACCTTCGGCCCGTTGCTGCAGTGGGCCCTGACCGAGGAAGCCAACAGGCTGCTGAATCGCTGGAAGTAGCCCGGCTCCAGCGGGCTGGTCGAACAGACGGACGCGCTACCGCCACATCGAGCGGTAGCGCGTCAGTAGGGCGGCGATCTTCACGTAGTCGGCGCCATTGCGCTCGGTCAACAGCTCGTAATGGTCGCCCCGGTAGCGGCGCGTCTTGTTATCCCGGATGCGGTAACCGACGGGGACTCCCGGGTGCGACGTACGTCTCCTGCCGATTACTTCTTCGGCTCCACGTAGCGCGGGTACACCGCCTCCGGCTCCGGCAGTGCGGTTCCGGGAACCAGGGGGGTCGCGATATCGGTGAACGAGCGGTTCTGCTGGGCAAGCAGATCCAGGATCTTGCCCGCCGATTCCGGCATGACCGGCTGCACCAGAATCGCGACGATGCGCAGCAGTTCGATGGTCACGTACAGCACCGTCGCCTCGCGAGCCAGCGACTCCTCGGTGCCGGTCTTGGCCAGCGCCCACGGCGCCTCCGCGGAGAAGTAGCGATTGGCCTCGCCGAGCGTCAGCCAGATCGCCTCCAGCGCCAAATGCATTTGCTGGGCATCGAATTCGGTGCGGCAGCGCTCCAGTAGACCGTTGGCGCGTTCGAGCAGTGCGCGATCGGCCTCGGTGAATTCGCCTGGCGTCGGCACCACCGCACCGCAGTCACGCGCGACCAGCTTCAGGCTGCGCTGCACCAGATTTCCGAATTCGTTGGCCAGATCGGTATTGATCCGCCCGACGATCGCCTCGTGGCTGTAGCTGCCGTCCTGACCGTAGGAGATCTCGCGCAGCAGGAAGAAGCGCACCGCGTCGACCCCGTATTCGTCGACCAGCGCGAGCGGGTCGACCACATTGCCGACCGACTTGGACATCTTCTCGCCCTTGTTGTACAGGAACCCGTGCACGAAAACGCGTTTCGGCAATTCGATCCCGGCCGACATCAGGAACGCGGGCCAGTACACGGTATGGAACCGGGTGATGTCCTTACCGATGATGTGCACATCGGCGGGCCAGAAGCGCTGGAACGCAACGGATTCCGTATCCGGGAAACCGACGCCGGTGATGTAGTTGGTGAGCGCGTCCACCCATACGTACATCACGTGATCGGGATGGCCGGGCACCGGCACGCCCCAGTCGAAGGTGGTACGCGAAATGGACAGGTCCTTCAGACCCGCCTTCACATAGTTCACCATCTCGTTGCGAGCCGTTGCGGGCGCGATGAACTCGGGCTGTTCGTCGTAGAACGCGAGCAGCTTGTCCTGGTAGTTCGACAGCCGGAAGAAGTAGTTCGACTCCTCGGTCCAGGTGACCGGCGTCTTCGATTCGATCGAGATCCGGGTGCCGTCCGCCAGCAGCGTCGTTTCTTCCTCGGTGTAGAAGGCCTCGTCGCGCACCGAATACCAACCCGAATAGTTGTCCAGGTAGATATCGCCGTTGGCGAGCATCCGCTCCCAGATCGCGGCGCTGGCTACCTGGTGGTCGTCGTCGGTGGTGCGGATGAAGCGGTCGAAGGAGATGTCGAGCGTCTTGTCCATCGCCTCGAACACATCCGAGTTGCGCGCGGCGAGCTCCTCCACCGGCACACCCTCGGCGGCCGCGGTCTGCTGCATCTTCTGCCCGTGCTCATCGGTGCCGGTCATGAAGAAGACGTCATAACCGTCGAGCCGCTTGAAGCGGGCGAGGGCGTCGGCCGAGATGTACTCGTACGCGTGCCCGATGTGCGGCGCACCGTTCGGGTATGCGATGGCCGTTGTGATGTAGAAGGCGGGGCGGTCGGCTTCGCTCATGACTCCGCCTCGCTGGCGCTCAGCTCCGTCATGCGCGAGGCGCCCGTGTTGTCGATTCGCTCGCTTCGCTCGCTCATGGTGTGTCTACTGTAATGCGCGTGGATTCCGACGCTCACGTGAATATCCCCCGAGGCGACGGACACGGTGCCGCGACCGTGTTCCGGTGTGCCGGAGTTCGCCGATGAGTGCGAAACGGCCCGCGCCGGAGCTGCCGGAACCGCTCACGCCGCTGGTGGACGCGCACACACATCTGGATGCCTGCGGGGCGACCGATGCCGAGTCGACGGCGGTGATCGTGGACCGTGCGGCCTCGGTCGGGGTCGGTCGGGTGGTCACCGTCGCCGACGATCTGACCGCGGCGCAGTGGGCCGTACAGGCCGCGAACTGGGATCGACGGGTGTTCGCCGCCGTGGCGCTGCATCCGACGCGGGCGAATGCGCTGGACGACGCGACCAAGGCCGAACTGGAGCGGTTGGCCGCCGATCCGCGCGTTGTCGCGATCGGCGAAACCGGACTCGACTACTACTGGCCGGGCAAGCTCGAGGGCTGTGCCGATATCGAGGATCAGGTCGAGGGATTCCGCTGGCATATCGACCTGGCCAAGCGGCTGCGCAAACCGCTGATGATCCACAACCGCGAGGCCGACCACGATCTGCTGACGGTTTTGCTGGACGAGGGCGCTCCGGAAACCGTGATCTTCCATTGCTTTTCCTCCGACACCAATATGGCGATGGCCTGTGTGGCGCAGGGATACATCCTCAGCTTCTCCGGCACGGTGAGTTTCAAGAACGCACATGAATTGCGCGAGGCCGCCAAGGTGGTGCCCGATGACCAGATTCTCGTGGAGACCGACGCGCCGTATCTGACTCCGCATCCGTTCCGCGGTGCGCCCAATGAACCGTATTGCCTGCCGTACACCGTGCGTGCCCTGGCTGAGTTGCGCGAACAGGATCCGTCGGCGCTCGCGAAGATAACCACCGCGAACGCCTGCCGCATTTACGGCATCTGAATCGATCGCATTTCTGTTCAAGGCCGAGTGGGAGTTCTTGCGGCATTGCTCCAGAACGGTTTCTGCGATCTTGTTCTATCGCCGACATTCGAAGGCTTCGTCGATGCGCAAGGGGGCTGGATCGGCGCATGTGTTCTAGGTCACTTCGGTCGGTACGTTTTGTGATTTACCTGCGGGGTCGATATCGGTTTGTGATATTGATATCCGCCGCTTGTAACGCCGCGGTTGTCGACCTCTGACCCCTTCGTTATCGTACTGTGACCATGTCTCCATTCACGAGGATCAACCAGTCCCGCTCGCCGCTGCTGTATGCGGCGGTCGCGGCGCTGCTGGTGACGCTGATCGTCGGTGCCGCGATGGCGATCGTGAACCGCAAGACGGTCACGGTCGTCGTGGACGGCGAACGGATGACGCAGTCCACCATGTCGCCCAACGTCGGCGGCGTGTTGAAGGCCGCGGGTTTCGATGTGAACGACCGCGACCTGGTCCGGCCCGCGCTGGCCGCGACGATTACCGATGGCGCGACCATCACCTACAACCGGGCGCGCGAGGTCGCGGTATCGCTGGACGGCAAGGCCGAGAAGGTGTGGTCGACCGGTCTGACCGCGGGCGATGTGGTCGACCAACTGCACCTGCCCCGCGAGGTGTTCGTTTCCCCGGCCCGCAATGAGAAGTTGCCACTGGCCGGCGCCGCGCTGCAGGTCGTCAGCCCGCGTTCGGTATCGCTGCTCGACGGCATCGGCAATCCGGTGGATGTTCGACTGGCCGCGCCGACCGTCGGTGAATTCCTCGCTGTCGCGGGCATTCCGCTGATCGAGGAGGACACCGTCGAGCCCGCGCCGACCACGCCGCTCACCGACGGGTTGCGGATCGTGGTGACCCGCCAGCGGGTCGAGAACAAGGTCGAGACGGTGCCGCTGGATCCGCCGGAGAATGTGATCGAGGATCCGACCTTGAATATGAGCCGGACCGTGGTGGAGAGCCAGGGTGCGCCCGGTGTGCAGGACGTGACGTTCGCGGTCACCATGGTCAACGGCCAAGAAGTCAGTCGGCGGCCGATCGCCTCCAATGTGAAGGTGACGGCTCAGCCCAAGACCGTCCGCAAGGGCGCCAAGCCCGGCACCGAGGTGCCGCCGGTGCGTGACGGCGATATCTGGGATGCACTGGCCCGCTGTGAATCCACCGGTAACTGGGCCATCAATACCGGCAACGGCTACTTCGGCGGCATCCAATTCGACCAGAGCACCTGGGAACGCCAGGGGGGTCTCAAGTACGCCCCGCGCGCCGACCTGGCCACCCGCGAAGAACAGATCGCCATCGCCGAGGTCACCCGCGCTCGCCAGGGTTGGGGCGCCTGGCCCGCCTGCACCAGTCGCCTGGGCATCGGCTGATCCCCGAGCCGACCGCAGCGCCTGCGCCGCTCGGTCTTGGGCGGGGTTGATACGTTGTCCGACGTGTCCGAACCCGATATTTCCGCTCGTGGGAGTGCTGCGCTGCTCGGGCCCGCCGAGGTGCGGGCGCTGGCCGAGCGACTCGGCGTACGGCCGACCAAGCAGCTCGGACAGAACTTCGTGCACGACGCCAATACGGTGCGCCGGATTGTCGCGGCGGCCGGGGTAGGGCGTGGGGATACCGTGCTCGAAGTCGGCCCGGGGCTGGGTTCGTTGACATTGGCGCTGCTCGATGTGGTGGATTCGGTCATCGCCGTCGAGATCGATCCCGTACTGGCGAAACACCTTCCGGTGACCGTCGCGGATCGCGCGCCGGAACTGGCCGGGCAGTTGACCGTCGTGGAAGCCGATGCGCTGCGGGTCCGTGCGGACCGCCTGTCCACGGCACCGTCGGCACTGGTGGCGAATCTCCCCTATAACGTCGCGGTGCCGGTGCTGCTGCACCTGCTCGCCGAATTGCCCAGCATCACAACCTCATTGGTGATGGTGCAGGCCGAGGTGGCCGACCGCCTCGCCGCCGAGCCCGGCAGTCGCATCTACGGCGTCCCGAGCGTCAAGGCGGGCTTCTTCGGCACCGTGCGCCGCGCGGGTGCGGTGGGCACCCAGGTGTTCTGGCCGGTGCCACGGGTGGACTCCGGCCTGGTCCGCATCGAGCGCTATGCCCAAGCGCCGTGGCCGATGGACGAGGCACACCGCCGCCGCGTTTTCGAGGTCGTCGACGCCGCCTTCGCCCAGCGCCGCAAAACCCTCCGCGCCGCCTTGGGCAGTTGGGCGGGTTCACCGGCCGAGGCCGAACGCCGCTTGGTCGCCGCCGGTATCGACCCGACCGCCCGCGGCGAAACCCTGGACACCGCGGCCTTCGTCCGCCTCGCCGCCCAGGTGTGAGCCCCTGGCCGCTCCGACGGTTCAACCCGCGCGTATCTCTTTGCGGGTGAAAGTGATCTGCTGGTGCAAAGGACGGACCGGCTATGCGGTCGGTACCTGTCCGCTGCGGTTGCCCCGGCGGGATCGCGCACCGCGTTATCCACACGCTTGGCTTGCTGAGGTGTCGCCGCGGCGAAACAGATTGTGGATAACCAACTTTTGCCTTGTTGGCCGCGAAACCGGCGACAGGTGCCGCGAAGATCGACTCGCGCCTGCCGTCGCCCGCTGCGAGCCGCACTGAAAGTGCAGGTCATCGCGGCGAATGCCGACTCGGGCAGGCGCTGGTCCGCGCATGCGGTGCAGGGGGACCACCACCCGAATGGTGTCCGCCACCGGATGTGGATGGCGCTGTGGATAATTCGACGCGCGCGGTGAACTAGGCGGTACGCGCGACACCACCGTGGGAGAAGTCTAGATACCGCCGAAATGCGCCCGCACTCGGGGTGTGGGCACGGCGGCCGACCCTCGGACCCGCTGGCGTGCGACCGATCTCGCCCCGCGGATCGATGTGCAGGTAGGCAAGGTCATTGGCACACAAGACAACCTGATGTGCCTACGCGCCGTGGTCCGGTGTCGACCCGGTCGGAGCGCCCGGTGGGACACCGGGACCGTGCGCGACACCGAACGGCGCGCCGAGATCGCCGCCGACCGCGGCGAATCTCGGCCGGGCCGGTATCAGGCGGTGACCTCGTACCCCGCCTCGTCCACGGCGGCGACGATATCGGCGTCGGCGAGCGGTGCGGTGCTGTCCACCCGGACCGCACCGCTGGCGAGGTCGACGTCCACACTGGTCACGCCATCGATCCTGCCGATCTCCGTCTTGACCGAGTTGACGCAGTGTCCGCAGGTCATCCCCGTGACGGTGTAGGTGCTAGTGGCCATCTCCGACTCCTTCGCTCACATTCGATCATACGGTGTGGGGGTATCCCCAACACAAATGAACATACCCATGGAGGGTATATAGCGCAAGGGTGAGTTGCACTGTCGTTCCGGGGTTCGGTCGACTAACCGTGGCATTGGTGGCCGGCTGGTCGCCGTTGAATCGCGTCGGCCAGCCCGGTGATATCGCGGATATCACCGCATTCCTCGCCTCCGACGATTCCCGGTGGGTCACCGGTCAGTGGATCGATGCCACCGGTGGGGCCCTGTTGTAACCGTCCGACACAGGGGCGGTGAATGTCTCATCTCGAGCTGAGCACCTGTCGTACCCACCGGATAGGCTTGAGCACCGTGTTGTCAGTTGTGCCAAGTCCCGTCATCGTGCGCGCACCGTCCAAGGTGAACCTCCACCTAGGCGTCGGCGACGTGCGCGCGGACGGCTATCACGAGCTGACCACGGTGTTCCAAGCCCTATCGCTCAGCGATGATCTGGAACTCGCGCCCGCCGCTTCGCTGACCGTGCGGGTCAGCGGCGAGGGTGCCGACGATGTGCCGACCGATCGGACCAATCTGGTGTGGAAGGCCGCCGTGCGCATCGCACATCTGGCCGGCCGCGCCCCGCTGGTGGAAATCGCCATCAACAAGGGCATTCCGGTGGCCGGTGGGATGGCCGGCGGCAGCGCGGATGCCGCCGCGGCGCTGGTGGGCCTGAACGCGCTCTGGGATGTCGGGCTGAGCCGCGACGAATTATTCGCGGTCGCGGCCGAACTCGGCAGCGATGTGCCGTTCGCGCTGCACGGCGGCACGGCGCTCGGCACCGGTCGCGGCGAGCGGCTGCTTCCGGTTTTGTCCCGCAATACCTTTCACTGGGTACTCGCGCTCGCCAAGGGGGGGTTGTCCACCCCCGCCGTCTTCGCCGAACTCGACCGACTACGCGAAATCGGCACCCCACCTCGACTCGGCGAGCCGCAGGAGCTCATGCAGGCACTGGCCTCCGGAGACCCGAAACAGCTTGCGCCCCTGCTGGGTAACGATCTGCAGGCGGCCACGCTGTCGCTGAAGCCCGAGTTGCGGCGGACCTTGCGCGCTGGCGTCGGTGCCGGTGCGCTTGCCGGGCTGGTCTCCGGTTCCGGCCCGACCTGCGCATTCCTCTGTGACAGCGAGGATGGTGCGGTGGCGGTCGCGGCCGAGCTCGCGGGTGCGGGTGTGTGCCGCAGTGTGCGCACCGCGAGCGGGCCGGTGCCCGGTGCTCGGGTCATCAACAGCGACACGCTCGGCAAGCGCTGACGTTTCGTCGTCAGGCGATGACGTCGGCGAGGCGGTCTACCTGGTCGGCGTCGCGGCCGTAGCAGTAGAGCATGACCTCGTCCGCGCCGAGATCCTCGAATTGGCTTATGGCCGTGCGGATCTCGGTGGGCGTGGTAAGCATTCCGGCGAGCATGAAGTCGGCACGACCGCTGAATTCGTAGTAGGCGCCCATCGAGGTGCGGGCGTCGACGATGAGGTCGGGCGCGCCGAGCGCGACATTGACCTGGGCGACAAAGCGGGGCGCACCGTCGCGTCCGTGTTCCTGCCACGAACGGCGGGCGGTGTCGAAGAGGCCGCCGGCCCACGATGGTGCGGCGGCGGCGAGAAAGCCACCGCCCCAACGGCCGACACGATCGATGGCGGCCGGCTGGAAGCCGCCGAAGAGTAGTTCGGGTCCCTCGGGACGCAGCGGCGCCGGACCGATCGGCCCACAGTCGGTGCCGTACGGCCGGCCCGACCACAGGCGGCGCATGATCTCGAGTTGTTCGTCCAGGCGGCGGCCGCGGGAGCGCAGGTCGGTGCCGGAGGCGATGTGATCATCTTCGCGACCGCCGACGCCGAGGCCGAGCACGAAGCGGCCACCGGATATGCGATCGAGGGTGGCGGCCTGCTTGGCGAGCAGTGTCGGCTCGCGCAGCGGCGCGATGAGCACCTCGGTCTGCACCTTGATGCGGCTGGTGGCGCCCGCGATCATGCCGAGCGCGACCAATGGTTCGGGATTGTCGTAGACGAGCCGGTCGAGCAGACCGAGGGTGGAGAACGGACCCGCATCGGCGCGGCGGGCCCAGTCGAGCAGGGCGGCGGGATCGGAAATGGGCAGACCAAGTCCGACGTGCATGAGGAACCTCCAGATAAGGCGTAGTTGAACCGTGCCGCCCTACGCACCTCGACCTCGAGGTGGGGCTCCTATTCTGCGGCTATACCCAGGAGCGCCATCGCTAACATTGTTCGTAACGAACACTGTTCGCTGAGACGACTCTAAACGAACGCCGTTCGTCGCGCAAGTCGCCGGGGTCGTCGGTTCGCTGGTCGGGGACCCGGCCTGGCGAGGTTCACGACGATTCCCACGAGTGCGCACGCCCCATGTGGTGCGGAACTGCGATAAGTGGCGTGTCCACGCGAACTCCAACGGCGGATCCGGTCGCGCCGCGGTTCGCCGAGCAGTACACCGCGGCGGGCGACTGCGGTGGTCAGGAGCGTTCCGGGTAGGTCAGCCGCGACGAGGAGAACGAGCGCGGCGTGGTGTGCCCGGACGGCGGCACCGCGCGGGCGTTCGGTGGGGCGGCGGCGCGTTCGCGGTGCTCGGTACGCTTGCGCGGGGAGAGCACACGCCCGGCGCATGACTCGGAAGGATCCATGTCCAACCTGATCAATCTCGAACAGGTCTCCAAGAGCTTCGGAATCAAACCGCTCCTGGACAACGTTTCGCTCGGTATTCACGCGGGCGAGCGGATCGGTGTCGTCGGCCTGAACGGCGGCGGCAAGACCACCCTGTTGGAGGTGCTGACCGGGCTCGAGTCGCCCGACAGTGGCCGGGTGAGCCGGGTCGGCGGGCTGCGCATGGCGGTGGTGACCCAGCGTGGGGTGCTGCCCGCGGGCGCGACCGTCGGATCCGTGGTGCTGGCCGGACTGGCCGATGATGCGATGACGGATGAGGTGGCCGAACATGAATGGGCCTCGGATCCGCGCATCCGTTCGGTGATGGCGGGTATCGGCATCGAGGGCCTCGGTCTGGATACCTCCGTCGACAATCTCTCCGGTGGCGAGCGTCGCCGCGTCGCACTGGCCGCTGCGCTGGTTCGCGACCTCGACCTGCTCGTTCTCGACGAGCCGACCAACCATCTCGATGTCGAGGGCGTGCAGTGGCTGGCCCGGCATCTGCTCGAGCGCCGCAGCGCCCTGGTGGTCGTGACCCACGATCGCTGGTTCCTCGACACCGTGGCCACCGACACCTGGGAGGTCGTCGGCGGCAAGGTCGAGAGCTACGAAGGTGGTTACGGCGATTGGATTTTCGCGCGTGCCGAGCGGGCGCGGCAGGCCGACGCCGCCGAGGCCAGGCGCGCGAATCTGGCGCGCAAGGAGTTGGCCTGGTTGCGGCGCGGTGCGAAAGCCCGCACCTCCAAACCGCGCTACCGGGTGGAGGCGGCCGAGGCGCTGATCGCCGATGTGCCGCCGCCGCGCGATAGCGTCGCACTGGCCGCATTCGCGCGAAAGCGCCTGGGCCGCATCGTCATCGAGCTGGAGGATGCCACCCTCACCACCCCGGACGGCCGAGAGTTGGTGCGCGATTCGACCTGGCGCCTGGCGCCGGGAGAGCGAGTCGGCCTGGTCGGCGTGAACGGCTCCGGTAAGACGACGCTACTACGCACGCTGGCCGGTGCCGTCGAACCCGCTGCAGGCAAACGCATTCAGGGACAGACAGTCCAGATCGGTTGGCTGCGACAGGAACTCGACGACCTGCCGACCGAGCTGCGGGTGCTGGAAGCGGTACAGCAGATCGCGCAGCGAATCACGCTGGGGGATAAGGAAATCTCCGCCGGTCAGCTGGCCGAACGCCTCGGCTTTACCCCGGCCCGGCAGCGCACCCCGGTCGGCGACCTATCCGGTGGCGAGCGCCGCAGGCTGCAATTGACCCGCATCCTGATGTCCGAACCGAATGTCCTGCTTCTGGACGAGCCGACCAACGACCTGGACATCGACACCCTGCAGCAACTGGAAGACCTGCTCGACAACTGGGCGGGCACCCTGGTCGTGATCAGCCACGACCGCTATCTGATCGAGCGCATCTGCGACTCCACCTGGGCCCTGTTCGGCGACGGAAAGCTCACCAACCTGCCCGGCGGCATCGACGAATACTTGAAGAAGCGCGCCGCATCGAGCTCCGCCACCACGCGATCGGCCGAGCCCAAGCCCGCCGAAACCCCCGCGACCGATTCCGCCACCTACCGCGCCGCCCGCAAGGAACTGGCCAAATTGGAGCGCACCATCGATAAACTCACCGAACGCGAACAACGCCTCCACACCGCACTGGCCGACGCCGCCACCGATCCGGACAAGCTCATCACCCTCGGCAGCGAGCTCAAACAGGTCCTGGCCGAAAAGGAGTCCGCCGAGGAGCGCTGGTTGGAACTGGCCGACGGCGCCTGATTCGAGCAGCGCCGATCTAGCTGGTGCCGGAGACGCGCCCGTCCTGGACGACAACCGGCAGGCAGGTTTGGACGAAGTCCGCGCCGAAGCCGGTGAGTGCGATGCTGCGGTAGTAGACCTTGGTGCCGAAACCAGAGCGCTTCAATACTTCTCGGACGGGGGATTGGGCTTCGAGGAGTTGGTAGCGGTTCGGGTTGCCCACCGGTTCCTTGACGAATTCGATTAGGCCGAGGCGGCGCAGGTTGGGCAGATATTGCTGGATGCGGTTGGGGAACCGCAGGCCCGCGTGCTCGCCGATCAGGTTGAGCCCGGTGAGGATTCGCTCGACACCGAGGGCGCGCGGGCGTCCGGCGCGGATATCGATCGAGGGCTGCGGGCCGTCGAGGTGCAGGAAGCGCAGGATGCGCGCCTCATCGGGGGTCAACTCCTCGAGCATGCGCGCGAAGGCGGGGTGGGTTTCATGGTGCTCGCCCTGCGTACTCGCCGACAGCCGCAGCAGCGCGGCGCCCTGTTCACGCAGTGTGGGAACGGCGTCGGTCGTGGGCTGTTCGGGCGTGGCGGGCAGCCGCAACGCGCGCCGCACCGCGTCCCGAACCTCCGCCTCCGCCTCGGCCAGCACCGCACGTGGCGGATTTCCGGCGATACTGCCGCGGACCACGGTCGCCCCGACGCCGAGCGCGGTATCGATGCTCCACGCGGTCACCCCGGCCGCCGCGCTCACCGCGACTCGAGCGACCCCGGTGGTCGCCCGAACGGTCTTGCGTACCGAGCCGGGCTCCCGCTTCGACGCGGCCGCTTCGACCTCGCCGACAGGCAGCCGCGCGATTTCGGTCGATTGCCCGTCGGATGATTCGGAAGTTGTTGCGGTGTCGGCCACCTCGGACTGGTCCGCGTGCTCGGAGCTCTGCCCGGCGGCCCGCAGATCGTCGTCGCCAGCTTCCGTCATAGCCATGTTGTCGCCACTCCCGTTCCGAAGATCAGGATGTGAGCGTATCCGGCGAAGAGACCCAACACGCCGCCATGGAGAAAAAGGAGCCATTCGTCCTGTTTGATGGCCGAACGCAGCATATCCACGAAGTCGGGGGGCGATAGCGCCGACATCTGTTTGGCGATGTAGTCGTTGATTTGCCTGCCCTGCTGGACGTTGAAGTCCGGATCCGCGAACGCGATCGGCGCGATCGACATCGCCTCGGTGGTCAATGTCGACTGCAGCGAGTCGTACTCCCGGCTGCCGAGCATGAACTTCACCGCCGGTCGCGCCGGGCCGAGCGCTCGGTCCGCGGCGGGGCGCAGCGTGTCCTCGAGCATCTGCATGGTCCGGTCCGAGCGTGGACCGTTCAGCAGCTCGTCACCGATATTGGCGACGGTCATCACCTGGCTGGAGACCAATTCCGCGTAGCCGTCGGTGATTTCGAGCTGCCGCTTGATCAGCAGGCCCTGCCGCCACGGGCACCACCACTTCGGGTACGCGGGCGCGAAGATCATATTCAGGCCGATCCAGTTGACCACCCAGCCGATGACGACGCCGCCGATCGGCAGCACCACCAGCGACGACCAGCCGGTCAGATGCAGCACGGCGACCAGCACCACACCCATCGGCGCGCCGAAGTAGAAGCCGAAGTTCTGCATGAAGCGCAGTTCCTTGGCGCCGAGCACCTGGAAAAGGGTGTTGAGCAGATGCGGACGCGCCTGGAAATAGCGGATGACCATCTGCTTGACGTCCAGCAGTTGATCGATATTGGCGCCCAATTCCTCGGTCAGCTCGCGCAGAATATCGGGCAACTGCTGGCGGACCCGCGCGTGAATCATCTCGCGTACACCGATCGGCAGGTTGTACCAGAGTTGCGGATGTTCGCGGCGCAGGATTTCTTCGACGATGTCTTTGATCTGCGCGTCGGCGATAGTGGCGAGATGTTCGGCAAGCTTGTCCGGTTCCAGTTCGCGATAGAAGTCGGCGACGCTACCGAGTTTCGCCAGCCCCTTGTCGACCGCGATGCTCGCCATTTTGTCCGCACGTGAGGGCACGATGCCCTGCCAGCCCATTCGCCCGTCGTAGCTCAGCAGCGGCAGCACCTGAATTCGCTTGGGCAAGAAGGGAAACAGCGCACGCAATCCGGGTAAACGAATACCGTGGAAGGCGACCGGCTTGAACAACATCAGGATGCCGGTCCAGTTGGTGATGTAGCCGATGATGCCAGTGAAAAGGGGGATAGTCACTAATTCCAGGAGGACCGTCGGATGCACCCCGAAAACACTCTCCAACACGACACCCTCCTGCCGATATACCGGTGACCGCCGCCTCACCGGCAACCCAAACTAGCACCCAGTCGGCAGACGGACCCTACTGTGAGGTCGAGAAGCCGGTCCACCGCGAGTGTCCGGGGCCACAGCAGATTGTCTGAGACATCAGTCACACTGTGTGTCCAGAATGTCGTACTGTCAACAAGCGCCGGAGACAATGTCGACCATCGCGCGTCCGATGGCAGGGGTCGGCGTGTTTTGCCGGGCCAGTCCGCTCGCGGTACGGCATACCTGGAAGGCTGGCGGGCAATAATCTGTGGGCGTATTCGTTCACTTGGCAATACATCGGAGTAGAACGTGACAGACGACAGGACCGGACAGGACATGGCCAGGGCCGGTTCCCGCTCGGTGGAGCGCTCGGATGTCGAACAGCGGCAGATCAGCAATGAGGCGCGGCTGATTCGCGGTGTGTTCCGAGCGGCGGGGCTGGCGGCGGGCACCGTGGTGCGCGGCAGTCAGTGGGCCGTCGAGACGACCTATGAGGTGACCAAGGAGATCACCCAGGCCGCGCTCGACGGTGAGTCGTCGGCGGATATCGCCGAACGCACCGGTAATGCGTTGCGCTCCATCGCGCGCAGCGCGCTCGGCGTCACGGAGGGCTCGGTTCGCGAAATCGTCAGCTACGTACCGACTTCCAACGGGAGTGCGCCGCAGCAGGCACCGATCGGCATCGGCGCGCCGATGCGCTCGGCCAGTAGTGAGGAGTTGCGCCGCCGCGGCGATGCGCTGCTCGCCCGGTCGGCCGATGTCTACTTCACCGAGGACGTGCACCCCGCCTACGACCGGATCCTCGACGAGTTGGCTCCGGACGAGGCACGCATTCTTCGGTTCATGGCATTGAACGGTCCGCAGCCGTCGGTCGATGTGCGTACCAATCGGCCGCTCGGCATCGGCTCGGAATTGGTGACCGGTGATCTCACTTCGGTTCCGGAACAGGCCGGTGTCCGTTATCCGGACCGCGCGCGCACCTATCTGATCAACCTCAACCGCCTCGGCCTGACCCAGGTTTCCGATGATCCGGTGGTGCTCAGCCGGTACATGGTGCTCGAGGTGCAGCCGGTGGTCGAGGCCGCGCTGAAGAAGGCCGGACGCGCGCCCAAGATCGTGCGCAAGAGTCTGCGGCTGACCGAATTCGGCAGCGACTTCTGCAACACCTGCTTCACTATCGGGAACTGACCCGCACGGTTGACCGCTGGTTTCGGCTCGAAGTGATAGCAATCTGATACAAATCTCCCAATCTCCGTAGCGCGGCGACTTCGAATGGGATTGTTGAGATATGGACCGGGATGCTGTGTCGGCGATCAGTCGCCTGAAGTTCAGGTATCTGCGCACCCTCGACACCAAGTCGTGGGATGAATTCGCGGACACCATGATCCCGGAGGCGACCGCCACCTACAGCGAATACCTGCAGTTCGAGTCGCGGGACGCATTCCTGGCGTTCATGCGCAACACGCTCGGACCGCATGTCATCACCGAGCACAGATGCGACCATCCGGAGATCGATGTCGAGGGAGACACGGCCACCGGCACTTGGTATCTCGCCGATACCGTGCTGATACCGGCGCACAACATGCTGTTGCGCGGCGCGGCGTTCTATACCGATCGCTACGTCCGCTGCACCGATGGTCAATGGCGCATCGCGCATACCGGATATGAGCGGACCTATGAGGTGGTCCTCTCGCTCAGCGATCTGCCGAGCCTGCGGCTGACGTCGAGTCGCTGGGGGCTGATCGCGCGCGAAGACGGCATCGCGGCGGTCGAACGCGATCCCGGCACCACCACCCCACTGTGGCGCGAGCCCCCGCCGGAGGCGGCGGAACCCGAGACGGGTGAGCGCATCGGCCCGAGCGCTGCGACTGTGCGGGATTCGGAATCGGGCCGCGAACGGTCGCGGCGGCTGTCCTAGTCGGCCGTGGCGACCAGCGGCTCGAGCGTGAGCTTCGGATGCTCCTTCTCGATGTACTGCAGCCGCCATTTATCGCTGAACAGCGCCAACAGCACCCCGTCGGAGCGGGTGAACACCTCGACCCCGCGCTGCCGATCGAGTTCGGCCATCGACTCCGCATCGGTGCGCCGCGCCAGCGTGTAGGGCAGGTGCTCCATATGGGTCTCGACATTGAACTCCGCCAGCATCCGCGCGGTGACGACCTCGAACTGCATCGGACCGACCGCGGCGAGCACCGGTGACGCGTCACCGCGCGCGTCATTGCGCAGCACCTGCACCACGCCTTCGGAATCGAGCTGATCGATGGCCTTGCGGAACTGCTTGTACTTACCCGCACTCTGCGCCCGCAGCACCGCGAAGTGCTCCGGCGCGAAGGACGGGATCGGCGGGAACTCCACCTTCTTGTCCACGAACAGCGTGTGTCCGGGCGCCAGCGCGGTGGCATTCACGAGGCCGACCACATCACCCGGGTAGGCGGTGTCGACGGTGGAGCGCTCGCGCCCGAAAACCGTGAGCGCGTATTTGGTCGCGAACGGCCGACCGGTCTGCGCGTGCGTGACAACCATGCCGCGTTCGAATTCACCGGAGACAATCCGCATGAACGCGAGCCGATCCCGGTGTGCCGCATCCATTCCGGCCTGCACCTTGAAGACGACCGCGCTGAACGGATCGGTGGTGTCGCGCGGCGTGCCGCCGATGTCGGCACGCGAACCGGGTGCGGGCGCCAGTTCGACCAGGGTCTCCAGCAGTTGTCGCACCCCGAAATTCAGCATCGCCGAGGCGTAGATAACCGGGGAGGTCTGCCCGGCCAGGAACATCTCCTGATCGTGGTCCTGCCCGGTAGCCGAGAGCAGTTCGCTCTCCTCGGCGGCGGTCGCCCACGCCTCGCCCTCGCGGGCCTCGGCCGATTCCGGATCTATCGATTCCTCCGGCGCGATGGTCGCGCCACCCGCGGTCCGGGTGAAGTGGATGTATTCGACGGCCGCCCCCTCCGGACCGCGACGTAGCAGTCCCCGGAAGTCACCGGCGATGCCGACCGGCAAGAACAGCGGGGTCGGCGTGAGGCCGATCCGCTCGCCGATCTCGTCGAGCAGTTCCAGCGGCGCGCGGCCAGGACGGTCCCATTTGTTGATCACGGTGACGACCGGTATACCGCGATGGCGACACACCTGGAACAGCTTGAGCGTCTGCGGCTCCAGACCCTTGGCGGCGTCGATGAGCATGACCGCCGCATCCACGGCGGTGAGTACGCGGTAGGTGTCCTCGGAGAAATCCGAGTGGCCAGGGGTGTCGACCAGGTTGATGACGTTATCGATATCCGAGCCCGCGGCGCGGTAGTTGAACTGCAGCGCGGTCGAACTCACGGAGATACCGCGCGCCTTCTCCATCTCCATCCAGTCCGACACGGTGGATTTGCGCCCGGCCTTGCCATGGATCGCGCCGGCCTCGGAGATCATTCTGGCGTGCAACGCCAGCGCCTCGGTGAGCGTCGACTTGCCCGCGTCGGGGTGGGAGATCACCGCGAATGTGCGTCGCCGGGCGACCTCGGCGGGCAGACCACGCGGGGCGGGCGTGACGACACCCTCAGTGGAGGCGGTCAACTTCAACAACCTTTCAGACGGCCGATCGGCAACCGCTCCAGCGTACGCGACCGGGATGACGACCGGCCTACCAGTCCGACCACCCGATTCAGCTGGACATAAACACTTGCGCTATGGTGTTCGGGTTGTCTCGGCGAGGGTGACCGCAGACGTAATGCGTTCACCGTGATCGACGCGGCCCGGCTCTCGGCCGTCCTCGTTCGGTCTTCGCCAGACGAATAGACCAACCTTTGCCAGGGCGGATAACAGTCCCTGGCGCACTGTTGACAGCCCGCAAGAGCCGTAGGGAGTAGATCCAGTCATGTCCGACGCCAACGTTCTCGAAGCAGCCGTCCGCACGGAGTTCGGCAAGGGCGCCGCCCGCCGCACCCGTCGCGCTGGCAATGTTCCCGCCGTGCTGTACGGCCACGCCGCCGACCCGCAGCACCTCTCGCTCAACGCCCAGGCCTTCGCCGCCATCCTGCGCGAGCACGGCACCAATGCGGTGCTGAACCTCGTCATCGACGGCAAGAAGCAGCTCGCGCTGACCAAATCCGTTGTGGTGCACCCGATTCGCCGTTACATCGAGCACGCCGACCTGCTCATCGTCAAGCGCGGCGAGAAGGTCACCGCCGATGTGAACGTCACGCTGACCGGTGAGGCCGGCCCTGGCACCCTGGTCACCCAGGAATCCACCACGCTGTCCATCGAGGCCGACGCGCTCAACATTCCAGAGGCCATCGAGGTCTCGATCGAGGGCGCCGAGGCCGGCACCCAGATCACCGCCGGTGCGATCGAACTGCCCAAGGGCGTCACCCTGGCCGGTGACCCGGAGGCCCTGATCGTCAACATCATCGCCGCCCCCGCCGCCGAGGCTCCGGCCGGGGAAGAGGGCGCCGCCGAGGCCGAGAGCGCCGAGTAAGAACTCCCCGGGTCGGTTGTCCGCATGACCGAATCCTCGACCGGGCCCGCGCTGGTGGTCGGACTTGGCAATCCAGGTCCGGAGTACGAGCGCACCCGGCACAATATCGGCTTTCTGGTCGCCGACGTGCTCGCGCAGCGCGTCGGCGGCCGTTTTGCCGTCCACAAGAAGTCCGGTGCCGATCTGTTGCAGGCCCGGCTGGACGGGCGTCAGGTGCTGATCGCCAAGCCGCGCTCGTTCATGAATCTTTCCGGGCGACCGGTCGCGGCGCTGGCGAAATTCTTCTCGGTGCCGCCGACCGAGGTGATCGTCGTGCACGACGAACTGGATCTACCGTTCGGTCAGGTCCGACTCAAGCGCGGCGGCGGTGAGGGCGGGCACAACGGATTGCGTTCGGTCTCCAGCGCCCTGACCACCAAGGACTATCTGCGCACCCGCATCGGCATCGGCCGCCCACCGGGTCGCCAGGACCCGGCGGACTATGTGCTCAAGCCGTTTTCCGCGGCGGAGCGCAAGGAAGTGCCGGTGATCGTCGAACAGGCCGCGGACGCGGTCGAGCTGCTCCTGCGCGTCGGGCTCGAACCGGCCCAGAACCAGCTGCACTAGGCCGCGTTCGACTGCCGTTCAGCGCAAGTGGATGGCGGTGGCGGAGCGGCGCAGCTTGCCCGAGGAGGTTTTGGGGAGGGCACCGGGGCCGAGGACGGCGACGGTGCGGGGGCGGGCGCCGACTTCGGAGAACACCGCGTGCACGATTTCGCGTTCGATGCGCTTGACCTCGTCGCCATTCTGGTAGTCGTTGCTTTCCACAACGACGGCGAAGCTTTCGCGCTTCTCACCCGCGTCCAAGCGGACCGCGACGGCATTGCCGGGGCGCACGCCCACCACGCGCATGGCGGCACGCTCGATATCCGTCGGGTAGATATTGCGGCCGCCCATGATGATGACGTCCTTGATCCGGCCGCACACCACGATCAGGCCCTCATCGGTGAAGTAGCCGATATCGCCGGTATCGAGCCAGCCGTCCGCATCCTGCGCCGGGCGGAACCCGTTGACCGTGACATAGCCGGAAGTGACCGCGGGACCGCGCAGTTCGATCACGCCGACCGAACGGGTCGGCAGCGGCTGGCGTTCCGCATCGACGATCCGGCCCTCCAGATTGTCGACCAGGTAGCCGAGTGTCGGCAGTCGGCGGACAGTGCCGTGGCCATCGTGTGCCGGTACGGCCTTGCCCAGTGCCTCCAGCAGGTCGGCATCGATGATGTCGAGGATCTGCCCGTGTCCGGGATCCGGAATCGATACGGCCAGCGTGGTTTCGGCCATGCCGTAGACCGGGGTGAGCGCCATCGGATTGAGCCGGAAGCGTTTGCCGGCGGCGGCGAGGGCCTCCATGGTGTCCGGATCGACGGGCTCGGCGCCGTTCCACATGTAACGCACGCTGCTGAGATCGTAGGCGCCGTCCTCGGCCTGCTTGAGCCGGCGGGCCAGCAGTGAGTATGCGAAATTCGGTGCCGCTGTGACCGTGCCGCGGTACTTGTCGATCAGCTCGGCCCACAGCAGGGGACGCATCAGGAAGTCGATGGGCGTCACGCAGACCACTTCGGCGCCGAATTGCATGGGGACGCTGAGGAATCCGACCATACCCATATCGTGGAAAAGGGGCAGCCAGCTGATCATCACATCGTCGTCGAGCTGGAACTTCACCCGATCGAACATGGCGTAGGCGTTGACGTAGAAGTTCCCGTGCGTGATCCGCACCGCCTTCGGCGATCCGGTCGAACCGGATGTCAACTGCTGCAACGCGATATCGGTCTCCACGGTGGGCACCGGATCGGTCTCCTGGCAGTCGCGCAGTTGATCGATGCGCACGACGGTGATGCCGCGCTCGCGCAGCAGTGGTTCGGCGGCCTCGAAGGGCGCGCCGAGCACTACCGCGCGCGCCTCGATCATGGACAGCACGGTTTCGGTATCGCGGGCCCAGACCACCAGATCGGTGCGCGGGGTCGGTTGATGCAGCATGGTGATCGACGCGCCGCGCATCCAGATGCCCTGACAGGCCGGTGCGATATCGACCGGCATCCCGGCCAGCACGCCGACCGCGTCGCCGTGTCCGATACCGGCCGCCGCCAGTCCGCCGGCCATCCGGCGCGCGATCCGGTGGATCTCGCCCCACGTCTGCCGTAGCGGCGCGTTCGGCTCCCCGGTCACCAGCCCGCGAACCGAGGTTTGCGCCGTCGCGTACATCTCATCGGTGAACCTGCTCAAGTCCAACTCCTGATTACCACGGTGCGATGGCCGGACGTGCGCCGGCCTGCTTCCAACTATCCCGCCAATTCTGCTTTGCGTTAACGGTTCCGGGCGGTAGGCGGAGGACTTGTCGGATCTGGTCGGTTGATCGAGGGCGCGAAGCTACGAACGGTTCGAACCGAAGGTGGCGGCGTAGCGGTCGACATAATGGCGGCCGGACCGGGTTGCCAACTCCCGCATCAGCTCGTCGGTGGCGGCGCGGACGTGGCAGGCGGGTGCTTCGGTTCCGATGCCGACCATCGGGCTCGGGGTGAGTTGCGGGTAGCGACGCGGCGTGCCGAAGCTGATGCGCACCTTGCCGAAGCGCGGCAACCGGCGGCCGCGTGGATTCACCTTGTCGGTGCCCGAAAGCACCACCGGGATGACCGGAGCGCCGGTGGCCATGGCGACGCGCAGTGCGCCGGTGCGGCCGCGATAGATGCGGCCGTCCGGAGAACGGGTGCCCTCCGGATGGATGGCCCACACCCCGCCGGATTCCAGGATTTTCGTGGCGGCGGCGAGTGCGTCCGCGGCGGCGGTGCCGCCGGTGCGATTCACCGGGACCTGACCCACGACGGTGAAGAACCAGCGCTGGAACCGGCCCTTGAATCCGGTACCGGTGAAGTATTCCTGCTTGGCCAGGAAGGTGACCCGGCGGCGCAGGACCAGGGCGAGATACATCGAGTCGAGCATCGCCAGGTGGTTGGCGGCGATGATGACCGGTCCGGTGCGCGGTACGTGCCGCAGCCCTTCCACCGCGGGGCGACCGAGCAGTCGCAGCAGCGGGCCGAGCAGGACGTACTTGAACAACCGGTACCACACATGAGCCTCCGAAAAAGTTGTGTAGACACTGTCTACCGCACGAGTGTAGACAGCGTCTACGATTGTCAATAGGGGATTTGGGCCTTTGTGACGCAGTCGGCAGGAGTGATTCGATGACCGTCGAAGACAATGTCTCCACAGGGGCGAGCGAGCCGCTGCGAGAGCGATTGGTCGGCGCCGGCGTCGACTTGCTCGAGGAGGTCGGCGCGGCCCAGTTGGGTCTGCGTGCGATCACCCGTGCGGCCGGGGTCTCCCACGGTGCGCCGCGCAGACATTTTCCGACACACCGCGCGCTCTTGGCCGCCATCGCGGCGCGTGGTTTCGCCGATCTCATCGAGCGGTTCGCGAAGGCGGCGGAGGGGGTGACCACGCCGCGGGAGCAACTCCAGGTCATGGCGGGCGAATACGTCGAGTTCGCGGGTGCGCGCCCCGAGATGTTCACGCTGATGTTCCGCCACGATCTGCTCGAGGGTTCCGGCGAGAATTTGCGCTCGATCACCCTGCCGCTGTTCGAGCGCTTCGCCGCGTTGGTCGCCGCGGCCGCACCCACCGCAACCGATCCGCGGGCCACGGCTATCGCGCTGTGGACCAACCTGCACGGCATCGCCGCGCTCCAGGCGAACCGGAGTCTGCGGCTTGTCGTCCCCGCAACGGACACACGCGCTCTCGTTGCCCAAGTCCTCGCACTGCACCTGGCCTGACAGCCGCACCGTTGTCTGTCTCCGCATGGGCGGGATCGGCTGTGAATCCGGTGTCGGGTGTGGATCTACGCAGTGTGTCCGAATTCCGGCAGCGGGTGCGGATCCCGGCTCACGCGCGATCTGCTCGCCGGTGCCTCTCGGGGCTAACGTCGTTGTGGAAGTGGGATTTTCGCGAGATCGGTGGCGACGAAGATCTCGCCGGTGAAGTACGCGGACGCCTCGGCACGGTGGCCGTCGAGATCGCGGTAGCGCTGGGAGAAGTGGGTAAGGACCAGGGTGCGCGCGCCCGCCTCGGCGGCGACCCTGGCCGCCTGCCCGGCCGTGAGATGACCGTATTCCGCGGCGAGGTGGGCGTCGGCGTCCAGGAAGGTCGCCTCGATCACCAGCATGTCCACGCCCGAGGCGAGGGTCGCTACGCCAGGGCAGAGCCGGGTGTCCATGACGAAGGCGACGCTCTGGCCTGGCTTCGGCGTGCTGACCTCGGTCAATGTGATTGTGCGCCCGTTGAATCGGATTCTGCCCGCGCGTTGCAGTTGCCCGACCGCCGGGCCGTGCAGGCCGTACGCGGCGAGCCGCTCCGGCAGGATGCGCACACCGCTCGGTTCGGTGAGCCGGTAGCCGAACGTGTCGACCGGATGCGATAGCGCGACCGCTTCGAGGACGAACGGCGCGCCGGGCGCATCCAGCACACCCGGATCGGCGATCGGATGCGGCCGGAGCTCGACGGTGCGATAGAAGGAGCTGGCGTTGCTCAGCCGATCGAAGAACACCTCACCTGAGGCGGGGTAGTACACATCGACCGGATGGGCGACCTTGTCGAGATTGATTCGTTGGACGATGCCGGGGAGTCCGAGGCAGTGGTCGCCGTGGAAATGTGTCACCGCGATCCGGGTGATATCGGTGACCGACACGCCCGCATACATCATCTGCCGCTGGGTGCCCTCGCCCGGGTCGAAGAGGATACCCTCCTCGCCCCAGCGCAGCAGATACCCATTGTGGTTGCGCTGCTTGGTCGGAACCTGACTCGCGGTGCCGAGGACGACCAGTTCGCGAGGTGACATCAGAGCGTCGCGACCGCGCCGACGAACCGGTCCAGTTCCTCGAACGTGACGAAGCAGTGCGGCGAGGCACGCACCACCGAATCCAGACCGCGGGCGGTCATATCCAGCAGCGTAGAGCTGGCATGACTCGCAGTCACCGTAATATTCTGGGCCGCAAGGCGATCGCGCACCTCGACGGCGGATTTCCCGTCGACGGTGAACGAAACGATGCCGCTGTGCCGAATTCCGATGTCGCGCACCGTGATCCCGTCGATTTCCGGCAGCGACTTGCGCAGGTGTTCCGCGCGGGCCGCGATCGCGTCGTAGACGTCCTCGGGGCCGAGTTCGAGCAGATATCGCACGGCCGCGCCGAGACCGAGTCGCGCCGCGACATCACATTCCCAGAATTCGAATCGACTCGCATCGGGTGCGAGGGAATACTGCTGTGGACCGGTCCACTGCGCACTGTGCAGGTCCAGCCGCTGCGGCTCCAGCGATGCGGCCAATTCCGGTCGCACATAAAGGAATCCGGTGCCGCGCGGCCCGCGCAGCCATTTGCGACCGGTGACCGAGAGCGCGTCGACATCGAGTTCGGCCACGTCGATCGGCAGCTGTCCGGCCGACTGGCAGGCATCGAGCAGCACCAGCGCGCCGACCGAATGCGCGATCCTGGTGGCTTCGGCGGCCGGGTTGACCAGACCGCCGTTGGTCGGTGCGTGCAGCACCGATACCAACTCGACCCGTTCGTCGACCATGTCGGCGAGGGCGTCGAGGTCGATCTGGCCGCTGCTGTCGCTGGGAATCTGTTCGACCACTGCACCGGTCGCCTCGGCGCGCTGCAGCGCGGCGATGGCATTGCTCGCATAATCGGCACCGGAGATGAGGATCCGGTCGCCGGGTGCGAGTGGCACCGAATAGAAGAAGTCGGCCCACGCGCGGGTCGCGCTATCGCTGAGCGCGATGCTGGTGGGATCGGCGTTGATGAGCCTGCCGATATCGGTTTTCACCGTGGCGAGATCGTCGAGTCGCTCGTTCGCCGCGCGGTAGCCGCCGATTTCGGCCTCGCGTCGCAGATGCGCCACAACGGTATCGACGACGACTCGGGGCGGCAACGACGAGCCCGCGCTGTCGAGGAAGACAAGATCGGATCCGGAACCGTAGACCGGTATGTCGGCGCGTACGCGATTCTCGTCGAGCATGGCCTCGACAGTATCGCCGAAATCGGGGCATTGGGCCGTCGCACGAGTCGGCGCAGGTCCGGGGCACGGTACGTGCGTGCCCCGCTGTGCATGGCCACGAATTCAGAATCTTGTCACGTTTCTTGTCGGTGCCCCTCGCTACGCTGGTTTGGGTCGGTGCAATGGAATACGACCGGCATCCACGGCGATACAGAGCTACCTGAACAACGACCGGCAGCGCATACGCAGCACGGCTACGGTTACCCGGTTTCACACGGTGGAGGTTGGTATGGCGGTCACGCTCGAACATCCGGCGCGGGCCATGGCGCTGGAAAATGGTGAACTGTCCTCACGGGCCGCGGCCGAGGCCTATCTCGAGAAAATCTGCTTCAAGCTGGGCCCACCGACGCTCATCGGCGCCGAACTGGAATGGCTCACCGTGCAGGGTGAGTGTTCGTCGTCCGGCCCATCGGCCGCCCCCCGCCCGCAACTGGCTGCACTCGCAGATGCACTCGGACCCTATGCACCGCGGTCCATCGCCCCCGATTCACCGGCACTTCCGCTGCCAGGGGGCAGCCGGGTCACCATCGAACCCGGCGGTCAGATCGAACTCTCCAGTGCCCCGTTCGCCGCTGCCGCGCAGTTGTGCGAGGGTTTGCACACCGATGCTCGGATGCTGCGGGATCTGCTCGAATCCCGATCCATCCGCACCGTCTCCGTCGCCGCCGATGCGGACCGCCGCCCCAAGCGGGTCCTGCGGTTACCCCGCTATCGCGCCATGGAGCAGTCCTTCGGCGGAATCGGCCCGTTCGGCAAATTGATGATGTGTAATACCGCCGCGACGCAGGTCAGCGTCGATGCCGGCGTGGATCGCGCCGAGGTCACCGCCCGATGGAATGCGTTGTACACGATCGGTCCCGCGCTATTGGCCGCCTTCGCCTGCTCGCCCGAATTGCACGGCGCGCCGGTGGGTGCCTGGGCATCACAGCGCATGCGCACCTGGTTACGTCTCGACCACGCTCGCACTCGTCCCGCGGTGGACTCCTGGCCGGACCCGGTCACCGGCTATGCGCGCTGGGCCCTGGATGTCCCGCTGCTGTGCGTTCGTCGCCCCGATGGCATATCCGGCAACGGCGGCGGTGACGGCTGGTCCGCGCCGCCGGAGGCGACCTTCGCGGACTGGTTGTCCGGTGCGCTGGACGACGAGATCGGCAGGCGACCCGATATCGGCGATCTCGACTATCACCTGACCACGTTGTTCCCGCCGGTACGGGCCGCCGGACACCTCGAGGTCCGCTACCTGGACGCTCAGCCCGATAACGACTGGACCGTCCCGATCCATGTCTTCGACGCCCTGCTGTCGTCGCCGGCGGTTATCGCCGAGGCGACGGCGCTCGCCGCGCCACTCGTGGGCCGCTGGCTCGACGCGGCGCGCTGCGGGTTGGCCGATCCGGAGATCCGAGGCGTCGCGGTCGAGTTGCTGACCTTGGCTGCGGCTCATGCGGCGAGTCCGGCGGCGGCCAGCGAGATCGAATCCGCAGCCGAGCGATGTCGCAGCGGTCGCACCCCGACCGATGAACTCGTTTCGCAGCGTGCGGATCGGCCCGAGGACCATGCGTGACCGTGGCCCCGCAGCCGCGCGTCGCCGACCAGAACGAGTTCGGAGATACCCATCGTGACCATTCAGTACCCCGCGACAGATAATTCCGGCACCGAACAATTGCGGGACCGGATCGCCGAAGTGCTCACCCGGGCAAGGGATCGCACCACCGGCCTCACCACCCTCGATGAAGCGGAGCTGGTCGCCCAGCATTCGAGGCTGATGAGCCCACTCGTCTGGGATCTCGCCCATATCGGCAATCAGGAAGAGCTCTGGCTGGTGCGCGATGTCGGCGGCCGCGAAGCGGTCCGCGCCGATATCGATGAGCTGTACGACGCCTTCAAACACGCTCGTGCCAATCGCCCGGAACTTCCGCTGCTCGACCCCACCCAGGCCCGTGACTATGTCGGCACCGTGCGCAACCGGGTGTGGGATGTTTTGGAAACCAGCGCTTTACGCGGTGATCGGCTGGTCGACGGCGGCTTCGCATTCGGCATGATCGCCCAGCACGAGCAGCAGCACGACGAAACCATGCTCGCCACCCATCAATTGCGCACCGGCCCCGCCGTGCTGTCCGCGCCCGCCGCGCCGGCGGCATCGGCTTTGGTCGGTGGCGAAGTCGTCATTCCCGCAGGCGAATTCACCATGGGCACCTCGACCGACCCGTGGGCACTGGACAATGAGCGCCCGGCACATCCGGTGCACGTGTCCGCCTTCGCCATCGACGTCGCGCCGATCACCAATGCGCAGTACCTGGCCTTCATCGCCGACGGCGGCTATGGGCGGCCCGAGCTGTGGTCCGAGCGCGGTTGGGCGCACCGACAGCAGGCTGGCCTGCTGGCGCCGCAGTTCTGGGAGTGCGATCCGGCCGGGCACTGGTGGCGTCGGGTATTCGGCGTGATGACGCCGGTGCGTCCGCAGCAGCCGGTGGTGCACGTCTGCTGGTTCGAGGCCGAGGCCTACGCGACCTGGGCTGGAAAGCGACTACCCACCGAGGCCGAATGGGAGAAGGCGGCGCGCTTCGATCCGAAGTCCGGGACTTCGCGCCGCTACCCGTGGGGCGATACCGAACCCGATTCCGCCACCGCGAATCTCGGCCAGCGACACCTGGAACCCGCCGAGGTCGGCGCATACCCGGCCGGTGCCTCCCCGGCGGGTGTGCACCAGCTCATCGGCGACGTATGGGAATGGACCGCATCGGGTTTCGAGGCATATCCGGGCTTCCGCGCCTTCCCGTACGCCGAATACTCGGATGTCTTCTTCGGCGGCGACTACCGCGTGCTGCGGGGCGGCTCCTTCGGCACCGATCCGGTCGCCTGCCGCGGCACCTTCCGCAACTGGGACCATCCCATCCGCCGCCAGATCTTCTCCGGCTTCCGCCTGGCCCGCGACCTGCGAAAAGGCGAGGGCGAGTGAGGGTATCGATAGCGGCTGCGGTGCCACGGCGGCCGTCCGGCGCCCCAGCCCGATGCATGCCGGTGGAAGGTGGGCGCTGATGTGTCGTCAACTCGGTTACGTCGGTCCGCCGGTGCGGGTGGGCGACATGTTGACCCTCGGTTCGCATTCCCTGCGGACACAGGCGTGGGCACCTGAGGATATGCGCGGGGGTGGCACGATAAATGCGGATGGGTTCGGGGTGGCCTGGTGGCGTGACGACGATGGCGTGACTGTCAGTCGGTATCGCAATGCGGCACCCATCTGGACCGATCCGGCAGTGGAAGAGGTACTGCCGCAACTGGAGTCGTGGGCGGTAGTGGCGGCGGTTCGCTCGGCGACCGTGGGCATGCCGATCGAGCGGAATGCCTGCGCGCCGTTCACGCATGGTCGATGGGCGTTCAGCCACAACGGTATGGTGCCCGATTGGCGGCGGGCCCTCAGTGCCGTCGCCGAGGAATTCGGCTCCACCGCAACCGAACTCGGCGCTGGTCCGCTGTTCGACCCCGCGCAGTTGCTGGAGGCCGAATCCGCGACCGATTCGGCGACGCTCTGGGTGATCCTGCGCGGTCTGCTCTCGACCGACACTCCGGACGGTTCGTGGGCGGCGGCACCGGCGGCATTGAGTCTGCTGGTCTCGGCCGTACTGGACCGATCACCGGGCGCCCGGCTGAATCTCCTGCTCGGCGATGGCCGGCAGTTGTGGGCGACCACCGTCTACCACTCGCTGTCGGCTCTGGTCACCGATGATTTCGCCATCCTGTCCTCGGAACCCTTCGACGACGACCCGCGCTGGCAGCCGATTCCCGATCGACAGCTGGTCAGCGCCCGCCCCGGCGCGCTGTCCGTCACACCGCTACTCGACGTTCCAAGCACGAAAGGCTCACTCCTATGACCGCACCGACGCTGGAGATCCACCTATCCGACGACGACCTCACCTCGGCGTTGCGCGCGGATGCCGGGCTCGGCCTCACCGCGGACCCGAAATCGTTGCCACCCAAGTGGTTCTACGACGCGCGCGGCAGTGAACTGTTCGAGCAGATCACCGCACTCCCCGAGTACTACCCGACCCGCACCGAACGCGCGTTGCTGGAGCGGGTCGTCGGCGAGATCGCCCGCACCGCGCAGGCCGAGGTCCTGGTCGAACTCGGCTCGGGTTCGGCCGCCAAGACGCGGCTGCTGCTATCGGCCCTGACCACCGAGGGACCGCTGAAAACCTATGTTCCGCAGGATGTCTCGTCCGCCGCGCTGCGGGCCGCCGCCGCGGAGATCGCGGCCGAATTTCCCGGCCTCGCGGTACACGGCGTGGTCAGTGATTTCACCGACACCCTGCACAATCTGCCGCGCGGCGGCCGACGCATGATCGCGTTCCTCGGCGGCACCATCGGCAACCTCGTCCCCACCGAACGGGCCGAATTCCTGGCCGGTATCTACGAGGTGCTGGAGCCGGGTGAACGGCTGCTGCTCGGCGCAGGCCTGGTCATCGATCCCGCCGTACTGGTCCCCGCCTACGACGACGCGGCCGGTGTCACCGCCGAATTCAACCGGAATGTATTGCATGTCTTGAACGGCCGCCTCGACGCCGATTTCGAACCGGACAAGTTCGCCCACGTCGCCATCTGGGATGCCGAACAGGAGTGGATCGAAATGCGCCTGGAGGCTACCGAAGATATGACCGTGACCGTCCGCGAGCTGGACCTCACCGTTCAGTTCGCGCGCGGCGAGCAGATGCGCACCGAAATCTCCGCCAAATTCCGCGTCGACGGGCTGGACGCCGAACTGGCCGCGGCCGGATTCAAGACCGAACAGGTCTGGACCGATTCGGACGACCGATTCGCTCTCGTCCTCGCCGCCCGTGGCTGAACTTACCGACCCATCCCCTAGGTACGAGCGGGCGCACCACTGACCACCGCGCCCAGCCATTCGATGAAGGGCCGCATCGCCTCCCAGGTGGTGCGGACCTCTTTGGCGGCGCGCGGCTTGTCCAACCAGGCCGGTGCGCCGAATTCCTTGCTGCAGGTCAGCGATTTGTGCCGCAGCAGATCGATGCGTGGGTGGTCGGCGTCGTACCCCTTCGGCTTGGTCTTCAACTGCTCGCCGCCGATGGTGAATCCGGCCTTGGTGAGTTTCCCCAGGATCTGCTCGAGCTCCGCGCCGCGGACCTCGTCATCGATGGTGGCGCGCAACTGGGCGATCTGGGCCGGGGAGCCCGCATAGAATCCGCCGCCGACGAACAGTCCGGCCGCGCTGATCTGCACATACCAGCCCGTACCTGGTGCCACGCTGACTACGGCGCCCTGCGCCGTCTTGTAGGGCACCTTGTCCTTGGAGAAGCGCACATCCCGGTACGGGCGGAAAATCTTGGCGGTCCCGAAGTCCGCCTCCAGCTCGGCGGTCAGCGCGACCATCGGCGCCTTGACCGAGTCCTCGTAGACATCTTTGTGTGTGGTCCAGAAGGCCTTCGAGTTATCGGCTTCCAAATCCTCGTAAAAGTCCAGCCCCGCGAGTGGGAACCCACCGAATCGACTCATGGTGACCAAGGTACGACGCGCATCCGGCGCACGGTCAGTTGGAGTCCGGGATCATGCTGCCGCTGAACACGGCATAGACGAGGACGAGTCCGATGATCAGCGAGATCGTCGATGCGATCGCGGCCCATTTGCCGAGGGATTCGCCCTTTTTGTGGCCGACGATGCCCAGAATGATGCCGACCGGGCCGAATAGGTAGGGGCAGAACAACAGGGCGATGCCCGCACAGACGAAGCCGATGAGCGACAGGGGCTGGGCGCCCGATCGTGGTCGGGGTGCGGAGTTCGACTGCGGGGTGTAGGCGGGATAGCCGCCGTACGGGGTTTGCGAGGTGGCATCGGTGATCGGCGGATAGACGGTGCCGGGCTGATCGCGGTCGTAGCGTGCCGCGGCCGTGTCTTCCCGGGGTTCCGGTTGTCCCCGCTCCGGTTTCTCGGGCGACCCATCGTCTCGTTCGGGATGCTGCGGAGTGGTCATCGAACTGTCCTCGTGTCGTCCGGCCGGCGGGGAGGCGGGCTATAGGTCCCGGTCGTTGACGATCTCCATCGCGGCGACCTCTGCGGGCCGCTCGTCCTCCTCGGCGAGTTCGGCGGCCCGGCGGTGTGGGGTCCACTCCTGTTCGAGTTCTTCGCCGATGCCGAGTCGGCCATCGTCCTCATTTTCGCGATAGCGAATCTGCAGGTCATTGGGCGGATCCTCGACATTGCGCCGGTACGCGCGAATCTCGTATTCTTGCTTGTCGTCCCCCATGTCCATATCGAGCGGGTCACGGTCCATACCCCCAGTATCCCCCTCGATATCGGTGGCAAACGGGGTCCGCCTGCGCACCGGGTCAGCTGAAGGCCCCGAGGAACCCGACGAAGGCGATGACCAGGACGACCGCGATCGCCAGTACCGCGCCGTTGGCGATGGCCGCCCACTTGCCGAGCGATTCGCCCTTGTTGTGGCCGATGATGCCGAGGACGATGCCCGCCGGTCCGGTGATCACGATAGGCAGTCCGCAGAACAGCACGACCGACAGTGCGGTCGCCGCCAGGCACGAGAAGCTGATGATCGAGAAGATCGGGACATCGGATTGCCGAGGCGACGTGTAGGGCTGGTACGGATAACTCGGATACGCACCAGGCGGGTGCGGATAGCCGGGTTGTCCGACGTAAGGACCGGCTTGCGGGTAGCTCGGTGGATATGGGGGTGGCGGTGGGTAGGCGGTGGGCTGCCGATACCCGGCGGGTGGGGTGTACGGTGGTGGGTTTTCCGGCGAAAACGGTTGTCCTGGTTGATCAATCGGCGTCGGATCGACACCCGGCTCCGCCGACCAGACCTTGGTCGCGTCCACGTTGTCCCGTGGCTGGGCGACCTGCGTCGGCTCCGCAGCCGGCGGGTCCTGCGACTTCCCGAGATCGACGTTCGGTCGAGGATCTTGCGGTGTAGTCATGGCGGCTCCCCCTTCTCATGGCCCCCTGGGAATACGCCCGACAAGGCGATGGCGGCCCGAACAGTGTCCGAGCCGCCATCTTACAAACGTCCCACGCAGTACCTGCCGGTCAAGCGTTGCCGTTGAAGAGTCCGGTGACCGAACCGTTCTCGAAGACCTCGCGAATCGTGCGGGCCAGCAACGGCGCGATCGACAGCACGGTCAGCTGCGGGAACTTCTTCTCCTCGCTGATCGGCAGCGTATTGGTGACCACGACCTCCTTGGCGCCACAGGTGGCCAGGCGCTCGGCGGCCGGATCGCTCAGTACGCCGTGCGTCGCGGCGATGACCACATCACCGGCACCGGCCGCCTTGAGCACCTTGACCGCGCCCGCGATGGTGCCACCGGTGTCGATCATGTCGTCGATCAGGATGCAGGTGCGGCCCTCGACCTCACCGACCACGCGGTTGGCCTTGATCTGATTCGGTACCAGCGGGTCGCGGGTCTTGTGGATGAAGGCCAGTGGCGAACCGCCGAGCGAGTCGGCCCACTTCTCCGCGACGCGCACCCGACCGGAATCGGGGGAGACCACGGTGATGTGCTCGAGGCTGTAATTGTTGCGCACGTACTCGGCCAGCTGCAGCTGTGCGTGCATGTGATCTACCGGGCCGTCGAAGAAGCCCTGGATCTGATCGGTGTGCAGGTCGACGGTGATGATGCGGTCCGCGCCCGCGGTCTTCAGCAGATCGGCGACCAGGCGGGCCGAGATGGGCTCGCGGCCGCGGTGCTTCTTGTCCTGCCGGGCGTAGGGGTAGAACGGCAGCACCGCGGTGATCCGCTTGGCCGAACCGCGCTTGAGCGCGTCGATCATGATGAGCTGTTCCATCAGCCACTGGTTCAGCGGAGCCGGGAAGCTCTGCAGCACAAAGGCATCCGAGCCACGCACGGACTCCTCGAACCGGACGAAGATCTCGCCGTTGGCGAAGTCGCGCGCGGTCTGCGGGGTGACGTGGACGTCGAGTTCCTTGGCCACCTGCTCGGCCAGCTCAGGATGAGCGCGTCCCGAGAAGAGCATCAGGTTCTTCTGGTTGTCGATCCATGACGCGGTCACTGCTGTTTGCCATCCTTTTGCTCGATTGCCTGACCGGACATCTCTTTGGTGGCGATGGCTTCCGCCGCCGCCCGTGCCGCGTCCGTCCCCGGACGGTTGCGCTGCACCCAGCCCTCAATGTTTTTCTGTGGCCCACCTGAAACCGCGAGTGCCCCCGGCGGAACGTTTCTACGCAGCACAGTACCTGCCGCCGTATACGCGCCGTCACCCACCGTCACCGGCGCGACGAACATGGTGTCGCTGCCGGTCCGCACATGTGATCCGACGACGGTGTGATGCTTTTTCACTCCGTCGTAATTGACGAAAACGCTGGAGGCGCCGATGTTGCTGTGCTCACCGATGGTGGCATCGCCGACATAAGTGAGGTGCGGCACCTTGGAGTGCGCGCCGATGGATGCGTTCTTGGTTTCGACGAATGCGCCGAGCTTCCCGGAATCGCCGACAACGGTGCCGGGCCGCAGATAGCTGAACGGTCCGATATTCGCACCGGGACCAATCACGGCCTGATCACCGTGGGTGCGGACAACATGCGCGCCCTCGCCGACGATGACATCGGTGAGCGTGGAATCCGGTCCGATTACCGCGTCCTCACCGATGACGGTGCCGCCGAGCAACTGCACTCCCGGCCGGATCTCGGCGTCCCTCGCGATTCGCACGCTCGCGTCGACCCAGGTGGTCGCGGGATCGATGATCGTGACCCCGGCGCGCATATGCCGTTCGAGGATGTAGCGGTTGAGGGTGCGCGCGGCCTCCGACATCTGCACCCGGTCGTTGACGCCGGTGACCTTGGCCGAGTCGAGCAGGCGTGCGCCGTGCACCGGATGTCCGGCCTCGCGGGCCAGTCGCAGCACATCGGTCAGGTACAGCTCGTGCTGGGCATTGGCGGTGGACAGGCGTCCGATCATGGTGCGCAGCACGGTCGCGTCGAAGGCGTAGACACCCGAGTTGACCTCGGTGATCGCCGACTGCTCCGGGGTGGCGTCGGCATGTTCGACGATTTCGGTGACCTGGCCGTCGGCATTGCGGACGATGCGGCCGTAGCCGTTCGGGTCGTCCGGTTCGAAGGTGAGCACGGTGACCGCGGAGCGTTCGGTATAGCTGCGGTGCTCGTCGAGCAGCGCGGACAGGGTGTGCCCGTCGAGCAGCGGCACATCGGCGGAGGTGACCAGCAGGTCACCGGTGAAATCCTCGGGAACCGCCGCAAGCGCGCACTGCACCGCGTGGCCGGTTCCGAGCTGTTGTTCCTGGATGGCGGTGGTGATGTCGCGGCCGAGTTCGGTGGCGACGGCGGCGACCGCGGCGCCGACTTGTTCCCGATCGTGTCCTACCACGGTGATGAGGAACGCGGGGTCGATCTCGTTGGCCGCATGCAGCGCGTGCGCGAGCATGCTTCGACCGGCCAGCGAATGCAGCACCTTAGGAGTCTTAGACCGCATTCGCGTCCCGGCACCGGCTGCGAGAACGACGACGGCGGTCTGCTGTGGCATGGATCTCCCTCGGCTGCCTGTCATCGTGCTTGGGCTGTCGTCGTGCTTGGTCAGCGCTGTCGTCGTGCTTGTTCAGCGATGTGCGCGGCCAACGATAAGCCATCGTGCCGATGTGCTCCGCCGCCAGGACTCGAACCTGAACTATCTGAACCAAAATCAGAGGTGCTGCCATTACACTACGGCGGATTGTCACACCGGCGGATCTGCGGAACCCGCCGCTGCGCCAGCGGCACGGCATGAATCCTCGCATGAAGACCTCCCATTCGTCGAACTGCTTTGCCGAATTAGTGCGTACCCGTCGCCGCAATCTGTCCGCACCGGTCGCGTTATCTGGGCCGATGCTCTCCCGCCTCCCGGAACTTTTGCTGGTCGTCGGGTGCCTCGACTTGTTTCCGTCGCGGGCCGGCGGCCAGGTGGGGGCTGGATTCTGGGTGTGCCCGACGAGTTACCCATGTTCGTGCGAGATCGGTTGTCGCTCTGGTGGACGGGGGTGACGGCAGGGGAGCTGGAGCTGTCTGGAACAGTTGGGGCCGACGACTATTGGCATGCGCGAGGAGGCGGGACGGTGTCTTCGAGTGAGCCGCCCAAGGTGTCCCGACCGCGGATGACGGGAACACAGCGGCGACAGCAGTTGATCGAGATCGGTCGCGCATTGTTCGCCGAGCGAGGTTACGACGCGACTTCGATCGAGGAGATCGCGCAGCGGGCCCAGGTCTCCAAACCCGTGGTGTACGAACACTTCGGCGGCAAGGAGGGGCTCTACGCCGTGGTCGTGGACCGCGAGATGTCGATGCTGCTGGACATGATCACCTCCTCGCTTACGCAGAATCGGTCCAGGATCCGGCTCGAACGGGTAGCGCTCGCCCTGCTGACCTATATCGAGGAGCGCACCGACGGATTCCGAATCCTGGTGCGCGACCAGCCCGCAGCCACCGCGGAGGGCCGCTATTCGAGCCTGCTGAACGAGGCCACCAATCAGGTCGCGCATATTCTCGCCGGGGACTTCGAGCGGCGCGGCTTCGATACCAGTCTGACCGGTTTGTACGCGCAAGCACTGGTCGGCATGGTCTCGACCGCCGCGACCTGGTGGTTGGACGAGCGGAAACCGTCGAAAGAGGTTGTGGCGGCACATCTGGTGAACCTGTGCTGGAACGGACTCAGTCATCTGGAAGCCGACCCGCAGTTGAGCTCGGAATGGCGTGCGGGCACGGAGGACTGACCGCATTGGTAGCCAGTGAATTGCGCACTGTGCCCGTCCGAATGCTCGAATTCGCTGGCGGGCGCTCACCTGGTGGTACGGTTCACCCATCCTCAGGGTGCTGTTCGAGCGGTAAGTCGGTCTACTTCGGGATGTCGGTCTACTTCAGGATGGCTGGTTTTAAGGATGACAGGCGGATCTGATGGCTAGGCAAGCGCGCGCGGAGATCACCCGCGATTCGGTCCTGGCGGGCGCTGCCGATGTCTTTCTGCGCTTGGGGTATGCGAATGCGAGCCTGAGCGAGATCATCGCGCAGTCGAACGTGACCAAGGGCGCCTTGTACTTTCACTTCGGTTCGAAGGAAGAGTTGGCGCGCGCCGTGGTCGACCAGGGCAATGAGCGCCTGGTCAGTTCGTGTCAGGGATTCTTCGATCCGAGAGTGCCCGCGCTCGAGGCATGTATCGGGATCACTTATGTCGTCGCGGACCTATCCATGAACGATCCGATGGTCGGCGCGATGCTCAAGCTGACTCATCAGATCGGCGACTACCGCGGCGCCCAGGGCGACAATATCGCCAAGACCTGGGGTGATACCTACCGCGTACTAGCCGAGCGGGCCATCGCCCAGGGCGACCTCGAGGCCGATCTGGACGCCGAGGTGATCGGCTTGCTACTGCAGGAAATGACCGCTGGTGTGCACATCACGGCGGTCGGCACCGATTCGATCGATCAGATGGCGACGCGAATGGAACGCGCCTGGTACTTCCTCTTGCCGTCGATCGTTCCACCGGAGAAGCTCTCCTACTTCCGCGAATTCGCCGCCCGCCGCCTACGCCGCTACGTGCCGTAGGTCGGTCCACACCCTGCATGTCGGCAACAGTGTCACCGTGCATTGGTAGGTTGTCTGTTGCCGACTGATTTCGTGAGCACATGGGTAACTCGTCGGGTACGCCCAGAACTCGACCATCCGCTTCACCGCCGGCCCGGGACGACAGTGACGTGGCACCTACGACCGGCATGAGGCTCGGGGAGGCGGGGGAGCGGCGGTGATTAGACTCGGTTTCCGTCTTGAAAACCCCGCCTGAGCTCAGGAGTGTGTTGATGTCCACCCACCGTCCACCCCTTGCCGGACTGGCCGCGGTGGCCGGGGCCGATTCGGCCATGCGTACCGTCGCCGACCTGGTCGGGAAGTCGCCGGTCGAGCTGGTCGGGCCGTCGGCGGTGCGGCCGTTCGTCGCGGCGACGATCGCGACTCAGCGGCCGCTGGTGGTGGTGACGGCGACCGGGCGGGAAGCCGATGATCTGACGGTCGAGCTCGAGGAAATCCTCGGCGCGGCGGTCGCGCAGTTCCCGTCGTGGGAGACGCTGCCGCATGAGCGGCTGTCGCCGGGTGCCGACACCGTTGGCCGCAGGCTCGAGGTGCTGCGCCGGCTGGCGCATCCGGAGGATCCGGTATTCCCGGAACCGTTGCGGGTCGTGGTGACGACCGTTCGCTCCCTGATGCAGCCGATGGCCGCGAGCCTCGGTGATATCGAACCGATCGTGCTGCGCGTCGGTGCCGAATTCGATTTCGACGAATTGCTGTTGCGTCTGATCGAATTCGCCTACACCCGCGTCGATATGGTCGGCAAGCGCGGTGAGTTCGCGGTGCGCGGCGGCATCCTCGATCTGTTCCCGCCGACCGCGGATCATCCGGTGCGCGTGGAGTTCTGGGGCGACGAGGTGACCGAGCTGCGGCCCTTCGCGGTCGCCGACCAACGCTCGCTGACCGAGGTGACGGTGGATGTGGTCGTCGCGCCGCCGTGTCGAGAACTATTGCTCACCCGCGCCGTTCGTGAGCGCGCCGCCGAGGTCGCGGTGGCCAATGCCGCCGATGCCGCGCTGGTCGAGATGTTGGAGAAACTGGCCGAGGGCATTCCGGTCGAGGGTATGGAGGCCCTGCTGCCGGTGCTGCAGCCCGGCGAATTGCGGCTGCTCACCGAGGTTCTGCCGGACGGGACCCAGCTGCTGCTGTGTGATCCGGAGAAGATCCGCACGCGCGCGGCCGATTTGGTGCGCACCGGTGAGGAGTTCCTGGAGGCATCGTGGACCGCGGCCTCGTTCGGCGGTGCGGCGCCGCTCGGTGGGCACGGGCTCGATCTGGCCGCCTCCGGTTACCGGGCGCTGCCCGAAATCCATGACAGCGCAAACGCACTCGGTCTGCCCTGGTGGACGCTGAGCCCGCTGACCTCCGGTGATCCCGCCGAGGTGGTGCTGCCGGTGCTGGCCGGTCCGGCCGCGCGCGGTTCCGACGAGCTGGTGGCGACGATCTTCGCGTCATTGCGCGCGCATGTGCTGACCGGTGGTCGCGCGGTCGTGGTGGTCGCGGGTCACGGTACGGCGCATCGCATTCTGGAACGGCTCTCGGATGCCGACGTGCCCGCGGCGCTCTTGACCGTCGGCGCCGAGCCGACGCCCGGACTGGTCGGTGTGCTGTGCGGTTCGCTGCACGACGGATTGGTCTTCGACGACGCCGGTCTGGTTGTCGTCGCCGAATCCGACCTCACCGGTAATCGGGTCACCGCGCCCGCGGAGGGTAAGCGGCTACCGGCCAAGCGCCGCAACCAAGTCGATCCGCTGGCGCTGAACGCCGGCGATATGGTGGTGCACGATCAGCACGGCATCGGCCGGTTCGTGGAGATGATCGAGCGCACCGTCGGCGGGGCGCGGCGGGAATACCTGGTCATCGAATATGCGCCCGGGAAGCGCGGTCAACCCGGTGACCGGCTGTTCGTGCCGATGGAATCACTGGATCAGCTCTCGCGCTATGTCGGTGGCGAGATGCCGAGTCTGTCCAAACTCGGCGGGTCCGACTGGGCGAATACGAAACGCAAGGCGCGCAAGGCGGTACGCGAGATCGCCGGTGAGCTGGTGCAGCTGTATGCGGCGCGGCAGGCCGCGCCCGGACATGCGTTCGGTCCGGACAGCCCCTGGCAGAAGGAGATGGAGGACGCGTTCGCGTTCACCGAAACCGTCGACCAGATGACCGCCATCGCCGAAGTGAAGTCCGATATGGAGAAGGCGGTCCCGATGGACCGCGTCGTCTGTGGTGACGTCGGCTATGGCAAGACCGAGATCGCCGTACGCGCCGCGTTCAAGGCGGTGCAGGACGGTAAGCAGGTCGTCGTGCTGGTGCCGACAACGCTGCTGGCGCAACAGCATCTGCAGACCTTCACCGAACGCGTCTCCGGATTCCCGGTCACGGTGAAGGGTCTGTCCCGTTTCACCGATCCGGGCGAATCCCGTGCCGTGCTGGAGGGGATGGCCGACGGAGCCGTCGATATCGTGGTCGGTACGCACCGGCTGCTGCAGACCGGTGTGCGGTGGAAGGATCTCGGCCTGGTCGTCGTGGACGAGGAACAGCGTTTCGGTGTCGAGCACAAGGAGCACATCAAGGCTCTGCGCACCCACGTCGATGTGCTGACGATGTCCGCAACGCCGATTCCGCGCACCTTGGAGATGAGTCTGGCGGGCATTCGGGAGATGTCGACCATCCTGACGCCGCCGGAGGAGCGGCATCCGGTGCTCACCTATGTCGGCGGGTACAACGACAAGCAGGTCACCGCGGCCATTCGGCGGGAACTGCTGCGGGACGGCCAGGTCTTCTACGTGCACAACCGGGTCTCGTCGATCGATAAGGCCGCCAAGCGTATTCGTGATCTGGTGCCCGAGGCGCGGGTGGTGGTCGCGCACGGTCAGATGAACGAGGACATGCTCGAGAAGACCGTGCAGGGATTCTGGGAGCGCGAATTCGATGTGCTGGTCTGCACCACCATCATCGAAACCGGACTCGATATCTCCAATGCGAATACGTTGATCGTGGAACGCGCCGACGCCCTCGGTCTTTCGCAGCTGCACCAGTTGCGTGGGCGCGTCGGCCGCAGTCGTGAGCGCGGGTACGCCTACTTCCTCTACCCACCGGAGAAGCCGCTCACCGAGACCGCCTACGACCGGCTCGCCACCATTTCGCAGAATTCGGATCTCGGCGCGGGCATGGCGGTGGCCATGAAGGATCTCGAAATCCGCGGTGCCGGAAATGTGCTGGGTGCCGAGCAGTCCGGACATGTGGCCGGAGTCGGCTTCGACCTGTACGTGCGGCTGGTCGGTGAGGCGGTGGAGGCGTATCGGGCCGCCGCCGACGGTAAGCCGATTACCACCGAGGAGATCAAGGAGGTGCGCATCGACCTTCCGGTGGATGCGCACATCCCGCCCGACTACATCACCAGCGATCGGCTCCGGTTGGAGGCCTATCGCAAACTTGCTGCGGCGCAAGATGATTCGTCGGTGGAGTCCGTCGTCGAGGAGCTTGTCGACCGGTACGGACCGCTGCCCGTCGAGGTCGGCAGGCTGGTGTCGGTGGCGAAACTGCGCCTGCTGGCGCGCGAATACGATGTCACCGAAATCGCGGTCACCGGAACCACATTGAAGGTTTCACCGATGAGTCTGCCCGATTCCAAGCAGATGCGCTTGAAGCGCCTGTATCCGAGCGCGGGCTATCGCGCGGCAAGCGGTGTTGTGCAATTGCCGCTGCCCCGGGTGCAGGACAGTGTCGGTGCGGACCGGGTGCGCGACCTCGTCCTCTTGCAATTCGTCGCCGATCTGCTGCTGCAGTTGGACGGCAAGCCGAAGGGTTTCGTCGAGCTGCGCGTCGCCACCGAGGTAGCGGCTCGATGAACTCCAATCGCGAGGAAGCCGTCCTGCGGGCCGCCCGTCATGCCGCCGCCGCGGGACCGGCGAACGGCACCGGTCACCGCGAGTCCGAGCCGGTTATCGGTGCCGCCTCGGAGTCCGAACGCACCGATGCCGCGGTGGTGGCGGCCGGTCTGGCCGGAGCGGTCGACGTGATGGACCGGCTGTGGAAGTTCGGCGGCTGGGAAGTAACCCAAACCCACGACTCGCTGCGTCCCTATCTGCTCGAGGAAACCTACGAACTCCTCGACGCCATCCAGCACAACGACGCCGAAACCATCAAGGAAGAACTCGGCGACCTCTTGCTGCAGGTGCTGTTCCACTCTCGAATCGCCCAGGCGGCAGGCGAATTCACGGTCGACGATGTCGCCGCCGCACTGGTCGCCAAACTCGTCAACCGCAGCCCCCACCTCGCCGACGAGCCCATCGATCCGTCGGCCACCGTCGCGGAAAAGATCGCCGCCCAGGAAAAGGCCTGGGAGGAACGCAAATCCGCCGAAAAGTCCCGCCGCTCCTGCCTCGACGGCATAGCCATGGCCCAGCCCGCCCTCGCCCTTGCCGAAAAGATCCGCTCCCGCAGCCTCAAGGCGGGCCTCCCTGAAGACCTGATCCCGGACACCCTCCGCACCGTCGACCTGGGCGGCGAAGACAGCGCCGAAGAACGTCTTCGCAAAGCCACGCTGTCCTTCGGATCACAAATACGCGCCACCGAAGACAACGCCGAAGCCGCCCGCGGCGAGCGCACCCCACTATCGCCCGCCGACTGGCGTAAGTACTGGGCTCAGTAGCAACGCGACAGCGCACGAGCTGTCGTACCAGCCGACTATCCTGTGGGAGCAGGGGTTTGTGACCGGGTCGAGACGAAGGGTGGTGGGTGTCGTGGCGCAGCCGATCGCGTATGGCGACGTTGACCACGAGGCGGCCCTGAAGTACGCGGTGCAGCTCATCGACCATCGATGGGCTCAGGTCATCGAGGGGCGGATCGTACTGGTGTCACCGATGTGGGATCACGAGAAGGTGGTTTCCAAGATTCGCCGTCAGCTCGACGCGCGGGTCGACGAGCTGGACTGCTTGATGGGTTCCGGAAACCTGGACCTACCCGGGTCGCCGAATTGGTACATGCCAGATTTGGCTGTGATCCCGGCCGATCTCGCCGAAGGCGCGGGTGCGCTGCTGCCCGACCAGACGTTGCTGGTGGTGGAGGTGACCTCGGATTCGAATGCGGAGACCGACCGTGTCATCAAATGTAAGCGTTATGCCCAGTATGGTGCGCCGCTGTGCCTGCTGGTCGATCGACAGCGTCAGGAGTGCATTCTGTTCGCTGATCCGCATGACCTCGGTTACGCGGTCGTCGACGGTCCGCACCCCTTCGGAGCGCCGGTAAAACTGCCGTCACCGTTCGGATTGACCTTGGATACCTCCGGCTTCTGACGGGCCGACAAACTGATCGGGAGGCGTCAGGTGTTAGGCGTGTTTTCTTCGCCGGGGCATTATGTGCAGGGGCGGAATGCGACTGCGGCGCTCGGGGCGGAGATGACGCGGTTGGGTATCGGGGGGCCGGTGTTGATTGTGGCGGGGGCCAGTGCCTATCGGTTGTTGGCGCAGACGTGGCAGGAGTCGCTGACCGAGGCGAAGATCGAGTATTCGGTGCATCGGTCCGGGGGTGAATGCAGTCGGGCCGAGATCACGCGGGTGACTGCGGCTGTACAGGAGAGTGGGAGCACGGTGGTGTTGGGGGCCGGTGGGGGCAAGGTGATCGATACGGCGCGGGCCGTGGCCGATGATCTGGAGCTGCCGATGATCAGTTGCCCCACGACCGCGTCCAGTGATGCGCCGTGCAGCGCGTTGTCGGTGATCTACACCGATGCCGGGGAATTCGAGGCCTATCAGCTGGTTCGGCGGAATCCGGCATTGGTGCTCGTCGATACCTCCGCTGTCGCGCAGGCTCCGGCGCGACTGCTCATCGCGGGGATGGGTGACGCGCTCGCGACCTGGTTCGAGGCGCGGACCTGCAGTGCCGCGCGGGTCCGGAATATGCGCGGCGGCGCCTCCACCCGCAGCGCCACCGCATTGGCCGAACTCTGCTACCACACCTTGCTGGCCGACGGAACCCATGCCCTCGCCGCGGTCCGCAATCACACGGTCACCCCGGCCCTGGAACGCATCGTCGAGGCCAACACCCTGCTCTCCGGCCTCGGCTTCGAATCCTCCGGCCTCGCCGCCGCGCACGCCATCCACAACGGCCTGACCGCCGCTGTGCAAACCCACCCGTACCTGCACGGTGAAAAGGTCGCCTTCGGTGTTCTCACCCAGTTGGTGCTGGAAGGCGCCCCCACCGAAGAGATTTCCACCGTCCTCGAGTTCTGCACGTCGGTCGGCCTGCCGACCACCTTCGCCGCACTCGGCCTGGCCGAGGCCGACAATCGAACCTTGACCGCCATCGCCGACCGGGCCACCGCTCCCGGCGAGACCATCCACAACGAACCCTTCACCGTCGATACTCCGCTCGTTCTCGACGCCCTCCGCACCGCCGACGCTCTCGGCGCCAGCTGAGGTAAGTCGTCCCTGACCGGGCGCAATGACACCGAACTCTCACCTACCCGCAAGCATGTCGTCACCGTGCGGCGGGAAGTCTGTCAATAGGTCTTCGCTATCCTGGCGATGGAACCCGAAGCCAATGGCGGGCAAATCCGCCGGGGAAGGACGTTCGGTTCGGTGCCCATCAGCAGAGTCGCGGAGCATCCGCGACCGAATCATGTGCTGTTCCATTTCAGCGATACCCATTTGATCGCCGGCGACGGCAAACTGTACGGCGACGTGGACGCGGATCAGCGTCTTCGACAGCTGCTCGACCAGGCCGCGGCCAGCGGCATCCGCCCGACCGCGCTCGTTTTCACCGGTGACCTCACCGATATGGGCGAGCCGGACGCATACGAGAAGCTGCGCGCCATCGTGGAGCCGTTCGCCCGCCAACTGTGTGCGCCGATCGTATGGGTCACCGGTAATCACGACGATCGCGGCGAACTGCGCCGGGCCCTGCTCGGCGAGCGCCCGTCGACGAAGCCGCTGGATCGGGTGCACATGATCGACGGCCTGCGCATCATCGCCCTGGACACCAGCGTCCCCGGCCACCACTACGGCGAAATCCGTGACGATCAGCTGGCCTGGCTGCGATCGGTGCTCGCCGAACCCGCCCCGTTCGGCACGATTCTGGCGATGCACCACCCGCCGGTGCCGTGCGTGCTCGATCTCGCGGTCACCGTCGAACTGCGTGATCAGCGCAGGCTGGCCGATGTGCTCGACGGCAGCGATGTACGCGCGATTCTGGCTGGGCACCTACACTTTTCGACCAGCGCCACGTTCGCGGGCATCCCGGTCTCGGTCGCCTCGGCGACCTGCTACAGCCAGGATCTGGCCGTCGCCGAGGGCGGCCTACGCGGCCGCGACGGCGCGCAGGCCTTCAACTACGTGCACATCTATCCGGACACCATCGTCCACTCGGTGGTCCCGATCGATCGCGGTCCGACCGTCGGCGTCCCGGCCACCCCGGAAGCGGCGGCACGCAAGCTGGCCGAGGAGGGCATCGTGATCCCGCCCGCCGCGCGCATCCCGCGGGTCATGCGGCGCCAGGCGCAGACTCCGGAAGATGACGAGGCCGTGCACTGACCCGTTCCCATGGCGCGCGGTCCGGGAAGTACGCGGAGAGGAATTCGGATACCGCGTGCACCCGGTCGGCCTCCGCGACCTCGGGGAAACTGCCGTCGTTGAGGCAGAAGAAATCGACATCGCGATGTCGGGCGAGTCCGTCGAGCAGTGCGAGCCCACGTCGACTGGTGGTGTCGACATAGCGCATCCGCGCCACCTCCTGCGGCACGGCCCGCCCGGTGAGCATCGCGTAGTAGTGGTACAGCGAGTTCGTCACCGAAATATCGGTGGCCGCACGGAATCTGCTCGCCCTCGTCCGCGCGAAGTCGGTCGCGAATTCCTGCTCCATCTCGAGTAATACGCTGCGCCGCAGCGGAACCGGGGTGTGTTCCAGATGCCGGGTGATGATATGTCCGAATCGTCCGGCCAGCAGCTCCCGGTTCACCCGCGCCGCATTTTCGAAACCGCTGCGCCGCTCGTTATTTCGGCCCGGTCCGATTCGGGTGCCCGCTTCGATGAACCGGCTCACCCCGGCCGAGGTGAAGAACATCGACGGCCGCACCGGCCGGGCGAAGAACATATCGTCGTTCGAGTACAGGAAATGCTCGCTGAGCCCATCGATATGCTGCAGTTGGCATTCCACCGCATGGGAATTGAAGGTGGGCAGCTCGCTGGTATCGCTGAAGTGATCGATCGCGCGCACCACCGTCACCCGCGGATGCTCGTCGAGCCATTCCGGCACCGCGGAATCGGTCGCGATGAAGATCCGGCGGATCCATGGCGCGTTCTTGTATACCGAGCGCAGTGCGTACTTCAGTTCGTCGATCTGGCGGATCCGGGCGTCCGCGTCATCGCCCTCACCGACCACCACCTGGGCCAGCATTCCCGCACGGCGGGCCCGGAATTCGGGATCGGCGCCATCGACCCAGGAGAACACCAGATCGATGTCGAAGCCGACATCGGTCGGGTACGGCGCGAACATATCCGTCAGCGTCGGCCAATTGCGATCGAACAGGCGCACTTCCGTACGCTCGACATCGGCGAGGTCGAAGACATTGCGGGTGAGGGCATTCGGACGCGGACATTCGACGGTATCGCCGTGGTACTCCCACAGCTCCAGGTCCACGTAGTGCGCCGGATCGGCATCGCGACTCAACCGGAAGACATTGTGCCGCACCTCGGCACAGCCGAATCCCGCGGCGACGGCGGTGGCCGTCACCCGACGCACCATTGCCCGGTGCGCGGTATCCGTGGCCAGTGCCAGCCGATGTTCGCCATCGCGTATCAGCAGGAACGGCACCTCCGCGGCCGCCAGTTCGCCGCGCAGATAGCCCAGGTCGTCCAGCATCGCGGGGGAGACGACGAGATTGCCCGCCGTCGGCCACGCCACCATATCGACCGCGCCGGAATTCCTTGCCCCCATATCAACCATGTGTCTGCTCCCCACGTCCGTGTGTGTGCCGAAATGTCCCGTGGTGCCGCGCTACCACCCGGGCGCCGCCGCGCCCGACGTCGATGGACGTCGTCTGCGGTTACCGTGCCCGGCGCGGCCGAATTCAGAAATTCGGGACGATGCCGTAGTGCAGGAACGAAGTGATCAGCCGGGTCTCAGACGATCGGTACACCATGTCGTTCTCACCTCACTCACGGCCGGACGCCAACGCGTCTTCTTGGGGTAGTGCTGTCGGTGCGGGCAAGGCGCGGCGGCCGAGCGGTACCGAGAGCAGCACGCGGGCCGGACAGACATCGGCCGGCGAATGGAGAAGCCCTGATGAACAGGGTGCTAACAGCAATGATGCATCGACTGTGCCGACCCGTCAATCCGGACGAGCGAGGGGTGTCCCGGACAGGTGGCTCGCCGTCGTGTCCCATTGAAATTAGGGTAGCCTTGCCTGATAATCTCGAGGAAGGAGCGCGGAAGTGCGGGTAGTCATTCTGTTCGGTTCGGAGATGGGGACGGCCGAGGCCGCCGCGGAGTGCGCGGCTGATGAGCTGGCCGCGCACGACGTCTCGGTCCACGACATGACCGACTTCGATATCGACGATCTGGACACCGGCGACTTACACATCATCGTCTGCTCGACCTACGGCGATGGTGAACTACCGACCGGCGCCGAATTCTTCTTCGACGCACTAGCGGCCCGCAAACCGGATCTCACCGGGCTGACCTTCGCGGTCTTCGGGCTCGGCGATTCGGTCTACGGCGATACCTTCAACCGCGGCGGGGAGATCGCCGCCGAACTGCTCACGGCCCGCGGCGCCACCCAGATCGGCGAGCACGGACGCCATGACGCGTCAACGGAGATCCGTGTCGGGGATATGGTCCGCGACTGGACCAGGGCGCTGCCCATCACCGGAGACGCCGTATTGGTGTCCTGAGAGGTGCCTGTGAGCACTTCGGACAAAGGTCGCAGCGCCAGCGAACAAGGCGCACAGCACCTTAGACTTGCAGGCAACGTGGCACAGCCCGCCGCGTTGCAGCGATCAAGAGGTGACGAACATGGCAGCCGGAGTGAGCCCCGTGCAACGTCAAGACCACGCGACTTCCGATCATCCCGAACTGGACGTGCTGCCGGAATGGCCGCAGGAGACGATCGCAGTGCTGGTCACCACCGATCCAGCGCCGCATGCGATTCCGGTGTCCTGGCCGGTGCGCGCCGGTGACCGGCGGATTCTGCTCAGCCTGAAATTCGATCGTGGTTCGCTGGCCCGCTTGCGCGAACGGCCCGACGTCGCACTGCTGATTCTCGGCGGTGGCAATGTCGCGCTGTGCGCACGCGGGCAGGCGCGGGTTGTCGCCGAGGAAATGCCCGGCGCGACAGACTATGTCGCGGTGCAGATCGATGTCGAGGTCATCGATGACCACCGGCAGTCGGCCTTCGCCGTGGCGCACGGAATCGAACGCACCGTACTCGACGCGAGCGAATTGCATGCGCTCGAAGGACGCGTGCAGACATTGCGTGCCTGGGCCGATATCCAGAACTGAACCGGCACAACCCTGTCCGGTACAGAGTAATAATCGCGATGAAAGGCGGCGCGAACGCGTCGGATGGAAGGGGATCATGAGCGTCACATTGGCCAAAGGCGGAAATGTCTCGCTGTCGAAGCAGGCCGCCAACCTCACCAAGGTAGCGGTGGGGCTCGGTTGGGATGTGCGAACTACCACCGGGGCCGACTACGACCTCGATGCGAGCGCGCTCGCCACCGGGTCGAATCAGCGCGTGCTGTCCGATCAGCACTTCGTGTTCTACAACAATCTGCGCTCGCCCGAGGGCACGATCGAACATACCGGTGACAATCTCACCGGTGAGGGCGAAGGCGATGACGAGGTGATCAATGTCGATCTGGCGGCGACGCCGCCGACGATCACCAATATCTTCTTCCCGGTCTCCATTCACGATGCCGATGCGCGCGGACAGTCGTTCGGCCAGATCCGCAACGCCTATATCCGCGTGGTCGACGCGACCACGGGCGCCGAGCTGGCCCGGTATGACCTCACCGAGGATGCGTCCACCGAGACCGCCATGGTGTTCGGGGAGTTGTACCGGTACGGCAACGAGTGGAAGTTCCGTGCCATCGGTCAGGGGTATGCGTCCGGGCTCGCGGGCATCGCCCGCGATTACGGCGTCAACGTCTGATGGGCGTGCGGGTGGTCGGGATCGGAACCGGCCGCCCGCTCCGCCTCGAATACCGCGATCGCCGCGCGGGTCTTGCGCTTGATCGCTTGCAGCACATCGAGATCCGGCAGGTCCGCGAACTGCTCACCCAGTACTTCGGGCAGATCGGAGTAGTGCAGCACGCATTCGTCGACGCCGAGGTTCGCGCAGGCCGCGAGCAGGTCCGGATGCAGATAGCCCGCGACCGCGGTGCGCACTCCGGCGGCGGCGGCGACCATGGTGACGCGTTCGATTGCGCGCAGCAGCGGCGGAACGGGGCGGACCGGCCGCAGGGTGGCGCGGGCTTGGCCGAGCAGCAGCGAGGACAGATCATTGCAGCCGATCACCACTCGTGACACTCCGGTGGTCACGACCCGGTCGACCTCGAGCAGCAGCGACGGAATCTCGATCATGGTGGCGACCGGGCAGTCGCCGATCACGGCCCGGGTTTGCTCGATCGCCCACTGCAATTCGTCGACATAGGTGACGAAGGGAAAAAGCACGCCGATATCGGCGCCCTCGTCGCGCACCTGCGCAATACCCTCGAGTTCCGCGATGAATGCGCCGGGATAGCGGCGCGCGCGGCGAATGCCGCGTAGTCCGAGCAGTTTATGCGGCTCGTCGATGATCTCTTCGACGCCGTCGAGGGTATTGCATTCGGCGGTATCGGCCTCCATGGTGCGATACCAGATCGTCGTTCCGCTCGCCCGCTTCGCAATATGCCGCAGATATGGCACGAGATATCCCGAAACCGATTCAGGTGTCGGATATTTCCCGGCCGCGCGGAACACGTACTCACCGCGCACCATCCCGACCCCATCGAAGTGGTCGAGCAGTTCAGCGGAGATCCGCTCACAACTCAATGCCAGGCTCTGCCGCATTCCCGGCACGCTATCAGGTTGCTGCACAACACTTTCCGCCGCCCAGTCGGTCCGTATTCTACGAGGTCAGGATGGGGTGGGTAGGGATTGTGGGATGGCATGGGGGTGGGCGGAGGCGGCGGTGTCGAGCAGCGCGAAGTATCGGCGCAGCATCAGCGCGGCGGTACTGGCCAGGCCCGCGGTGAGGCCCCACCAGACGCCGGCGGCGCCGAGGCCGAGCGGAAAGGCCAGCAGCAGGGCGGTGGGTAGGCCGACGACCCAGTAACCGACCAGGGACAGGCGGAAGCCCGCCTTGGTCTCCTTCAGACCGCGCAGCAGACCGGTGCCGATGTTCTGTGCGGCATCGAAGAATTGGAGCACGATGCCGATGAGCAGCAGCGAGCGGGCCAGCCCGATCGTCGCGGTATCGCCAGGTTCGAGGAAGGGGCTCAGCACAAGCTTCGGAGCGGCGATATAGACCACGCCGGTGACCGCGGCGACGATGCCCGCGTGCTGCAGCGCCAGCCAGGCCAGTGCACGGGCATGGCCGTATTCGTCGCGCGCGATGGCATGGCTGACCAGGATGGACGCGCCGTGGGACAGGCCGATCGCGACCTGGAAGACGATATAGATGATCTGGTAGACCACATTGTGCGCGGCCAGTGCGGCCGGTCCGATGCTGCCCATCACCAGCGCGAGCACGGAGAACATGCCCGCCTCCGAACCGTAGGTGAGCGCGATCGGCGCACCGAGCTTCAGTTCGGCCCGGATGGTCGGCATGTGCAGCGGCCACGGACGTAGCGGCAGGGTGGCGCCGAGTTCCGCGTCGGCGCGCACCATCGCGAAGAAGACGCCGAAGGTGATCAGGAAGACCAGTGAGGTCGCGACGCCGATGCCGGTCAGTCCGAGTGCGGGCAATCCGACCCAACCGTGCATGAAGGTAAGGGCAAGTACCAGATTCAGCGCCACCGAGCCGAGTGTGACCAGCAGCAGCGCCTGCGGACGCTGCATACCGACCGTGTACTGCCGCAGCACTTGGAACCACAGGCAGGGCAGCAGTCCCGGCGCGAGCGCGAGCATCAGCGGCCGCGCGTCGGCGAGTACGCCCGCGTCCTGGCCGAGCCATCGCAGCGCCCAGCCGAGTCCGATCAGAACTGCGCCGCCGATGATTCCGGCGAAGGTGGCGATCAGGAAACTCGACCGGACGATATCGCGGACCTCGCCATCCGCCGATTCGCCACGCTTGTCCGCCGCACTCACCGAGGAAGCGATCTGATTTCCGGTCCCGGTGATCAGCCCGACGCACATGGTGCGAATCTGGTTGAACAGCACCATCGCCAGCCCGCCCGCGGCGACCTCGCGCACGCCGAGTGTGCCCATCAGCGCGATATTGGTGGTGGACACCGCGATCTGCGCGAGTTGGGTGAGCGCGATCGGTGCGGCCAGTGCGGTGAGCTGTCGCCCATCGGCACGGAAGGTGGCCAGATTCACCATCGCACCTCCACCGGTCGAATCCCGAAACCGATCGCCACTGGTCCCATCCCAACTCGTCGCTGAGCCCGCACATTCAGGTTGGACAGATTGAGGTTAGGTAAACCTAACAAGGTGATCATTTCAGGCGCACGGGGTGTTGCGCAAGCGTCCCGCTGTGCATCGAAAGCTCCGAGCCCGGCGCGCGGATCCCTCATCGGGCATCCACGAGTTGATCGCGTCGCGTGGGGGCGTAGCGGTCGAGCATGGCGTGTACGTCGCGTTCGGTGGCGGCGTCGAGGAGATCGCGTTCGCGCATCCACTCGTCGTCGAAAACGGTGTCGAGATACTTTTCCCCGCCGTCGCAGACGATGGTGACCACGGTCGAGCCGGGCGGGAACTCCTCGAGGCGGGTCAGTGCGGCGTGCACCGAGCCGCCCGCGGAGCCGCCGATCATCAGGCCGAGTTCGGCCGCGACCGCGCGGGCGGTGGCGAAGGCCGCGATATCGGAGACCTTGACGCCCTCATCGAGCAGCGAATAGTCCACGGCGGTGCCGATGGTGGCGCCGGGCGGGGTGCCGGTGCCGGACTGCCAGTACGGACCGCCCTGGCCGCCGAAGGCGATCGAACCAACGGGCTCCACACCGATCACCCGTGGCGTGCAGCCGAGTTGGCGCAGCCGGGTCGCGGTGCCGAACAGCGAACCGCCGGTGCCCACCGCGGAGAGCAGGATATCGACGCGCTCCACGTCCTCCAGCAATTCTTCGGCGACCGCGTAGTACCCGACCGCGTTCGCGTCGTTGTTGTGCTGTTCGGTGAAGTACGCGTCCGACAACCCGGCCGCCATCGCCTCGGCCAGATCTTCCCGCGCCGAGGTGGCCAGATTGTCGTCGCCGTCATCGGCGACGAATACCAATTCCGCACCCATTGCTCGCATCGCGCGCAATTTGTCCTTACATGCGTGGTGATCGACCACGGCGGTGAAGCGATATCCACGTTCGGCGGCTACTACCGCGAGGCCGAGCCCGGTATTCCCGGATGTCGACTCGATAATATGCCCGCCATCGCTCAGCAAACCGCGACGCTCGGCATCGTCGACCATCGCGCGCGCCATCCTGATCTTGGCCGCACCCGTCGGATTGAACTGCTCGAGTTTGAGCAGCAGCCGGGTACCGGTCGCGGTGGCCGCCAGTTCGAATAGCGGGGTGCGACCGATCAGATCCGTCACGCGCGTGACGAGCGGCATGGAGGTCTCCTCGTTCGGGCCGTAAGGGTATTGGTCGAATGGGGTGCCGGATTATCCGGCGTCGAGCGTCCAGCGGAGTCGATCGTCGGTGTCGTGCAGCACCACCTTCGGCGGAATCGGCAGTTCGTGAAAGGCCGATTCGTTCGAATCCATCTGGTAACCGGCGGTATTCGGATAGATCAGCAGATCGCCGACCTCGGCGCGGCGCGGTAGCGGGATGCGCCGCCAGCTGAGCATGTCGGACTCCAGACAGCTGGCCGCGCCGACACAGGTCGGGGTGAGTTCGCCGGGGCGCGGCGGCCAGAGTATGGGATCGGGGAGGTATTCACTGTCGAACCATTGCTCGGACAGGCTCAGGCTGGTGCCGTCGACGGTGAGCAGTTGGTAGGGGTGACCGTCGACATGGCGGGTCTTGCTGCCCTGCACCCGGAAGACGCTGGATCCGGCGCGGTCGAGCAGTGCCCGGCCGGGTTCGATGGCGAGCCGGATAGCGTTGTCGCGCAACCGTTCCGCGAGTGCGTTGTGTTCGAGAACGGCGGTGAGCATGGCCGGACCCGGGGTCGGGAAGTGGTACGGGTAGTACGAGTCGAAGGACTTCCCCGCATGGAACCACTGGCCGTTCGCATGTTCGGTGAACTCCGACCAGGCGCTCGCGGACACATAGTCGACGCCGAATCCACCGCCGATGGAGATGGTGGTGGCCGGATGGCCCAGTTTGCGCGCATCCAGGCAGCGGGCGATCAATTCGTCGGCCTGTTCGGCGCGTGCGACGGCGTCGTAGCCGGAGAGGTGGAAGCTGAAGCCCTGCAGGCGAATCGATTCGTGGCCGACCGTGCCGGAGGCGCCGATCACCGAAATCGCCCGGTCCAATTCCTCGGCGGTCATGCCGAATCGGCTCGCCGATCCATCGGGCAGTACCCGAAGCAGTACGCGCGCCGCGGTGGTCGGGGTGGTGCATGCAGCCAATCTGTGGAGCTCGTCGAGGCTGTCCACGGCGAGCAAAGCGCGGTGCCGCACCGCCAGCCACAGCAGATCATCGGATTTGGCGGGACCGGTGATCATCAGCTCGTCACCGCGAATACCTTGTGACAGTGCGGCCTTCAGTTCGCCGACACTGGAAACATCAACGCCCGCACCATATTCGGCGCAGGCACGAGCCACACAGGCCGCCTTGTTGGCCTTCTTGCCGTAGTAGACGATCCCGTCCACACCGGTCTGTTCGAAGGTCCGCTGGAACCCGTTGATATTCACCGCGACCCGCGGCGGATACATCAGATGGAATGGTCCGCCGATCGCAAAGGCGATATCGCCGAGCAGATTCGGATCGGCGAGCAGCCTGCGCTCCCAGTCGTCGGTGCGCGCGGGCAGGGCTGGCGCGCAGATGTTCAGCAGCCCCTGCACTGCCGCCAGTACCGCGGGATCGGGAGCATTTTCGGTACTCGACGGATGCTCGCCGAGTTTGACCTTGTCACGGGTCGAGCCGTTGTCGAACAGCAGCGTGCCGTCGGGTTCGGCGGTGCCGGGGGTGTGCACCTTCTTGTCGAACTCGACGGCGCTGATGTCTAGTCCCACAGGGGCACCTCCGTGCCGCGGCCCTCGGCAATGGCGCGTTCGGCGAGTGCGTGCGCGACGGCGATATCGGTCAGCACCAACCCGCTGTTGTAGACGAAGATCCGCTCGTCGTCGGAGCGCCGGGCGATCGCACGGCGACTCAGGATCTGCGGCAGTTCGGCGTCGACGGTGCGTAACCTCCCGTCGGGACCGGCCATATCGGTGCCGGTCAAGGCCATCTGCTCGGCACTGGTCGCGATTACTCGATCGGCCTCGACCAGCGTGGACGGCGCCAATCCGTAGCCGACGAGCACAACGGTGGATCCCGGTGCGAGATCCTCGGATTCGATCGCGACCTCGGTACCCGGCCCCGCCGTCGCCAACACCACATCGGCGGTGCCTGCGGCGGCACGCGGATCCTCGACGGTCTCGAGCAATGCGTGCGGATAATACGTGGCGAGGTGGTCGCGCACGGCCGCCAGCCCCTCCGGATGTGTCCCGTAGAGCATCAGCTTGCGCAGCTGTGGATTGGCGGCGAGCAAGTGCGGCAGCGCATTTCGGCCCTGGGTACCGGTGCCGATCAGCAGCACGCTCTCCGCGCCGCGGCGGGCGGTCTCGCGCACCAGCAGCGCCGAAACCGCCGGGGTGCGCAGTGCGCCGACCCTGGCACAGTCCATCATGGCGATCGGCGCGCCCGTGCTGTCGTCGTAGAGCGTGATGGTCGTGTAGTAGCGCTTGGTGCTGCGGTCGTGTCCCGGATCGAATTTGTAGGAGGTCTTCATCGCGACCACCCGGCGACGGCCGTCGCGCCCGAGCATGGCGTAGGCCACCGACCAGCCGTCCGGATTCGCGACGCTGAGTTTGCGTGGATTATCCGAATCACCTGCGGCGAAGGCGAGATACGCATCCTCCACTGCGCGCACCACATCGGCGGGCGTGATGGGCACGTCCGCGAGGTCGCTGCGGCTCAGCACACGTAGTGGTGTGCTCCGGTCACGAGTGCTCAACGGTTCCTCGATCATGTTGTGTCGTATCCAGCCTTACTGCGGTCCGGGTGGTAGCCCGTGCCGGTACACCGTCGATCGCGAGCGGGTTGCTTGCCGCTCGGAACGGGGCGACGATCCGTTGCCCATAACCATTTTCGTCGGCCTCGGCGGCCCGCCGTCGTCGTTCGGGCAGGCGGACATTGACGCGCTTGAGCCAGCGATCGGTGCCGTCGTAGCGCGCGGTGAACGGTACCCGACCGTGTACGGCCACGTCATTGTCCACCAGTAATAGCTCGCCGGGGGCGAGCGTGGCGGTGACGCAGACGCGCTCGAGCTCCGCGGTGAGGCGCGCGTACGCGAGCCGGAATTCGGCATCGGCATTGTCGAGCGGGGTGTATGCCGGATCGTAGCGAAGCGTCAAATCTGCTGTGCTGTCGGCTGATTCGGTGCTCCACAGCGTCGGCAACGGGCTTGCGGAATAGCGCTCGTGACCGGTGCCGTAGGAGACATCGGGCAGGATCGGCAGGGTCGGCGTCCCGAGCGTCCGGCGTTCGTCGTCGGATAGTTCGGCCCGGCGCACCGAGGACACGGTGGTGCCGACGCCGTCCGGATTGCGCAGACAGGCCAGCATCAGCAGGTTGGCCCGATCCGGGTGGAACGCGTCCTCGGTATGCGGGCTGAGCAGGGCTTTGCTACTGGCACCGGATTGCTCGTGTTCGTGGCCGGGGGAGGGCACGATGTTGTTGACCAGCCGCCCGCCCTGCTGGCCCTGCCAGCCGAACGGTTCACCCGCGCTGCGGGCGAGCAGCAGCATCACGATATCGAGCTCGAATGAGCTTGCGCGTCGGTCGGATTCACCACTCCAGCGGGCAGCATCGACCCAGCTCGGCGGGGTCGGGCCGAATTCGGCATCGGTCAACGGCAGGCTGCCGACGATGGTTGCACCGGCCACGGTGGCGGGCGGGCGCATGGCGATGCGTACCGCATCGGGCACCTCGCCGATGCGCGCATCGATCTGCTCGAGCAATGCCGGATCGGTCAGCGTGCGCGCGGTATCGGCTGTGCCGTCGGGCCGGGAGTCGAGCGTGATACATATCTCACGGGCGAGTGCGCGTACCGCATGTCCGGCGGTGGCCGGCAGCTCGCGCCGTTCGATATCCAGTGGGTGAAGCGTCTTACGTTCGGAGAGAACGCCTTTCACCAGGAATCCCTTCTTCGCATCGGGTCGAAAAGCGGGGGTATGACGATTCGATCTGCGAAGCTAGTGCTTCCGGCCACGTTAAGCAAGCCTTACCTAAGCGGGTCGTGGAATTGCGAACGTGCACGAACTGGAAGCGGAGTCCGCCGCAGCCGGCTGTAGCTGATCTGCGGCATCGTCTCGGGGTGGCGACTGATAGCTGTGGTGCGGCAAAACTTAACGGCCGGAACCCTATTAGGCTAGCCTGTCCTAGCTAGATTCGCTAGGTTTCGCGGTCGCGCGCGGGTGGCTCGTAGTTTTCGAGGAAGGCAGCACCATGGAATGGAATCGACGACAACTCCTGCGATCGGGACTCGGCGTCGGCGCGGTGCTGTTGGTCGCCGCGTGCTCGGACGGCGGCACTGCGGACGGCACCGCACGGCGCGGTGGCACCCTGCGGGTCGGTGCGCTCGGCAGCGCGGCGCGGATCGAACGCGATCCGCATGCGAATCTCAGCAACGACAGTGATTTCCTCATCACCTCACTGGTGTACGACGCGCTTACGGTACCGGGCGCGAACCCGAATGTTGCTGCGCGCCTTTCCAGTCGGTGGGAAGCCGATGCACAGCGGCGCCGCTGGAGTTTCACCATTGCCGACGGCGCGACCTTCCATGACGGAACCCCGGTCACCGCCGATGATGTGGTGTGGTCGCTGCGTCGTCTGCGGACCGTCGGCGGTGCGTCGAAAATGCCCGCCGACGTCGCGGACATCACCGCGGACGGGCCGAACCGCGTGGTCATCGCGGTGCCGGAACCGAATTCCCAACTGCCGCTGCTGGTTCGCTTGATGACCTTCACGGCGAAGAAGGACACCACCGATTTCACCAAGGCCATCGGCACCGGGCCGTTCCGGTTGGAGTCCTATCAGGGTGGCAATGCCCGGCTGGTACGCAACGATCGGTGGTACGGTCCGGCGCCGCTGCTGGACGCCATCGAGGTCACCATGTTCGACAGCGTGACGGCGTTGGGGAATGCGGTGCTCGGCGGGCAGATCGATCTGGCCTCGAATGTCGGTGCGATCGCGGGACGTACCGCCGAGGGCCGCGGTGATCTGCGGGTGGTGCGGCGGTCGAACGACACCATGGTCGGGGTCGCGATGCGGACCTCCGACGGGCCGTTCGCCGATGCGCGGGTGCGCGAGGCGATTCGGTTGGGCGTCGATCGCAAGGCCCTGGTCGCTCAGGTGCATTCGGGCTATGGCACCGTGGCGAACGATATCCTCGGCACCGGTGATCCCTGGTACGACAACACCATTGCGCAACGAGCCCGCGATGTGGACCGGGCGAAGGCGCTGCTGCGCGATGCCGGATTCGATACCGGGCACAGCTACCAGTTCCGCACCAAGGCCGAGGCGCCGGGCGAGGTCGAATCGGCGAAGGTGATCGCCACCCAGCTGGCCGATATCGGGCTGCGCCTCGATGTCGTGACACAGGAGTCGAATACCTTCTATGACCAGACCTGGTTGAAGGCACCGCTGTACACGGTCTCGTGGGGTACCAATGATTCGACGCTGTTCTTCGCGACCAAACTGATGTCCTCGGCATCCAATCGCAACGAAACCGCCTTCAAGGATGCTGAATTCGATGCGGCCACCGCGAAAGCCATTGCCGCGCCGGATGACTCGGAGTACGCGGCAGCCTGCCGTGATGTGCAGCGGATTCAGTACACCCGCGGCGGCTATCTGGTGTGGGGCATGGCCGACGGCATCGATATCGCGGCGTCGCGGGTGCGTGATGTGCCGACCCTCGGCGGCTTCGCGAGGGTGCAGTTGGAACGAGCCTGGCTCGCGGAGTGATGTTCTTCGCCCGGCTCCTCATCCGGCGCGTGGTCCTGCTGGTCGCGCTGCTGGCGACGGTGTTCGCGGCCGTCGATCTGCTGCCGGGCAATGCCGCCCGCGTGGTGCTCGGCCGCGATGCGACCGCGGACCAGGTCGCGGCGAAGGAGCACGAACTGGGCCTCGACCATCCGCTGCCGGTGCGGTTTCTCGAATGGATATCCGGTGTGGCGACCGGGGATTTCGGTCGCACGGCGCGCGGACGATCGATCAATGAACTACTGGCCGACAAGTTTCCGCCGACGCTGCTGCTCGGCGGACTCGCCTTCCTGGTCACGGTCGTCGCGTCGCTGCTGCTCGGCGGCTGGTGGGCGGGGCGGCGCGGCCTTGCCTCTCGGTTCCTGCAGCCGACAACCGCCGCGGCGACGGCGATTCCGGAGTTCGTCATCGCGACCTTGTTGATCCTGGTGTTCTCGTTGGCACTCGGTTGGCTGCCCGCCGTCACGATTACCGGGCGTTCCGGATTTCCGGCCGCTCCCGACATGCTGGTGCTGCCGGTGCTCGCACTGGCGATACCGCAGATCGGCTGGAATACCCGGGTGGTGCGGGCTGCGCTGCTGGATTCGGCGCGCTCGCCGCATGTGGAAAGTGCTGTGTTGGACGGACTTTCGACCATACTCGTGCTGATCCGGCACGTGCTGCCGTTCGCGCTGCCGACGATTGTGGCGAGCTTCGCGACCACCGTCGGCATGCTGCTCGGGGGTGCGCTGGTGGTGGAGACCATCTTCAACTATCCGGGCCTCGGTGCGGTGCTCGCTGGATCGGTGGCCGATCGGGATACCTCGTTGATCGCCGCGGTAGTCGCGCTGACCGGGGTGGTCATCATGGCGATGCTGGCGCTGGCGGACGGTATTCGGGCCTGGGCAGCCCGGGGGCGGATATGACCGGCGCGCAGCGGATTCCGACGATTCGGATCGGGAGGTCACAGGTGCGCAGATGCCTCACGGTTACGCCCGCGCTGGTGCTGGTCGTCGCTGCCGCGCTCGGGCCGAGTCTGGCGACTCGCCCGGCCGAGGAGGCGGTCGGGATACCGTTCGCGCGGCCGGGTGCGGATTCGGTGTTGGGCACCGACCGGCTCGGCCGGGATGTGCTGGCCCAACTGCTCTATGGCGGTTGGGGTCTGCTATTGCTGGCGGGTGTGATCGCGATCGCGGTGACGGTGCTGTCGTGCGTGCTCGGCGCGATCGCGGCACTGCGCCCTCGGGTCGGTGTATTGATCGAGGGCGTCGCCGATTTCGCGATTCTGCTCCCGGCGGTGCTCGGGATCTTGCTGGTACTGACCGCGTGGCCGGATGCGGGCGGCTACGGGCTTGTCGTGGTGGCTCTGCTCTTCGGAACTCCGTACTGCGCGAGAGTTTTCGCGGCGGCCGCCGCCGGTGTCGCGGCGAGCGGCTATGTCGAAGCCGCCCAGGCCAGCGGTGAAACTCTGCCGCACTTGGTATTTCGTGAGGTGATTCCGAATCTGCGTGAGGTATCGGCGGCCCAACTCGGCCTCCGTTTCGTCGAGGGCGTGTACGTGGTCAGCACCGCATCGTTCCTGCAACTGCCGACCACACTCGGAGCGAGCAACTGGGCGGTCATGGTGCGCGAGAACTCCTCCGGCATGCTGCTCAACCCCTGGTCCGTGCTGGCGCCGAGTCTGGCGATCGCGGTGGTCGCGGTCAGCGTGAATCTCGCGGTGACCTCGTTCGATCAGCACCGTCCGCGACGATTCGCGATACGGAGGACGCGCGGTTCCGAGTCACTGGGGCAAGCACGTGTCGACCCGCGCGAGCCGGTCGCGGGCAATGCGCTGGAGGAGCAGGGATGAATGCGTCTGTGGTCGTCGATGCGTTGGCGGTATGCGGATCGGATGGTCAGGAGTTGTTCGAGCCCACCAGTTTCAGCGTTGCGACAGGTAAGGTTACCGCGCTTACCGGTCCATCGGGTTCGGGCAAGACCACGCTGATGCGGGCACTGCTCGGGCATTTGCCAGCGGGAGCCCGGCGATCCGCGGGTTCGGCCGTGGTGGCGGGGCAGGACGTATTCGCATTGAATCCTGCTGCGCTGCAACGGTTACGACGTGATCATATCGCCTATGTCGGACAGGACCCCGGCTCGGCTCTCAATCCATTGATGCGGGTACGGGCCCTGCTCGACGAGGTCCGCCACCCCGCTGCGGCCGTCCCCGAAACCCTGGCGCTGGTCGGTCTGACCGATGAACACCTGCGCCGTCGTCCCGGTGAACTCTCCGGCGGTCAGCAGCGTCGAGTCGCTCTCGCGCGTGCGCTGGTTCGCCACACCGGGATCGTCGTTCTCGATGAACCCCTGGCCGGTCTGCACGGTTCGCTCCGTACCGAAATCGCCCGTCTGCTCGCCGATATCGCGGCACAGCGCGCTGCGGCAATCTTGTTGTCCGGCCATGACACCGCGACTATCCATGCCATCGCCGATGACGTGATCGAACTGGGCGCGGTGCATCGTGTGTCGAATTCACCGCGACCGAACGGGGGGACTACCTCGATCGTGTGGATGGGGACGGCTTCGGCGCGGCGACTCGGCCGAGCGGTCGATAACGGAAGTTCGGCTCCGCGGCCGGGCGAAGGCGCTGTTGCGGTGCGGTCGAGGACAGTCGAGTCGGCTGCGGAACCGGTACTGCGTGCGCAGGGTATCGGTGCCTCGATCGGCGGGCACGAAGTATTGGCCGATATCGATTTCGTGCTGCCGGGCGGCGCGGCACTGGCGATCGTCGGGGCGTCCGGCGCGGGGAAGACCACTCTCGCCCGCGTCATCGCAGGACTGCATCGGGAAGTGGCCGGATCACTGGAACTGCGAGGTGAGTCGATCCCGGTGGACCTCGGTCGGCGAGCTCGTAACGGCCGCAATGGTATTCAGCTTGTCACGCAGAATCCGCGCTCCGCGCTCAACCCCCGGCGCACCGTCGCCCAGACCCTCGGCCGCCCGCTACGCCGAATCGGTGGAGTACCGAAACGGCGACTGGGGCAGCACATTACCGAATTGCTCGACTCGGTCGAACTCGCATCGGACCTCGCCACCCGCTACCCGCACGAACTTTCCGGCGGCCAGCGCCAGCGGGTGGCACTTGCCAGAGCGCTCGCGGCCGAGCCTGCCGTCCTGGTCTGCGACGAGATCACCTCGGCCCTCGACCACAACACCGCTGCTTCGATCATGCTCCTGCTGGATCGCATCCGTGCTGAACGCGACAGCGGCCTACTCGTGATCACCCACGATATGACCCTGGTCATCGGTCACTGCGCCCGCCTGGTGGTCCTCGACCACGGCCGCATTGTCGAATCCGGCTCGGCGACAGCGGTCCTCACCGATCCGGCGCACATCGCAACCCGCGAACTCCTCGGTTAGGTATTTCCCGCGCACAGCTTGTGCGCACTGCACGGTAGTTCTGCGCGGCCGAATCGGCGGCTGCGTCGTCGGCGATCCGCTCGGTAGTCTCGGATCACGGAGCGCGTGACCACCGGGCATGCGCCACGGGTGGGGTCTGCAGGGGAGGGCTACATGGCGCTGGGCTCGCCACGACGCGTCTGTCACGGGGGTGGTCGTTCGGATCTGGATGATGGAGGAGTGCTCGCGAAGCTGTCCGGCGTATTGGCCGCCGCAATGGTGACCCTGCTGCTCGCCGGATGCGGTGCCGAACGCAATCTGCCGCCCATTCCCGAAGGCATCCCGCCCGGCCCCGGCACACCGCTGCCGCTGATCGATCTGGATGCGCCCGGCCGCACCGCCGTGCAGTTACGCGATTGGGCCGACGAGCAATCCGACAGACTCGGCATTCCGACTGTCGCATTGGAGGCGTACGGCTATGCCGCGGCGCTCATGGGCCGGTCCCGGCCCGACTGCGGGATCGCATGGACCACCATCGCCGGAATCGCCAGTGTGGAGAGTAAGCACGGCACCCATCGCGGTTCGGCGGTCGACGCCGAAGGCGCCGTGCGGCCGCCGATCATCGGTATCCCACTGGACGGCGCGCCGGGCGTGGCACTGGTCGAGGACACCGACGGCGGCAAGCTCGACGGCGATCCGGAGTTCGACAGGGCGCTGGGCCCACTGCAATTCATTCCGGAGACCTGGAAGCGCTGGGGTGTCGACGCCAACGGCGACGGCGTCGCCGATCCGCAGAATATCGATGACGCCGCGCTCACGGCGGCCCGTTACCTGTGCGCGAGCGGTGGCGATCTCACCTCCGAGCGCGGCTGGCAGCAGGCGCTGTTGACCTACAACCAGTCGAATGCGTATCTGTTGACTGTCCGCGATCGCGCCGCCGCCTACAGTGTCGGCCGCCGGGCATGAGCACCCGTTGGCGGAAACTACGGGTGCACATCGCGACAGTGCGCAGCGATTCGTCGGAGTGCCGGTTACTGCGCAGTCGACGAGGACGCTAGGCTCGCAGGCGCACGGCTCTTCCCGTCAGACCTACCGTGCCAACAGCCGAAGGAGTGTCGTTTTCGTGGCCATCATCGAACAGGTCGGAGCTCGCGAGATCCTCGATTCTCGCGGAAACCCCACTGTCGAGGTCGAGATCGCCCTCGACGACGGCACCCTGACTCGGGCTGCCGTGCCCTCAGGTGCCTCTACCGGTGAGCATGAGGCCGTCGAATTGCGCGACGGCGGCGAGCGCTACGGCGGCAAGGGTGTGCAGAAGGCCGTCGAGGGTGTGCTCGACGAGATCGCGCCCGCCGTCATCGGCCTGGACGCGGTGGAGCAGCGCACCGTCGACCAGGTTCTGCTGGATCTCGACGGCACCCCGGACAAGTCCCGCCTCGGTGCGAACGCCCTGCTCGGCGTCTCGCTCGCGGTGGCCCGCGCGGCCGCCGAATCCTCGGGCCTGGAGCTGTTCCGCTACCTGGGCGGCCCGAACGCGCATGTGCTTCCGGTGCCGATGATGAACATCCTCAACGGTGGCGCGCACGCCGACAGTGGCGTCGACGTCCAGGAGTTCATGGTCGCCCCGATCGGCGCGACTACCTTCAAGGAGTCGCTGCGCTGGGGTGCCGAGGTGTACCACGCGCTCAAGTCGGTACTGAAGTCCAAGGGCCTGTCCACCGGCCTCGGTGACGAGGGCGGTTTCGCGCCGTCCGTCGCGGGCACCAAGGAAGCACTCGATCTGATCGGTGTCGCGATCTCGAAGACCGGTCTGAAGCTGGGCACCGATGTCGCGCTCGCGCTCGATGTCGCCGCCACCGAGTTCTACACCGCCGGCAACGGTTACAAGTTCGAGGGCAGCATCCGCTCGGCCGCCGAGATGGCGCAGTTCTACGCCGAACTGCTCACCGCTTACCCGCTGGTCTCCATCGAGGACCCGCTCTCGGAGGACGACTGGGACGGCTGGATCGCGCTGACCGACCAGATCGGTGACAAGGTGCAGCTGGTCGGCGACGACCTGTTCGTCACCAACCCGGAGCGGCTGGAGGAGGGCATCACCAAGGGCGCGGCCAACGCGCTGCTGGTGAAGGTCAACCAGATCGGCACGCTGACCGAGACTTTGGATGCCGTTGAGCTCGCGCACCGCAACGGCTACAAGACGATGATGAGCCACCGGTCCGGTGAGACCGAGGACACCACCATCGCCGATCTGGCCGTCGCGGTCGGCAGCGGTCAGATCAAGACCGGTGCCCCGGCGCGCAGCGAGCGCGTTGCCAAGTACAACCAGCTGCTGCGCATCGAGGATGCGCTCGGCGATTCCGCACGGTACGCGGGTGACGTCGCCTTCCCGCGGTTCGCGTTCGAAGGCTAGTCAGCTAGGGGAGCGGCATGACCGAGCGACGTGCGCGTGGATCCAGTCCGGCTGGACGCGGGAACCGCCGCACGTCGCGCTCTGCCAGATCGCGCCCGGCCGCGGATTCGCCGGCGGCCGCACCGAAGCGGACGACCCGCAGGCGGTCCGAATCCGCCGACAAGGCCAAATCGCAGAAGATAGGGCTGCGCACCGGCGGACACGAGGACAGGCACGATCGCACCATCCTCGGCCTGTCTACCGGTAAAGCGGTGATCCTGGCCATCGTCGTCGGCGCACTCGCGCTGACGTTGGCCGTGCCGCTGCGCACCTATTTCACCCAGCGCGCCGAGGCCGCACACCTGGCGCAGGAGCGCATCGAACTCGAGGCCGATGTCGCCAAGTTGCGGGATCGGCGCGCGCAGCAACAGGATCCGGCGTACGTGCGCTCCGAGGCCAGGGACCGGTTGCGGCTGGTCATGCCGGGCGAGACGCCCTATATCGTCCAGGTGCCCGGTATCGAAGCACCCGCGCCGCCCGCCGCGCCGACCCAGTCGAAGGCGCCCGAGCCCTGGTACACCGAACTGTGGCGCAGTATTTCGCAACCGCAGCAGGCCCCGGCGGCCGCGGTCGCACCGGCCGGGCCACCCGCCGCGCCGCAGCCAGCACCGGAAGGACCCAGGTGACCGCACCGAACGAACGCGATCTCGAGATCATCGCCAAGCAGCTGGGACGCGAACCGCGCGGCGTACTAGCCGTTGCCTACCGCACCCCGGACGGGCTGCCCGCGGTGGTCAAGACCGCGCCGCGGCTACCCGACGGTACCCCCTTCCCGACCCTCTACTATCTGACCGATCCCCGCCTTACCGCCGAGGCGAGCAGGCAGGAATCCGCGGGCGTCATGCGGGAAATGACCGAACGCCTCGCCACCGACCTGGAATTGGCCGCCGCCTACCGCGCCGCCCACGAGAGCTATCTGGCCGAGCGCAATGCGATCGAATCGCTCGGCACCGATTTCACCGGCGGCGGCATGCCCGAGCGCGTGAAATGCCTGCACGTCCTGATCGCGCACGCCCTGGCCAAGGGACCGGGCGTCAACCCCTTCGGCGACGAAGCGGTGGCCATGGCCGCCGACCACGGCCTCCGCGGTACCGCAATCCCCGCCGACTGGCCGAAATACCACCCGCCCCATACCCCGACCGACGGGCAATGACATGGGCGTGGTGCTTTGACCGGGCTGATATGAGCGGAGCTGAGCATGAGTGATCGGGTAGCGGCAGTTGATTGCGGGACGAATTCGATCCGACTATTGATCGCCGAGGTGCTCGGCGATGGGCGGTTGGCGGATGTGCATCGGGAGATGCGCATTGTGCGGCTCGGGCAGGGGGTGGATGCGACGGGGGCGCTTGCGCCGGAGGCGATCGAGCGCACCAGGATCGCGCTCGCCGACTATGTTGCGCTGATGCGGGATGCAGGGGTCGGTCGAGTGCGGATGGTCGCGACCTCCGCGACCCGCGACGCCGCGAACCGCGAGGACTTCTTCGCCATGGCCCGTGCCGAACTCGGCACCGTGGTGGCCGGTGCGGAGGCCGAGGTGATTACCGGTGACGAGGAGGCGCGGCTGTCCTTCGCCGGTGCGGTCGGCGAATTGTCCAGCGAGGCAGGGCCTTTCGTGGTCGTCGATCTGGGCGGCGGATCCACCGAACTGGTCGTCGGCGACAGCACCGGGGTGCGGGCCGCATTCTCCGCCGATATCGGCTGTGTCCGCATCACCGAGCGCTGCCTGCCCGGCAACCCACCGACCGCCGAACAGGTCACCGCCGCACGGGAATTCGCCACCGAACGACTGGATGAAGCCTTCGCCGAGGTGCCGGTCGACGGTGTGCACACCTGGGTCGGCGTCGCGGGCACCATGACCACTCTCGCCGCTGTCGCCCTCGATCTGCCCGAATACGATTCGGAGCGAGTCCATCTCACCAGTCTCACCCTGGACCAGGTGCGCGAGGTCTGCGATCGCCTGATCGGCATGAACCACGACGAGCGCGCCGCCCTCGGCCCCATGCATCCCGGCCGCGTCGACGTGATCGGTGGCGGCGCCGTCATCACCGAGGTGCTCGCCTATGAACTGTCCCGCCGTACCGACATTTCCGCCCTCATCGTCAGCGAACACGACATCCTCGACGGCATAGCCTTGTCCATCGCCTGAGGTGTTGTCGCGGACATCCGCGAATACCCCGACGATGGGTCACTCCACCTCGTCGAGTGCGGCCGCCCAGGTATTGCACGATGACGTGGCGGCGGCGCGGTAACCGGATTCGACCCAGCGCCGACTGTTCACCCCCGTGCCGTGCGTCGGATCCTCCTCGGTATCGGATTGGATATCGATCAAATCAACGGCCTCGGCCGGGGTCAGCAGGCCACCGGCCTGCGCTGCCGCCAGCATTACCCCGGCCAGGCATTGGGCCTGGAGTTCGATGCGTCGACTGAGTTCCAGTCCGAGCGGCGACTTCTCGCCAGCGGTATCGATATCCCTATCGGCGGTGCGCAGGATGCCGGTGGCGGACTGCAGATGGTGGCCGTATTCGTGCATCACGACGAACATCAGGTACTGCGCGAGTTGTGAACCCCAACCCCGATGGATCGGATCGTCGGTCGGCCAGTACACATTGCCGCCGCAATAGAACGCGGGATCGGTGGACTGGACCTGTTTCGAGCAGCCGGCCGTCACGGTGTCGACCACCACGAGTTGCGGGGGCACGAGGCTCATGCCCGCGGCACGCAGGGCCGGATCCCAGGCCTTCGTCAAACAGTCCAACTCGGTCTGCACGAATTGCCGCTGGCCCGCCGCGCTCATCTCGATCGGCGGCAGCTGACACCGCAGCGGGGACAGTCGCAGCTCGGCGTGCAGCGTATTGGCTGTCAGGGGAGGTTCTTGGACCGCACCGACGATGGGCTCGGCGTCCACCGCCGATACCGACGCGCATCCGGTGCCGAGCAGCGACACCAGCGCGCCGATCACGGCGAGGAGCAGCGCCGCATGGGCGCTCGAGCGCTTCATCAGGTTCCCCCGTCCGGCCAACAAACGAGGTTTCCCCGTCCAGCGAGGCGAACTTTACCGGGAAATACTCCGGTTTTCTCGTCGAGTGCTGTGGGTCACCGACCGCGGCCGACAAATATTCGACGTTGCTTCGAATTCGCTGAAAGGGCGCGTGGAGCCGCGCATAGGCAAGGTGGACGCACCGGTAGGCAGATTGCTACGGCGGTCGCGCTAATCTGTCCGACGATATCGGCCGTGAGCAGGGAAACTTTATTCAGGATGCCGGAAATTCCCTGCCGTTATGGGATGGTCTGAGCATGTCCGACGCAGCAATGGCAGAGCAACCGGTTCGGGAGCGGACTCTGTTCGGTCACCCCATCGGGTTGACCAACCTCTTCGGAGTCGAACTCTGGGAGCGGTTCTCGTTCTACGGAATGCTCACCATCCTCGGGTACTACCTGTACTACTCGACGACCGAGGGTGGACTGGGGCTATCGAAGAGCACCGGGGTCGGGATCGTCGGCGCGTACGGCGGACTGGTGTATCTGTCCACAGTGCTCGGCGGGTGGATCGCCGACCGGTTGATCGGCATGGAGCGCACCGTCTTCTACGGCGGCATCGTGGTGATGGCCGGGCATATCGCGCTGGCGATCCTGCCCGGATCGATCGGTGTCGGAGTCGGCCTGGTGCTGGTCGCGCTCGGCAGCGGCGGACTGAAGGCCAATGCGTCCTCGCTGCTCGGCACCCTCTATCGGTCGGGCGATCCGCGCTTCGACGGCGGCTTTACGCTGTTCTACCTCGGCATCAACCTCGGTGCTTTCGTCGGCCCGCTGCTCACCGGTCTGCTGCAACGGAATTGGGGCTTCCACTACGGATTCGCCGCGGCCGCGGTGGGCATGGCGCTGGGACTGACGCAGTATGTGGTGTTCCGGCGCAATCTCGGCACCGCGGGCAGGCAGGTACCCAACCCGCTGCCGCGCAATGCCGCCGGGCCGATCCTCGGCATCGTGGCCGGTGCGGCCATTGTGGTCGCGCTGGCGTTGAGCACCGGGCTGGTGAACCTGGACAACCTCTCCGAGGTGACCACCGGCGTCATCATCGCGACCTCGCTCGCCTATTTCGTGCTCATGCTGACCAGTACCAAGGTGACACCGGTCGAGCGCAGCCGGGTCCGCGCCTTCATTCCGCTGTTCATCGCGAACGCGGTCTTCTGGTCGCTGTTCCAGCAGATCTTCACGGTGCTCGCGGTGTATTCCGATGAGCGGATGCGGTGGACCATCTTCGGCTGGACCGCACCGTCGAACTGGATCGGCTCGGTCGAGCCGGTGTGGATAATCTGCCTGTCGCCGCTGTTCGCGCTGATGTGGACCAAGCTGGGTAACCGCGCGCCGAGCACACCGCACAAATTCGCCCTCGGTGTTATCGGCATGGGTCTGGCGTTCTGGATGTTCGTGCTGTTCTCGGGAAGCAGCGGCAAGTCCGTGCCGGCATTGGCGGTACTGCTCGTCATGGGCGGATTCGCGGTTTCCGAGCTGCTGCTCTCCCCGATCGGTCTCTCGGTCACCGCGCAGTTGGCGCCCGAGGCGTTCCGTGCCCAGATGATGGCGCTGTACTTCTTCTCTGTTGGCATCGGAACCTCGATGTCCGGTACTTTGGCTCGGTTCTATGACGCGGACCACGAATTCGCGTACTTCGGCATCACCGGAGCAGTTGCGATCTGTGCCGGTCTGATCGTCGTCGCACTCACACCATGGGTGAGCCGACATATGGCCGGTGTGCATTAGAGAAATCGACGGAGAACCCGTCGACTACAGCAAGGAGATAGTGTTGGTGACCCCAGGAACTCGATGGGGCGGTCTGTTCCGCACCAAATCGGTCGAGCAGTCCATCCGGGATACCGATGAACCCGATTCGAAACTGCGCAAGGATCTGACCGCCTGGGACCTCACCATCTTCGGTGTCGCCGTGGTCGTCGGTGCGGGCATCTTCACGCTCACCGCGCGGACCGCGGGCAATGTCGCCGGTCCTTCGGTTTCGCTCGCCTTCGTCTTCGCCGCCATCGCCTGCGGGTTGACCGCACTGTGCTACGCCGAATTCGCCTCGACCGTTCCGGTGGCGGGCAGTGCGTACACCTTCTCCTACGCCACTTTCGGTGAACTCGTCGCGTGGATCATCGGCTGGGATCTGATTCTGGAGTTCGCGCTCGCGGTATCGGTGGTCGCCAAGGGGTGGTCGCAGTATCTCGGTGAAGTGATGGGCTCGCACTCCCCGATCGTGCATCTGGGGCCGATCGACTTCGATTGGGGTTCGGTCCTGCTCATCGCGGTCCTGGGGGTGCTGTTGGCGGTCGGCACCAAGGTGTCCTCGCGGGTTTCGGCGGTGGCCGTTGCCATCAAGCTGAGCGTTATCGCGGTGGTACTCGTTGTCGGCGCCACCTACTTCGACAAGTCGAACCTGACGCCCTACATCCCGCCGTCGCAGTCCGGCGCGGAAGGAGCGGGGCTGCACCAGTCGCTGTTCTCCTATTTCACCGGCGCCGGTCACAGCACCTTCGGTTGGTACGGTCTGCTCGCCGCGGCCAGTCTGGTGTTCTTCGCATTCATCGGTTTCGATGTCGTCGCGACCACGGCGGAGGAGACGAAGAATCCGCAGCGCTCGGTGCCGCGCGGCATCCTGGGCTCGCTGGTGATCGTCACGATTCTCTATGTCGCGGTATCGCTGATCCTCACCGGAATGGTGCCCTACACCGCGCTTTCCGGTGACCGCGCAACGCTCGCAACGGCTTTCGCGGAGCACGGCGCCACCTGGACCAAGAACATCATCTCCGTCGGCGCGCTCGCCGGACTCACCACGGTCGTCATGGTGATGTTCCTCGGACAGACCCGCGTGCTGTTCGCGATGTCGCGCGACGGATTGCTGCCGCGTCAGCTCGCACACACCGGCAAGAACGGCACTCCGGTTCGACTGACCGTCGTCGTCGGCGTCGTGTGCGCCGCGCTCGCCGGCTTCGTGGACTTCGGCACCCTCGAAGAGATGGTCAATATCGGCACTCTCTTCGCCTTCGTGCTGGTCGCCATCGGTGTCCTCATCCTGCGCCGCACCCGCCCCGAGCTTCCGCGCGGCTTCCGTGTCCCACTGGTCCCGCTCATCCCCATCCTCGGCGTGCTTGCCTGCCTATGGCTGATGCTCAACCTCTCGGTGGAGACGTGGCTACGTTTCCTCGTCTGGATGGTCCTGGGCCTGATCGTCTACTTCGCGTACGGCCGCCGCCACTCCGTCCTTGCCAACACATCGGATGGCGATTCCTCCGACGGCGCACCGGTGGGCGCCCACGATTAGGTCGTAGCACTCGGCCGCGCGATGACAGCATTACTCTGGCCACCACCGGAAATGCATTAGCCTGCAGAGAGAATTCCGGTACGGCAGTACGAGTCGGTACGCTGGCCGGGCGCCCCTATAGCCCAATTGGCAGAGGCAGCAGACTTAAAATCTGCAAAGTGTCGGTTCGAGTCCGACTGGGGGCACGAGGTGACTCCGGCGCAGGAGCAGTTCGGGAGGGGTTTCCGCGATGTCGTTGAACTCGTTTGGGGGACGAGCCGTGGGCGAGGTTCGACCGCGATAGCGCCCTCGGCGGTGTGCTGCGGGACAACGAGCTGAACCCCGACCGCGGCCGCCTGCCTTCGACAGATATCGAATGTCGTTGCGGCAATAGCCAAAAAATAGCTGATAAGAATGCGTCCTATGACAGGGACTGCCTCCAGCGAATTGACAGTTCGGCAGGCCGACTCGAACGACCGGACGGACGACGCACGGCTTGCGCGGGCGGAATTTCGGCCTGACGTCGAGGGGCTGCGCGCCGTCGCTGTCCTGGCCGTCGTTGTCTTTCATGCGGGTGCGCCCGGCATCGGTGGTGGGTTTGTCGGTGTCGACGTCTTCTTCGTCATCTCCGGGTTTCTCATCACCGGGATGTTGTGGCGTGAGGTGGCGGTTACCGGCACGATCGGGCTCGCGCGGTTCTATGGCGCTCGGGCGCGCAGGTTGCTGCCTGCGGCGGGCATCGTGCTGGTGGCGACCGCGGTCGGTGCGGCGGTGCTGTTGCCGCCGTTGCAGGCCCGCGGCGTGCTCGGCGACGGGATTGCCAGTGCGTTGTACACGGGAAACTATCGGCTTGCCCTGCACGGCACCGACTACCTCGCCGCCGACATGCCGCCCTCGCCGTTTCAGCACTACTGGTCGCTCGGGGTGGAGGAGCAGTTCTATCTGGTGTGGCCCGCGCTGATCATCGGCATAGCGTGGTTTGTGCGCCGCCGCCGGCCGGGAGCGGACGGCTCGCCGGTGCCCTATCTGGTTGTCCTCGCCGTAGTCGCCGCGGTGTCGTTCGCGTTTTCGCTGGCCTGGACCAGCACGCTGCCGTCGTGGGCGTTCTTCGCGCTACCCGCACGGGCGTGGGAGCTGGCCGTCGGTGGCATAGTGTCGCTCTCGATCCGGTTATGGCGCCGATTTCCGGCACCGCTGGCCACCGTCGCCGGGTGGCTGGGGCTGGCATTGATCCTGCTGAGTTGCATCCACTTGGACGGGCGAACACCGTATCCCGGTATCGCGGCGCTGCTGCCCGTCCTGGGCGCCGCGTTGATCGTCGCCGCGGGCTGTGCCACACCTCGGCTGGGAGTCGGTCGCCTACTGTCGGCGGCTCCGCTGCGGGCGCTCGGTCGTCTTTCGTACTCCTGGTATCTCTGGCACTGGCCGGTGCTGCTGCTCGCGCCACGGTTGGTCGGTCATCCGCTCGACGCGGTCGGCTCGGCGGGCGCGGTTGTCACGGCCGGTGGACTAGCCGCGCTCACGTTGTGGTTCGTCGAGGATCCCGCTCGTTTTGCGGCGCCGCTGCGGAATTCGGCCACGCTGAGCCTCGTCGGCGGCGGTGTTGTCACCGCGATCGCCGTCATCGCCGGGATGGTGCTGCTCATGCTCGTGCCCGTCCCGGTTGGCCGTGGCGCGGCGGCCGAGGCCCTCACGGTGGTGGCGGCGCCAGCCACGCCGCCGTCGGAAACCGTCGATCCGCACGACGCGGCGGTACAACAGGTGACCGCGCAGGTGCAGGCCGCCGTCGCGGCGTCGGCCGAATCGCATTCGGTGCCGTCGAATCTGTCCCCGGCGCTCGCCGCCGCGTCCGTCGACAAGGCGGCGGTTTTCGGAAACGGTTGCGTGCGTTCCTGGCTCGATATCGGGCAGCCCGAGTGCGCTTCGGGTGATCTCGGCTCGGCAAGCACGGTGGCGCTGGTTGGCGATTCGCACGCCGCGATGTGGAGCCCGGCGTTCGAGCAGGTTGCCGAGCAGCGGCATTGGCGGTTGGAAACACTGAGCAAGGTCACCTGCCCGCTCATGGACTTGCCCATAACCAGCCCCTATCTGGGCCGGGAGTACACCGAATGTGTGCAGTGGCGGCACCAGATCCTGGCTCGGCTGCAGGCCGAGCATCCGCGCCTGATCGTGCTGAGCATGTCCCGGCGATACGGCGGCGACTTCGGGTTCACCGCCTACGACCAAGCCTGGCTCGATGGCCTTGCCCGCCTGACCGCACAGCTGCGGGCGACCGGCGCGGATGTCCTTGTCCTGGGTCCGATTCCGGACCCGCACACCACCGTGCCCACCTGCCTATCCGACCATCTGGACGACGCGCTGATCTGTTCCCCGCCGCGGCCGGTCGCCGTGAACGATGCGGGCATCGCAGCCGAACGGGCCGCGACGGCGGCGGGCGACGGGCAGTACGTCGACCTGACCACGCTGTTCTGCACCACTGACCGCTGTCCGCTCATCACCCGCAACAACCTGATCTACCGGGACGACAATCATCTGACGGTCACCTATGCCAAGTCGCTCGCGCCGATCGTTGCCGCGCTGGCCGACCGCGCGCTCGCCCGTGGCTGAATCCGGTGCGTGCGAACGGAAACCGGATCCTCCGGCCCGACCTGATCAGAATCGCAACGCCGCAGGTGCCACCGCGCACGAGGACATCATGACGCATACGTGAGCGGCTCAGGTCGCGAGAACGGCGTGTTGCCGATCGGGGCGGCGATAGTGAATTCCACCGAATCAGGACCGTTGTCGACAGCTATTCCCGGTGCGGACCGTACTCGGCGCGCATGGGCGTAAACGGGGATTTTTCAGTGCAAATTCATCGGCTACTAATACTACGGCTATCCTCGGGTATCTCGCTGCTATCAGCGGCCAGAAATCTTATCCAGTTAACTCTTGGCACTGTGCTGGTCGAGTAATCTCTTCGGCGGGCGGACGATCCTAGATCTTCCGGAAGATTCGATGCCTACCCGGTGCTGAAGTATTCGAAAGAGGTCGCACATTTGTTCGCATTTCAAGGCTGACGCCGGCCGTCGGCAGCGCGACCCGACTGATCATGGTTAGCATTAGCTAACCAATTGCTGCCATATCGATCCGACCTGCTCCTTCGTGCTCACACAGCATGTCGTACCACGTTATAGAGATCTTGACGGAGCGGCAAGTGTCTGCGCTATATTTGCCATCGGATGCGGAACCGTGCTCGAAACTTGTGACTTTGGTCCCTGGGCTTGTGCAGGGGGCGACCTCAGGATGGACGGATGGCCGAGAGGTTCGACCGATTGGAACGTCTTGCATGTGTCGACGAAATCGGGTGCCGATCGCCATGACGGTGCTCCCCTGAGTATGCGATCCGGTTGTCGTAACGATGTTGCAAAATCTCAACAAATTGATATAGGCAACTTAACGGCAATATTTCTGAGATCCTGCAATGAATGCGATCAGCGGAGATCGAAATGAACCGATCGAAGAGCGGCAACGATGACAGTTCTGACTCGCCGAAATCGTTGCAAACCGGCTCATTCAGTTCTTCCGGAAACCCGGATTCGGGTAACGGTTCCAGCGCGCGCTCCGATGGTGATGGAGCCGCGCGAGGGCCGTCATTCGTTCTTCCGCTGACCGCTGCACAGCGGGGAATCTGGTTTGCCCAGCATCTCGCGCAATCGTCGCCGATATCTGTGGCCCAATACGTCGAGATCACCGGCGAGTTGGACGTGGAATTGCTTGCCGAGGCCTGCACAACCGCCAGTCGCGAGTTCGGATCCGGACACATGCGCCTGACCGAGGTCGACGGAGAGCCATGTCAATTCGTCGACGAGGAACACGGAGCTCAGGTATCGATCATGGACTTGCGCCGGCACCCCGATCCGGTTGCGACTGCGCACAGCATGATGATTCAGGACTATTCGGCTCCGCTGGACCTGCTGCATGACGACCTCATGACGAGCATTGTGTTCCAGGTCGGCGAGGACCATTTCCTGTGGTATCAGCGCGCGCACCATATCGCGCTCGACGGATTTGCCGCCGTGACCATGCTGCACCGGGTAACCGAGTTGTACAACGCGTGGGTGCGGTCCGAGGACGCGGCGCCGTGCACGGCGCAGAACCTGAGGAACGTCGTCGAGCAGGATTTGGCGTACCGCGGCTCCGACCGTTTCGACAACGACCGGAAGTACTGGCTGGAGCACCTGGCAGGCGCGCCTCCCGTCGTCAGCCTGGCCGGTCGCGTGGGCCGGCCGACGATTCATCCGGCGCTGGTCAGCGCGGAGCTCCCCGACGCCACCGCACAGCTGCTGGAAAATGTCGCACTCGAGCACGGCCCGAGCGTGACTCCGATCATCGTCGCGGCGTTCGCCGCCTACCTCGCGCGGATGACCGGAAGCGACGAAGTACTGCTGAGCCTGCCGGTTTCGGGTCGGCACTCTGCCGTGCTGCGCCGTTCCGGGGGGATGGTCGCAAATGTGGTCCCGCTGCGAGTGCGGGTAGCCGGCCGCAGCGTCGGTGAACTGATCGCCGCTGTGCTGAGCGAGTTGACGAGTGCTCTTCGGCGGCAGCGCTACCGCCAAGAGGACATATTTCACGATATGGGGATTGCACGCGACGAGGCGGCATCCTTCGGGCCGGCCGTGAACCTCATGATGATCGAGAACGAGGTTGTGCTGGGCAACACCACCGGCCGCCTGAACGTCCTCACCTCAGGTCCTACCGCCGACCTTTTCGTCAATATCTACCCGGGCGCGGGCCGGGACAGTACGCATATCGACTTCCAGGGAAATCCGAATGCCTACAGCCCGGAGGAACTCGCCGGCCACCACCGCCGGTTTCTCATGTTCCTGCACGAGTTCCTCGCCGGAGGAGCGGGCTGTCCGGTCAGCAGACTGCCGCTGCTCGAAGCGCAGGAACGGTCTGCGCTGCTGCCGGTGCGGGGGCCGAGCGGGGTCGAAACACGGCTGCTTCCGGAGATTCTGGCCGAGAGCGCGCGTCGCAATCGCCGCGCGTGCGCGATCGCCTCGTCCGGGCAGACACTGACATATGGCGAGCTGGACGCCAGATCCTCCCAGCTGGCCCGGCATCTGATAGCTCTGGGCTGTGGGCCGGATACGGCGGTGGCGATCATGCTGCGCCGCTCGGTGGAATCGGTCGTGGCGACATGGGCGGTCGCGAAATGCGGTGCTGCCTTCGTGCAGTTGTCCCCCGAGTATCCGTCGCAGCGGATAGCGCATGTGATCACCGATAGCGGTGCGACAGTGGCGATTACGGTCGATGCGCTGTGCGAGCTGCTGCCGCAGGAGATACACCGCGTGGTTCTCGACGACCCCGCGACCCGGTGGGAATCCGGCACCGCGGGCGGGCCGATTTCCGACGATGACCGTATCCGACCGCTACGGCCGTCCAACGTCGCCTACATCACCTATACCTCGGGATCCACCGGAACTCCGAAAGGCGTCCAGGTCACTCATACCGGTCTTGCGAATCTCGTCGCCGACCGCGCCGCGACGTACGGCATCGACGCGAGCTCCCGCGTGTCCTATGCCCTCTCGCCCAGTTTCGACGCCTCCCTGGAACAGTTTCTGACCTGCTTCGCGATCGGATCCACGTTGGTGATCGTGCCGCCGGAGGTGACTGGCGGCGAGCCGCTGACGCAACTGCTGGCCGACGAGCACGTGACGCACCTGACGCTGACGCCGACAATGCTGGCAACCGTGGACCCGCACCCGACGACCGACTTGCGAGTGGTCGTGGTCGGCGGCGACGTATGTCCACCGCACGTCATCGAACGGTGGACACCGTCGTTGTCCATGTACAACGAATACGGTCCCACCGAAACCACCGTGACCGCCGTCGGGGCCATGCTGACACCCGGCCACGCCCACACGGTCGGTGGCCCCATTCGTGGCGTCTCCGCAATGGTGCTGGACCGAACACTCCAACCGGTGCCCAAGGGCACCGCGGGCGAGTTGTATCTCGCCGGTCCGGGATTGGCCCGTGGATACAGCCAGCTGTTCGTCGAAACCGCCGCCCGGTTCGTCGCCGATCCGTACGGCGGCACCGGCGAGCGGATGTACCGCACCGGCGATATCGCCCGCTGGACCGGCGACAACGCCGAGATGACGCTGGAACTGATGGGGCGCAGCGACTTCCAGGTCAAGATCCGCGGATACCGGATCGAACCGGGTGAAATCGATGCCGCCCTCACCACACACGAGGACGTGGACATTTCCGTCACGGTGCCGGTGCAGAACAATGTCGGCACGACCGTGCTGGCGTCCTATGTTGTCCCGGTCAGCGGCCGTCGGATCGATCCGCTCGAACTCCAGCGCTTCGCCCGCGCTTCGCTGCCGCCGCATATGGTCCCGGCGGTAATCCTCGCGTTGGACAGCCTCCCGGTGAACGCCTTCGGCAAGCTCGATCGCAGTGCTTTGCCGAAGCCCGGGTTCGGGACCGCGCCGGTCGGTCGGGCGCCGACTTCAGCCCGGGAAAAGACGGTAGCAAGGCTGTTCGCCGAGGTGCTCGGCGTGCCTCGGGTCGGGGCGGACGACAGCTTCTTCGCCCTGGGCGGTGACAGCATTCTGTCGATCCGACTGGTCGCGCGGGCAAAGGCCGAGGGTCTGAGCTTCTCCACCCAGGATGTGTTCGTGCACAAGACCGTCGCGGGCCTGGCGGCCACGGCGACGGAAGTCGGCGATACACCCGCGCTGGCCGAGTTGCCCGGTGCCGGCGTAGGGCCGATGCCGTTGTCGCCGATTATGCGCGCAATGCTCGATCGAGGTCACTACGACCGGTTTGCGCAGGCCGTACTCGTGCAATTGCCCGATGGCGTCGATCGAGCGGGTCTCGTGCGCGCGGTGGGATCCCTGCTGGACCGGCACGACATGTTGCGCGCGGTATTGCGCGGCGACGATTCGGTTGACCGGTATGTCGAGGTACGCGATCGGGCATCGGTCGATCCGGACGCCGTGCTCGTCGATGTTCGGCTCGATCGACGTGACGCCACTGACGTGGACCGCCACCTGCAAAACGCCGCGGACCGATTGGACCCGGGCAATGGTGTGCTCGTTCAGGCCGTCTGGATGCAGGATCGCAACGGCTCGGGATCCGACCTGATGTGGCTGGTGATCCACCATCTCGCGGTCGACGCGGTCTCGTGGCGCATCATCCTCGCCGACCTCGCGCAGGCCTGGTCGCAGGTCACCGACGGCGGCGAAACGCATTTCGGCCCGGTCACCACCTCGTTTCGGCGGTGGGCGCACGGCCTTGTCGAGCAGGCGCCGGACAGGTCGTCGGCGGAGCTCGACCGGTGGAAAGACGTACTCGAGCGGGGCGATCAACTACTCGGATCGCGCCGTCTGGTGCCGGATCGTGACGTCGGGGCCACGGCGGGCCGGGTACATCAGCACATCCCGGCAGCGGTTGCCGAGGCGGTTCTCACCACCATTCCGGACCGCTTCCACTGCAGTGCCAACGATCCGCTGCTGGCGGCCCTGGTACTGGCACTGGGTGAGTGGCGGCGCCGGCGCGGTAGGGCGGCGGCCGCCGGAGAGCTGATCTCGCTGGAGGGACACGGCCGCGAGGAGCGGGCCGTACCCGGCGCCGATCTCGGCGCCACCGTGGGCTGGTTCACCACACGCTTCCCGGTGCGGATCGAATGGGAGCACGTCGACCTCGATGATGCGCTGGCCGGCGGCCCGAGTGCGGGACTGGCCATAAAGCAGGTGAAGGAGCAACTGCGCGCGGTGCCCGGCAACGGCATCGGCTATCAGATGGTGCGCCAACTCGATTCCGAGGGCAGCACCGGGCTCGCAGACCTGCCCGAACCTCAGATCAGTTTCAACTACCTCGGGCGGGTGGGCGTCGGTGAACACGCGGGGCCCTGGGCACCGACCACCGAATTCACCGCGCTGACCGCGACGAGCGATCCCGCGATGGCACTGGCCGCCGTGCTCGACATCAATGCGATCGCCGAGGAAGGTCGCGACGGGCTCCAACTGGACGCGACCTGGGAGTTCGCCTCGCTGGTGTTGGATGGCGCGGAGGTCGACGAGCTCGCCGGGCTGTGGGTTCGAGCCCTGGGAGCGCTTGCCGATCACGTCCGATCCGACTCCACACCCGTCTTCACCCCATCCGACTTCCCGCTCGCCGTGGTATCGCAGGACGACGTCGACAGCTGGCTGCGGGAATACCCGTCGATGACCGACGTGTGGCCGCTCACCGCCCTGCAGTCCGGGCTGCTGTTCCACACGATCTACGACCGGGACGGCGACGACGGCTACATCGTGCAGGCGGCGCTGACATTTGCCGGGCAGGTGGATGGGGAGCGGATGCGGCGGGCCGCGCAGGTACTCATCGACCGGCACGACAGCCTGCGAACCGCGTTCGTCGAAAGTGCCGATGGGCCGCGTCAGATTGTGTTGCGCGACACCGGGGTCGATTGGGGCGAATCGAGTATCACCGACATCAGCGATGCCGGGCAGCAGACAGCGGCACTTCGGCGAATCGCGACGGCGGCCGCGGCTCCGTTCGACCCGGCCCGCCCGCCGCTGGTGCGTTTCCGCCTCGTGCGCACCGGCGTCGACATGTTCCAGCTGCTGGTCACCAACCACCACCTCGTGCTGGACGGCTGGTCGATGCCCCTGCTGATCCACGAGTTGCTCTCGTTGTACACATCCGATGGCGATGCCGCCGAGCTCGGGGCCCCCCGTTCGTACCGAGAGTATCTGCGGTGGCTACAGGCGCAGGATCGCGACGCCGCGACCGCCGCATGGCGCGACAAGCTCGCCGGAATCGACAGTCCCACGCGGGTCACGGGCGGGCCGGATCGGACCGTCACCGCGCACGCCGGTGAAGTCGGCCTGAACCTGGACGCCGCGACCACCGCCGCGATTCTCGATCTGGGACGCTCGCACGGCGTCACTGCCAACACGGCCCTGCAGGTGGCGTGGGCATTGCTGGTGGCCGTCCTGACCGGACGGTCGGATGTGGTGTTCGGCAATACGATGTCGCACCGACCGCCGGAGATTCCGGATGTCGAGCGCATGGTCGGGCTGCTCGTCAACACGCTGCCCGTCCGCGTGCGGCTCCAACCCGACGAAACCGTCGGCGACCTGCTCGTCCGCGTCCAGTCCGAGCAGGCCGCGATGCTGGACCACCAGCACATCGGCTTGGCGGAGCTGCAACGGGCCACCGGTGTCACCGATATGTTCGACACCGCGACGGTGCTCGAGTCCTATCCGCTCGACCGGGAACTGTTGGCCCGCAAGCTCTCCGATGCCGGACTGCGGCTCGTCGAGATCGACGCACACGATGCCACGCCGTATCCGCTGAGTTTGCAGGTGACCCCGCCGCGGTCGAGTCGCGACGGGCGACCGGATGCCGACGAGCCCGGCACCTACACGGTGACGCTGAAATTCGCGACCGAACGATTCGATTCGGCGGATGCCCGCACGCTGCTCGAACGATTCGAGCTGCTGCTCACGCAGATCGTCATGGATCCCGCCCGGAAGGTCGCCGCGATCTCGTCCTACTGGGATTCCGAACGCGCGGAACTGCTTTCGGTCGGCAGCGCGGAACCGACCGCGGAGCTCATGCTGCGCGACATTCTGTGGGAGACCGCGCGCAGGCATCCGGATGCCGTGGCCGTCCGGTGCGGTGACACCGCGTGGACATATCGTGAGCTGGAGTGTCGCGCGGACGGTTTCGCTCGGCTGCTGGCCGGCCACGGTGCTCGCACCGAGTCGATCGTCGCATTGGCCGTACCCCGTTCGGCCGAACTGGTCGTTGCGATCTGGGCGGTGGCGAAGACCGGTGCCGCCTTCCTACCGTTGGATCCTGGCAATCCCGCCGCGCGGATCGGGGAGTTGTTATCCGACTCGCGGACCGGTCTGGGCGTGACGATCAGTGCTGTGGCACCACAGCTTCCGGATAGCGTCGACTGGTTGATCCTGGACGCCGCGGATTCGGACGCTCAGGAGGGGCTACCGCGTCCGGCCGGGGCCGACCGGCTGTCGGCCGACAATGCGGCATACGTGATCTATACCTCCGGATCGACCGGTAAACCGAAGGCGGTCCACCTCAGCCATCGAGGTCTGGCCGACCTGGTCGCGGCGCAAGTCGACGCCTTCGGCGTGGGTACGGATTCGGTGGTGTTGCAGGTCGCGTCGCCGGGATTCGACGCCTGCCTGTCGGAGCTGCTGTTGGCGCACGGCAGTGGCGCCTGTCTCGTGGTGGCGCCACCGGAGGTGTACGCCGGGACCGACCTCGAGGAATTGCTTCGGTCGCAGCAGGTTTCGCACGCGATCCTCACCCCGTCCGTGCTGAACACCATGGATCCGTCCCGGACACCATCGTTGACATCGCTCGCGGTCGTCGGCGAAGCGACCGGGCCGGACACCGTGAACCGCTGGGGCACTGGGCGACGGCTGATGAATCACTACGGACCGACCGAGTGCACGATCTGGGCGACGGGGTCGGATGCCCTCGTACCCGGCGAGCCGGTGACGATCGGTGGCCCGATCCGAGGCGCGTCCGCGATGGTTCTCGATACGTGGCTGCGACCGGTACCGGTCGGTGTCGCGGGCGAACTCTATATCGGTGGGCCCGGACTTGCCCGCGGGTATATCGATCGACCGGGCGTGACCGCGGCGCGCTTCGTCGCGGATCCGCGATCCACCCGCGGCGAGCGGATCTACCGCACCGGTGATTCCGTGCGCTGGGTGCGCGGACGCGTCGGGTTGGCCCTCGAATACTTGGGCCGCTGCGATCAGCAGGTCAAGATTCACGGCCTGCGGATCGAGCCGGGGGAAGTCGATGCCCTTATCGCGCGGCACCCGGACGTGGCGAGCGTCGCCACCGTTGTGGTGAATGGGCCTGCCGGCGAACCGGTTCTGGTGTCCTATGTCGTCTCCGCGCCGGGCGCTGCCGTGGATGTGGCGGCACTGAATGACGACCTCGCCGGCCGGCTGCCTCGTTATATGAATCCCGCGGCGATCGTGCGGCTCGACCAAATGCCGCGCACGCCTACGGGAAAGATCGATCGGACGGCATTGCAGCAGCGCGCCTTCGATTCCGACGCCGCAGGCGGTAGACCGCCGTCGACGCCGATGGAGCAGGTCGTGGCGAAACTCTTCGCCGATGTGCTCCACATCGACACGGTGTCCGCCGATAGCAACTTCTTCGCGCTCGGCGGAGACAGCATCGTTTCGATGCGGCTGGTGGCGCTGGCGAGATCCGTCGGGCTGACGCTCACGCCGCGAGACGTATTCGAAGGCAAGACAGTTGCCGCTCTCGCCGCACTGGCGGGTGGCGATGCGGCTCGCGCGGCAATCGAGGAACCCCCTCGGCTCCCGACGGCGGATCGCGCCTCGGGCTTCCTGCTCGTCGCGCTCGCCCAACAGGACATCGACCGGCTCGTGCGGCAGTACCGCGGCCTGTCCGACGTATGGCCGTTGTCGCCCACACAATCCGGGATGCACTTCCATTCGACGTTCGACCTGGATGCCGGGGACAGCTACACCGTTCAGACGATGATCGGTTTTTCCGGTGCGGTCGACGGTGAGCGCCTGCGCCGTGCCGCTCAGGCCGTGGTCGACCGGCACGATATCCTGCGGGCCGCCTTTGTGGAGACCTTGGCCGGACCGTGCCAGATTGTGCTGGACCATGCCGAGATCCCGTTCCGGGAGATCGATCTCGCCGGTGGTGGCGATGCGCGATCCCCGGCCGACCCGGGAGCGATTGCCGCAGCGGACGCGGCGGCGGGATTCGACCTGTCGGCTCCTCCGCTCCTGCGCTTCACGCTGATCCGGCTCGATGCGGGGTCTTTCCGGCTGCTCGTCACGAATCACCATGTGATCCTGGATGGCTGGTCGATGCCGTTGTTGATGCGAGAACTGCTCGACTACTACGGATCTCCCGCACATATCGACTCCGCCGGACCTGCTCCCTCCTACCGCGACTATCTGTCCTGGCTGGGGCGGCAGGACAGCGCCGCATCCAAAGCGGCATGGGCACAAGCCTTTTCGGATGTCGACGCACCCACGCGGGTGTCGCGCGGTGCCGGTGCGGCGGGCTCCGTATCCGCCGCCGAGGTCGTGGCCGAGCTGACCGCGGATCGTTTCGGAGAACTCCGTCGAGTAGTGGCGGAGACTGCCGTCACCATCAATACCGCGGTCGCCGCGGCCTGGGCCTTGAATCTGCGTCTACTCACCGGTGAGACCGATGTGATTTTCGGGTCCTCGGTGTCGGGTCGGCCCCCGGAGCTGCCGCTGGTCGATCAGACGCTCGGCATGTTCCTGAATACGATCCCCGTGCGAGTCCCGCTCGACCCCGCGATGACGGTGCGCGCATTGCTGATCGGCATTCAGGCGCGGCACGCCCGCATGCTGGAGCATCACCATATCGGCCTACCCGAGATTCACCGCAGTGTCGGCCTGCCCGAACTCTTCGATACCGCCATCACCTTCCAGTCGTTCCCCGTCGACCGGATGGCACTGCAGCAGCTCGTCGACTCGGCGGGCTTGCGGGTGGACGAACTCAGCGGTGTGGACGCGACGCCGTACCCGCTGAGCCTGGCCGTGGAGCCGGCGCAGTCCGAAGACGGCGAGGCACGGGGACTGCGGATCACCCTCCGATTCCACGACCAGGTATTCGACACCGCGTCGGCGCGCCGCATCCTCGACCGCTTCGTCGGGTTGCTGTGCCGGATCGCCGCCAACGCCGACGTGCGGCTGGTCGAGCTGCCGCTCGACGAGGACCCGGGGCCGGCGTGGCCGGTTACGGGTGCGCAAGCCGCTATCCCGGACACATTGGACCGGATACTCGCCGCGTCCGCTTCCGATGTCGCCGAACCCGATGCGATCGCGGTGCAGTGCGGTGCGGCGGTCATGACCTACCGGCAGCTCGACGAGCGATCCGCTCGGCTGGCTCGGGTCCTGCTGCGGCACGGCGTCCGGCGGGGACAGGTCGTCGCCTCGGTGCTGCCACGATCCCTGGCGGCGACGGTCACCGTGTGGGCCGTGGCGAAGACCGGTGCCGCATTCCTGCCGATCGATCCGACCCTGCCAGCGGAGCGGATCCAATTTCTGCTGTCGGACTCGGAAACCGTGCTCGGGTTGACCGACACGTCCGCCAGGAAGCATCTTCCCGACAGCGTCGACTGGCTGGTCCTCGACCAGGAGCAGACGCTCGACGCCGTGGACGCGGCTCCCGCAACACCGATCACCGATGCCGAACGCGGCGGACCGATTCGGCGGGATCAGACCGCATACGTGAGCTACACCTCCGGGTCGACCGGGACGCCCAAGGGCGTCCTCGTCAGCCATCGTGGCCTGGCCGATATGGTCGCGGCGCAGCGGCGAGTACTCGGTGTCGACCTGATGTCGGTGGTACTACAGGTCGCCTCGCCGAGCTTCGACGCCTCGGTGTTCGAGTTGTTGATGGCGCATGGCTCGGGCGGGCGACTGGTCGTATCGCCGGCCGATGTCTACGCCGGACCCGAGTTGGCGGATCTGATCAGGCGCGAACGTGTTTCGCATGCCGTGGTGACTCCCTCGGCGCTGGCGACAGTTCCGTGCGACGGTCTCGACGGGCTGCGCGTACTCGCGACAGCCGGTGAGCCGGTCGGGCCGGAACTGGTCGATCGATGGGCGCCGGATCGCACCATGGTCAACCTCTACGGGCCGAGCGAAAGCACTATCTGGGCCACCGCCAGCGACGCACTGGCTTCCGGTGTCGCGATTACGATCGGCAGACCGGTCGGCCCCGTCGCGGCCGCGGTCCTGGATACCTGGTTGCGGCCCGTGCCACACGGTGTTGCGGGTGAGCTGTACCTGTTCGGCGCCGGCCTGGCCGATGGGTACGTCGCCAGGACCGGGTTGACCGCGGCGTGGTTCGTCGCATGCCCGTTCGGGGAGCCGGGGCAGCGCATGTACCGCACCGGTGACGTGGTGCGCCGCGGCGCCGATGGCGCGATGGAGTTCTTGGGGCGCAACGATTTTCAGGTGAAGGTGCGCGGCACCAGGATCGAGCTGGGGGAGATCGACGCGGTGCTGGGTGCGCGCGCGGATGTGGCATATGCGGTCACGGTGCCGCGCCGCGATGGTCGGCGACCGGTGCAGCTGGTGTCCTATGTCGTGCCCGCGACGGGGACGCTGGTATCGGGTGAGGAGTTGCGTGCGGCGCTGACCAAGGCGCTGCCACGGTACATGGTGCCGTCCGCGGTGATGGTGCTGGACGAGGTGCCGCTGACCGCCAACGGAAAGCTGGATCGGGAGCGGCTGCCCGAGCCGGTTGCGGTGGCGCGCGAATTCCGGGCGCCGTCACCTGGTTTGGAAGAGCTGATCGCGCAGACCTTCGGGCAGGTGCTCCATGTGGACCGGGTGGGAGTCGACGACGACTTCTTCGCGCTGGGCGGCGATTCACTGAGTGCCTCGCTGGTAGTGGCGCGCATAGGCGCGGCCCTGAACGTGCGAGTGCCGGTGCGGTCGGTATTCGAGGCGCCCACTGTCGGTGGATTGGCCGCGCGCGCGGGGACACTCAGCGGTGGGGGTCGGTTGCCTTTGCGGCCCGGAGTGCACCCCGACCCCGTGCCGCTGTCGCTGGCGCAGCAGCGGATGTGGTTCCTCAACCGGTTCGAGCCGGACTCCGCGGCATACAACATTCCGGTGCTGCTGCGGCTGTCGGGACGGTTGGACACCGCGGCGCTGGTGGCCGCGCTCGCAGATGTGATGGCACGGCACGAGGTACTGCGGACGATATATCCGGAAGCCTCCGGCGACCCGCAGCAGGTCGTTCTCGACGAGCCCGCGGTGCCGGTGGAGACGGTTCGAGTGTCGGCGGATTCGGCCCCGGACGTGGTGAGCGCGTTCGTGCGGCGCGGATTCGACGTGACTGCCCGAGTGCCGATGCGGGTGGGATTGTTCGAGCTCGACAGCGACACCGGAGAATTCCTGCTGGCGCTGGTGGTCCACCACATCGCCGCCGACGGTCAGTCGATGGGGCCGCTGGCCCGTGACGTGATGGCGGCCTATGCCGCGCGACTGGCCGGGCACGCGCCGGAATGGGAGCCGCTCGCTGTGCAGTACGCGGATTTCGCGTGGTGGCAACGACAGCTGCTGGGGGCCGCGGATGATCCGGCGTCGTTGCTGTCGGAGCAGTTGGAGTTCTGGCGCTCGACGCTCGCTGGCATACCGGACCGGCTGGAACTACCGGCGGACCGACCACGCCCGACGGTCGCGTCGATGTCGGGAGGCCGGGTACCGGTGGAGATCGATGCGCGGCTGCACGAGCGGCTGCTCGCGCTGGCACGGTCGCGGGGGTCGTCGCTGTTCATGGTGATGCATGCGGCGCTGGCAACGGTATTGGGGCGGCTCGCTGGCAGCGATGACGTGGTGATCGGCACCCCGGTCGCGGGGCGCGGCGAGCCCGGTCTGGACGATCTGGTGGGGATGTTCGTGAACACGCTCGCATTGCGGACCCGGGTGGATACGGGCGAGCCGTTCACCGAGTTGCTGGCGCGCGCCCGGGAGACGGATCTGCTGGCGTTCGAGCACGCGGACGTGCCGTTCGAGCGGGTCGTGGCGGAGTTGAAACCGGAGCGGTCGACGGCGCGGCATCCGTTGTTCCAGGTCGTCTTGGCGTTCCAGAACGTGTCGACGGTCGATGTGGCGTTGCCCGGCGTCCGGGTTACCCGTGCGGATGTGGATACCGGGGCGAGCCAGTTCGACCTGCAATTGGTGCTATCCGATTCATCCGGCAATGCCGTTGTAGCGCAAGGTATCTCGGGGATGATGACCTATGCGCGGGATCTGTTCGACGAGGCGACCGCGGTGGCGATTGTCCGACGGCTGGTGCGGGTGCTGACAGCCGTCGCCGATGATCCGGCCATAGTGATCGGGGATATCGACTGGCTGGAAGCCGACGAGCGCTCGGCGCTCACATCACGGGTAGGGGCGTCGCGGGTGGGGGCGCGCACCGTGGCGGCGTTGGAGCCGTCCGGATTGCTGCCGGAGGTGTTCGCCTCGGCCGTGCGCGACAACGGCGACGGTATCGCCGTTGTCGCGGGGGATGCCGCGTTGTCGTATGCACAGCTGGAAGAACGATCGAGCCGGCTGGCGAGATTGCTGATCCGTCGTGGTGCCGGACCGGAGCGTCCGGTGCTGGTTGCGGCGGCGCGGTCGATGGAATCGGTCCTCGCGTGGTGGGCGGTGGTCCAGTCGGGTGCGGCATACGTGCCGGTGGACCCCAGCTATCCCGCCGGCCGGATCGAGCAGATGGTGTCGGATTCTGCTGCGACGCTCGGGGTTACGGTGTCGTCGGCGCGGGCCCAGCTGCCGGATTCGGTGGACTGGATCGTGCTCGACGACCCGGCCGTCGCCGCGCAGGTCGATGCGACCGCGAGCGGCCCGATCGGCGATGACGAGCGGACCCGGCCGCTGCGCGCCTCGGATATCGCCTACGTGGTCTTCACCTCCGGATCCACCGGGGTACCGAAGGGCGTCGCCATTACCCATTCCGGCATGGCCGACTTCGTCTCGGGGTGGCGCGCCGACCGCGAGTTGCGGGACACGTCCAGGGTGTTGCATTTCGCCTCGCCGTCGTTCGACGCCGCACTGATGGAGATCCTGATCGCGGTCAGCCGGGCCGGTGCGCTGGTCGTGGCGCCGACCGGGATCTACGGCGGCGGTGAGCTGGCCGAGTTCCTGCGCGTGCAGCGGATCACCCACGCCTTCATGACCCCGGCCGCGCTCGCGTCGGTGGATCCGGCCGGGCTGAACGATTTGCGGCTGGTGCTGTCCGGTGGTGAGCAGGTCCCGGCGGATCTGGTGCGGCGGTGGGCGGGCACCGACGTGGCAGGCGCCCGGAAGTTCCGGGTGCTGTACGGGCCGACCGAGGCCACGATGATCGCCACGGCGACGGGTGCGCTGCAACCGGATGACCGGGCGACGATCGGTGCCCCGCTGCCGGGAGTGCACGCGCTGGTCTTGGATGCCCGGCTCCGGCCGGTGCCGGTCGGGGTGGCCGGAGAGCTGTATCTGGCGGGCCGCGCGCTGGCGCGCGGATACCTGAACAGGGCGGCGATGAATGCGGCGCGGTTCGTGGCGCACCCGTTCGGGGCGCCGGGACACCGTATGTATCGCACCGGAGATGTGGTGCGCTGGAATATCGACGGTGCCCTGGAGTTCCTGGGGCGCAACGATTTCCAGGTCAAGATCCGCGGCTACCGGGTCGAGCTGGGCGAGATCGACACGGTGCTGAGGGCGCGGGCGGAGGTGGCGTACGCGGTCACCGTGGCGCGGCGGGACGGCACCGGTCCGATGCTGCTGGTGTCCTATGCGGTGCCGGCAGCCGGGGCGAGCCTCTCGGGCGAACAGTTGCGGGCGGCGTTGGCCGAGGTGCTGCCGTCGTACCTGGTGCCCGCCGCGGTGATGATCCTCGATGCCATCCCCCTGTCGCCGAACGGCAAGCTCGACCGCGCGGCCCTGCCCGCACCCGTCGTCCAGGCCAAGCGATTCCGGGCCCCGGCGTCACCGGTGGAGGAGGTAGTGGCCGGCGTATTCGCCGACCTCCTCGGCATCGACGGTCCCGTCGGCGCCGACGACGACTTCTTCGAATTGGGTGGCAACAGCCTGGTGGCCACTCGCGTAGCCGCGCGGATCGGTGCCGCGCTCGACGCGGCCATCCCGGCATCGATGATTTTCGAGGCGCCGACGGTCGCGAGGTTGGCCGCGCGCGCCGAATCGCAGGCCGACACCGGTCGGGTGGCGCTGATGGCACAGCAACGGCCGCCGCGAATTCCGCTGTCGTTCGCGCAGCAGCGGATGTGGTTCATGAACCGGCTCGAACCCGACGCGGCCGCCTACAGCATTCCGATCGTGTTGCGGCTGTCCGGCAAGCTGAATGTCGACGCGCTGCGCTCGGCCGTCGAGGATGTGCTGAACCGGCACGAGGTACTGCGGACGGTATACCCGTATGCCGAGGGCGAGCCGTCGCAGGTCGTCCTGCCCGTCGCCGCGGCGATCGCGCCGGTGACCGTGGCCTCGGTCACGGAACCGGAACTGGCCGAGTCGTTGTCGGCGTTCGTCTCGGCGGTGTTCGATGTGACGGTCGAGGCGCCGGTGCGGGTGCGGTTGTTCGAGCTCGGGCCGGACGAGTGGGTTCTGGCCGTGGTCGTGCATCACATTTCCTGCGACGGGTCGTCGCTGGGCCCGCTGGCACGGGACATGATGACCGCGTACGCGGCACATCTGCTCGGGGAGACACCGAGTTGGCCGCTGCTGCCGGTGCAGTACGCCGACTACGCGATCTGGCAGCGGACGGTGCTGGGTACCGAAGACGATCCCGAATCGCTGCTACGGGCCCAGATCGACTACTGGACCCTCGAATTGGCGGAGCTTCCGGTGTTGTTGGAGCTGCCGACCGACCGCCCGCGTCCGCCCGTGCAGACCTATGCGGGCGCGAGCGTACCGATAACTGTCGATGCCGATCTGCACGCGGAATTGCAGCAGGTTGCGCGAGCACACAACACGACGCTGTTCATGGTCTTCCACGCCGCGCTGGCGGCCACGCTGGCTCGCCTGGCCGATACGGACGATATCGCGATCGGCACGCCGTATGCGGGACGTGGCGAACCCGAGCTCGACGATCTGGTCGGGATGTTCGTCAACACGCTGGTGCTGCGAACCCGGTTGACCTCTGGGATGACCTTCACCCAACTGCTCGAGCACGTACGCGGGACGGATCTGGCCGCGTTCGGGCACGCCGATGTTCCGTTCGAGCGGCTGGTGCAGGAGCTGAATCCGGTGCGGTCGCATGCCCACCATCCACTGTTCCAGGTGATGTTGGCATTCCAGAACGTCGGCAGGGCCGAGTTCGAACTGCCGGGGCTCTCGGCGTCGGCGGTGACGGCCGACATCGACACCGCACTGTTCGATCTGCAGGTCACGGTGTCGGATTCCTACGACTGCACCGGTGTCCCGGCCGGTATCAGCGGCGCGGTGACCTACGCGAGCGACCTGTTCGACGCGACGACGGTGACCACGATCGTCGATCGCCTGCTGCGGTTGCTCGGCGCATTGGTGACCGATGCGGCACAGCCGGTGCACGGGGTGGACCTGCTCGGCGCCGATGAACGGGAAGCCGTTCTGACGCAGTGGAATTCGACCGATCGCAGGCTCCCACCCGGCGAGACGCTCCCCTCGGTCTTCGCTCACTCCGTGCAGTCGTGTGCGGACCGGACCGCGCTGGTATCCGGTGAACAGTCGCTGACCTATGCGGAATTCGCGTCTCGCGTATATCGGTTGGCGCGGTGGTTGATCTCCCGTGGAGTGGGTCCGGAGTCGTTGGTGGCGCTGCGGATGCGGCGCTCGGTGGACCAGGTCACCGCCATGTACGCGGTGCACGCCGCCGGCGGCGGGTACGTGCCGGTCGACCCGGACCTGCCGGCCGACCGCATCGAGTACATGCTGTCGATCGCCGCACCGGTGCTGGAGCTGTCGTCCCTCGACGGGCTGGAGCTGTCCGGATTCGATGACGCGCCGGTCACCGATGCCGATCGGCTCGCGCCGCTGCGACCGCACAATGTCGCATATGTGCTCTTCACTTCCGGGTCCACCGGGCGGCCGAAAGGTGTTGCGATATCGCATTGTTCGGTGGTGAACCAGTTGCGGTGGGTCACCGAGACCTACACGATGACGTCGAATGACGTGGTGATGCTGAAGTCCCCGGCCACATTCGACATGTCGGTGTGGGAGCTGTTCGCGACACTGGCGGTGGGAGCGCGGCTGGTGATCGTGCGAGCCGACGGGCATACCGACCCGGCTTATCTCGCCGAAACCATTGCCACCCAGCGGGTCACGATCACCGCGTTCGTGCCGTCGATGCTGGCGGTATTCGCGGACGCGGCGCCTGCGGAGGCGCTGGCGTCGGTGCGGACGCTCCTGGTGGGCGGTGAGGCATTCGGCCCCGAGGTGGTGGCTGCGGTCCGGCGGCTGGTGCCCGGGGTCGAGTTGCACAATCTGTACGGGCCGACCGAGTTCACCGTGTGCGCGACCGCGCATCGGGTGACCGAAGCCGACAGCGGGAACATGCCGATGGGCATACCGGTATGGAACGCGCGAGCATATGTACTCGACAACCGGTTGGGTCCGGTACCGCCCGGTGTCGCCGGGGAGCTGTACTTGGCTGGCTCCCAGCTCGCGCGCGGCTATCAGGCACGTCCTGGCCTCACCGCGGAACGGTTCGTGCCCGACCCGTACGGTGTCGGCCAGCGCCTGTACCGCACCGGCGACTTGGTGCGCTGGCACCGCACCGGCGAATTGGAATACCTGGGCCGCACCGATTTCCAGGTGAAGCTGCGCGGCCTGCGTATCGAGCTCGGTGAGATCGAGGCAGTACTCGCCGAGCATCCCAGCATCGCGCGGGCGATCGCTGTGGTGCGCTCCAGCGGTGCGGTGGACCACCTGGTCGGCTACCTCGTGCCCGCCGCGGGCGCGGCGGTCGACACGGCGGCGGTCTCGGCGCACGCGGCAACCAAACTGCCCGACTACATGGTGCCCACCACGATGATGGTGCTCGACACGGTGCCTCTCACCGCGTCGGGCAAGCTGGACGGCACGCGGCTACCGGATCCGGTGCTCGCGGTAGGGGAGTTCCGGGAGCCATCGTCGTGGCTGGAAGGGGAGGTCGCACGGGCCTTCGGAGCGGTACTCGGCGTGGATCGGGTGGGCGTCGATGACGACTTCTACGCATTGGGTGGTAACTCGCTGAAGTCGGTGCAAGTGGTGAGCGAGTTGCGCAAAGAACTCGACTACGAGGTTCCGATCAGTTGGATGTTGTCGGATCGTTGTCCGGCCGATCTGGCAAAGCGGATCGAGTCCGGAATGCGCTCGGGTCCCGCCGTCGACCGGACCGATGGCGGCTTCGACGTGCTGTTGCCGATCCGGACCGGCGGTGAGCTACCGCCGCTGTTCTGTCTCCACCCGGCAGTGGGCCTGTCGTGGTGTTACCGCACACTCGACCGGTACCTCTCCGAGGGGCGACCGATCTACGGTCTGCAGGCGCCACAGATCGGCGGCGAACTCCCGGGTCCGACGTCGATCGAAGAAATGGCCGTTCGCTACTTCGACGAGATTCGCGCGGTGCAGCCACACGGCCCCTATCACCTTCTCGGCTGGTCGCTGGGTGGTGCGATCGCCCATGCCATTGCCGTCGAGATGCGCGCCGCCGGTGAACAGGTCGCGCTACTGGCGCTGTTGGACGCCGAGGTGGACGGTGTCGATGGGTCGCCGCTGCGGGACGTCACGGCCGGAGAACTGATCAGCAATCTGGGTCCGGTCATGGGCGTCGATTTCGTGAACCCCGATGCGACCGCGGCGGAGGCCGCCGACCTGATCGAACGGCACCTGGGGGCCGGCCACGGTATCGACGCCGCACGGCTCGAACGCCTGACCGACGCCTACAACCTGGCGATCCGGGCGGCCGGCGCGTGGCGGCCCGCGGTCTTGGACAGCGACATGCTCTACTTCACCGCCACACGTGAAAGGCGATCCGATGCCGCGGGTCACGAGGGATGGGCGCGGGTGGTCCGCGGGCAGCTGTCGACTTTCGACATCGATGCGACCCACCTCGCCATGACCGAACCGGGTGCGATTGCCCAGATCGCCAGGATTCTCAATGCACGACTGGATCGATAACCGCGTTCAACTCGGCGAGGTGGTGGGCGCGCCGGAGCCATCGGTTCGGCTGTCCTCGGGCGGGAGGGGCGTTGTGATGCCCACTATCGCCCCGACCGACGCCCCGAGTGCGCCACCGAGCACGGCGGCGGGTCCGGCAATGACGGCCATGCCGACGGCCGCGCCGAGGAGCGGGCCGGCAACCAAGCCGGTCGGCAGGAACGGGATACCGGCGACGAACCCGGCGGCCGCGCCGACCGCGCCGGCGGCTATCGCGACGGGCGCGGACACTCCCGCGCCGATGCCCGCGCCGATTGCCGCACCGACGCTCGCGTCCACGGCGGTGACCGAGCATCGGCGGGGATCTACGGGGACGTGCTCGCAGAACGCCTGGATCGGCTCCTGATCCATGGCGGGCGGCGCGTCCGGTGCGTCCACCGCCCGGATTCGGGTCCAACTGTCGGCGCCGAGCGGATTCGCCGGGAATGAACGTTGCCCCAGCTCATGGTGCGAGAGCCAGTCCGCCGTCGTCGATGGCGTGGCGGGTGCCCGCGCGGTGTCGCCCGGGGATGCGCCGGCAACTCCTGTTCCGAGGATGACCGCAAGCGGCAACATGCTCGCAATCAATATTGGACGCGATATCGGACGCGATCCGCGCCAGCGACCGGCTTCCGGCATTCCGCACCTCCTGGGACGTCTACCTCTTAGTACTTCCGAAACTCGAGTATTTGTCGCACGTTGCGGCGCAGCTAGCTTAAGCGGCCGACGCGGCCGGATCGGGGAGAACTGTCGAATGTCGTGCACGCCAGGCAAATCTGTGGCTATGTCCAGCTGGTGGATGACCGTCAGACTGTGAGAACCATGCGGTATCGGGCCCGTCCCTGGTCCATTGCGGCATATGCCTCGGCGGCTTGATCCAGCGGCCGTTCCTGCATGCGCGTGCGCACGCCGGATTGGACCGCGAATTGCATCGTTTCCTCGATATCGCGCGCAGTGCCCGACGCGTGGCCGGTGACGCTCAGCCCGCGATTGATCAGCTGCGTCGGGCTGATCGGCAGTGGCTCGCCGGAGACGCCGATGGCGATGAGCTCACCGCGCGGCAGCAGCCCACCGACCGTTTCGGCCATGGCTGTGGCACTGCCGACAGTCCCCAGCACCACCGACACGCCGCCGAGCCCCCGCAGCGCTTCGCTGACGTCGCCGGCGGTCGAGTCGACGTAGTGGTGGGCGCCGAGCGCGCGGGCGTCCTCGGCTTTGCCCGCACCGCGGGCGATCGCGATCGTTTCGAAGCCCATCGCGTGGGCGAACTGCACGCCGAGATGGCCGAGTCCGCCGACACCCAGAATGGCGACGCGGTCGCCGGGTACCGCCTGGGATTCGCGAAGGGCGTGGAAGGTGGTGACCCCGGCACAACCCATCGGCGCGGCTTCGGCCAGGGAAAGCGCATCAGGGATGCGGGCCAGCGCATTGGCCGGGACGGTCACCGACTCGGCATATCCGCCGGGGTACTGCCAGCTAGGGACCTGGATGTTCTGGCAGTAGATGAAATCGCCCTTCCGGCATGGCACGCACTTGCCGCAATGCCCACCGAACCAGCCCACCGCAACGCGGTCGCCGACGGCGTAGTTGTCGACGCCGGCGCCGAGTTCGGCGATGGTGCCCGCGATCTCGTGCCCCGGTGTCAGCGGCCACGACATGCCAGGAATGGCTCCGCTGACGAACGCGCGGTCGGTGCCGCAGATCCCGCACGCCGAGACCGCGAGGCGCACATGGTCGCGGGGCGGTGAGTCTGTTTCGACATCGACCAGTTTCAACGCCGCACCGGCGGACTGCACGTGAACAGCATGATGAGTAGACATCGGTATCCTCGCTTTCCCTGGGGAGCGGCGGCGTCGGGGACCTCACCGCAGCGGACCGAGGCAGCGGCGCCGGAAATTCTCGAACGGTAATCGGGGACCAGATGGAATATCAGTTCTCACGGTTTATCTTTGTTGCCCTCGGCAACACCGGAGGTCATCACACGCCCCAGTGCAAAAGGCACCGGCCGAAATGATGCCGTGGAAATTATAAGTCCGCCGGTCTCGCCGTCAGCTGACAATGATCGAAGCCATGGCCTGCCGGAACGCGTGCGGCGGGCATCGTGAATCAGCTCGGGCGATTCGAGGCAGCCGATTCCTTTTCACGGCGGGCGAGGTCTACCTGATGGAAGGCGCGGCCGCCGAACAGGCCTGCCTCGATCACGCGCGCCGAGAAAGAAGGCTGATTGCCATGACCATCCCCGTCACCATGCACGCCCTGCAGCAGACGTCGCTGCACGGCCCGCAGGACATGCACCTGATCACCGACGCGAAGGTACCGGTCCCCGGACGCGGCGAGATCCTGATCCGGGTCAGTGCCGCCGGCGTCAATTTCGCCGACATCTCGCAGGCCCGCGGCACATTCCTGGGCGGCCCGAAGCCACCGTATCCGGCGGGCTTCGAAGCCGTCGGTGCGATCGTGGCCGTGGGCGAGGCAGTGACCCGCCACGAGACCGGTGACCGCGTCATCGGCGTCGGATACGGTGCTTTCGCGGAGTACATGGTGCTGCCCGCCGCCGCGGCGGTGCCGGTGCCGGTGGGCTGGCAACCGGAGCAGGCGCTGGGCCTGGTCGTGAACTGGCCCACCGCACTGGCCGCGCTCAGACCGCTGGGTCGCATTGCCGCCGGGCAGACCGTGCTGATCCATGCCGCGGCGGGCGGGACCGGCCAGGCCGCGGTGAAAATGGCCAAGCACTACGGCGCGACCGTCATCGCCACCGCTTCGCCGGGCAAACACGACACCGTGCGGGCATTGGGCGCTGACCATGTCCTCGACTCCCGAGGTGCCGATCTCGCCGCCGAGGTATTACAGCAGTTCGTCCAGCCGGGCGCGCGCCCGCTGCAGACCGCTCTTGACCGCCGCCGTGGTGGTGTCGAGGATTTCCGCGGTCTCGGCTGCCGAGAACGCCAGCACCTCGCGCAGGATCAGGATCGCGCGCTGGCGGGCGGGCAGGTGCTGCAGGCTCGCGATGAGCCGGTCGGAACCGTCGCCAATGACGACCGGCAAGAGGTGGCGAAGGAATCGAACCCCAGGTCAGCGCGGGGCGGGGCGACTCAGGCCGTCAGCGTCACCTCGCTCCACAGGTCACCGTTGACGGCGATCTTGCCGGGGACGACATCGGGTGCCTTGTCGGCTCGGATGACGGTGTGATCGTGCTGCACCAGCGAATCGACCAGCGATTTCTTGGGTATGGTCTTCGCCCATCGCTTGACCAGTCCGAACGGAATCATCGCGTAACCGTCCGTCTGCCAATCTTCTTCGATGAAACGTCGGGGGGTGGCGTTGTGCGAGCCGTGGTGTCCCACCTTGTAGAAGGCCAGGCGGGAAACAAGATCGACGTTGCGTGGCTCCGACAGCACGTGCTCCCATGCACCCTGCTGCGCGTCTCCCGGAAACAGCAGCCGGGTTCCGGCGATATCGAGCACGAAGAAGACACTGGTGTTGTTGACCGCGTTCTCGAGAATCGAGGCCGCGCGCAGCAGCCGGTCGTCATCGTCGACCAGTTCGTCCAGGTCAAGATCGGCCTTCGCCTCGAGCAGCCGGTCGGGCATGGGATTCCGTGCGATATAGCGCCGGTTGAACAGCGGTGTCGGCCTGCCCTCGGTGTCCGCGGCGTTGCTCGCGCGGACAAATGGCCACGATTGCTTCGCGGGCGGATCCATCCGCTTCAGGAATCGGGCATCGCGTGGCGGCCCGAGGATATGTGCGACGAGTCCGATGCGATCCACACTGATCGTATTCTCGGTTTCGTCCTTGTTCGGTAGGAACCGCACCCGGTGGGGTGCGGCGAACCCGCTGAAATTCCGGCCGAGCAGACGATCTGTCGCGGCGGCATTGCCTTGTGAGTTCACCGCGAACGCCTGTGCCTGTTCAGCGGTCGCCGACATCCGACGCCCGTTGCCGCGTCGTTCGATGAGCGCGAGCAGACCGTTCGCGGCCTCGGTTTGCCCGCTGCGGATCCGTCGCGCGTCTACGTCATCGGGGTCCTCGACGAACGGCACCCACACCTCGTCCACGGTCACCTGCTCCCATTCCCGGCAGGCGAATCCGGTGATGTGATCGGCGTGGTGATGGGTGGCGACCACGACATCGAGATGCGGGCGGCGGTGCGGATCGGCCTCGGTGAGGTCGGCGATGATCGCCTGCACGGAGTCCCGGATCGGGCGTGCCCGGCCCTGGCTGTGCACGCCACAGTCGACCAACATGCGCCACGTTTCGTTCTTGCGCCGCACTGTCACGGTGAAGGCGTCGCCGAATCCGACGTTGTACATCCGGACGGCAATCGTTGTCGGCGTCGACATGTCGTACCTACTCATCTGATTGTGCGTGGATCGCCGCGAAGTCGAGGCGGTGGATTGCGTGCTCGGCAGTCCACGCGCTCAATGCGTCGTCGGCTTCCAGTCGGTCGAACCAGGTACGCATCGCGGCCAGTCGCAGTTTGCCCGCTCGGTGGAACGCGATGGTGGTGTCGTCAGCCGCCGACGACTCGTCGCTGAACGGCAGCGGCTTGGCGATCACGTAGTCCACACTCCCGTCGGCGCTGACGACGAGCGCGGTGGCGGCGCGGATCACCGGTTGTTGCTTCCCCCGGCTCGCATCTTCGAGATCCGCGCGACGCTGCAACAGCTGAATGGCCAATTCGGGACGCGGCAACCGATCACCCGCCATGCGGTACGAGACGTGGATTCCCTCGCAGCTGATTTTGAACTTCGGATCCAGTCCGATTCGGGCGGCATTCGCATTGGCCCATCCGATGAGTTCTCGGGCTACCTGCTCGAAAACGGAGTGCCTGGTCGGGGAGCTGTCGCGACCGGAGGTGCCGTTGCTGTCGAGCACAGCGGGGGTACGCAATTCGCCCGGATTGCCTATCGGGTCGAGATCTTTCGATGCCGACAGGATGACCCGGGACAAATCCACCGGGTGATTGCCGTCGCCGAGGTGAAGCGGGGTATCCGGCCTTTGCCAGACCAACGCTTCATCGGTCAACGAGGTGACGCTTATCGGCCAGATGCCGCGCCGCCGCAGCGCCTCCACGAGCGTGCTGCGCAGGTGTTGCCGGTCTTCCGGATAAAGTCCGCGATCCGCGGTGACGATTGCCCGGACGACATCGCCGAATGTGACGTCCAATACCGGGAGGTAGTCGAAACTGCGCACGACCATCCCGAGCATCCGGTCCGCGGTCTTGACCGCCTCGTCGGCGATCCGGGATACCAGATCCGGGTGCAGGCGACCCGGAGGGAGCACTCCGGTGCCGCCACTGGCGATCCGCAGCAGGTCGGCGATCGCGTTCTGGTAAGCGTCCAGGTACGCGTCGAATACCGCCGCCACGAAACAAGCACCCCGTTCGTGTGGCTCCTGTGCCGCGCGAAATCGTTCGGGTGTGCGGCTGCGGTCCTTTATCGCCGAACGCAAGGCCGCGCCGCGTCCGGTGGACTCACCGAATTCCCTGGCCAAATCCAGCAGCCCCGCGCTCTTTTCGAGTTCTCCGGAAGTCGTCGCGATGGCATCCAGTACTACATCTCGGTGGGCGAAATGCTGGAACAGCGCGATCAGGTCGGCGACGGCCTCATGCCAAGCGAAGACATCCCGGTTGGTGGATTCGTTGTACAGCCGCCGGATTCGATGCACGATCGCATGCGTCACCTCGTGCGCGATGATGTCGCTCGACAGGCAGGTGAAGATGACCTGTCCGGGGAGATTCGCGCCCGGATTCTCGTCATCGGCCTGGTAGTAGCCGAACAGCAAGGCGCGCCGCTTCGGATCGAAATAGGCGTTCTGCCCCTCGAAGGCGTGCGGGACCAGCCGCAGGATCTGGTCGCGGTGCCACCGGAATCGCCGTCCCATGAATCGTTCGAACCGCTCGATGACACTCATCGCGACCGCATAGACGACCTGTTGATGCGCACGGGGATCACCTTCGCTGGGCCGAATTCCGTCCTGCGCCAATAGATATGGATCGTCCAGGTCGACCGGCTCATACCAGGCGTCACGGCTGGCGTCGAAATCGACCACCTGCACGAGGGCCCCGTCGGGTCCCGGCCCGCGGATATGTTCGAACGGGATATCGAGGGTGAGGAACTGGCCGGACAGCCGCGTCGACATCGGGTCGAAGGCGAAGGTACGCAGTCTGCGCCGGGCCGGCGGGCAGATTCCGATCGCGTGCGCCGCTAGATTCGCGGTTTCGTCCATTGCTCGTCCTCCCACATGACGTCCCGGGGGATTCGTTTTCCATAGCTCGCATCGCTTTCGCACCGCGACCGCACGCTCGCGTGCACCCTGGCGCCCGGCGGAACCCTGCGTCGGCGGTAGGTGAGCAGGGCCCAGATCCGGCCCATCCGGTGCACGTTGCCGTTCGCATGCGCGGGGCTCACCGCACAGGTATCCAGGTACGTGCCGGCGCGCAGTAGCAATCCGGCCTCCAGCGCACCGTCGGTGATCCACTTGAGCGCGATCTCGGCCAGCTTGGGATCGTCCTCGAAGGTCCCACCGACGTCGGAGTGGACACCGGCGAACCAGGCCTCGGTGAGCACCGGCCGGTCCCCCTTCGGGATGACCAGGTATTCCTCGTACGGCCGGCGCTTCTCATCGATGGAAACGGCGTGGTGTGCCTTCATCACATTGGGCACCTGCCTGGTGAAGGGCCACTTCAGTTCCCAGCGAAGCAGCCCGGCCGCCTTGACCGTGTCCCATACGCCGAGGAATTCGATGGGAATCGAGTAGCCGCCGTCCGCGGACTTCGTGCAGAACGTGCGGGCGTATCGGCGAAGTTCCGGCCAGTTCGTGGCCTTGCGGGTGTAGGCGCTGACGACATACTGGACGAGATTCTGACTGCCCGGACGCAAGAGGCCCGGCTCGTGCAGCAGTCCGGCCAAGGCGCGCGCGGTATACGCGCCGCGGCTGAAGCCGAAGATGAACACCCGGTCGCCGACCTGCCAGTGCTCGATCAGATAGGTATAGGCCTCGGCGAGATTCGAACGCAGCCCGCTGCCGACCGCCAGTCCAAGCACTCGGGAGAACCAGCGGGCCGGTGGCGACCATGCCCCCTGCGCACTGAAGGTGCCGACACCCGGGTCGTAGTAGGCGATCTGTTCGGTGGCATCGCTCAGATCCAGCATCTCGAACAGGCGGACCACATTGGTGCTACCGCTGGCGCGGACCTGATTGCCTGTTCCGTCGAGACAGATGACGATGTTCTTACCAGTGGACACGCAAAAAGTGTGGCCCCGTCGAGCCGGGAAGTATCGAGTAGTGCGGTACCCGAATTTCGCGTCGATCGGCGCTGGATTTATCGGTGTTCGTCGGCGCTGTACGTAGTCCGGCGATGCGCTCGGCGAAGAAATGGAATCTACCGCTCGATGTTATTCGATCGGAATCCGATCACATTTCCCTAGGGGGTTGAAACCGACCTTTGTTCCGCAAGAAGTTGTCGACTCAATCAACTGACCGGCGCATGATTATATCTATCCGGTGCCGGTTGTCGGGGAACGTCAATGGAAATCGGAAATGATTGGAAGTCCAATGTTCGTCAAGAAATTGATAGCGACCGCCTTTATGGCCGTCGCGGCGACCAGCATAGCCACTGTCACCGCACATGGTGAGGGGATGCTGGCCGATGTCAGCATCACTGCTGCGGATGGCCCGATCGCCTACACGACGAGTCTCGCGGCCGATCACACGAGCGCACTGGTAAGCCTCGACTCCGGCAGATTCGTCCTCGCACCCGATGCCGTCACCGTCCTGGCGGACAATGGTGCGGTAGTCGGCAGCATTCCGACGACACTGCGCACCGAGGCCGGACAGAGCCTCGCGGTGACACCCGCGCTGGACAGCACCAGCACACAATTGACCCTCACGCCGGTCGGTGGACCGACGACCGAGGCTGTCAACTCCCAGAATATGCCCGGCGTACATCAGGCATGGGGACCGATTTCGATCGCTGTCGGCGCCACCATCGGCTGCTTGGTCGGCGTTGCGATCGGTATCTGGTTCTTCCTGGTCGGCGCCATCTTCGGCTGCGCCATCGGTGCAGCCATCGGTGCAGCCATCGGCTTCTTCTCGCCGTTCCCGTGATAGGTCGAGCCGGCAAAGACCCGCATATCGGTCCCGATATGCGGGTCTTTCCTTGTGCGCGTGGGCGTTACCTGCTGAGTGCCGTCTCGCGCGCCGGTCGGCGGCGATCGGCGGTCCTGGTTCGACGGACCATCCGTCGGCGGACCTGGGGGTCGTACACGGCCAGGTCATCGTCGAACGCCAGTTGTTCCCAGAGGAATATGTCGGTGTCCGACGCCTTTTCAGTGGACTGCTGCGGAGGGTTTTCCGCCGCGGCGACATTCGGCTGGGGAGCGATCAGGCGAACCTCGAAGTTTCGCTTGCACAGGCTCATGACACCGGCGGCCAGCGCGGCACCGCATGCGGTGATCACGCCGAGCGTCGCGGCGGAATCGAGACCTGCGTTGGCGATTCGGTGCTCACCTGCGAGGTCGATTGGCGAATTGTCGCCGAAGAGCCAGCTGAAAAGTCCGGCGCGGGTCGCGGATTCGGTGATTTCGCGCAGCTCCGGTGCCTTGCCGTTGAGGTAGCTCAAGGCGGCGAGTGCGAAAAGCGCGGCCGCACCGCTGCAGCCCAGCACCAGATGGGAAAACATCCGGCTGCGGAACCAGAAAAACATGACGGTCGTGACGACCGTACCGGCGACCGCCAGGGTGGTCAGGACGGCCCAGGTGCTGCTGATGCTGACCACGGATTGGTAGGAGCCGGTGGTGAATCCGTCGATTCGGCCGAAGGCATTCGAGGTGACTGTGCCGTTGGGGCCGGTTGCCGAAATCCAGGGCTGGAACAGCAGCAGAAAGGTGAGCAGACCCAGACCCGGGGCACATAGATAGCCCCAGTCGGATCGTAGATCGAAACGTTGCGCGGTCACCTCGCCGATGAGATCGTCATCGTTCTCGGGGCGACCGAGCTGAACATCAATTTCTTGCCAAGGCGTTGTGTGTGCCATTTCTAACCACACCTGCTGTGCCACTTCCGGATTCGAGGAAGTGGGCGCTGCGGGGCATGTCCTCCTGGGACGAATAAAAGGAATTGGTACAGACGACATCGTCTGTTAACGAAAAGTTACGTTAGAACTTCGCGGGCTATGGGGCAACGTGACCCCGTCCACACAAAACTTGTGAAACGGTCGTGATCGGAGCGTCGTCGAGCCGCACGAATTCGCTGAAACTTGCTCTGTCTTAGGTGTTTTCGCGGTTGACATATCGGGCAGGAGGACGGGCGGGTGCGGCTCCGGCAACCGCGCTGGTTGTGACCTGATAGACAGCCACCTCGGGATGCCTACCAGCGCACCGAAATCGAGCTACCGGACACATGGCAGCGAACGGCACCGCCCCCGAGCCCATCCAACAGCGATTCGAGGCCGACCTCGAATCGGGCGGCTCGATCAGCCTCGCCGCGGTCAGTTCGCGCACCGCGACCAGCGCGCCATAGCTGGTGCGGCCGTGCGGTCAGTCGTGGCATGACCGTCGCGTCCTCGACCGGTCCTGGGCTCGTGTAGATGTTCGGCGAGCACGCGGTGGACCTGACCGTGCGGCATGGCCCAGATCGACGCGGCAGCGCCCAGGGTGGTCGGCGCCGGTCGGGATTTCATCCTGCGCGGTGCCGACGGTCGGATGAATTGCCGTTAGTCATGGGCCGGTGATCGGGTAGGGGCGAGCGCTTGGGCCGCGTATGCCCCGCATTTCTGTTGATTGCTCTGAAGTTGCTGCGGCGCCGTGTGGTCTCGGCCAAGATGAGTCCCGTTGGTATGCGAGTTCTTCCCGTTTCACCCACACTTACTGGAAGGGAGCTCGATCATGGCAGCACAGGACACAGCTACTGAACAGCGGTCGGCGAACGGCACGCGCCCTGGCGACGAGATGGATATAGCCAGGAGGGACGCCGAAATGGCGCAGATCCAGTGCCAGGCATACTGCAGTGAGGCGCGTATGGAGGCGCAGAACGCACGCCAGGCCGCGAACCAAGCCGAGGCCATGGCGCGTCAGGCGCAGACACAGGCACGTCAGGTAAATCATCAGGCACAGCTGGCGCAGCAGAATGCAAACCAGGCGGCGCAGCAGGCGCAGCAAGCACGTCAGCAGGCGCAACATGCCGCAAATCAGGCGCAACAGGCCCAGAGTGATGCGGATCGTGCGCAGAACAATGCACAGCAGGCCCAGTCGGAGGCCAATCAATGCCTGCAACGGGCCACCTCGGCGCAGGAACAGGCCGAGCAGGCCACCCAGTTGGCGCAGCAGGCCGAAGATCAGGCGGCGCGGGCGAACGAGCGGGCCAATCAGGCGGACATGCAGCTGAATCAGATCCGGCAGCAGACCAGGCATATGCAGTTGATCAGTCGCTGACCAGGGTGTAAACGACGTGGGGTGACCACGTAGCCGGCGACCGGCTCACACCGAGCCGAGTGGTGGGGTCGGTCGTCCGGCTGGGTACGGCAGCATCCCGGGCGACTGGCGACCATCGCCACCTACACTGGCCCGCATGTCTGTGCCACGGATGCTCGCACTGTCCGCGTTCGCCCTGCTCACGCCGCTCGCGGGGGCGGCGTGCTCATCCGAGGGGGCCGGGTACAAGTCCGAGTGTCAGGTCAGCGGTTGTACGGTGACCTTCACGCGCGGGGTGAATGCCAAGGCCAGCGTGCTCGGCATCGAGGCGGAACTCGTTGCGGTGAACGGCAATACGGTCACGTTGAAGGTGGCCGGTCAGCAGGTCGATATTCCGGTCGGCCAGACCCAACCCGCCAACGGATTCAGCGCGACGGTGCAGGAAGTCACCGATGACAAGGTCGTAATTCGGCTCACCACCGGCGTCAACGGCAATTGATCCCTAGCCGCGGGTGACGGCGTCGCCGATCGCCTGATCGAGGATGGAAAGACCGAGGGCCAGTTCGTCTTCGGTGGCGGTCAGAGGTGGGGCGATGCGGAAGACGCCGCCCATGCCGGGAAGTTGCACGATATTCATATGCAGGCCCAGTTCCAGACAGCGCCGTGTGACGAGTGCGCCGAGCGCGTCGGAGCCCTGCTTGGTTTCGCGATCGAGGACGAGCTCCAACCCGACGAGTAGGCCGCGGCCCCTGATATCGCCGACTACGCTGTGCCGCTGCCCGATTCGCGCCAGGCCGTTGTGCAGATAGGTGCCGAGTGCCGCGGCGCGCTCGTCGAGACGGTCGCGGACGAGGACGTCGAGCACGGTATTGCCGACGGCCGCGACCAGCGGATCCGAGACGTGGGTGGTGAAGAACAGGAATCCGCGATCGTGTGCCCGCTGCTCGATGTCGGCGCTGGTGATCACGGCCGCGAGCGGCAGGCCCGCGCCGAGTGTCTTGGATAGCGTCAGGATGTCCGGCACCACCCCGTCGCGTTCGAAGGCGTACCAGGATCCGGTGCGGCACAGACCGGTTTGGGCCTCGTCCAGGATCAACAGCATGCCGCGCTCGCGGCACTTGTCCCGCAGCGCGGTGAAGTAGCCGGGTGGTGGTTCGACAACGCCGCCGGAACTGAGTATCGGCTCGACCAGGCAGGCCGCGAGGCTGCCGACCGACTGGGCATCGATCAAATCGAAGGCGAAGTCGAGTTGTCGACGCCAGTCGAGTTCGCCAGCGGGCGTGGTGAAATCGGGACGATACGAATTCGGTACGGGAATGGCGAAATTCCCCGGCGCGGCCGGGCCGTAGCCCTTACGGCCCGCGCTGTAGGTGGCATTCGCCGCCGCCTGCGTCATACCGTGCCAGGAGCGTGCGAACGAGACGATCTCGTGTTTTCCGGTGACCAACTTGGCCATTCGGATCGCGGCCTCGTTCGACTCCGCACCGGTGGTCAACAGCAGGACCTTCTTCAGCGGTTCGGGCAGGGTCTCGGCCAGACGGCGGGCGAGGTCGACGACCGGGCGACTGAGCATGCCGCTGAACAGGTGGTCGAGTTCGCCGACCTGGCGTCGCACTGTCGCGACGATATCCGGATGCGAGTGTCCGAGAATGGCACTCATCTGCCCGGAGGTGAAATCCAGTATCTCCCTGCCACTTTCGGTGTACAGAAAGCTGCCTGCAGCCCGCGCGATGATCTCGCGGGTGAATTCGCCCGCCCCGGCATAGCGGACCAGGTGCCGATCGGCGTCGGTCCAGAACTCGTCGGCGGACAGTGCTGCGGAGGTGGGAGCGGCCATATTTCGACGGTAAACGCGATCCGAGCATCGGGTCCATCTCACATTTCCGGCTGCGCTGTTCGGCAGAGCCGCACAACAATGGGCCTATGCTGAATCCTTGGCGACTGCGCCTACTCAGTCAGCTCGACTCGCTCGGCACCGTCCGCGCGGTTGCGCAGGCGGCCCACCTCAGTGCGTCCAGCGTGTCCCAGCAGCTCGCGGTGCTGGAGGCCGAAACCCGCACCCAGCTGCTGGAACGCACCGGCCGCCGGGTCCGGCTCACCCCCGCCGGGTTGATGTTGGCGCGCCGCGCGCGGGCCATTCTCGATCAGATGGACAGCGTCGAGGCGGAGCTGCGCGGTCTCGGCGAGGAACCGGTCGGGTCGGTCCGACTCGGCGCATTCCAGAGCGCCATCCACTCCTTGTGCGTGCCCGTGGTGACGCGCCTCGCGCAGATGCATCCGCATCTCGATATCGAACTGATCGAACTGGAACCGCACCAGAGCATGCCCGCGCTGCGGGTCGGCGACGCCGACATCATCATCACCACAACCGATTTCGTCGAACATCCGCTCGGCTCGGATGTGGATATCGTGCCGCTGGCAACCGATCCGATCGTGCTCGTGCTGCCGCCGGCGCGCGCCGCCCGCGGGCCCGCCGATCTCGCGGCCTATGCCGATGCCCCGTGGGCGTTCGATATGCCGAAGTCGTATATGGCGAATCTGGCCACCCGGCTGTGCCGGGAATCCGGATTCGAACCGCGGGTGGTCTGCCGATTCAGCAACTACCTGATGACACTGCAGCACGTCGAAGCGGGACTTTCGATCGCCATGCTCCCCGGCCTTGCGGTCGATCCGCGCTATCGCGTCGCGACCCGGGAACTCGCCAACCCGGTCACCCGGACGATTACCGCTGTCATTCGCCGCGGCGCACCACCGCGGGCGGCTGTCGATATCGTTCTCGAGGAGTTGCGTCGGATTCGGGACCTACCGGTCGACCCCCGGCTCGCGCGTATCGCACACTCGTGAACCGCGGCAGCACCGCAAAGCCACCAACGGCGCGGCCGAACCTCGAACCCGGTGACGGTTCGGATCTGTCAGCCGTCGACCCGCGGGTCGATGGGTTCGACACCCAACTCCTCGGCGCACTGCTTATTGAGCTCGGACCAGCCGTAATTCATGGCTGCCCTGCCGACGATCGGGCCGATGGGAGTGCCCGTCAGCAGTAGTGCGGCCACGTCGAGGCAGATGTGCCAGCCTGCGGCCATCATCGCGGCCATCGCGCGATCGGAGAGCTGGTGGGTCAGGCGCAGGCGGGTGCCGGCGGTGTTGTCGGTCAGTTCCCAGCGCAATACATCACTGCCCCAGGTGAATTCGAGCAGCGTCGGCTGGTCTGCCACGGCGATCTCACCCGGCAGCTCCTGCCGGGTGTCGCCGTCGATCATGATGAGTCCGGAAAGCTGGTCAACGCTGCGGCATGAGCCACGCTGACCGGACTATCGTCGAGGTATGGGCGTTATCGGTGAACTGTTCCCGGGGCAGAAGCTGGCCGATGAGGGCAGCGAGGACAGCGACGGTCAAGTGCATCGGCCGCGCGTCGAGATCGATCTCGACGCGGGTGTGGTGCGCCTCGGTCCCGTCAGCGAGTCGACCACGGAAGAAGCTGAATAGGACTGTGCCGCAGTTAATTCCGTGCGGGTAGTGCGCATCCGTCGGGGCCGCAGACGTCGGTGTCGCCGATGGTTCGAATGACCGGTTCCCGGTCGGCCCAGGCCTGGTCCAGTGCTTGGGCGAAAACCTCGGATGGTTGGGCGCCGGATACGCCGTATTTGCGGTCGAAGACGAAGAACGGGACGCCGTGGGCGCCGAGTTGTGCGGCTTCCTGCTCGTCGGCGCGAACGGCGTCGGCGTAGGCATTCGGGTCGTCGAGGACGGCGCGCGCGGCTGACTCGTCGAGTCCGGCGGTGACGGCCAGGCGCACCAGGCGCTCGCTATCGGCGAACAGGGACTGCTCTTCGGCGAAATTCGCGTGGTAGAGGGCGTCGAGGAGGGCGTCCTGTTTGCCCTCGGCGAGGGCGGAATGCAGCAGGCGGTGCATATCGAAGGAGCTGCCGTAGTCGCGGCCCTCGGTCAGGTACGGCAGGCCGATCGCGGCGGCTTGTGCGCCGATGCCGCGTTCATTGGCGGCGGCCTGCGCCTCGGTGATCCCGTACTTGTGTGCGATCTTGGCGACCACCGGGCCGGATTCGTCGGCAGGCAGGGTCGGATCCAATTCGAACGAGCGGTGCACCACCTCGACGTCGGCGCGGTGCGGGAAGTCGACCAGTGCCTGCTCGAACCGCTTCTTGCCCAGGTAGCAGAAGGGACAGTTGATATCGGTCCAGATCTCGACCCGCACGGTCAACCTCGCTCTCGTTGGAACCCTCGGGTTTCACAACAGCTCGGTTACCGGATGTGTTCCCCGGTGACCGGTGCCTGCCAGATGCCCGCGATCGCGTCGATGAGTCCGGTGCCGTAGTCGTACCAGTTCGCGCGCGGTCCGGTCCGGCCGTCGGCGAGGGTGCGTTCGAATTCGGCGCAGCCGTGCACCATGAGGTGTCGGGCCATATCCCGACGCTCCTCGCGGACCTCCGGCGGCAGATCGGACAGGCAGCGGTCGAAGCCCTCGACGATTCGTTGCAGCGACGGTGAGCTCAGCGCTTCTTCGTACATGATGATGCGCAGTGTCGGATCGGTTATCACCTGCGCGCCGAAACGGGCGTACCAACTGGGGGAGCCGAGGTCGGCGTAGTGCTCGGTGACCGGCCGGACCAGGCACGAAACCAAGTCGTGCAGCTCGGTCGAACCGGGATGCGCGGCCAGCAGACGCATCCGGTGCTGCTCGATCGGCTCGGTATGTTTGCGCACGATCGCTCGCACCAGATCGCTCTTGGTGCCGAAGTGATATCCGACGGCGGCATTATTTCCCTGGCCCGCCGCCTCGCTGACCTGCCGATTCGAAATCGCGAAGACGCCGTGCTCGGCGAAGAGCCGCTCGGCCGCCGACAGGATGGCTTCCTTGGTGGTCGCGGTCCGGTCCGGACGGGTGATGTTGCCGCTCATGTCGTTGCTCATGGTAACCGCTCTGTTAAGTCAGTTGCAGTAAGTCAGTCACTTGATTTAATGTCCTTTGAATGGCTAACGTCCTCACCGCGCCGGAAGTCGCCACCCCACCTCGCACCAATGTCGTCGTCGCCGTGCTCGCCGCGGGCGGCATCGTGGTGTCGCTCATGCAGACCCTGGTGATTCCGTTGCTGCCGCAGTTGCCAAAACTGTTGGGGGCCAGTGCATCCGATACCGCGTGGGCGATTACCGCGACGCTGCTCGCGGCGGCTGTCGCCACGCCGGTCATGGGGCGGCTCGGCGATATGTACGGCAAACGACGGATGCTGCTGGTCAGCCTGGCACTGCTGGTGGCGGGGTCGGCGCTGGGCGGGCTCAGCGATAGCCTCGCGCCCATGGTGTGCGCTCGCGCCCTGCAGGGGCTCGCGGCCGGTGTCATCCCGTTGGGCATCAGTATCATGCGCGACGAACTGCCCGCCGAAAAGCTCGGTGCGGCAACCGCTTTGATGAGTGCGTCACTCGGCGTCGGCGGTGCGCTCGGGCTGCCCGCGGCCGCCTTCCTCGCCGAACATGCCGACTGGCATGTGCTGTTCTGGACCGCGGCGGGCGCGGGCGTGATCGTCACCGTGCTGGTCTTTCTGCTGGTGCCGGAGTCCGCGCAACGCTCCGGTGGCACCTTCGACCTGCCGGGTGCGGTGGGCCTGTCGGCGGCGCTGATCTCCCTGCTGTTGGCGGTGTCCAAGGGCGCGGGCTGGGGTTGGACCAGCGGCCTGACGCTCGGACTGTTCGCGATAGGTGTGGTGGCACTGCTGGTTTGGGGTTGGTGGGAGCTGCGTGTCACGCAGCCGCTGGTGGATCTGCGCACCACCGCGCGGCATCAGGTGCTGATCACCAACATGGCGTCGGCGGCCTTCGGATTCGCCATGCTTGCCCAGTCGCTGGTGATTCCGCAGGTGCTGCAGCTACCCGAGGCCACCGGATATGGACTCGGCCGGTCGATGATGGCCGTCGGTCTGGTGATGGCGCCGTCGGGTCTGGTGATGATGCTGATCGCCCCGCTCTCCGCGCGCATCAGCGCGCTCAGCGGCCCGCGCACCACGCTCATCGTGGGTGCGATCGTCGTGGCCGCCGGATACGGTCTCGGCATCGAATTCATGTCCGCCATCTGGGGTTTGGTGTTCGTGTCCTGCGTGATCGGCGCGGGTATCGGCCTGGCCTATGGCGCGATGCCCGCCCTGATCATGTCGGCGGTACCCGTCACCGAAACCGCCGCGGCCAATGCGCTCAACACCCTGATGCGTTCCATCGGAACCTCCATCGCCAGTGCGGTGACCGGCGTGGTGATCGCGCAGCTGACCATCTCGCTCGGCGGGACCGAACTGCCGTCGGAAAACGCGTTCCGGATGGTGTTGGTGATCGCGGCGGTCGCGGCCCTCGCCGCCGGTGCGCTCGCCGCATTCCTGCCGCGGCGGGCGGCGGTCGCCACCGACTGAGGTTCCCACTGGAGGTGAGTCGACGTGTTCTTCGCCACTTAAGCTGAGCTCATGGAGCAGCCGACCTCCTCCCGAGCCATTGCATCTCGACACGGGACCGCTCCGCCGAGAGCGATCCAAGGCCGCGCCGCGGAGCTCGCAGAGCTCCGGGCGCGACTGGGACCGCTCCGATGTTATTGGGGCTATATCGTGGCCGCGGTCGGTAGTACGGCCACACTCATCCTGCTGTTCCAGTCGTGGATCACCGCGCAAGGGCCCGACGGCAAGGTCGCCGCCAATGCCTTCGGTCGACTCGAAATAACCACGAACTACCTGAACGTCTGGTCGCAAGCGAAGCCCAAAACCCCGCCGGTCACCAGCGCGTGGGCCATTCTCGCCAGCGCCGCCATCATCATCGCGCTCTGCGCCATCCTGCTGAACATCCGCCTTCGCAGCGAGCTTCTGGCCCGCCTGACGACCTTTTCGTTGGCGTGTGCCGCGCTTTTCGTGGTCCTCTGCCTGATCTACCTCAATAGCAAAGGCGCTGAACTCAAGGCCATGACCGCGCGCACCTATGACCTGGGCGGGCAAATCGGACAGGTAATAAACTGGGCTACCGGTCGCGGCAAACTCGTTGTCCCTGGCACCGCTACCTACACCTACGCATCCGCCGGTCTTACCCACTGGGGATTTCTCGCTGTGGTGACCTCCCTCGGTTCGACCCTGGCCGCCATAGCGCAATGGCTGACCGTGCGTCGCGCGTCCGACAATCCGGTCCGCTTGTCGTGGCGGATGCCCGTTGTCGTTTCGCGATCATCTTCGAACCCCGATACCACCACCTGACGCAATTCGCTACCGAGCGAATACCTTCCGCAGCGCCGTCGCCGCGTCGAGTCGGGCGCGCTTGCTGGCGTCGAAGGGATGCCGGACGAATTCGTGAATCATCCCCGGATAGCGGGTGACCGTGACCGGAACCCCAGCCTCCTCGAGTCGCTGACCGTACTGTTCGCCCTCGTCCCGCAGGGCGTCGTATTCCGCGGTGACAATGAGCGCCGGAGGCAGTCCGGCCAGGTCGGAGGCGAGCAGTGGGGAAACCCGCGGGTCGAGCTTCTCCTCGGCATTGTTCAGGTAGCTGTCCATGAACCAGTGCTGGGCGTCGCGGCTGATATTTCCATACTTGCCCGCGTACTCCGTGATGCTGAAATTCGTTCTGCGGAAATCGAGATCCGGGTAGATCAGCAGTTGGAAGATCAGTGCCGGACCGCCGTTGTCGCGTGCCATGTGTGCGACAACCGCTGCCAGATTGCCGCCCGCACTGTCACCGCCGACGGCAATGCGAGTGGCGTCGACGCCGATACTCGCCGCGTGCTCTGCGACCCACTGTGTCGCGCGGTAGCAAGCGTCGGGTGCTGCCGGAAATTTGTGTTCCGGAGCCAGGGGATAGTCGACGGACACCACCACGCATTCGGCACCGTTCGCCAAACTGCGGCACAGTCCGTCATGGGTGTCCGGATCGCCGAGCATGAAGCCACCGCCGTGGAAGAACACCAGTGCCGGGAAGGGGCCATCGCCCTGCGGGGTATAGATCCGGAGCCCGCCTATGCCCGGGACAGTGCGGTTCTCGATATCGGCAATGGGTTCCGGATCGCCGAGCAAGGCGATCGCGCCCCGCCATCCCGCGCGAGCCTGCTCCGGGGTAAAGGTATGCACCGAGCCGAAATCCGCGCGGGCGAGACGGTCCAGATACGCCTGAACTTGGGGGTGCAGCTCTTCTCTTGTTTCGTTCATTCGCCTATCGTCTGACTTGAAGCACGCTTCAAGTCAAGGAGTGATTATTGTGCTCGATATCGCGGAGGTGGCCGCGCGTTCCGGATTGGCGCCGTCGGCGCTGCGGTACTACGAGAAGCGCGGACTCATCGAATCCGAGGGCCGCAATGGTCTACGGCGCACCTATCGTCCCGAGGTGCTCGACCGCCTTGCGCTCGTATCCTGCGCTCGCGCAGCGGGTTTCACACTCGCGCAGATCGCTCGGTTCCTCGTGGCCACACCCGCGGATACGGAAATCCGTGCGCATATGGCGCTGAAGGCCCGGCAGTTGGACGAGGACATCGCCCGACTCACCCGCATGCGCGACAGCCTCCGCCATGCCGCTACGTGTACCCACCAGCCGCTGGTCGAGTGCCCGGACTTCAAGCAGACGTTCGATGACACCCGATGGGAACCGGTCGACGCCGCAGCGCGCAGCGGGTCGTAACCGGGAATTCGCTGACGGTTGGGCGACACTGGGTCGGTGGCCGCCAACCCACCCTCGGATGCCGCCGACGCCGGCCCACCCGACGATCGCGAATCGCGTGATCGCATGCCGAGTTGGCTGCCGCGCGCGATGGTGCTGGCCTTTATCCTGCTCGGCCTGTTCGAACTCGGTAACTGGGCGGCGCATCGGCTGATCGGCCTATTCGTCATCGTGCTCGTCGCCTTCTTCGTCTCACTGGCGATGGAGCCCGCGGTCGACAACCTCGCCGCGCGCGGTATGCCGCGCGGCGTAGCCACCGGACTCGTTTTCATCCTGCTGTTCGGCTGTGTGGCGGGCTTCAGCGCGGCACTGGGCACCCTGCTGGTCGACACCGTCGGCAAGGTGGTCGATGAATTGCCCCGGCTGCTCAATGAACTCGTCGACTGGATCAACCGGACCTTCCACCAGGACTTCACGGTGGACCAGTTGCGCGAGCGGCTGCTGAAGGATTCGAATGTGATCAGCGGATACGCCGAGCGTGCCGCGAACAATGCCTGGGGACTGTCGAACACGATCCTGGGCGGGCTGGTCCGGTTCCTGATGATCGCGCTGTTCAGCATCTATCTGACCGCGGACGGACCGAAGATGCGGCGTGCGGTGTGTTCGCTGCTGCCGCCGCGCCGCCACGACACCGTGTTGCGGGCCTGGGATCTGGCCATCGAGAAGACCGGCGGATATCTCTACAGTCGCGCTGTGCTCGCGGTGATATCCGCGGTGGCACACGCGATCTTCCTGGCACTGCTCGGACTGCCCAACGCGCTCGCGCTCGGCATCTGGTTCGGCGTGATCGCCTCGTTCGTCCCGACCGTCGGCACGTATATCGCTGGAATACTGCCGATTCTGGTGGCGCTCACCATCCATCCGATCGATGCGTTGTGGATCCTGATTTTCGTGGTGGTGTATCAGCAGTTCCAGGACTACATCCTGCAGCCGCGCATTACCGCGCGTACGGTCGATGTGAATCCGGCCGTCGCGCTGCTCGCGGTGCTGGCCGGTGGTGCGCTGCTCGGCGCGGTCGGTGCGCTGCTGGCGATTCCGGCGACGGCCACCGTGCAGGCCTTTCTCGGCCTGTATGTGCGGCGCTACGATGTCGCCGACGATCCACGAATTGCGCGGACTGCGCGAAAGCCGCGCTCCGCCAAGCATATTCGGCGTTCCGACTCGTGAAACAGAGTCCGGCGAGTCGTGCTCGCCGGACTCTGTTTCGTCGCGACGTCAGGTGGCGCCGACCCCTCCGCGGCGCCAACTGCCGTTACGCGGCCGGTGTGGTCGGTACCGCGATGCGGCAGTCGGCGTCGGTTTGACGTCGGTCGCGTTCGACGATGCGGGCGTGCAGCAGCACAACCGCCTTGGCCAATTCGAGGCCGAGGTCGGCGGCCCGGATGGCGGCGATTTCCATGGCGAGCACGTAATCTTCGGGATCCGGATCGCTCAGGGTCTCGTCGAGCACCATGCCGGTCATGGCTTGCTCCCGCGTCAGCAGTCGGCCGGGCAACCAGCTGAGAGCCCAGCCGCTGCCGGTGTCGTGGGCGGTTTCGGGGGTGATGTCGCTGGTGATCAACCAGTCGGTCAGCCGTAGTGTCATGACCCCTCCCTTGGTCGATCGAAACCATCTGCCCCGGAATCGGTCTCCGGATCAGATGTGACGCTGACAACAATGCTATGGATCGCCACTTCTGGATGTCAACTAAGCATAGAAGCTATCTAATGATATTTCTCAATCAATATTGCTTAGATTCAGGCAAATTCAGTCTGATATATCTGAAATATGTTCCAATTGGGCAGCTTTGAGTGCCATCATGCGCAAACCAGGACATCGGTATCGGAGTGGCCTCGCGCAATTTCCAACCATCCGTACGGGTTCCAGCGATCGACCAGAAAACTTGCATCATCGCTATCGCTGGCTGGCGGCGTAACGTGGCTATGATGACGTCAGATGACACATCGTGAGCATTGAAATCCGAGTGCAGGGAATAGGAGGCGTGGCATGGCTGGCTCAGGGCCGGAGGGGGAGCAGGTCGGGGATCTGGTCCGTCGGCTCCGCACGGAACGCGGGTTCACCCAGGCCGCACTCGCGGCCAAGGCGGGTTGTTCGCGCAGTCTGATCCAGCAGATCGAGAACGGGACTCGGGTACCACCGCTACCGCTGCGCGAACGTCTCAGCCTGGCGCTCGGCCAGGAATTGCCCACCGCCGGCGGTATCGCCGACGACCTCGCCGGCGGCGCGTACCACGATCTGCGCATGCGCTTCAATGTCCTGCTCGGCAAGGACCCTGAACTCGTCGAGCGGGCGCTCGGCGTCGCGGGCAGTCTGATCGATGCGACCTCCGCGCGAGAGGAGATCGAACCGCTGCGCATGATCGCGGATCGACAGTTGGAGCGGGCCGAGGAAATCCTGGCGCAGATCCCCTCGCGCAGTGCGACCGTCTGGGAATGGAATACCGTCAGCGACTGGTTGATGATCCTCGAGCAGGCCAAGGCATCCGTCCGCGCGATCCACACCGCCGACCTGGGCACCATCGGCGGCGACGTCGGTGACGACTATCACGCCGCGATCCTGCGCCTGGCCGATACCACCCACCCGCCCCGCATCGATGTGCGCCGCATGTATGTCCTCGACACGATCGAGGATGTGTGGCCCTATGACGATAAATTGTGGAAACAGGCGCGGGCCGGTGTCGAGAGCGTGCTGGTCAAGCGTGAGCACGCGCGCAATGCGCAGAGCATGCTGATCGTCGACGAAAAGTACGTCGCCGTAGGTGAATACGACTATTCCCGGCAGGCGCGCGTCGCGACCAGGTTCTCGGCATTGAAGCACGATGTCGCATTCGCGGTGCGCCGGTTCGAGCGCCTTTATGAGCTCAAGCTCGCCGATTCTGGCATTGTCGTCAACGATATCGTCGCGTCAGCGGCGCTGGCCGGTTACGAGCGCCTTACCGAGGGCGATTGCCGCGGTCTGTTCCGTGCGGCACTGGAACAGAGTTGGCGCGAGATGACCGCGCCGGGAGAGCCGTCCGTCGAAGGTGAGGTGTCGTGACTCGGCAGACTGATACCGATCGGCTGCCTTGGCGGACACCGGCCCCCAGTCTTGCCGCCCGCACCAATCGCTCCGAGGAGCGCAAGCGGGAAGTGCGTCGACATCTGGGTATCCGGCCGCAGTTCGCGGGAACGGGCGATCGGACGTATTCGGATGTGCTGGACGCCTATCACGGCGAGACCGGGCTGGCACTGGCCGAAAGCGCCGTCCCGGCATTGGATCTGGCATGGCGCGAGCTGCTGCATACCCGACCGCCGGACGAATACGCCGACGGTACGCTGTATCACAAGCGGCAGCCACTGGTTTTGCGAGAATTGGCCGCGCACAAGCTGTTCGGGCGATTGACCGAACCGATCGACGGGGTTCCCGGAGTTCGGGTGTCGCCGGAGGAGGTCATCGTCTGCCCGTATTCGAGCACCATGCTGCTCGAGGAGGCGGTCGCGACGCTCGCCCGGCCCGGTGGTGTGATCGTGTATCCGGAAGGCCTGTACAAGAGTTCGGGCATTCATGTGGAGAAGTACGGTCTGCGGATGCAGGCGTGCCCGGTCGCGCCCGACGACTCCTTCAAGATCGATCCCGAGCTGCTGGCGTCCTGCCTGGATTACTTCGCCGAACGTGACGAACTGTGCGGGGTGCTGCTCACACTGCCCGGAAATCCGGTATTCACCGATTATTCGGCCGAGGAGATGCTGGCGATCGGTCGAGTGCTGGCCGAGCGTGGCGTACCGGTCATCTGCGACATGGCCTTCGATTGCATGGTGGCACAGCACATTCCGATTGCCGCAGTGGAAGTCGCCACCGACCGCGGTGTGCGTCGGCTCTATGACCAGGTGCTCACTATCACCGGAAACTCGAAGGGCTACAACGCCTTCGGTCCATGCAAGTTGGGCGCCGCGTGCTCGGGTGATGCCGAATGGCTGGCCAGGGTTCGAGAGCGGCTCACCATTTCCTTCCAGCGCGAGTCGACGCATCTGGCGCGGGCGATTGTCGGACACACACCCGAGGGTTACTTCGCGGAGAACCGCGTTCGGATGCTCGCCCAGCTGGAACGCGCGCACGGACATATCGATGCGATCAACGCGCGGCTCGGTGCGAAAGCAATTCGGCCGCTGGGCAGTCGGCAGGGCATGTTCCTCAGCGTGGTATTCGACGATGCGCTTCTCGACCAGGCGGGCGTCGGAACCAGCGCGGAGATAGCGGATCTGCTGCTGGCCGGTGCCGGCATCGATAGTGTCGCGCTGGACCGGACCGGGTCCGAGCGCCTCGGTGTTCGTTTCAACGTGCTCGCGCCACGCAAGGCGCCGGGGCATGAGTCGGCGGATCTCGTGGACGAATTATTCGACCGCCTCGAACAGTTGCTGGGTGAGATTCGCAACGGGCTGACTTATCCCAAGGTGTTGGCCGAGTGTGGTCTGCCGGTCATCGAACACGTTGCCGCGCAATGATTGTCGGGGTGCTGCGGGAGACCGCCGCCGAGGAGCGGCGCGTCGCGCTGATTCCGGATGATGTGCGCGGGCTCGCGGGCGTGCGGGTCATCGTGGAACACGATGCGGGCCGGTCCATCGGGTTCGATGACGCGGATTACGTCGCAGCCGGAGCGCAGGTGGGCGAGCGTGCGGAGATCTTCGCGCGCTCCGATGTGGTTGTTTGGGTGAAACCTCCGACGTATCAATTGGATTCGGCGCGCTCGGGTATGACCGTCCTCGGATTCCAGGACCCGCTGCATCGCCACGATGTGATTGCGGGCCTGCGCGCACGGGGTGTCGAATCCATCGGCTACGAAGCCGTTCCGCACTCCCGCCCCGATATCGACGCGCTCTCGGCGATGAGCCGGATAGCGGGGGAGGTCGCCTACGAGCAGGGGCGGCAACTCCTATCGATCGATGGGCCGGTGCGTGCGCTGATCCTCGGCTGCGGACAGGCCGGACGCTCCGCCATCGCCGCCGCGGCCGCCCACGGCGACGAGCCGACCGCGATGGGCAACCATCCGGAACAGGAATCCACGGCAATCCGGTACGGTGCCAAGGCCTTCCTGCCGAATCCGGATGCGCTGCACGCGCACTTGGCGGCGGAAACACCCGACCTGATCGTCTGCGCCGCGGTGCACCGTGGCTCCCGTGGTCCACTGCTGCTCGACGCTACCGCACTCGACGCACTCCGCCCCGGCACGGTGATCGTCGATCTCGTCGCCAAATCGGGCGGCAATTGCGTTGCCGTCGTCCCGGATCGCACCGTAACCCTGCCCAACGGCGTAGTTGTCACGCACCGGTCGAACTACCCGACCCTGCGTCCGTCGGAAGCCAGCCACGCCTACAGCGCGGCCACCGCGGCCCTGCTGCGGAATCGTTTCCCGACTGCGTTCAGCGCGGAACCATGACCGGGTCGGTGCAGCTGGCTGCCGCGTCGACCAGTGAGCAGGGTCGAGGTGCCCGGGTGGGGCGGTAGTCGCCGGGGACACCGTTGTCGCGGGTGATCGCGGTGTAGGCGGGTACCGCGTCGGTGGGCTTGCGGGTGAGCGCCGGATCGGTCAGCGCATCGACGGTGTAGAGGCCGAAACGTGGTGTGTAGCTGCCCCATTCGTAGTTGTCGGTGAGGCTCCAGTAGTTGTAGCCGATCACATTCATGCCGTCGGCCTTGGCACGTTGGACCCAGTAGATGGTGTCACGCAGATCGTCGCCGCGGGTGTAGCCGTCGGCACGGGGATTGCCGTTCTCGGTGGGCATGCCGTTCTCCACGATGTAGAGCGGCTTACCCGGAAATCGGCGGGAATAGTGTTGCAGCGCATAGTAGATGCCCTCGGGCTGCAGCGGGTTCTTCCAGAGCTCGGTCAGGTTTTCCACCTGTGCGGTGGCGGTATCCGGGGACAGGCCGTAGTAGTAGTCGATGCCGACGTAGTCGAGTCGGGCGGCGATCTTGTCGATGAACGGCATGTTGACCACATCCTCGCCGGCCGGGATGTAGGCCACATTGCTGGTGACCATGGCACCGGGCTGCACCAGGTGGATATGGTCGTAGATGGCGTTGTGCGCCTGGGCGAGTCGGTCCTGCATACCGGGCACATCGGCGATCTGGAGTCCGCCGTGGCGCAGTTCGTTCAGGCCGTAGAAGGTGGGTTCGTTGAAGGTAACCCAGAGCGGGTTGTGTGCGGCGTAGCGGTCCACGACCGTACGGGCATTGGCAAGCCAGTCCGTGACCATATCCGGGTTGTGCCAGCCACCCCGATCGACCTCCCAACCGGGGAACACCCAGTGGTCCAGGGTGATCATCGGCCGCATACCGGCGGCCTCGATCTTTCCGATCACCTTGTCGTAGAAGTGAAATCCCTCCTCCGACCACACACCCGGCTGTGGCTGCACGCGCGCCCATTCGACGCTGATCCGGTACACCTTCACACCCAAGCCCGCGGCCAGATCGATATCGGAGGCATAGCGGCTGTAGAAGTCGACCGAATCCCGGTACGGGTCATCGGTTTTGCCCGCCGCGACATATCGGCTCCAATTGCTGTCCGGCGCATGGCCTTCGGACTGATAGCCGGACGCCGCGACACCCCAGAGGAACTCCGGGCCGAGCGGGGCGACCTGCGCGGGTGGCTCCGGCCGCGCGAAGGCGGGGGAACTCGGCACGAGTGCGGCGGCCAAGGCGGCCACCCAGAGGGCGCGGAGTCGCATCGGATGGTGCTCCTGTTCATCGAGGGCTGTAAAACCGTACAATGCTCGGTTTTCGCTGACAAGACCGTGATCGGTTCGTGCCTACACTGGCCGGATGGCGAAACGGGGTCCCTACGGCAAGGGTATACAGCGACGGGAGCAGATCCTCGATGCCGTGCTGCGCACCATCGCCGAGCGTGGCTATTCGGCCACCTCGGTCGCGGAACTGGCGGAGGCGGTCGGCCTGAGCCAGAGCGGACTCCTGCACTACTTCGGCTCGAAAGAGGAGCTGTTCGTCGCCGTACTGCGCAAGCGCGACGAATCCGATGTCGCCGCATTTCGCGGCTCCGCACCCGAGGCGTTCATCGAGGTGGTCCGCCGCAATGCGGAGGTACCCGGACTGATCGAGCTGTTCACCCATATGCAGGCTGCCGCCTCGGACCCACACCACCCGGCACACGACTACATGCGCCAACGTTATCGTCTCGGCACCCAAGGCTTTTCCTACGCGCTACAGCAGATGCAGTCCGCAGGCAGCCTGTCGGCGGATATCGACACCGACGCCGCGGCAACCATGATTTTCGCCCTCGCCGACGGCCTACAGGCCCGCTGGCTGATCGACCCGACCATCGATATGGCGACCCAACTCGAACAGGCTTGGCGCCGCTACACCGGCGACTGAGTCGCACGCTACCCCGAGTCGTCCTGCAGCTTCAGGTACCAATGCGCCAGATTTTTGCGCGTCGTGGAGATGTCGGGTGATCGCCTCCGAGTGTTCGCAGCTGCCACTCACCCGAAAATACGCGCCGCCCACAAACGGCGCGGCCAACTCGTATGGGCCCGCACCCGGCGGCATCGGACAATCAGCCCGACCTTCCCGATCAGCGCTATGCCCCATCGTGCCGATGCAGGCTGCGGACCGGTGTCAGTTGGGTATTGCCCAGCCTGTCGGCCCTGAATGTATTGCGATAGTGCGGATTACGCTCAGAGCGCGCAGCGGCAGGGTGGCGACCCGTTGGCCGGAGGCGGGTCATCGCGCACTTCCGGTGCCGTCGTCGATCGACTGCCACGGCGCGGTGAGTCCGAAGCGGTTCAGGTCGTGGGTGACGATCTCTTGGATGCGTTGCAGGGCTTGGTCGTCGGTCGCTTCGATGTGGGCGATCAGTGTGTCGGTGTCGTCACTCAGTACGCATCGTCCCCATGGGGAGAACGTGACGGTGGTCTGGGTGTCGGTCGATTCGACGTGTAGTTGCACCTCCGCGCGGACTCCGCCAGCATGTCCGCGCATACGGGACGCGCGCGGCGAGCTCATTGCGCTTGCGTGCGAGGTGAATTGGTGGCGGTACCGGCCGGGGCGGTCGGTTGGGATGCGGGCTTCGATGGTCGGCATCGTCGATCACATCCGGGTTATCGTGGCCAGCCACGCGTGGACGCCGCCGGGTTCGGGGTTTATCGCGATGCTGGATTCCTCGATGGATTCGATCCGCCAGCCGTCCGCGAAAGCGGTGGTGATGTCGTCGCGGTGGAGCCGGTGCGGACCCCAGGTGCCGGGCTGGCGGTCACTGAAGCCGAGCATGAAGTAGCGGCCACCCGGAACCAACGCCGCGGCAAGACTTTCCACATAAGACCCGCGCGCCTCGGCGGTGAAGATATGGAACAGGCCGCAATCGAGCACCGTATCGAAGGTTTCGCCGAGTTCGGCCAGGTGCATGGCGTCGTGGCGGCGCAACTGCACCTCGAGGCCGCGCGCCTGAGCCTTCTGCCGTGCGAGCCGGATGGCTTGTGCCGATTGATCTATGCCGACCGCGTGGTGGCCGAGTCGCGCGGCCAGCAGCGCGTGTTCACCGGTACCGCAGCCGATATCGAGCACTCGGCCGTGTAGTCGGCCGGACTCGGCGAGTGCCTGGAAGGCGGGTTGCGGTCGGTCGATATCCCACGGCGGCTTGGCGGTGTAGAGGTCAGCGGGTCCCGCGGGTCGCGGGTGGTCGGGGTGAGGATCGTGGGTCGGCGTGAACATATGCCGTCTCCTATCGAGTGCTGGCGGAGGCCATAACCTGGTGAAATTCAATTTATCGAGACATAGTGTCTATAGTCAAGCTGGTGTGTATGCACCATGGTCGAGATGTATAGTCGGGTGGTGCCCAAGCTGTGGAACGAGACGATCGAGGCGCACCGCCAGCAGGTGCGCGACGCGATCCTGGACGGCACGGCGGAACTGGTGTTCGAGCACGGGTTGCGAGCGGTGACGATGTCGCAGGTGGCCGCGCGTGCCGGCATCGGGCGGGCGACGCTGTACAAGTACTTTTCCGACGTCGACACCATCCTGCGTACTTGGCATGCCCGCCAGATCGATACGCACATCGGTGAGCTCGTGCGTGTGCGAGACGGTGCGGGCACGGCGGGTGAACGGCTCGACGCGGTGCTGGCCGCATACGCGCATATCACCCGGCAAACCCGTAGTCACGACCGCGAATTGGTGCGATTCCTGCACCCCGACGAGCAGATCCGCAACGCACAGGAGCAGTTGCGCGCAATGATCCGGCAGCTGATCGAGGAGGGGGCCGAGGCGGGTGAACTCCGCGACGATGTACCCGCCGGCGAACTGGCCAACTATTGCCTGCACGCACTCGCCGGCGCGGCCGAACTCGGCACGGAAGCCGCTGTCGCCCGGCTGGTTTCGGTGACGATGAACGGATTACATTCCGGCGTGCGGTGAGTCGTGATCGTGTCTGGTGTCGGGGGCGCCGCCCATCATGCGCAGCATCGGAATTCCGCCGGTGCGGATGAAGATGGTGACCATAGCGCCGGCGAGGATGAGGAAGGCGATATTCAGCCAGGTGGTGTAGTTCCACCGGATGCCTTCCGACATCACCATGGCATTGCGCTCGGTGGGAATGAGACCTGTGGTGCCGAAGAGGATTTCGACGACATATCCGGCGCCGACCATGGCGGCGTAGAAGGTTCCGAGCAGGGTGAGAGTCATGCGGATGCCGTAGTACTTGCGGTAGATATTGAGGATCGGCAGGATCAGCAGGTCGGCGTAGATGAAGGCGATTACGCCGCCGAAGCTGATACCGCCGTTCCACAGCACCACGGCCAGTGGCACATTGCCGATCGAGCAGACGAACGACAGGATCGCCACCAGCGGCCCGACGATCGGTCCCCAAATGGCCGACAGCAGTGGATGATCGGTGAGGAAGAAGTTCTGCCAGAATGTCTCGGGCACCCATGCGCCGATCGCGCCCGCGATGAGCAGACCGATCACGAGGTCGCGCAGAATCGCGGCCCATTCCATCACGAATACATGGGAGACCGCGGTCAGCCCCGACCTTGACAGCAACCTTCGCGCGAAGGAGCCTTCGCCGGCGACCGCCATATCCATGGCCGCATGGCCCTCCATCGATCCGGCGAGTCCGCGATCGGCTTGGCGGCGAGCCTCGTCGACCAGCTCGGGCCGCACAAATAATCGGAAAAGGGCCGCGAGCAGCACGATCATGATGGGCCCACCGACGAATTCGGCCGCGGTGAATTGCCAGCCCATGAGCAGCGCCAATAGGACGCCGAGTTCGATGACGAGATTGGTGGAGCCGATTTCGAACGCCATCGCGGCGGTGAAGTTCGCACCCTTGCGGAACAGCGAACGAGCCAGCGCAACGGCCGCATACGAGCAGGACGAGGAGGCCGCGCCGAGCCCGGCGGCAATGGCCAGGGTGCGCGGCCGATCCTCGCCCAGCAGCCGCAGCACGGTCGACTTGCGCACCACCGCTTGCACGACGGCCGAAAGCGCGAAGCCGAGGATCAATGCCCAGAGGATCTCCCAGGTCATCGACCCGGCCAGCGATAGCGCGTGCCCGATTTCGTTCACCACGACCTCGTCTCGGTGGGGATCAGGGCGATCACGCCGACCGCCCTGCGCGGCAAGCTATACCCCCACCGGGTAACCGTCAAGCCGCCACTCGGGTTGTCGCGCTGAACTGCTGCTGGCCCGATGCGGCACCGGTCCTGGCTTGGATGCCTTTCGGATCTGCGCGCCGGATCGTCGCCGATGTGCTCGACTCGTCAGGCCGGACCGCCGCAGAATTCGTTCAGGCGCTGCGTAAGACGAGGACGGTGATTTCACTGGGCGCGAAGACCCGGAATTGCGGCCCCCAGAAGCCGGTGCCACGGCTGGTATAGAGCTGGGTTTCGCCGTGCCGGCTCAGACCCGCGACCACGGGTTGTTCGAGACGGACCAGATAGTGGAAGGGCCAGATCTGGCCGCCGTGGGTGTGACCGGAAATCTGCAGAGCCACCCCGGCCGCGGCGGCCTCGGTGACCTGCCGGGGCTGATGGGCCAGCAGGACGACCGGTGCGTCCGGGGCCGCGCCCGCGAGCGCGGCGGGGAGGTCGGGCCCGTGGCCGGGCAGGCCGACGCCGGTGGGGTCGTCGATGCCCGCGAGCACCAGCCGGTCGTCGCCGCGGGTGATCGTCTCGTGTTGGTTGTGCAGCGGCTGCCAGCCGATCGAGCTCATATGCTCGATCCAGCCCGGTGCGTCGCCGAAGTATTCGTGATTGCCGGTGATGTAGAACCGCCCGAGCGGCGCCTCGATCTTGCCGAGCGGATCGACCTGCGGATGCCGCTTCGCGACCGAACCGTCAGCGAGATCGCCTGCATGGCAAGCGATATCGGGCTGCTGGGCATTGACCACATCGACGATCTTCTCCGACCACCGCAGCCGGTCCAACGCGGCGTAGTGGGTATCGGTGATGACCACCATGCGCAGTCCGTCGAGTGCGGGGCCGAGCCCGCGGATCGCGATATCGAGGGTGCGAACCCGAGGCACCCGGCGCGCCTCGAGCACACCCCAGACCGACAGTGCGGCGGCGATCACGAATACCCCGGCGGCGACGATCCTGGAGCGCGCCGGATCGTCCACGCCGCTGATCGCCAATCCGAGCCCGACCACATTGCCGAGCACCGACCAGCTGAAAACCACCCACATCAGGCCAAGCAACGTGTCGCCGACAATGGATGCCCCATCGTGCTGCCGTGGCCCATGGCCGAGAAACATCGCCGCGGGCAGGCATAGGAAACCAGCAAGGAAAACCGCCGATCCGAGCCAGCGCAGCGGCCCGTCGGTCGTGGCACCGATCAAGGTCCACCACGGCACCAGGAAAAGCAGGGCGGGAATCGCCAGAAACAGGACGATACGCGGAACGTATTTCACGAAAGTTCAATCCTCGCGGGGGACGGCGCGGCGCACGGTCCCACCACCGGAGCACCATGGGTGCCATCGACGATAACAGCGTTCACACAACCGCGTTGGTGCCGACAATTCGCGCAGTTCAGCTCCGGCAGGGGAGTCCGCGATACGACGGATCGAGGGCTTTCTGCACGACGTAGCCGACGGTGGGAGATTTCGGTAGCGCGCCGTGGTCGTAGTCATCGTCCGGGCATAGGTCCTGCACCCAGACATTGTCGACTGTCGCCCCGATCCCGGCGGTGAGGAAGGTGGTCTCGGGTGGGGTGACGACCCGATCGAGATGGCTGGCGATAACCGTGTAGTTGACCCCGGGCTCGGTATCGCCCCCGGCATTGAGACTGCGCAGGAATTCACTGTCGATCAGTTGTTGCGGCGCGGCCACGCCCAGATACCTCGCGATCAGACCGAGAATCGGCGCCTGCGCACTTCCGGTCGGCAGCAGAAAGCCGAGCCCTTCCGCGGTGGTGCCGTGGTTGGTCGCCGCGATGGTGACCAGATGGTCCACCTTGTTATCCGCCGGATTCCGCTGATTCGCGCCGCCCTCGAAGCGCATGAATTGCCGCACCAGCGGGCCGCCCTGGGAATGCGCGACGATATCCACCTTCGGCACGCCGGTGGCTGCGCGCACCTCATCGACGAATCCCGCGATTTCTCTGGCCGAGTTGCGCATATCCGCGGTGCCGTAGACGCCGGGTTGCGCACCTCGGAGGCTGGAAATCGCGCGCCCGTAACTCAGCGAAAATACACAGTAACCCTGCGCTTTCAGCTGTGGCGCGAGCACATCCCAGGCGTTCTGATTCCCCCAGGTGCCGTGCACCAGGACAACGGGTTGGGGATGCGCCGCCGACGGGCGGCAGGTCCAGTCATTGGCACCGGCCGGTGGCACGCTCCCGTCCGAGTCGGTGTCGTCGGCATGCGCCGGAACGTGCATGCCGAAGAGCGTGCCGACGAGTACCGCGGGCACAATCATCGATAGGAGAAAGCGCGAACCTTTCGCAAACACCGCAGTGCTCCTTCGCTCACAGATCGGAAAGTGCAAACGAAACTGGCCATCGGCTCGGCGATCTGGGCCGAAACGGCTGTCGATCGCCTGGTTAATAGCATGTCGGCGAATATGTAGCAAATACCTTCGGTCGCCCGGCGCGTCGCGGAAACTACGAGCCTGCGGTGTCACGATGGTCCGTGTGGTCGTTCGACAGGAGCCCGAATTCATGCGCAGCACACCGCATTCGGTAATCGCGCTGCTCGTCGCGGCGCTGCTCGCGGCCCCGGCCTGCGGGTCCGATAACGCGCCGGCGGTTGTGCGCGGCGAGGTTGTCAGCACCACGCCGGTAGCGCAGCTGTCGGCCGAACAGGCCACGACCTATTTGGCCTCCGCGGACATGGGCACTCCCGCCCGCAATGGCGTCGATGCCTACCGCGTCGTCTACCGAACCGTCACTCCGGCGGGTGACCCCACGACGGCGAGCGGCCTGGTGGTTCTGCCGCGCACTGATGCTCGGCGGTTGCGCGTTGTCACCTATGAGCACGGCACGCTGGTGCTGAAGAGCGACGCGCCGTCGGTGAACGACACGCGCGCCGATCGGGCCCGCACCATCATGTTCGCCGCTGCGGGCTACGCGGCGATCGCGCCGGACTATCTCGGCCTCGGCGAGGGGCCGGGCCCGCATCCCTACACCCACGCGCCATCGGAAGTCAGCGCCTCGGTCGATCTACTGCGCGCCGCTCGCACCATGGTCGCCGGACAGCACGATTTCGACCCGGACATCCTGGTCACCGGTTTCTCCCAGGGCGGCCAGGCCGCGACGGCGCTGGGCAAGGCGCTACAGGGCGGTGACGCCCCCGGTTTCGGGCTGGCCGCGCTGGCACCGATCAGTGGCCCCTACGACGTCCAGCACGTCGAGACGCCCGGCGCCGTCGCGGGACGGGTCCTCCCGGCGGTCGCGGTCTTCTATCTCGCCTACTGGATCACGGCGATGAACCGGATCTACCACCTCTATGACCGGCCCGCCGACGCTTTCCAGGAACCCATCGCCGACCGCATCGAACAGCTCTTCGACGGACAGCAGAACGAGATCACCATCGGTACCGCGCTGCCCGTCCGTCCCGAACTCCTGCTGACGCCGAAGTTCCTCGCGCTGGCGCAAGATCCGACCGGAACCGCGCGCGAAGCGGTGGCCGCCAGCGACGGCACCTGCGACTGGACCCCACGCGTTCCGGTCCACCTCTACGCCGCCACCGGCGATCGAAACGTGCTCTACGCCAATGCCGAACACTGTCTGCAAGCCATGCGCACCGACCGAGTCACCCTCACCGATCTCGGCGATATCGATCACTCCGCTACCGCTCGCGTCGCGCTCCCACAGATCCTCGACTGGTTCCAACGCGAAATTCCGGCCACCTGACCGATCTCAGCGGATGCCCAGGGTGTCCGGGTCCGGACCGATGCAACCGACGATGGAACAGCGGGGCGGCCAATCCGCGAACGTCGGCGTTTGCCGAGACGGAGCAGCGGGCCGCAGCCCGGATCGACTGTGGAGCCGATGCCGAAAATAGGTGATCAGTTCGCCAGAATCCCGTGGTCAGCGGGGTTGCGGCAGGCTCACAGCGGACTGACAGGAAACGCAAAGGGGGCCCACCGGGACGACTGTGATACTCCCCAGGTGACAGTGACCAGTGCCCCGGCGTCCCTGCCCGAAACGACCCCACCCGATACGACGCCGCCCGATACGAACCTGCCCGCGACCGCGACCGCGTTGCCACCGATCCGACGATGGGAGCGCATCGGACTAGTGGTGCTGCTGATCGGGACGGCGGTGGCCTATTTGTGGAATATCACCGTCAATGCCATGGGCAATGGCTTCTATGCCGCGGCGGCCTGGTCGGGCTCGCGGGATTGGAAGGCGCTGCTGTTCGGCTCACTGGATCCCGGGAATTTCATTACGGTCGACAAGCCGCCGGTATCGCAGTGGGTAATGGGACTTTCCGGTCAGCTGTTCGGTTTCAGCAGTGCGAGCATGTTGATACCGCAGGCGCTCATGGCCGTCGCGACGGTCGCGCTGATGTATGGCGCGGTGACCAGGGCGGCGCGGAGCCGCGGTGCGGGACTGCTCGCCGGTGCCGTCTTCGCGGTGACTCCGGTGGTGGCGTTGATGTTCCGCTTCAACAATCCCGATGCGGTGATGGTCTTGCTGATGACGGCGGGCGCGTACTGCACGATCCGAGCGCTGCGGCAGGCGAGTGCGCGCTGGCTGATGCTGGCCGGTGTCGCGCTCGGCTTCGCATTCCTGGCGAAGATGCTCGAGGGATTGATGGTGTTGCCGGCATTGGGCATCGCCTATCTGATCGTCGCGCCGACCACGGTGCGCAAGCGGCTGTTGCATCTGCTGGCCGCGGGGGCTGCGCTGGTCATCTCGTCCGGCTGGTATGTCGTGCTGACCATCCTGTGGCCGGAATCCACGCGGCCGTATCTGGCCGGATCGACGGATAACACCTTCATGGATCTGGTGCTCGGCTATAACGGCTTCGCCCGCTTCCTGGGGCACAATCACAAGGGCGGCAACCGCTTCGAGCTGCCACCGGGTTACGAAATGCCGCACAATGCCGGGCCCGGACAGGGCTTCGGCGGTTTCGGGTCGGGACCGGACCGGCTGTTCACCGGCGAAATCGGCTATGAAATCTCCTGGTTGCTGCCCGCGGCGATGCTTGCCTTCGTCTTGGTGCTGGCATCCAGGTGGCGTGCGCCGCGCACCGATCTGGTCCGTGGCGCGGCATTGACCTTCGGCTTGTGGCTGATCATCGACGGCATTGCCTTCTCGACCATGAAGGGCGGCATGCACGCGTACTACACCTTGGCGATCGGGCCCGCCGTGGCCGGAATGTTCGCACTCGGTGTGCACGAAATGTGGCGACGTCGCGCTGATGCGTTCGGTCGAATCGGCTCCGCCGCACTCGTTCTCACCGCCGGTGTGTGGTCATTCGTTGTCCTGCAGCGGAATTCGGACTGGCAGCCATGGTTGCGCTGGACGATCATCGTGGTCGCGGTGCTGGTGGCGGTCGGTCTGCTCATCGCATCGCTGCCGGCGGCCGGGCAGCGGCGCCTGCGGGACCGGGTTACCTCGGTGCTGGTGATCGCGGGTGTTATCGCCGGTCTCGGTGGTTCGACGGCATACGCGGTGGCGACGCTGCCGCAGTCGCATACCGGCGGCGGCCCGACGGTCGGTCCGGCCAAGGCGCGCAAGCCCGGTTCCGAACAGCAATCCGAGCTGGGCCGGATCATGGGCGGCAACTTCGCGGAGCCGCAAGTGGTCCGCATGCTGGGCGACACCACGACCCGCTGGTCGGCCGCCGTGGACCGCTCCTCGACCGCGGCTACCCTCGAATTGGCCAGCCGCACTGCGGTTATCGCGATCGGCGGCTTCACCTCCGAGGATCCGGTGCCCACCCTCGATCAGTTCCAGGAACTGGTCCGCACCCACCAGGTTCGCTATTACCTGGCGCAGGAAGTGCAACTGCCCGATTCCTGGCGAGTGCGCAACCAAGGTGGTGACGCGACGCCGGCCCCGGCGGGCGAGCCGTGGCGGCCGGTCGGCCGCAAAGATATCGGCGATTGGGTCGCCCAGCACTACCAGGCCACGCACATCGGCAATATCGCGGTCTACGATCTGTCCGCGGCTCCGAATTGAGCGACCTGCGCCGGAAACCGCCGCGCCCAGGGCTCGAATTCGATTCGGGCGCTGTTGATTACGGTGCTGAGCAAGCGATACCAACCCGCGATGATGATCAGCTCCAGGATCTGATCGTCGGCATAGCGTTCGGCCAGCCGCGTCCAGACGGCATCGGAGATATCCCCGGTGTCGTGCAATTGGTCGGCCAGTCGAACCAGCACGCTGTCCGCGGCGGTCCAGGCCGGATTATCGGCCGGACCGCTTGCGGCGGCGTCGATTTGGGCAGTGGTCAGGCCGACGGCGGGACCCTGGACCACCGCGTGCACGCCCCATTCGTACTCGGCGCCGGCCCGAGCGCAGGTGCGATGGATGACGATCTCGCGATCGCGCGGCGGCACTCGGCCGTGGCCGAGGATTCCGGCGCCGAGCGGGCGCATCCGCGAGAAGAGTTCGTCGTGTACCGCCAGCGTGCGGAACAGCGCCAGCGGCTCGACCGCGGCTTCCGGTGGCATCCACTTCCGCAGTTGCGCATCGATATCGGGTGGGTAGGGCGGGCGCAGTGCGGCGATTCGGGGTGCGGATTCGGTGGTCATTGAGCAAACCTCGTTAGACTGGCATCATGCTTCGAAAAACAGAGCAAGGACGATGCCGATGGTAGCTTCGGAATCCGAAGCAGGCAAGGCGCCGGTGGTCGGCAAGCCTGTGCGCGGGTCGAGCACCGGCCGCCCGATCATGGCGCTGCTGGATCTGCTCGGACGGCGCTGGACGCTGCGGGTGCTGTGGGAATTGCGCGACGGTGCGAGCGTCACCTTTCGTGAATTGCAGAGTCTGACCGGCGGTGTGTCGGCCAGCGTCCTGAACGATCGGCTGCGCGAACTGCGTGCGGTGAACATTGTCGAGACCGATTCGAAGGGTTATCGCCTCACCTGTGACGGCGCCGACCTGGTCGAAGCGTTTGGGCCGCTGCAGGTTTGGGTCCAGCGCTGGTCCGATGACACCTGACGGTCGACAAACCCGACGGAGTGAGTGTATAGTCACTCACATGAGTAGGCGCGGTGTTGTACTTTCTACGTCGGAGATCCGGCGCGAAGCGGTGGTCGATGCCGCGATCGCCGAATTCGCGCAGACCGGATATCACGGGACGCCCATCAATGCCGTGGCGGCGCGGGCGAATATCTCGCCCGCCTACGTATTCAAGCTGTTTCCCGGCAAGGTCGCGCTGTTCGTCGCGGCACTGGACCGGTGCTACGAACTCGTCGAGCGAGCGCTGTCCGCCGGTGCCGCACGGGTCGCCGGTGCCGCGCCGGATGCCATCCTGTACGAAATGGGCGCGGCGTACGCGGAGTTGATCGCAGATCGAAATCTGTTGCTGCTGCAGGTGCACGCACAATCGGCGGTCGATATTCCGGAGGTCGCCGACGCGGTGCGCCGTGGGCTCGAACGCGTGACGACCTTCGCGAAGACGCGTTCCGGCGCCGACGCCGCGGCGGTGCAGCGCTTCATGGCCTACGGCCAACTCTGTCATCTGATCACCACGCTCGAGCTGGACGGCCTCGATGCCGACTGGGCGCGAATGCTGAGTGCCGGTATTCGGCACGTCGATCCGACGACGTGAGTGGGGTCGGCCGGCTGAACTTGTTGTAGCCCTTTCGCTTTCGGCGATCGAGGCGGACCTTGCCCCTGCGGGGCACTTTTTTCGACCACGGAGTGACTGTTTAGTCACTCACCTTGCATCGAAAGGCAATCCGATGAACACCCTGGCAACCCAGATTCTCCTGCCCGGCCCCGTCGATCCGACGGGCTTGCAGGTCACCCACCGCGAGCTGCCCGCACCGGGCGACGGTCAGGCCATGATCGCCGTCGAGGCCAGCGGCGTCTCCTTCGCCGAACAGCAGATGCGCCGTGCCAAGTACTACGACCAGCCGCCGTTCCCGTTCGTCCCGGGCTATGACCTGGTCGGCACGGTGACCGCGCTCGGACCCGGCGCCGATCCGACGCTGCTCGGCCGACGCGTCGCCGCATTGACCAAGATCGGCGGTTGGTCGAGTCATATCGTGCTGCCCGCCGCGGATCTGGTTCCGGTGCCCGATGGGCTGGATGCCGCCGCTGCCGAGACCTTCGTAGTGAACGGCATTACCGCATGGCAGATGTTGTATCGCATCGCCAAGGTTCGCGCGGGTCAGACCATCCTGGTGCACGGCGCCAATGGCGGCGTCGGCTCGACGCTGGTGCAGCTCGCCCGCCACGCCAGCATTCGTGTTATCGGCACGGCGTCGGCACGGCATGCCGAGGCCGTCGCGGCGCTGGGCGCGGAGGCGATCGACTACCGGGGCGATGTGGTGGCGCAGGTTCGAGCGCTTGCGCCGGGTGGGGTCGACGCCGTTTTCGACCATATCGGCGGTCCCGGGATCGTCGACTCGTTCCGCCTGCTCGCAGCCCACGGCACACTGGTCTCCTACGGCACCGCGTCCACCAAGGATGATCCGGGCAACTCGCGCTTGCCGGTACTCGCCCTGGTGGGCCGATTGATCTGGTGGAACCTCGGGCCCAACAAGCGGAATGCGCACTTCTTCAATATCTGGGCCGGTAAGCGCAACCGCACCCGGTTCCGTGCCGCGATTGCGGCCGATCTCGGCGCGGTATTCGAGTTGGCCGCGGCGGGCAGCTTGCGTGCCCAGGTGGCCGCTCGTATCCCGTTGACGGAGGCGGTGCGTGCGCTGGAGCTCGCCGAATCCGGCACCGTCACTGGGAAAGTCGTCCTCGTCACCGGAAATACGCTGCCGCACTGAACCTTCGGTCATGCCCCGGTCGTCGAGCCGGGGCGCACGATCATCAGCACCGTGACCACCGCCCACAGGAGATTGAAAATGCCGGTGAGCATGGCCAATTGGGCGGTGGCCGGGATGGTTTGCGGCAGCGCGGCGAGTATGCGGGATTGGTCGGGCAGGATCGCCAAGGCCAGGATTCCCGCGGCCACACCGGTCAGGGCAATGGATGCGGTGAGCCAAATATCGCTGAGAACGCCGAGACTTGCGGCGGTGGCCAGCCCGAAGACCGGGACGGTGAGACCGATGGTGGCGTAGACGCGGCAGATGCGGTGCAGGGTGCGGGCGACGGCCAAGCGAGCTGGGTCGGATCGGATGCGGCGGACCGTGGCGGGGAACATGCTCGCCGCCACCGCTACCGGACCGATGGCGATAATGGCCGCCAGAACATGCAGGGAGAGAAGAAGTTTCGTCACGGGCGGCGCTAGACAGCGATGGCGGGAGTGCGACCGGTATTGCGCCAGACCGTGCCGCGGCGCTCGTGGGCGAAGAGCTTTTCCACCGCATTCGCGATGCGCGGGCCCAGCTCCCGTTCCAACAGATACAGGCCGAGGTCGAGGCCCGAGGTGACGTTCGCGCCGGAGATCAGGTCGCCGTCGTCCACCACACGGGCGGCGACGGCATTGACGCCGGCACCGCTGAGGGTATCCATGGCGATGTGATGTGTTGTCGCGCAACGGCCTTTGATCAGGCCGGCCATAGCGAGCACCAGCGAGCCGCCGCACACCGTGGCCACGGTTGTATCCGTGCGCTCGACTGCTGCCCGCAGCAGTGCGGGCAACTCGGTGCCGAGGCTGCGGGCGATGATCATCGGAATGGTTTCCGGCCGTCGATCACTCGGACCGTCGGGCAGCTTGCCGACCGCGCCGGGGACCAGGATGAGGTCCGCGCGATCCGGATCCAATCGGGCGGTGGCCTCGAGCGAGATCGCGGGTATGCCGCTGGGCACCTGGCGCGCGCCCTCGGCGGAGACGAATTCCACCGTCGATTCGCCGTCGGTGACCAGACATCCGGCATCGAGCACTTCGAATGGTGCGATGACATCCAGCGGGTCGAATCCGTCGAATAGTACGAACTGGGCGCGCACCGTGGCAGCTCCTTCACGTTGTCGGTGCTGCCGACGGTAGTGATCGCGCAGCGGTGCGGGAACTGGCGAAATTGCCATATCACAACGGATTCTCGCCAACCATGCTGATCTGCAGGGAATACTAATGGCGCAGGTCACATCCATTGGCGGGAAGCTGCTGATCACCTACGGTATCGGCATGCATACGGTGGCCGTCCTTGCGCTGGACCAGGTCCTGCCCTTCGACCTGTCCACGCCGATCGAATCATTCACCCGCAGCCGCCTGCCCGACGGCCGCCCCGCCTACCGGGTCCGTGTCTGCGCCGCCACGTCGACCGTCGAAACCGAACTCTTCACGATTCGGGCGCGCTGGGGACTGGAGGCACTGGCGGAGGCCGACACGATCGTCCTACCGGGCTGTACGGACCCCACCGTCGCGGTCCCCGACGAGGTCATCGCGGCCCTGCGCGCGGCCGCGGCCAATGGCACCCGCATCGCCTCGATCTGCGTCGGCGCCTTCATCCTCGCCGCCACCGGTCTGCTCGACGGGCTGCGCGCCACCACACATTGGCTGGCGGCCCCGACGCTCGCCGCCCGCTATCCGGCTATCGACGTCGACCCCGACGTGCTCTATGTCGACAACGGCCAATTCCTCACCTCCGCGGGTGCCGCCGCTGGAATCGACCTGTGCCTGCACATGATTCGGCGCGACCACGGTTCCGCGGTGGCCGCCGACGCGGCCCGCCTCGCCGTCATGCCGTTGGAACGCGAAGGGGGACAGGCGCAGTTCATCGTGCACGACCAGCCACCGACGCCGCAGGGTGCGTCGATGGAACCGCTGCTGCGCTGGCTGGAGGAGCATGCCGCGAACGCACTCACCCTGGAAGACGTCGCGGCGCAAGCGGGTATGAGTCCACGCACGCTCAACCGCCGCTTCCGCGAACAGACCGGCACCACCCCGCTGCAGTGGCTGCACCGCGCCCGGATCCGCCAGGCCCAATACCTCCTCGAAGCCACCGATCATCCGGTCGACCGCATCGCTACCCAGGTCGGCTTCGGCTCGCCGACGGCCTTTCGCGATCGCTTCAAACGGGTGGTGGGCACCAGCCCGCACACCTACCGAACCGCATTCCAGAGCCGCGTCTACTGACGTCGACCGCACCGAGCTCGAACCAGGGTGGTCCACGCCATAATTCGAGTGCGGCGGACTACGCCTCGGTCGCGCTGGTCGCATCTCCTGCTACGAGCAGCTCGGTCGCGGTTGCGCACCCTGGCGGCAATCTCGTCGAGCACACATCCGAGCCCGAATTCGAAGCGCTGATCGGTGACGGCATCCGCGGCATCACGCAGCCGGCGAGCGAAATGCGGGTACTCGCTGCTCTCGATTACTTCACGAATATACGGCGCGACGGTTGCGCGCCACCGATCCTCGGTGAGCCCGGTGCGACCTCGCCGCGGACCGCATCGATCATCAGATCCAGCAGATCGTCACGACTGGCGCCAGAGCGGTACAGCGATGCGATGCCGGATTCGAGTGCGGTGGCGATGCGGCGTTGTCCTCGACGGAGGACATCGAAATCGTCCTCGACGGCACCTCGGGATCCCGACTCCCGCATACCTGGGTGACGCGAAACGGCAATCGGCGCTCCACCTTCGACCTCATCGAGTCCCGTTGCACGCTGCTGATCGGCCGCCACGGTGCGGCGTGGCCGCACGCCACACCGCAGGTTGCCGACCGTCTGCTCGTACCCCTGCCCGCCGTGGTCATCGAAGCCTCGGACTGGCCGGAGCGAGTCGGAATCACCGACCGCGGTGCGCTTCTCGTGCGACCCGGCCAGAGCATCGGCTGGCATGCGCCGACCACTCCGCCGGATCCGGCCGCCGGTCTCGCACGCGCGCTCGCGCGACTGCTCGACAGGACCGTGGGCCAGCCCACCTGGGCTGTTTCGGATCGTCATGTCGGGGGCACCTTATAGGCATCAGGCATAAGCGCCATGCCTGACAGCGAAATGTGAGGTACCACCATGACAGCGGAAGGGCCGTGGGAAATTCCCCCGCTCGACGACGCTCCGGATATAGCCCGCGCAATCGAGCCGCAACCGGGAATTGTGTTGGGGGACGCCAGAAATTGGCCCGGATTCGTCCTGCTGATCGTCGGCGGACTCGTAGCGATCGTCGCCGCGGTGATCGGTGCGGTCGGCTTTGCGGGTACCGCGTTCATCTTCGCGCTCATCGCCCTCGCCGCCTCGCTGACCGGAATCGCCCTCGTACTCGTCGAGCGGCGCGGTCGCCCCCGCGGTCCGCGCGCCCCGGACCAGCCCGCCCCCTGACAGCCGACCGGCCCACCCGGCACCTGATCCTCCCCGAAATTCGACCGTGAGTTCCTCGGCAACCATTGCCACTGTCGGCATCTGCCGGATTTCGGCGCTCAGCGCCGCGGCCGCGTCCCGGACGATGTCCGTGCTCAGCAGTGCTTCGATACCGGTCCTGACCTGCTCAGCCGAGATCAGCTCCGGCGGAATCACCGCTGCCACACCAGCATTACGGCAGGCGGCGGCGGTGGGAAATCGGTCCGCGCCACGCGGCAGGAGCAGGAGCGGAATCCCGTGCGTCAGTGCGGCGAGGGTGGTGCCCGCCCCGCTGTGGCAGATCACCGCTGCGCAATGCGGTAGCACGGCAGCGAGCGAAAGCTATTGTTCGACACGGATATTCGGTGGCTGTGGACCGAGTGCAGCCGGGTCGTTATTGCGGCCGACCGTCACGATCACATCGATATTCAGCGCGGACAGCCCATCCAGAATCGGCGTGAACATCGCGGGCTGATTGAAGATCGGTACGGTGCCCAGCGAAACGTAAACCGTTGGGCGGTTGCCGAGTTCGTCGATCCAGCGGGGTAGCCGAGCATCAGCCGCACCCGAGACATGCGGTCGGATCCGGCGCGCACAGGCGGCCGCCGGTCCGAGATCCGGCGGTAGGCTGCGCGGGACGGGGTCGAGATAGCCCGGACTGTCGGCCGAGCGGGCGGCCGACGATAACCACCTATGACGTATTCCGCTCGCTGATCGCGGATCGCGGCTGGAGTGCCGAGGATGCCGAAGCGTGGGTCGCGGATACGCTGGCCCAATTGCTGCTCGCGCCGACACTGGAAGGGTTCGCATGACCGAGATCAGCCTGCACGTGCACAGCTGGGGTGCCGGGCCACCGGTGGTGCTGGTGCATGGCGGGATCCTCGGTGGGCGTGAGACCTGGCGGGCGCAGCGTCCGCTCACCGAGCGGTGGACCCTGTTGGCACCGGATCGCCCCGGTCACGGCGGAAGTCCCAGTGCCAGACAGGATTTCGAGTCGGAAGCCCAACTCGTCGCCGACCAGCTGCTGGATCGGCCGGCGCATCTGGTCGGCTTCTCCTACGGCGGACTGGTCTCGCTGTACGCCGCCGCGCTGCGCCCGGAGCACATCCGATCGCTCACCGTCGTCGAACCGCCGTTGTTCGCCGTCGCGAAGGGCAATCCGGAAGTCGATGCCACGGGTAAGGCGACGCGCGACATCATCGAGGACACCTCGGCATCGCCGGAAGCCGGTTTGGCGCGGTTCTTCCCGGTCGCGGGCGTGCCGTTGCCGCTCACCGACCCCATCCCGCAGGTGCTGCTGGATGGTATGCGGCAACTCCAGGGTGCGCGCCCGCCGGACGAAGCGGAGCCACCGTTGGACGCATTGCGCGCCGCTTCGTTCCCCATCCTGGTCGTCTCGGGTGGCGACCGGCCGGTTTACGAGGCCATCTGCGACGCACTGGCCGGGCGCACCGACGCCGAGCGCGCCGTCTGTCCCGGTATGGGACATCTGGTGCCCGACACCGGCGCGCCGTTCAACGAACTGCTCGAAGACTTCTTCGTCCGCGCCGACAAGAACGCGAAATAGCCTGCGTCAGTAGCCTTTACAGGCATCCTCGGCGACGTTCTTGGTGGCGTTGAACTTATCGATCGCGGCATTGAGGGTATCGGTCGACGCGCGCCGATCGAGGGTGTCCGCCAGGGCGTTGGTGTCGTCGCGGTAGCTGCGCAGCGGTCCCGCTACGGCCAGCGGCACCTCGGAGGTCACCTTCGAGTCGATGGTGCGCGCGTTATTGCGCAACGCGGTCACGGCGTCATTGGCCTTGGAATTGGTCTCCGGATCGTTGACACCCTTGTCATTGCTCACGTCGATGTAGTCGTTGAAGGTGCGGATCGAGCTGCTGTTCGCGGTGGTGAAGGTGTCGCAGGCGGTGCCGGCCGCACGTTCGGCCGCCGCCGCGCGGGAGGAGGATGCGGCCACCGACGATGCCGTGACCTCGGAGGCATATGCGGCCAGTTCGGTCTGGTTGACCTGCGCGCTGCCATTGATCTGCTTCGAGCACGCGCCGATGGTGAGGACGCCCACCGCGGTAGCGGTCGCCGCGGCGACCAGACCGGTCCGCTCTAGTCGTCGCATGTCGGTTTTCCCTCTCTCCCCTCCGAACATCCGGCCGCTGGAGGCGCGAAGGAAGCCGGACGTAAAGACCGTACTTGTTCGCGACCGCCGACGTCAGCCGACCGGACCGATATCGATGACCAACCGATATCGAACGGCGGAAAAAGTACTGGTCAGAGCCCGCGTGGTCGGTGCGGATCACACCGGGAGCGCGACGGTTCCGGTGTGATCCGCGTCGCGGTGTCAGCGCTGGCCGAGCAGCCCGCGCATGGTGCCGATTTCGGTCTGCTGGGCGGCGACGATCGCGGTGGCGAGTGCCTTCGCGTCCGGGTTGACGCCGCCCGCGAGTTCGGTATTCGCCATGGTGATCGCGCCGGCGTGATGCTCGATCATCATTTCCAACCACTGCCGGTCGAAATCGGCACCGGATGCCGCTGCCAGTGCGTTCATCTGCTCGGTCGACATCATGCCCGGCATATTCGAGGTGGCCGGCATCGTCGTCATGCCGGGCATATTCATGGTGGTTGGCATCTCCATGCTGTGCCCACCGTGGCCGGAGCTGGTGGGTGCGGGCTTACCGAAGCTCTCGAGCAATGCGGTGATCTGCTCCATCTCCGGGGACTGCGCCTTCTCGATATCCGCGGCGAGTGCGCGCACCTGTTCGTTCTGAGTGCGGCTCGGGACCAGCCGCGCCATCTCGACCGCCTGCGCGTGGTGCGGATACATCATCTGCAGGAAGGTCACGTCGGCGTCGTTGAAATCGCTTCGGGCACCGGGCTTCCCGGGGCTCGCCGGACTCGACGAGGAGCTGTGATCCATGCCGGGCACGGACGAGTCCTTGTCATTGCTACAGCCCGCGGCGAAAAGCGCTGCGGCGGTGGTGGTTGCGGCGATGGCGATGGTGATTCGGCTACGGGTGATGAACATGTCTGTGCTCCTGAGGAATTGCGAATGAACGGTTTTCGGGCAGGCGGCAGCCGCGACCGTGGTTACGGGCGCGGTGGGTCTGTCAGATCCGCAGAATCGACAATTCGGCCAGGGACAGCACGGTCCACGGTGGTGCGCGTTCGCGCATCGGCCGCCACTGGTGCGGTTTCGACATACCGCCACCCGGTCGATCGAGGGTGATCCAGTAGAGCAGGACGAGCATCAGGGCAACCGCAACGGCGGTCAGGATGAAGACGCAGGCGTGCAAGCCGCCGTGCGGGTGGCCGCAACCGTCATCGGTGCAGTCCGGTCCGGCGGCCGTGTCGTGGTCGACGGGCAGTGCCATGGTCGCCATCGCGTGGTGGTCCTCGGCGGGCGCGACCGCGAAAACTCCGGCGTGCATGGCGACAATGCTTGCGAGCAGCACAAATACGCCGAGCAGCCGGACGAGTCCGGGGGTGCGCGAAGGCGGCTGCGGTTCGACCACAGCGTCATTCTAGAGCGCGCTCCCGCGTCGTCCGCTGATACCCCCTGGCCGTATCGGGCATCGACTAGGTGTTCGCGATATCGATGACCAGCCGAGTGGGATCGGTCAGCGTGCTGACCTCGAAGGCAGGGCGATCGGCCTGCACCCCGATAAACGATTGGGTGGTGCCCTCGAAGACCCCGCTCCGGTACACCCCGGCGACTCCCGGCACGCTGGGATCGGTGGCCGGATCGGGACCCGAATACGGTGTGACGCCATTGTCGAACGGATACGCCGACCCGGTGATCTGGACCTCCAGAATCGAGCGGCCCGCGACATCGACGACCTTGCCGCTGCCGTCCTGGACGGCCTGCTCGGTGTACTGCACGATCCAGCCGGGTGCACCCACGCCGCCGAGTTCGTAGACCACGCGATCGAAGCCCGGATGATGCCCGATCCGGATACCGGTCACGGTCAATCCCGCATCATGGGACGGGGTTCCACGCTTGGGCAGCGGATCGCGCGGTGCGGTGCCGGGCGCATCGGTGAAGGTGCCGGTCGCGGTCGGCGCGGAGGTCGTGGTGTCCGAACTGGATCCGCCGTCGCCACAGCCGACGAGTACGGTCGCGGCGGCGGCGACCAGCAGCACCATCCTGTTACGCATGTGGCTGATGGTATTGGCCGCGCCGCACACCGTCGGGGATTTGCGATGACCCGGTGTTTGGTACCGGAGTGTCGCCGACATGCCGGGGTGGGCGCGATCCATCGGCAACGATCTAGCACACTTGAGGTGTGGGAGATGTCGAGGACGTACTTGGCCGACTGCGACGGTACCCGGATGTGGAGGCGCTGAACCTCTACGCCGTCGATGCCGCCGACCGGCTGATTCTCGATGTCGCCGCGGAAGCCATCGATGCCGCTGGCAGCGGCGGGATCGTGGTGATCGGCGACGCCTACGGTGCGCTCACCCTCGGCGCGATCGCCGGGCACGATCTGCACCACGTCCGGGTCCATCAGGACCTGCTCACCGGCGAACTCGCATTGGCCAACAATGCGCGAGCGCTCGGTCTCGCGGATCGTTATGCCGTACACACGCTTTCCAAGGAGTTGCTCGCGGACGCGAAGGTCGTGCTGCTGCGACTACCGCGCATGCTCGCCGGACTGACCGAGGTCGCCGATGCCATCGCCCGCCATGCGGATCCGGAGGTGGTCGTCATCGCCGGCGGGCGCGACAAATATCTGACCAAGTCCATGAACGATGTACTGGCCGAATCGTTCTCGCAGGTGCGCGCGAGCCGGGGTCGGCAGAAGTCCCGCACACTGGTGGTCAGCGGGCCGAAACCCGTTGCCGCGCCGCCATTCCCGGTGCGCGAACGAATCGACGATATCGATATCGACGTGGTCGCGCACGGTGCCGCGTTTTCCGGCGCCAAACTGGATATCGGGACCCGATTCCTGCTGCAGCACTTCAAGTGGATGAAACCCGATGCCCGCGATGCCATCGATCTCGGTTGCGGCACCGGTATTCTGGCGGTCGCGCTGGCCAAGGCGCGACCAGGTATCCGGGTGGTCGGCACCGATCAGTCGGCCGCCGCGGTGGCGTCGGCGCGGGCGACCGCCGAGGTCAATGCGGTCGCGGATCGGGTGACCGTGGTGCGCGACGACGCGATGTCCTCGTCCGCAGACAACAGCGTCGATCTGGTGCTGTGCAATCCGCCGTTCCATGTCGGTGCGGCCGTGCACACCGGATCCGCGATCAAGATGTTCGCCGAAACCGGTCGGGTATTGCGGCCCGGCGGTGAGCTGTGGACGGTTTACAACTCACATCTGAACTATCGCGGCGTGGTCCAGCGGATGGTCGGCCAGACCGAGGTCGTCGGCCGCAATCGGAAATTCACGGTGACGCGATCCGTGCGTGGACTGCGCGACGTCCAGCGGTAGTAGAGTCCGATTTGTCCGTACCGAAGGGTTGCTCGGGAACTCCACCGGGCCGACACACGTTGGACAACCTAGTTGGATATCGAGCGACCGGCTCGCAATCGAGACGGCTCGGGACTGATCGTTTCGAGCGACCTGCAAGCAGTCGCTAGCGGCCGGCCACGGCGACATGAGCCACAACTCCAGAAAGGCATTCACGGTGCGCACCACTAGCAATCCGGTTTTCAGACAGCTCCCTCGGCAAGAGGGCAGTGGCTATGCCAGCTTCGGGTCAGGGGTGACGGGCGCGGGCCAGATGACCCAGCAGGGCCAGTACTCGCAGTACCCCCAGTACCAGCAGGCCCCGCCGACCACCAGGGCCATGACCATCGACGATGTGGTCACCAAGACCGCAATCACACTCGGTGTGCTCGCGCTGTCGGCGATCATCTCCTACGGCCTGACCAACGCGAACACCTCGCTGGCGCCGCTGTTCGTCATCGGCGGTGGTCTGGTCGGCTTCGTGCTGGTCCTCGTCGCGACGTTCGCCAGGAAGATGGACAACCCGGTCGTCGTGCTCTCGTACGCGGTCTTCGAGGGTCTGTTCGTCGGCGCGCTGTCGTTCATGTTCACCAATATCGAATTCGGCGGCGTCGGCGGCAGTGCCATGATCGCGCAGGCGGTGCTCGGCACCTTCGGTGTCTTCGCGGGCATGCTCGTGGTCTACAAGACCGGCGCGATCCGCGTCACCCCGCGCTTCACTCGAATGGTCTTCGGCGCGATGATCGGCATTCTGGTCCTGATCGTCGGCAACCTGATCGCCAGCTTCTTCATCGACGGCGGCCTGGGCCTGCGCGACGGCGGCCCGCTGGCCATCGTCTTCAGCCTCGTCGTGATCGCGGTCGCGGCCTTCAGCTTCCTGCTCGACTTCGACGCCGCCGACCAGCTCATCCGCGCCCAAGCCCCTGAGAAGGCCGCCTGGGGCGTCGCCCTCGGCCTGACCGTCACCCTGGTCTGGCTCTACATCGAAATCCTGCGCCTGCTGAGCTACTTCAATAACGACTAGCCCGATCGAAATGCAGGCGGCCACCGGAATCCCGGTGGCCGCCTTCGTCTACGCGAAACTAGCTCAGGCGCTCGATAACCATGGCCATGCCCTGGCCCCCGCCGACACACATGGTCTCCAGACCGAACTGCTTGTCGTGGGTCTGGAGATTGTTGATGAGGGTGGCGGTGATGCGGGCGCCGGTCATGCCGAACGGGTGGCCGAGGGCGATGGCGCCACCGGACACGTTCAACTTGTCGAGGTCCATGTTCAGCTCGCGGGCGGAGCCGAGGACCTGGACGGCGAATGCCTCGTTGATCTCGTACAGGTCGAGGTCGTCGATGGTCATGTCGGCCGTCTTCAGGGTCTTGCGGACCGCCTCGATCGGGCCGAGGCCCATGATCTCGGGGGACAGGCCCGAGACGCCGGTGGCGACAATGCGCGCCAGCGGGGTCAAGCCCAGCTCCTTGGCCTTGGTGTCACTCATGATGACCAGCGCGGCCGCACCGTCGTTGAGTGGGCAGGCGTTACCGGCGGTAATGGTGCCGTCCGGGCGGAACACCGGCTTGAGCTGCGAGATCTTCTCGTAGGTTGTGCCGGCGCGCGGGCCGTCGTCGGTGGTGACGATGGTGCCGTCGGGCAGGGTGACCGGGGTGATCTCCCGTTCGAAGAAGCCGGCCTTGATGGCCTCCTCGGCGCGGTTCTGCGAGCGCACGCCCCAGTGGTCCTGCTCTTCGCGGGTGATGCCGGTGTACTGGGCGACGTTCTCGGCGGTCTGACCCATGGCGATGTAGACGTCGGGCAGGATGCCGGCCGCGCGCGGATCGGTCCACACGTCCGCGCCACCTTCGGCACGCTCGGCGCTGCGGGCTTCGGCCTCGCCGAACAGCGGGTTGTGGGTGTCCGGCCAGCCGTCGGCGGAGCCCTTCGGGAACCGCGATACGGTCTCGACACCGGCGGAGATGAAGACATCGCCCTCACCGGCCTTGATGGCGTGGAAGGCCATCCGGGTGGTCTGCAGCGAGGAGGAGCAGTAGCGGTTCAGGGTGACACCGGGCACGGTGTCGTAACCGAGCTGCACGGCCACGCTGCGGGCCATATTGAAACCACCCTCACCGGCGGGCTGGCCGCAGCCCAGGATCAGATCGTCGATCCGGGTGGGGTCGAGCGCGGGAACCTTGTCCAGGGCCGCACGGACCATCTGGGCCGTGAGGTCGTCCGGCCGCATGCTCACCAGCGAGCCCTTTCCGGCGCGGCCGATCGGCGAGCGAGCATAGGAAACGATGACGGCCTCGGGCATGAGGACTCCTTTGTTGGACGGTCATAGTGCGCGCGGACGGTGTCCGATACGCGGTCTTCGAACCGTTTGTTACTTGTGCGTTCGAATCGAATCTACGTCGCGTCCTGATGGGCGGGAAGCCGGGGTAGCCTCCGCGAGTGCCTCGATCAGGACCGGGAGCAGTAGCGCGACCGCCAGTTCGTAACCCGCCGCCGAGGGGTGGAATCCGTCCTCGGAGAACAACTGCTCGGGCGCGGCGCGGAACTCCGAGGCGAGCCGATCGCCCATTGCCACCGGGATGCCACCGGCCACCGTGGTCGCGACGGATTGGGCTCGGGCCAAGCGGACGCTCCAGTTCCGCACCACGGTCCGCAGCGGCTGCGGAATTGCGGCGACGGTGCCGAGATTCGGACAGGTGCCGACCACCACGATGCTGTCGCCGCGGCGCAGCCGGGCCACCGCGGCGGCGAGGCGGCGCGCGGAGGCGCGGATGGAGTGCTTCTTGGTGACATCGTTGGCGCCGATGAGGATGACCGCGGCATCCGGCGGCGGTCCGGCGATGAACATGGCGTCGACCTGTCCGGCCAGCCCCTTCGAGGTCGCCCCGGAAATGGCCTTGGTGCTCAGCCGGATTCGCTGTCCGGTGGCCTCGGCGAGGCCGCGGGCGATGCGCACGCCCAGAACTTCCTCGGGTGAGAGGCAGCCGACCCCAGCCGCGGTCGAGTCGCCGAAGATCATCAGATGCACGTCGGCTTGCAGACCCGTGCGCCACGGTTGTGGCGCCGGGCAGCCCGCGCTGTAGATGCCGTCGGCCTCCGGTGGTTTCGAGGTATCGCGTCCGATGACGCCGCGGGCGACCCCGGCCTGCGCCATGAGCAGCCGATAGGTCGCCCACCATGCGGTCCCGGCTCCGGAACCGGCCAATACGGTTGCGGCACCCGTCACGGCCGCGGTCTTCCATACTCCCCCGCCCCGGGCCTTTTGCCGATCGTTGGGAGTCACGGCAGTTGCGTTCCGGGCCGGCGGTTCAGTGCGCCACAGCTTCTGGGCGTACCCGATGAGTTACCCATGTACCTACGAAATCAGTTGTTGCGGTTCGGGGCAACACGAGATCAGCCACACGCGGACTTCGGTGTCGACGGCTCGGTTCATGGCCCGATCGCCTGCGGTACAGACGGTCGATACCGGGCGAACTCGTGACGTGGCTCAGGCCGGCGGGTCGCCGGGAACGTCGAACCACCCGCGCACGGGGACGTTCACTGTGTCGGTGGTGACGGTGACCTCGACGCGCCCTGGGCCGGTGTCCTGGAACAGGGCGTACTGAATGCTGCCGTACAGGCCGGTGACCACGTTGTTTTCGTAGCTGCCCGTCGCGCCGTTGCTCAGATTGCGCCAGGCGATTGTGGTGTAGACCTCGCACAGCGGTGCGAGCGGATAGTTACCGGGCCCGAGACCCATCGCCGGATCCGCGCGCACATTGAGTACCGCTCGCCCCGGCCACTGCGGACTGGTATCGGCCCAGGTGCGGATGGACGTCCAGCAGAGGCCGCCGTGCGCCAGCGTCGGCACCTGTGGGAATTGCACGGTCGCGGCCTGGGCGGGCGCGACCCCGACGACGCCGACGGCCACTGCCGCTCCGGCCAGAACTGTCGCGGCGCGAGCGATGTTCGGCTGCTTCATATTTGCGATCCTAGGCAAGTGATCACCGTCATGGGCGGTTTGTCGCGCTGGACGCGCGCGCAAGGATACCGACCCCTTCTGCAACGATAGGGGGCATGCGCATCGCTGATCACGTCGTTGACCTCATCGGCAATACGCCGCTGGTTCGATTGAACTCGGTGGTGGAGTCCAACGCAGGCATTGTCGCGGCCAAGATCGAATATCTGAATCCGGGCGGTAGCTCCAAGGACCGCATTGCCGTGAAGATGATCGAGGCGGCCGAGGCCTCCGGCGCACTGCGGCCCGGCGGCACCATTGTCGAGCCGACCTCCGGTAATACCGGTGTCGGGCTCGCGCTGGTTGCCCAACAGCGCGGCTACAAGTGCGTCTTCGTCTGCCCGGACAAGGTGAGCGAGGACAAGCGCAACGTGCTGCGCGCCTATGGCGCCGAGGTCGTGGTCTGCCCGACCGCGGTGCCCCCGGACCACCCGGACAGCTACTACAGCGTCTCCGATCGGCTGGTCCGCGAGATCGACGGCGCGTGGAAGCCGGATCAGTACTCCAATCCGGGCGGCCCGGACAGCCACTACGAGACCACCGGCCCGGAGATCTGGCGCGATACCGACGGCAAGGTGACCCACTTCGTGGCAGGCGTCGGTACCGGCGGCACCATCACGGGCGCTGGCCGGTATCTGAAGGAAGTCTCCGGCGGCAAGGTGCAGATCGTCGGTGCCGATCCGGAGGGTTCGGTGTACTCCGGCGGCACCGGTCGGCCATACCTGGTCGAGGGTGTCGGCGAGGACTTCTGGCCCTCGGCCTATGACCCGGCCGTGCCGGACGAGATCATCGCCGTCTCCGATGCCGACTCCTTCGATATGACGCGCCGCCTCGCGCGCGAGGAGGGACTGCTCGTCGGCGGTTCCTGCGGGATGGCGGTGATCGCGGCCATCGAGGTCGCCCGCCGCGATCCGGATGCGCTGGTGGTCGTGCTGCTGCCCGACGGCGGCCGCGGCTACCTGTCGAAGATCTTCAACGACCAGTGGATGAGCTCGTACGGCTTCCTGCGTGATCGACTGGACGGTGCCGCGGAGCCCTTGGTCGGCGATGTGCTGCGTGGTAAGTCGGGTGCGCTGCCGGATCTGGTGCACACCCATCCGTCCGAGACGCTGCGCGATGCGATCGAGATCCTGCGCGAGTACGGGGTTTCGCAGATGCCGGTCGTCGGCGCCGAACCCCCGGTCATGGCAGGCGAGGTCGCAGGAAGCGTGACCGAGCGGGATCTGCTGTCGGCGGTCTTCGAAGGCCGCGCACACCTGACGGATTCGGTCGCCAAGCACATGAGCCCGTCCTTCCCCCTGATCGGTTCCGGCGAACCCATCTCATCCGCAACCAAGGCCCTATCCGACACCGACGCCCTCATGGTCGTGGAAGACGGCAAACCCGTAGGCGTAATCACCCGCCACGACCTCCTGGGCTTCCTCAGCACCGGTTCCATCTGACCGGATCGAGCTCAGGTGGAATCCATGGCGGCATCGCGAGAAGCCGCCGCCACCAGTGCCACCTGATCTTGATCGCGCTAGGCGCTCCGGCAGGGGCGTGAGGTGTCTTGTGCGGCACCGATGATGAGGTCGGTCCAGTGGTCGGCGAGTTGGGCGAGGCGGTACCAGGCGGCGTGGACGCGGTCGTCGGAGACCTTTTCGGCGGTGTGCAGTAGGTGGCTGGCATGGGTGTAGGCGGCGGCCATTCGATCCATGGTCGCGCCGATGGATTCGGCGCGGATGTGTGCTGTCGACTGCCGCTGCGGCACCCGGGTGATCACCCAGGTGTCGATCGCCGATACGAGTTCCGCTCGGCGGCAATCGATTCCGGCGGTGGCGAGCGGATCGTCGTGCCGCTTCCTGTGCAGCTCCGCGAGCGCACGTGCTAGCGGAATAAGGGGATGTTCAGGACCTGGGTCGGGCGGATGTCCACCGAATGCGGCAACCAATTCCCGTTGGTCCGGCAGAGTTTTCGCGCCCTCGATGATCGGCGCGCGGTTACGGACGAACATGATCTGCCCCCAGATCCAGCGACGGCGTGTACATGGTGCACCTCCGAATAGGCGGTCGGTGCACTCGGATTCGCCGCGTTGATCCGGGACGCTGCGCCTCCTGTGCCCCTGAGGCCTTCCCGAAACCGAGTGCCATTACAGCTTGGGTATTTGCCTTGGCGAATCGGTGACATGGAGATGGCACCGCGATGACCGGTAGTAACAATGTTCTCCCCCTGATGCGAGCGGGGGTGTGAAATGGGCCGACCAGTTCGCAGTACCCCGAATATGCCGGTTACCCAGTATGATTCGGCGGTTGGCTCGAATGCGGCCAGCATGGATTCCAGCACCGCTGATCCGGTTCGATGAATCCGGGCGCGGTCGGCGCGGCCGAAATCGTCTCGAATATGCGATCGTTCATGTCGATCGCGCGATAGATGTGTGCTGAAGATGCCGGACCGATCGAGCCGCCGGATCGGATCCCGGGCACCCCGTGCGCGGGGGTATCAGCCGGGCATGAGGTTGTGTTCCATGGCGAAAACCGCTGCGCCGGCACGAGTTCGGCGGCCGATCTTGTCGTAGATATGAGCCAGATGGTGGCCTACGGTGCGTTCGGAGACCACGAGGTCCGCGGCGATCTGACGGTTCGACAGCCCGCGTGCGGCCAGGCGCAGCACGTCGACCTCGCGATCGGTGAGTCCGCTCGGCCACTCGGTGCGTGGCGGGCGCAGCCCGGCGGCCTCGATGACGGCCGCGCAGGCATCTCGGTCCAGGGTGCCCGCTGCGGCTTCGGCGGTGAGTTGCGCCGCCGCCTCGCTCGGCTCGGCCGCGGGTCGATAGGGGCGGGGTTCGGTCATGGCCGCGAAAACGTCTGCGGCGGCGAGCAATCGGGCGGTCGGCGGCAGATCGTGCACGCGCACGCCACGGTGATAGCCGCTGCCGTCGAGACGTTCGTGATGGCCCGCCGCGACATCGGCCAGATCGGTGAGCCCCGGACAACGGCGCAGCACCCGGTCGGTCCAATAGCTGTGCAGCCGAACGCGTTCCCAGTCGCCCGCGCCGAGCGGACCAGGACGGTCCCAGACCGCACTGGACACACCGGCACGGCCGAGATCGTGCACGAGCGCGGCGGCCCGCAGCGTCGCGCGCTCGTCCACGTGCATACCGAATAGCGCCGCGGCGGTATCGCTGAGCTGCGCGACATGTGCCGAGTGGCCGAGCAGATAGCGGCCTTTCAGGTCGACGACGATCGCGAGGGCCAGACACAACCGGTCCCGTTCGGCGGGCTGGATCACCGTCGGCAGCCCCGGTTCGGTCGCGACGACGGCGGTCAGCAGGTCGGGTACGTCCAAGGCGCCCCACACCGCGTCCGGATCGGCATCGAAGACCGCGACCAACTCGGGGTCGAGATGCCCGCCCGCCCGGCGGCGCAGTTCGGTGAGTGCCGCGCGCTGGTCACGTCGGCCGGAGTCGATGACGGTCCCCGCCTCGGTGGCGCCCGCAGCGGCCGCACCCGACCCGATCGCGTTGGGGCCCAACGACAATACGGTCTGTTCGGCCAGATGCAGGATGCGCCCGGCCAGCGAGATGTTCTCGCCGTCCAGCCGATCAGGCGCGCCGAGTCCGTCCCAGCGCTCCTTCACCTCGGTGAGCGCGCGCACCGCCCCGTCGGGTAGGCCGAGTCGCGGACCGAGTGCCCGGCTGACCTCGCACACCGACCGGACCGCGATCGGCGCACCCTGCGGCGCCATGGTGACGAACCGGTCCCGCAGGGTGGATTGGGCCGCTGGCGCCCAGGATCCGAAATTTCGCATCTGGCCTGCGAAGACGGTGCTGTCACCGGGATCGAGCGTGTGGTATGCGCGCTGGAATTCGATGTCATCGGCATAGGAATCGGCGTTCTCCGAGGCACGGCTGGTGCAGCCGACCGCGCCCAGCAGCGCAGCATGGAACACGACCCGCCGGTCCGCTTCGTCCAACCCGATCCGATCGGCCAGCGCCGACGCGACAAGGCAGGTGGCCAAACCCTTTTCGAACGGCATCCCGGTCGCCAGGTCGGTGGTCAGCGACAGCGCGGCGAGCACCTCGGTGACTCGGATCGACGACACCCTACGACAGTAGTGTGCCGCCCGCTCGCGCGCAGGCCCAATCCGCCTGGAGAAAGGCCGCTACCGAAACGCATTCGAGTCGGTGAGCGCCTTTCCGAGCACCAACTGGTGCACCTCCGCCGTGCCCTCGTACGTGAGCACCGATTCGAGATTGTTCGCATGCCGCAGCACCGGATAGTCCAGCGTGATGCCGTTCGCGCCGAGAATGGTCCGGCATTCGCGGGCGATCGCGATGGCCTCCCGGGTGCTGTTCAACTTGCCCGCGCTGATCTGCTCCGGCAGCACCTCGCCGCGATCCTTCAGCCTGCCGACCTGCAGCGCGAGCAGCTGTCCCTTCCCGTACTCGAGCGCCATATCCGCGAGCTTCGCCTGGGTCAGCTGGTAGGCGGCCAGCGGCTTGTCGAACACCTCCCTGGTCCGCGCGTATTCGATGGTCGCCACCAGACAGTCGCGCGCCGCGCCGAGCGCGCCGAAGATAATGCCGAACCGCGCCTCGCTCAGACAGGCGAGCGGGGAGCTCAGTCCGCGCGACTGTCGCAGCACCGCATCGGCGGGCAACCGCACATCGTCGAAGTCCAGCTCCGCCGTCACCGATGCGCGCAGCGACAACTTGTGATGCATCTCGCGCGCGGTGAATCCGGGCGTATCCGCCGGGACCAGGAAGCCGCGCACCACCTGTTTGCCCTCGTCCTCGGTCTGTGCCCACACCACCGCGATATCGGCCACCGAGCCATTGGTGATCCACATCTTGGAGCCGTTGAGCACCCAGTCGGCGCCGTCGCGCTTGGCTCTGGTCCGCATGCCACCCGGATTCGAGCCGAAATCCGGTTCGGTGAGTCCGAAGCAGCCGAGCGCACGTCCGGCCGCCATCTCCGGCAGCCACTGTTGCTTCTGCTCCTCCGAGCCGAACTTGTGGATCGCGGTCATGGCCAGGGAACCCTGCACCGAGACCATGCTGCGCACACCCGAATCGACCGCCTCGAGCTCCTGGCAGGCCAGACCGTAGGCGGTCGCCGACAGGCCCGCGCATCCGTAGCCGTCCAGGTGCATACCGAGCAACCCGATATTGCCCAGTTCCGGCGCGAGTTCACGGGCCGGGAAGGTCCCGGCCTCGAACCATTCCGCGATCTGCGGCCGCAACCGATGGTTGGCGAACGTGCGGACGGTATCGCGGATCTCGCGCTCGTCCTCGGTCAACAGGGCATCGATCGCGAACAGTTCATCAACGCTCAGCATGAGCTCAACCTACCGCCGTCGCCGCGGCGAAAGCCGGGATCGGCGCACAACGGCTGATCCGAAGCCACCGGCCGGTAGCCCGCCGATCGCCGGGGCTAGGCTGACGTCCATGACTGAGCTGGGATTCTCCACCAGAGCCGTGCACGCCGGATATGACCCCGAAGCGCGCACCGGTGCGGTGAACGTGCCCATCTACGCGAGTTCGACGTTCGCCCAGGACGGGGTGGGCGGGTTGCGCGAAGGCTATGAATACGGCCGCACCGGCAACCCGACCAGGACCGCACTCGAGGCGAACCTCGCCGCGCTCGAATCGGGCCGCTACGGACGCGCATTCGCCTCCGGCATGGCCGCCACCGACTGTGCGTTGCGGGCGACGCTGCGTCCCGGTGACCACATTGTCATCCCGGACGACGCCTACGGCGGCACCTTCCGGTTGATCGACAAGGTCTTCAGCCAGTGGGGCATCGAGCATTCGCCCGCGCATGTATTCAATGTCGACGAGATGCGCGCCGCGATCCGCCCGAACACCAAGCTGATCTGGATCGAAACCCCCACCAACCCGCTGCTGAGCATCGGCGATATTCCGGCGCTGGCCGAGGTCGCACATGTCGCGGGTGCGAAACTGGTGGTGGACAACACCTTTGCCACGCCGTATCTGCAGCAGCCGCTGTTGCTCGGCGCCGATATCGTCACGCATTCGACCACCAAGTACCTCGGTGGACACTCCGACGTCGTCGGCGGCGCATTGATCACCAACGATCCGGAACTCGATGCGGCATTCGCTTTCCTGCAGAACGGTGCGGGTGCGGTCCCGGGTCCGTTCGATGCCTACCTCACCCTGCGCGGCACCAAAACCCTCGCGGTGCGGATGGATCGGCACTGCGACAACGCCGAGACCGTTGCCGAATTCCTGACCCGGCATCCGGCCATCTCCCAGGTCATCTACCCAGGACTGGCCGAGCACCCTGGCCACGCCATCGCCGATAAGCAGATGAAGCGCTTCGGCGGCATGATCTCGGTGCGGCTCAACGGCGGTAAAGAAGCGGCACACGAGTTCTGCTCGCGCACCAAGATTTTCACCCTCGCCGAATCGCTCGGCGGCGTGGAATCGCTGATCGAACATCCGGCCGCCATGACGCACGCCTCCACTGCGGGCTCGCAGCTGGAAGTGCCGGACGATCTGGTGCGGCTCTCGGTCGGCATCGAGGACGTCAGCGATCTGCTCGCCGATATCGAACAGGCTCTGGCGAACTAGGTATGCTATCGGCCGGGATCAGCGCGCGACGAGCGTGCGGATCCCGGCTGCCGGCAACAGGATCGAGATCGCGGCGAACGGGAACACTTGCCGCATGCCGCCACGCTCGGTGCAGCGCAATGCGATCGCCACCGGGCCGATTGGCTTCATGACACAATTTATGCCGAACAGCGGCCGCACCCGGATCTCCGGGATGCGGCCGCTCGTTTCGGGTCTGGTGTCGGGATGCTCCGGTCGAGCCGGTCCCGGATCCAGATCAGCTGTGGTACGGCTCCGCGCTGACCAGTGTCACCTTCATGGTCTTGCCGTTCGGCAGCGTGTACTCACGGGTGTCGCCGACCTTCGCATCGATGAGCGCGCCACCGAGCGGCGAATTCGGCGAGTAGGTCTCGAGCTTGGAATCGTTGAGCCCCTCTTCGCGGGTGGCGATGAGGAAGGTCTCGGTGTCGGATTCGTCACCGTCGTAGTAGACCTTGACGACCGAACCCGGGAGTGCGACGCCGGACTTGGTGGGCGCAACGCCGACCTTGGCGTTGTTCAGCAGCTCCTGCAGTTGCCGGATGCGCGCCTCCTGCTGACCCTGCTCCTCGCGCGCGGCGTGGTATCCGCCGTTTTCCTTGAGGTCGCCCTCTTCGCGGCGTTCGTTGATCTCGGCAGCGATGACCGGACGATTGGCGATGAGCGCGTCGAGTTCACCCTTGAGCCTGTCGTGCGACTCCGGGGTCAGCCAAGTCACTTGCGTCTCAGTCATCTCGATCACTCCCTAGTAGTTGTTCCCGGCCGCGGCCGGGTTCCCTGATCCGCTGCAGTGCCCGCAGGGGGCGGGCACGCACCAGCCGACGGCTAGTGCCATCCTGGGGAAGTTCATCGAACCCCGACAGGCCTCAGGTCCGGCAAACTCACACACCCGGAACTGACAGCGCTGGCCGCCAATGCAGCAAACACGGCTCCGAGCCCCGGAACCGTGTATCACGCCATTTTAGCATGAATCACAAACATGCAGGTCGGCGTTCGTTTTGCGGACGGTCCGGTGGTGTCTCGCCCGGAATCGGCCCGCCCGCAGGTAGCTCAGCCCATCCGCAGGTACTCGGGCACGTCATCGCTGCAGCCGTAGATGCTGCTCGACACCGGCCGGGCCGAGGCGCGGACGGTGGTCGTCAGCTCGACCGTGCCGCTGCCGGACGGCTCGATCAGCACCTCGCGGCGGCCCAATTCGGACCCGTCCCTGGCCATCGCGCGGACGAAACACACCACCGGCCGCCGCGGATCCTTGCGGGTGACCTTGAGATGGACCGAGATGGTGGAGTCGTCGACGACGGTGTAACCGAGCTGCTCGGCGTCGATATCCTCCGGTCCGTACTTCTGGAAGCCGAGGTAGGCGACCCCGAGACCGGCGGCGAGTACGACCGCGCCCAGTGCGAACGGAATCCAGCGGCGCTTCGGGCGTGGCGTGGTTCCGTACCGGTCGGCACGTCGGTCGATCGGCGTGTCACCGGGCGTTTCACTCATGCCGTCTCACTCCGGGGGGTATGTCGGAACAAAAGTCTGTCGAATGGAACTATAGGGACAGGTAGATCGGACCCCGGCGGCGGAGAGTACGAGGTATGACGGTGGTTGATGAGGTGAACGAGACGTGAGTGGCTTCCGGCTCATGGCGGTTCATGCGCACCCCGACGACGAATCGAGCAAGGGCGCCGCGACGACCGCACGGTATGCCGATGAGGGCCACGATGTCCTCGTCGTCACGCTGACCGGCGGCGAACGCGGCAGCATCCTCAACCCGGCGATGGACACCCCCGGCGTGTTGGAGCGGATCGATGAGATCAGGCGCGAGGAGATGGAGGCCGCGGCCGCCGCACTCGGTGTGCGCCAGACCTGGCTCGGTTTCGTCGACTCCGGCCTGCCCGAGGGCGATCCGCCGCCGCCGCTACCCGAGGGCTGCTTCGCGCTGGTCCCGCTGGAGGAGGCCGTCGAGGCGCTGGTCCGCGAGGTGCGCGAGTTCAAGCCTCATGTGATGACCACCTATGACGAAAACGGCGGCTACCCGCATCCGGATCACATCCGCTGCCATGAGGTCTCGATGGCCGCGTTCGAGGCGGCGGGCGATCCGGAGCGTTTCCCGGACGCGGGCGAGCCGTGGCAGCCGCTGAAGATCTATTACGACCATGGTTTCACCATGGCGCGCCTGGATGTTTTCGCCGCCGAATACGAGCGGATCGGTGAGCCGTTCCCGCTGCAGGAGTGGCTCGAACGCACGCGCGCCTTCCGGCAGGGCCGTCCGGACGGCATGACCAGGGTGACCACCCAGATCGAATGCGCCAAGTACTTCCCGCTGCGTGATGACGCGCTGCGCGCGCACGCGACGCAGATCGATCCCAACGGCGCGTTCTTCGCGATTCCGATGGAAATGCAGCAGCGGCTGTGGCCCACGGAGGAGTTCGAACTGGCCAAGTCCAGGATCGACTCCACGCTGCCGGAGACCGATCTGTTCGCCGGTATCGAAGACGAGCACCGCTGATGTTGGTCTTCCTCGCGCAATCTCCCGGCACGCCCACCGGACCCGAATTCGGCAAGGCGTCGCCGCTCGGTCTGGTGATCATTCTGGTGCTGCTCGCCGGGACCGTCTTGCTGGTGCGTTCGATGAACCGGCATATCAAGGGCCTGCCCGCGACGTTCGAGCCCGACCATCCGGAGCCGGATCAGGCGGCGGACGAGGGTACCGAACCCGGTATTGCCCGGCTCGACGAGAAGGATGTCGAATCCGACGACGGGCCTGACCAAACCTGATTTCGCAGCGGCCGTCCGAGTCTCGGGCGGCCGCTGTTGCGTTTGCCGCTTCTGTTTCATCGGTGTGGTCGCGGCACGATCCGCGGGCCGCGGGTTCCGGCACGGTTGCGAAGTGAGGATTTACCAACGAGGTCCGAGGATCTATCCGGTTCTCGGTTAACGGATCTCGCATATGACTGCGGACCGACGGCCGTTGCGGTCTGCCGGTCCGAGGTGCCGTGTGGAACTCGATAGGGCCGTTTACATCTCGACGCATTCGATCACGTGCTGGTCCGGAATGGTATCGGCGCAACCCTTTCGGGGCCTTGTGGTGCTGGTTTCCGTGATCTGCGCGGCGTTGGATCGAGTTTGGATGTCATCCCGTTGTGCTATCACTTCTGCTGACGCTTCGAGCGAAGGATGCCCATGGACAATGTGATCGGACAGATCGACCGCGCACTGGATATGACGGGTGCGATCGTGATCGCCGCCGTCGACGGCGACCGGCTCGCGGCGCCGACGCCGTGCCAGGATTGGGATGTGCACGCGGTGCTCAACCACGCCGTCGGCAATATGCACGGGTTCGCGGCCGGGGTCAGCGGTACCGACGCGGGCGCCGGACTCGAGGACGACTGGCTCGGCATCGATCCGCAGGGTGCGTTCGCCGCGGCCGCCGAGGTGGACCGCGCTGCCTGGCATCGTCCCGACGCCCTGACCGGCACTGTGCACATGGCGCTCGGTGAGATACCCGGTCCCGCGGCTGCCATGGTCCATCTCACCGAGGTCGTCGCGCACGGCGTCGATATCGCGGTGGCCATCGACCGGCCCGACCTCGCCGATGACGAACTGTGCGCCGAACTGCTGACCACCATGCGCGCCATGGGCGGGCTCGACGGCTTCCGCAAACCGGGGATGTTCGACGAGGAGATCACGGTACCCGCGGACGCGCCCGCGCACCGCCGACTGCTCGGCTATCTGGGCCGCGCCTGGTAACCGCCTGCGGCACAGCCGATCTCACGCGCGACGCACGGGATGGCGCAGGATCGTGCGGATATTCGCGGCCCGGGATCTGCGCGGATCCGAGAGATAGATCTCATGATGGCGGCCGTTCATGAGCAACCCCTCGGCGGCCATGAACGCTTCCATCCTGGCCAGCGTCTCCGGCTCGGTGGCGTACGGTCCGATATGCATGACCTGGATCGCCGCACCCTCGGTCAGACGCTCGAATGTCGCACCGGACACCATCTCGGCCGTGACCACGTCGGGCATCCGGATCATCAGCTTCCACTGCCACTGTTCGCGCGGCACCGACAGCGGCGGCTCATCGGAGTTCACCCACCACTGGCCCTCCAGCTTCGGCACCACGAAATCCCGGCCGTCCGCCTTGGCGATCTTCTTGGCACCGTATGCAGTTCGATACAGCGCCTGTACCGCCTCGGTGTACTGCTCGCCGAGGGGCGCGCCGGAGCCGGTGACCGTCAGATAGCCGTAGGTGTCGAAGGTGCGCAGTTCGGGTTCGGTGGTGGCGTCGTAGTAGTGCCGGTCGCTCTTGGCCAGGTCGAGTTTCATGGTGACGAGCGTGAACCCTCCATCGGCGGGAGAGTCAAGCTGCCCCGAGCCATCCGGTGTGGAAGTTTGGCAGTCGTGGAGGAGATCTTCCGTAAGGCTGGTGTGCGCGGTTGGGTGCATGCTCGCTGTTTCGATTGCGCTGGTGAGGCGGGGCTCGGTGCCGATGAACCGGTGGTGCTGGCGTCGGTGGTGAAGGTGGCGTTGGTGCTGGAGTTCGCTCGTCAGGTGGCGGCGGGGCAGCTCGACCCGACCGATCGGGTGCGGGCGAGCGCGGCGGACCGGCTCGGTGGCGTCGGCACCGCGGGATGTCTGGACGATGTCGAGTTCAGCCTGCGCGATGCGGCGTTCTTCGCGCTGACCGTGAGCGACAACACCGCCGCCGACCTGCTGTTCGATCGCGTCGGCCTGGACAATGTGCGCTCGCTGGTGCGCGAATTGGGGCTCACCGCGACCCGGATCGTCGGCTCGCCCAGATTTGTCGTGCAGACGATGGCAGAGGATATCGGCGCATCCGATACCGCCGACTTCGCGCGGCGCTTCCCGACCCTGAGCGTCTCAGAGGTGCTGGGCACCCGTGCCATGGACCCGCTGCGCACCACCGCGAGCACGCCGCGCGAGATGACCCGCCTGCTCACCCTGCTCGGCCAGGACCGCGCGGCGGATCCAGCCGCCTGCCGGTGGGTGCGCGACCTCATGGGCCAGCAGCTCAACTGGCACCGGCTCGCCGCGGCCTTCCCACCCGAGGTGTCGGTGTGGGGCAAGACCGGATCACTGCCCGCGATTCGCAATGAGATCGGCGTGGTGACCTATCCCGGCGGAAGCCGTTATGCCGTAGCGGTATTCACCAGAGCGGATACGCTCGCGCAGCGGCTGCCCGAGGTGGATCATGCGATCGGTGCGGCCGCACGCGCCGCGATTCACCGCATCCGTCACGATCTGCCGAATACGACATTCCACGGCCGCTGCGCCACCTCCTGAGCGGGCGCGGGCCGCGATGCGCCGTCGCCCTGGATGACCGTCACGATCAACTCGGCCATTTCGTGGACCAGCGGATGCGGTGCCGCGGCCGGCCAGGCCAGCGAAAGCCGCCAGCTCAGGGCATCGGTCAGCGGTCGCCACACGACGCGCGGTTCCGTTTGCGCGACCATGCCCTGGTCGAAGGCGACGCCGCGGCCGGAAAGCACCATGCCGAGCACGAATTCGGGATTGCGCGCGTGCTGGACGCGGGTGGGCCGGAAGCCGTGCTCCCAGCAGGTGCGCAGGGTGGCATCGTAAAGTCCGGGCGCTGCGGCCCGCGGAAAGATCACCAGACCGAGTCCGGCCAGGTCGGCGAGGGCGACCGCGGAGCGCGTCGCCAGCGGCGAATCGCGTGGCAGTACCACGCCCAGCGGTGTCTCGACCGCGGAGCCGAGCTCGAGGCCGACCACATCTACCGGATGTTGCAGCAGTCCGGCGTCGAGTTGGCGGTCGGCGAGCAGCCGGATCTGCTCGGCGGTGGTCAGCTCCTGCACATCGACACGGACGTCCCGGCTTTCGAATGCCGTGAGGATCGCCGCGAGCACCCGTCCGGCCAGTTCGGGTGGGACACCGACCCGCAGCGCATCGATCTCACCCCGATGCGCCTTGCCTACCAGCCGTTGCGCCCGATCCCAGCGGGCCAGCAGATCGCGGGCTTCGACCAGCAGGATCTGGCCCGCCTCGGTGAGTTCGACGCGTCGGCTGTCCCGGTCGAACAGCCGCGCGCCGAGATCCTGTTCGAGTTTGCGAATGCGCTGGCTCAGCGGAGGCTGCGCGATGCCAAGGCGTTCGGCCGCCCGCCCGAAATGCAGTTCTTCGGCGACGGCGACGAAGTACCGCAGCTGACGCAGGGAATCCACGCTGCGACGATAGCGTGACCGTGCCGGCTGGTCGCTCCGGAAATCAGCGCTGGAGTGCGGCAGGGTCGGGCGCGGCCCGCCAGTCCTCGCGGAGTTGGCCGGGCGTGGTGTCGAAGCGTCGGCGGAAGGCCTTGCTGAAGCTGCTCATCGAACCGAAGCCGAGGTCCGATGCGATATCGGTGATACTCCGATGCTGGTAGGCGGGGCTGCGCAGGCGGTCGCGTGCCAATCGCAGGCGTTCTTCCCGGATCACTTCGCTGGGTGTGGTGCCGACATTGCTGAACGCCAGTTGAATTTGACGCAGTGACCAGCCGAGCGCAGCCGCCACGTGCGTGCCGGTGAGGCCCGGATCTCCGGCATGGTCATGGATATACCGGCGAGCGGTCGCTTCGACATGGGCGAGCTGGGTGGGCGAGCTCGCCGGTTCGCCGAGGATCTGCATGCAGAGCAGGTCCACCAGCCGTTCGGAGACGTTGTCGAATTGGAGGTCGGTGAGTGCGGCACATTCGGAATACAGGCCGCCGAGGATCCCGTCGGTCACCCGCCCGAGCCCGGTCGTGAGATCCAAGGGGTGGTTGGGGGGAACGACGCGGTTGAGACGATGCTCGATCTCCTTGCGCGCAATGGTGATGATCACCCCGTGTGTGCCGTCGGACATGGTCATCGCGTAGGGCCGGTTGACGGCCACCAGGCCCATTGTTCCCGGGGCGAGGATCCCGTACCCGTCATCGGTGCGGAAGGACAGTTGCCCCGCGAACGGAACGATCAGCCGGTAGTCGTCGTCGGGGTCGCCGCGGATGTGGCTCGGGTTGCGAAGGTAGGTGACGGCATCCGATTTCCACCCGACGAGCTGGTAGGCGTCGGTGCGCCGCACTTGTGTGTGGCCTTGGAAGTCGGTGCGGCTCGGGAATCGGTAGCCGAGCCGACAGTGGTATGTGCTGATCAGATCGGCCCAATAGTCGGCTCGCTCATGTGGATCCACCGCACGTGTCGTGGCGGAGTCGGCTATCGCCGCTCGATTCATGAATGTCGCCTCCGATTCGACGATCATCGGTGGCCCGAGCACCGGCCCCAACTCTGGAAGCAGCCTAGTGCAGAACCGCGCGGAGCACCGCTGGAGCGAGCATTGCCGGGTTTCGAGATCTGCGCGTCGGGACAATGCTCATGCGCTTCGGGACAAGCGGGGCTGCGTGCGCAGCGGATACGGTCCGGATAGCTGATGCCCGGATCGGCCGGTACGGCTGTCGGTGCCGACCCGATTCAGCTGGTTGCGGACGATAGTCAGGAGTGCACATGCGCAGAATCGTGATCGGCGACAACGGAACCGGAAAGGGACGGGTACTGGCCGACGACAGCATCGACCCGTTGACATTGGCGCTGCTGCCCGGCGCAGAGATCCATCGGATGTGGGAACTCGACGAACTGCCCGAACTGCCGGTCGACCTGATGCCGCCGCAGACCGATACATCCTATTTCCCCGGTCCGGGTGGGCTGCGTTTCGGATTCATCTCGGTACCGCCTGGGCTGACCTATGAGCCCGACGCCGACCTGTCCGAGGAGGCGATGGCGGCCGTTGTCGCGGAAGCGGAGGCGAAACTGCCGGGGATGATGGCGGCCTTCGACCCCGCCGCGCCCGGCATGCACAGCACCGTGAGCGTTGATTTCGTCGTCGTGCTCAGCGGCGAGGGCCGCCTGCGCCTCGGCGACGGTGTCGATGTATCGCTGCGCGCGGGGGATTGCGTGGTCCAGCACGGCACACCACACGCATGGTTCAACGACGGTGCGGTGCCATTCGTCTTCTGCTACACCCTCTGCGGCGTCGCCGACCAGAATGTGCCGACGCGGCCATGACCGCCTTCCAGCAGCGTCCGCGGGGAAGGTCCCTTGGATGAGGAGCATCGGAACTCGTTGGCGCAGCTTCGAATACACCCTGGTGGCGGCCGGTCCCTGCGCCGTGGCCGTCGATCCGACGACGGTGGGCGTGACACAGAGTTTTCTCGATTGCCTGGTAGCGCGGGTCGTGGTCGAGCCAGGCGATTGTCCCTTGACCGTCGAGGCCGTTCGCGCGATCCGCTACCTGTGTCTCGTCAGCGAGGCGGCCCATATCGTCATTGCCGGAACCCCGCACCACATGACCCCGGATGGTCGATTCACCTCGGCCGCCGATCCACTGGATGTCCTAGCCCACGTCGCCGACACCCTCGACGTGCTGTCCGACCTCGCCGAACAACTGCGGGAATACGGGGAACGCGTCCACCTGATGCCGTTCGGATGGAATGTGGCCTGCCGCGCCGAAAAGTCGGTGCGGCAATGGGATTTGCCATCCATCGCCGTATCCCCCTCCGGGTATGTCGACGTGGTGCCGGATTCGGTCGGAATCGGTGATCGGGCGCTGGCATGCCCAGTTCGTTGACGGCGAGGCCGTCCCCGGACACAGTGGTCATCGGTCGTGATGGCGAGATCGCGATGCTGGAGGCACTCGCGCGCCGGGTCGCTGGGGGACAGGGCGCCGTCATGCTGGTGCAGGGCGAACCAGGTATCGGCAAGACGTCGCTATTGGACGCGGCCAGGGTGCGGTGCGCGGCAGCGGGTCTGCGTAGTCGACTCGGGGCCGCCACCGAACTACGGCAGACCGTCCCGTACGCCGCGCTGCTCTCCTGGCTCGACACCGATACGCCGGGGACAGATCCGATCCGCGCCCTGCTCGGCAGCGACGGTCGGGCGGGCGGCGGCGCGGCAAGGCCCGAGATCGTCATGACCGAGGCGATCCTCGACCACATCGAGACCTGGTGCGCGACCGGCCCGCTCGCGCTGATCATGGACGACGTCCAGTGGGCTGATACGTCCAGCGTGTCCGTATTGCAGCGGCTGTGCGCCCGCATCGATGAGCTACCGCTACTGCTGCTGCTCGGTGTCCGCGCACAAGTGCAGGACTCGCCGTTCATCGCGCTATCGGCCGAACTCCTCGCACGCCGCGCCCCGCGGATACGGCTCGGCGGGCTCGCCGACGAGGCTGCGGCGGAATTGGTATCGCAGATTGTCGGTGCCACCCCCGGCCCGGCGTTGATGCGGGAGGTGGCGGGGGCGAGCGGTAATCCCCGCTATATCACCGAATTGGTGGCCGCGTTGCAGCGCGAGCAGGCGATCACGATCATCGACGACACTGCCGAGGCAGTCACCGGGCGGCGCCCGTCCACTACACTCGCGCAGGCGATTTCGCGCCGGTTGGACTTTCTGCCGCGCCGGACACGGTACGTGCTGGCGACCGCCGCCGCGCTCGGCCCGGTTGTCGACGTCACGGAATTGGCGGCGCTACTGGACCGACCCCTCTTGGATGTGTGGAGCATCGTCAGTGACGCGATGGCGACCGGAGTGCTCGCACTTGTCGACTCCGAAGTGATGTTCCGGCATGAATTGATCCGGCAGGTGCTGTCCGATCAGTTGCCTGCCACAGTGCGCGCCGGTCTGGTGCGCACGGTTGAGCGGGTGCTGCGGACGACCAACGCGCCGATCGAGCGGATCGCGCATTATCTCGCGGTCGCCGACTACGAACTGGACGACATCAGCATCGACCGGCTGGTCGCCGTAGCCGACGAACTGGCCTGTCGAGCGCCCGAGCTGGCGCTGCGGCTGTTGCGGCGCGCGAGGACGGAGTTCGATACGCCACAGCTGATGCGCCGGTATATCGAGGCGCTGCTGCGGAGCGGGCGAGCCGCCGAGGCGGAGGCCGAGGCGCGCGTCGCACTGTCGACGCGGTCGGAGTGCCGCGACGATATCGAAATGCGCTGGTTGCTCGCCCAAGCCTGCCGAGCCGGTGGCCGCATCGCCGATGCCGTCGATATCGCCGAAACGGCACTGAGCACAACGGATCTCGATGTCGAGGCAGCGGGCCGCCTGCAAGGCATGTGCGCAGTGGACAATGTGTATCTCGAGCGGTTCGACGCCGCTGAGCGGGCTGGCCGAACGGCGATTGCGATGGGGGAATCCGGTGGGGATCCCCGCACTATCGGGTACGGCCTCACCGCCGTGGGTGCGGTCCGCTATATCCGAGGCCATCTCGCCGAGGCACTGGAGCTGAGCACTCGGATACCTGTCGCCTCGGCCGTCGGTACCGGACCGGACCAGTTCGATCCGTACGCGCTGCGGGCGGACTGTCTGATCGAGCTCGATCGCCTTGCCGATGCCGAAGAGGTGCTCGAGCAAGCGAGCGCGCGCAACCGCCGTGTCCCTGGCGTGTCCCTGGCCGCGAATCTGGTCGCCAAGGCACGGCTCTACCTGCTGGACGGTCGCTGGGATGATGCGGTGGCCGAATGCAGCGTGGGCGAGGCGGCGCCGGACGTGCTCGGATACTCGATAGTCGCGCGCACCCTGGCTGCACTCGTCGGCATTCACCGTGGCACATTCCTACCGGACGTGGACGGTATTCCCATACCGGACGACCTCGCCGGCACTACCGGCTATACGCACTTGCACCTGTGGGCCAAAGCATTGACACACGAGGCGCACGGCCATCCGGACCTCGCTTTGAAGCTGCTCGTCGACACCCATGAGCGATTGGCCGACCATTCGGCCGCGGCGACGCTCTACTACATCTTCCCGGATATCGCCCGACTGGCCGCGGACCTCGGCGATACGGATGCGGCGCGGGCGGTGGTCGTCGGCGCCGACGAACTTGTGGCACGACAGCCGACCCTTTCCAGGAGCGCAACGGCGCTATTGTGTCGCGGTCTGGCCGAGCGCGATTCCGACAGCATGTTGGCGGCGGCTCGGATTTTCCGGCGGTCCGGACGGCCGCTCTACGAAGCACACGCACATGAGCATGCCGCCGTGCTGCTGGCCGCGGCGGGGCGCGCTGTCGACGCCCGCCATTCGCTGGACACCGCGATCGGGATCTACGGCCGACTGGGGGCGTCGTGGGATACCGCCCGTACGGTCGCGCGCGTGCGACCGTACGACATCCGGCGAGGTGTACGCGGTCGGCGCAACCGGCCCAAATCCGGCTGGGCGGCGTTGACCGATGCCGAGCGCAAGGTCGCCGTGCTCGTCGCCGAAGGTTGTTCCAACTCCGGTATCGCAGCACAAATGTTCTTGTCGCACCGCACAGTTCAGTCCCACGTATCGAATATCCTCGCCAAACTCGACCTGCGATCACGGCGCGAGGTCGCCGCGAACATGCCGCGTCCGTGACCGGACGCTTCGCCCCGCCTCGGTGAGTTCGACGTGTCGACTATCGCGGTCGAAACCGCGCGGGATCGTCACTGTCACGGCCGAATCGGTCCGAGTCCGGCGACTCCGGCCAGCGTGCGGATGGCGGCATTGTCCGCGTAGGAACATCTCGATGTCGCGTAGCTCCACTGATAACTCCAGTGTTATTGATCAATCCACGAACTTTGCATTGTTCCGCTCCTGACCTGCCTAGATGCTGAATATGTCACCTCGGCACACGCGCCCGGCGACGGACCGACAAGCGTTGGGAGACCCGATGAGCAACCACCAGGTGATCGCGGACCGCGTCGAGATCGAGTCGCTGCGTGCGGAGCGCACCGACGCGGTCATGACGCGCGAGTTCGACCCGTTGGCGGGCACGCCGCACTCGGCTGCACCCGAGGTCATCAACGCCCAGGGCACGCGGTCTTCCCACAAAAGCCCATTCCCGCAAGAAAATTGGAGTATCTCGTGAACCTCGCCCTGTGGATCGCCGCCGGCCTGCTCGCTACCGTCGCCCTGGCCGGCGGCATCACCAAAACCTTCCTACCCAAGCAGAAACTGGCAGCTGCCCACGGCGGCGAGTGGACCGCCGACGCCAGCGCCGGCTTCGTCAAAACGCTCGGCATCGTCGAACTCCTGGCCGCCGTCGGCCTGATCCTGCCCGCCGTCCTCGACATCGCACCGGTCATGGTGGCCGTGACCGCCGCCGCCTGGATTCTCTTGATGTTCGGCGCCATGCGCACCCACGCCCGCCTCGATCAATACAAACTCGTGCTGGTGAATTCGGTCTACCTCGCGCTCGCATTGTTCATCGTTGTAGGCCGCCTCGCCATCGAACCGTTCTGAGACCACGGTCGCGGTTGCGTGGCGACCGCTCTAGACCGTGAACTCGGCAGCGACTGTCTGATCCTCGCCACCAGCAAGGGCAAGATCCGTCACATCGGGCTTTCGGACGTGACGGTCGAGCAGATCAAGGAGGCCGAGCAGATCGCCCCGATCGCCAGCGGGCAAAATCCGTACAACCTCAGCGATCGTCAGCACGACCTGGTCGTCGACCACACCGCCGAACGGGGCATCGCGTTCGTCCCGTTCTTCCCGCTCGCGATGGGGGTGCACGCCGGACCGTCCGGCGCAGTCGCTCGAGTGGCTCGAGAGATCGGCGCCACCGCGGCACAGACCGCGCTGGCCTGGCTGCTGCATCGCGCTCCGAACATCGTGCCGATCCCCGGCGCCCGGCAGCCCACGTGGATCGGTGAGAACGCGACCGCGCTTCGAACTCACCGGCGAGCAGTACGCCCGTCTTTCCGCCCTGGCACAGGACGAGCGATGAACACAGCCGTAACCCCGAAGGTCATCGAGGTCCGCGCGCCACGAACGATGCCGCACAGATACGACATCCTCGGGCGGTGGCCGCTCTACCGTAAGCGAGCAGCCAGCGCGAACTCCGCGACGGGCCATGAAGTCACGCTGGCATACTAGGCTGACCCGTATGGGCAGATTGAGTGACGCTACGTCGCCCTACCTTCGTCAGCATGCCGCCAACCCCGTGGACTGGTGGCTCTGGGGAGAGGAGGCGATGGCTGAGGCAAAACGGCGGGACGTACCCATTCTTCTTTCAGTGGGGTACGCATCCTGCCATTGGTAGCTTCGGCCGAACAATCACTGGTGCCATGTGATGCGCTAAGGTTACTAGTCGCATTTGCGCAGGTGGACATTGGTTTCCATGATGTTTCTGGCTACTCGTGCGGAGTTTCGATGCTGTTCCGGCGACTTGCGGCAGGCAACGACGAGACGCACCTGTCGTGCTGTTTGGGCCGCACATTTAGCTCTGCGTTCCGCTCCGGACTGGCAGTCCAACGGATGACAGCTCGGCAGATTGACGGACCAAGATTCGGCAGATTGACGCCATATGTACCGGCAGATTGACGGCGACTTCGGTATGGTTGGGAGATGCGCAAAGCTGGGGACTATCTGGCGCGGCGAGCGACCGACATCGTTGACGAAGCGCTTACCGACACGAGAGTCGTCATCATCAACGGCGCGCGCCAGACAGGCAAAAGCACCCTTGCGGACATGTGTCTACAGGGTCGCCCCGGCAGTGTCGCCCGATATCTGGACGACCCTGGGACACGATCCTCGGCAGCTGCGGATCCGGTCGCGTTTCTAGACACATCGGCCACCATGCTGATAGATGAAGTTCAACGAGTCCCCGAACTTTGGTTGGCGATCAAGCACATCGTGGATCGGGACCCACGCCCCGGGCGGTTCCTGCTTACTGGCTCAGCTCGATTGCTCGGCCTGAGTGCACTGCCCGATTCCCTGCCGGGGCGCTCTGAAACGATCGAATTGTCGCCGCTGTCGCAAGGGGAAATCGTCGGCGCACCGGATGGCTTCGTGGAGGCCACCTTCGGTGAGGGCACACGATTGCGGGTCGCGCCGTCGGAACTGCGGCGTCGGGACTATCTCGAGTTGGCTGCGCGCGGCGGATATCCGGAGGCGGTTCGGAGAGTCGCGCCACGACGCCGCGCGCAATTCTTCAAGTCATACCTCGATGACATCATGAGTCGCGATATCCACCAAGTCGCCGAAATCCAACGCGGTCCCGACATGCGGCGCCTCATCGCTGCCCTCGGCGCACAGACCGGCGGCTTGCTCAACTACAGCCGCCTGTCGTCGGACCTGGGTGTGCCGATCACCACGGTCCGTGAGTATGTCGCCATCCTCGAGACCATCTACCTGATCCGGCAGATTCCGGCCTGGTCGGCGAACGCGACAGCGCGCGCGGTTGCCACACCGAAGCTCATTTTCAATGATTCTGGTCTGGCTTCTTACCTGACTACCGGCGTCCTCAACGACACGACTACCGGTGGGCTTCTCGAAACCTTCGTTGTCGGAGAACTCGCTCGACAGCTCACCTGGAGTCAGGTCATGGTCCGCTTACACCACTATCGCGATCGCGACGGGTACGAGGTCGATGCGATACTCGAAGACAACGCAGGGCGCGTTGTGGCCATCGAGGTGAAAGCTGCGGAAACCGTCCGCACGGACGACTTTCGTTCACTGCGAGCCTTGCAACGCCGCCTCGGCGACCGTCTTCATGCGGGTTTCGTGCTCTACTGCGGAGAGCAGCAGCTCCCCTTTGGCGACGGACTATCCTGTTTACCCATCAGCGCGCTCTGGACAACACCAGCCAACTGACGACACACGTGTCGATTTGGAGGTCACGACCTGACGTCGGGCATCGACGATCCGATCCGGGTAACGGTGATGGTGCCATGGCGGGGTCATCGGTACCATCGCAATTAGTATCGGCGTCTTTGAAGTCAACAATTTCCGGTCAACTCGCGTTTACGGGATACCAGGTTGATGCATCCAAATCGGTATTATGCAACACGCATACATCAGCGTTGACAATGATAGCGTCATCGGCGTGCCTATCTGGCGGGAATCCATGCCGCAGCGAAGGTTCCTCCTCACGGAAACTTGGTGACCTATTGGATGTTGTCCGATAGACTCGTTGAGTTGTCGAGGGAGAGGCGTTGGATGAGCTTACAAGAACAAATAGAGAAGAAGTCCCGTGAGATACATACGGACGGATACGGGATGTCCATCGGAGAAGTTATCTCTCTCTATCGAGACGGAGATATTGATATACACCCGGAGTTCCAGAGGATCTTTCGGTGGAAAATAGGTCAGAAATCTAGGCTGATCGAATCTATATTGCTCGGTATACCAATTCCACCTATTTTTGTTTCGCAGCGAGACGACGGGGTGTGGGACGTAATCGACGGCGTCCAGAGGCTCTCAACGATACTTCAGTTCGTTGGTATTTATCGAGATCATAATAGTTCACTTGTTTCCCCGGATCCGCTCGAAGCAACAGAATACCTGCCTGATCTGGCGGGGTATTATTGGGAGCCCAGAGAGTTGGGTTCGAAGTGCTTCACGAGCGCAATGCAAAGGGACTTTAAAAGGTCTAAAATTGAGTTCCGCATTATCCGAAAAGAATCCGACAGAAATGCCAAGTACGATATGTTCCAGCGGCTAAACTCGGGGTCTCAACTCTCTCCACAAGAGGCGAGGAACTGCCTTCTCGTCATGCTGAACTCCGGCATGTACGCTGATATTGACAATTTATCGGACTATTTCAATTTTAAGAATTCGATAACTCTATCGGATCAAAAGGAAAGCCAGGCATACAGGCAAGAATTAGTCGTCAGGTTCTTTTCTCAGCGCGCTTTTGGTGGCAGTGAGACGGAATTGAAAAAGGAATATGGAGAGTACCTTACGGACTGGATTCGTAAAGTTGCAGAGGATGATGATCGCAGCTCAACTGGAGTGGACTCGGAGACCTTCAAGCTCTGTTTTGGCTTGATCGATCGCGCTCTGGGGGAGGATTCATTTCGTCGATTCAATGGTACGCGACATCTCGGGCCGTTCTCGATCGCCGGTTACGAGTTCATTTCCTCTGGAGTTGTGTACAACATGGACAGGTGGGCCGATCGACCCCTTGAGTTAGCCGACAGAATTAGGGCAATTTGGACCTCGCCAGACTTTAGAGATAATTCTGGGACCGGTGTTAGTCCTCGTCGTCGGGTGCCAAGGTTGATCGTACGTTCACGAATCTTCTTTGCTGAGGGCTGAGCGATGAGTGTTCGGACAGTCGGAGAACTTCAGGACTGCGTCGACGATGCGCTGGCATGGCGGCGTATCGAATTATCGGCATTGAAGGGACTTATTGAGCAGCACGACTCTAGAAATTCTATTTCTCCGACCGCTCGAGGCTTGCGTCGTGCAGGTATTGCGATGTTGTATGCACATTGGGAGGGTTTTGCTAAGGAGGCATTGCAAGGCTATGTCGACTTCGTTTCTCGTCGTCGCTTAAAATTCGCAGAGCTCAACGATGGTTTGCTGTACACGGCGTTGATGAGTATGTTCCATAGAGTCAAATCGGGAGATGCCATTGCTGCAGAAAGTATGATAGGCATGGTGCGTAGCGCGGGACAACAGCGAGCCCAATTTCCGAAAAATCAACTCGTGGATACGCAGTCAAATCTACGTTCAGCTGTACTGGCAAAAATTCTCGCGAATTCCGGGTTGCGCTCTGACATATTTGACCTCAAAGTAAACTTGATTGATCGTCGGCTCTGTGATGCGCGCAATTCGGTCGCCCATGGCCGTGGCTTATTCCCGGATGTCGGCGAATTCTCGATTTTACACGACGAAGTGATAGGGATGATGGAAATCCTACGGGACCTAGTTCTTGCATCCGCGCGATCGGAGTCTTATCGAATCGCTTAGCCAGATGCTGAGAACGCGACGTGCCTGAGACTTTCGCGGCGAAGCTGAGAAAGGCCGCTTTGTCGCGCTGTGCTGGATCGGTCAGGTCTACAAGCACTTCGACAACCTAAGCTAAGTCTAAGCCGTCCTACATGGCTGACTTGAGTCAACTCCCGCAATGGCAGCAAGACCGACGCCGTGAGGGTCCACGACTCGGTTCCGCGGCGTTGGGCCTGCGCGGTCGTCCTGCAAGTAGGTCGAGCGGTTCACATGTTGTGTGTGCCGATATGGGAGGCTGGAATGGTGAATCGATTGGGTCGTGCGACATCACCCTACCTGCGGCAACATGCCGACAACCCGGTGCATTGGCTGCAATGGGACGCCGATGCGCTGGCTGAGGCAGTCGCACGGGACGTGCCGATTCTGCTGTCGATCGGATACGCGAGTTGCCACTGGTGCCACGTAATGGCACACGAATCGTTCGAGGATGCGCGGACGGCGGCGCAGATGAACGAGAACTTCGTATGCATCAAGGTGGATCGTGAGGAGCGTCCGGATCTGGACGCGGTCTATATGAATGCCACGGTGGCGATGACCGGGCAGGGGGGCTGGCCGATGACGTGCTTCCTCACGCCCGCAGGCGAACCGTTCTACTGCGGTACCTATTACCCGAAGGTGCCGCGCGGTGGGATGCCGTCGTTCACTCAGTTGCTCGCGGCCATTACCGATACCTGGAATACCCGGCGCGACGAGGTGGACCAGGCCTCCGCACAGGTGACCGACGCGCTGCGAGCACAGGCCGCTGGACTGCCCGAAGCCGATGTGACGATTTCGGCCGAGCTGCTCGATCATGCGGTCGCGGCGGTGCTGCGTGACGAGGATCCCGAGCACGGCGGATTCGGTAGTGCGCCGAAGTTTCCGCCGTCGGCACTGCTGGCGGGGTTGCTGCGGAGTTGGGAGCGTACCGGCGATGCCGCGACCTTCGATGTGGTGAACCGGACGGCCGAAGCCATGGCGCGCGGCGGTATCTACGACCAGTTGCGCGGTGGGTTCGCCCGTTACTCCGTCGATCCCGCATGGGTGGTGCCGCATTTCGAGAAGATGCTCTATGACAATGCGCAATTGCTGCGCGCTTACGCGCATTTCGCTCGACGGACTCCCGAGCAGGGGCGAGAGTCTTTGGCACACCGGGTTACTCGTGAGACCGTGCAGTTCATCCTCGATGACCTCGGCACCGACCATGGCGGGTTCGCATCCGCGCTGGACGCCGACACCCATTTGGAGCCGGGCGGACCGGGTGTCGAAGGCGCGACCTATGTTTGGACACCGGCCGAGTTGATCGGCGAACTCGGCGCTATCGAAGGTGCCTGGGCCGCAGAGATTTTCGGAGTCACAACCGCTGGAAACTTCGAACAGGGCACCTCGGTGCTCACCCGGTACGCCGATCCGGATGCGCTGTCCGATAACGGAACGGCCGCTCGCGAACGCTTCGAACGTGTCCGCGCCAGGCTGCGCGAGGCCCGAGCGCGACGCCCCCAGCCGGACCGCGACGACAAGGTGGTGACCGCCTGGAACGGTATGGCCGTTACCGCGCTCGCTGAGGCGGGTTCCGCACTGCGGCAAGATGATTGGGTGCAGGCCGCTGTCCGCTGCGCCCGTTTCCTGCTTGCCGAGCATGTGGTGGACGGCCGGGTGCGCCGGGCATCGCTCGGCGGTGTGGTCGGCACTTCTCCCGGCGTTTTGGAGGACTACGCCTGGCTGGTCACCGGCTTGCTCTCGCTACACCAGGCCACCGGCCGACTCGACTGGCTCGAACACGCACAAAGCCTGCTGGACAAGGCAATTCAACACTTTGCCGACCCGGCCGAGCCAGGCAACTGGTTCGATACCGCCGATGATGCCGAAACCCTCGTCACCCGTCCCCGCGATCCCATCGACGGCGCGACCCCCGCAGGCGCATCCGCCTTGGCCGAGGCCCTCCTCACGGCGGCCGCCACCAGCGCTCCGGAATCCGCCCTCCGCTACCGCGAACTGGCCGACCAAACCCTGCGACGCGGCGCCGTCGTCCTCGCCCGCGCGCCCCGCTCGGCAGGCCAATGGCTGACCGTGGCCGAACCCGCCCTCCGCGGCCCGCTCCAGGTAGCCATCGCCCTGCCCGATAACTCCATCGCGGCAACGGAATTGATCGCCACCGCCCGCACCGAAGCCCCCGGCGGCACCATCGTCATCGCCGCTCCCACCAACTCCGTCCCCCTCCTGACCGACCGCCCCCCGGTCAACGACGCTCCCTCCGCCTACGTCTGCCGCGGCTCCGTCTGCGACCTCCCCGTAACAACCCCGGCCGACCTGCACGCTTCCCTGAACCGCCGCTAGCCCCCCGACACCCGTGTGTCGGGCGTAGGTTGCAGGCGCGTGCAGATACTGTGCGTAATCGCGATCAGCGATATCAGGATGGGGATTCGGTTGTCGCGGTTCGGACTTCGGCGATCGCGCTGACGGCGGCGGCATCGGTATCGGTATCGGGTTCCGCGCCATGGGCTGTCGGCGCGGTCTCCACATCGGTCCAGCAGGCGGTCGGTTCGGGCATTCCGCGCAACAGAATGTGGTCGTAGAGTCCCCATTTGGCGCGCTCTTGCGCGGCCGCCGCCTCGATGACCGCGCCGCTCACCAGGATTCGGCGCGGCACCTCCTTCGCCGCGGTGGTCAACCGCGCCGCCGCATTGACCGCATCGCCGATCACCGTGTACTCCAAGCGCGTATCGGAGCCGATATCGCCCGCGAATACCCGCCCATGCGCGACACCGATACCGATATCGAGTTCCCCGGTGGCCGTGACCTCGTCGCGAATGCGCCGCGCCGCCCGCAGCGCGGGGGTCGCATTGTCCCGCAGTGCGATCGGCGCGCCGAAGATACACAGCGCCGCGTCGCCTTCGAACTTGTTGACCAGCCCGTTGTTCTCCTCGGTCGCCGCGACCACGATCGCGAGCAGTCGATTGAGCTTGGCCACGAAATCCTGCGGCGTCAGACCGCTGGACAGTTCGACGGATCCGGTGACATCGACGAACAGCGCCGACACTTCGCGCACATCGCCGGTCAGATCGACCCCACCCGCCAATGCCCGCTCGGCGACCTCCGCGCCGACGTGACGGCCGAACACATCCCGCATCCGCTCGCGTTCCCCCAGATTGGCCGCGAGTTCATTGACCGAATTCTCCAGTCGCCCGATCTCGTTGGTGCTGCCGACCGGCACCCGAACATCCAACTCGCCCTTGGTGATCCGATCCAGTGCCCGGCGCAGCGTGCGCATCGGCGTCGCGACGGAACGGGCCAGAATGGTGGTCGCCAGCGCGCCCGCACCGATGCTGACACCGGCGAGGTAGATGGCGGCGCGGATGCGGTCCGGTGCACCGGAGGCCGGATCGGCGAGCACCGCGATCAGCATGAGCAGCGGCACCGCGCCCGCCACCGCCCAGGTCATCACGACCCGCATCAGCACCGAGGAACTCCAGTGCGCGGTGGGGCCGAGCACCCCGGACACCACCGGAATGGTCGGGCGGATAAGCCGATCGACGATCAGGAAGGTGAATCCGGCGGATTCCAGTGCGCCGAGGGTGAACAGGGCCGCGGTCACCGCCAGGCTGTTGTGTGCGGTCAGATGCGAGAGCATCGAGGCCGCAACGATCACACCGGGCAGCCATATCGCCAGCGCCCGAGTGGTGATCGCGATCGGGAGGCGCAGCAGTCGGTGCGCCTCGTCGACCGTCGGCCTGCGCCCGTCATCGAGCCACCCGAAGTACACGGTCCGGTCCCGCACGGCGAGTCCGACCCCTGCCGCGAATCCCACCACCGGATAGATCGACACCAGCATGATGATGTACCGCCAGTCCGCCCCGATCCGGCCGAGAAATCCGCTGAGCCACAGCTCGGTCACGATCACCGCAAGGCCGCTGAGATTCGCGGTGATCACCACCGCCGCCAATCCCCACCGCGCCTTCAGCGCCCAGACAACCAGTTTGGTGATCACGGTGCCCCGACATCCGCAGGTGCCGAGCCCGCCTGCGCTGGAGCGTGCGTGCGCACCGAAACCCCGACACGCACGGGCAGCCCGGAGCCGGGCAGCCACCAGTTCCAGGTTCCGAACAGCTTCATCAGCGCGGGCACCAGGACCAACCGCACGAGTGCCGCATCGATCGCCACCGCGACCGCCGGCGCCGATCCGATCTGCTTCAGCTCCAGCACGCTGGCGGTCAGGAAGCTGCCGAAGATCACCACCATGATCGCCGCCGCCGCACTGATGGGGCGGGCCGTGTGCTGGAGCCCGGCCGCCACGGCGTATTCGTTATCGGCCACGGTGCGTGCGGAGCCCTCCCAGAATTCCTTGATCCGGCGGATCAGGAACACCTCGTAGTCCATCGACAGCCCGAACAGGATCGCGAAGACCATTGTCGGCAGGAACACCTGGATGAACCCGGTGCTGTGGAACCCGAGCAGTGACTCGCCGACGCCCCACTGGAACACCGCCACCGTGAGGCCGAGGGCAGCGCCGGTGGCCAGCAGATTCATCACTATTGCCTTGATCGGCAGCGCGACGCTGCGGAAGGCAGCAATGAGGAACACGAACGAGCAGCATAGAACCAGCCCGACCACCGGTGGCAGTTTCCCGGTGATCTCGTCGGATATATCCGCGAACTCTGCCGTATTGCCGCAACTGACAATTCGGCACCCCAGCGGTGCTGGGCACCCCGAGTCAGAGCCGGGCACCCCGTACAGAGGGTGCCCGGCACACAGGCGGGGTGCCCGGATAGATCAGCGCAGGACGAGCAGCCAGATGGCGGCGTAGTGGGTGAGGGCGGCTAGGACGGTGGCGGCGTGGAAGAACTCGTGGTGGCCGAAGACGGTGGGCCAGGGGTTGGGCCATTTGGTGGCGTAGAGGATGGCGCCGCCGCTGTAGATCAGGCCGCCGATCAGCAGGAGGATCAGTGGTGCGATTCCGATGTTCGTATTGAGTTGTTCGGCCACCGGCACGATGGCCCAGCCCAGCAGTAGGTACAGCGGCACGCCGACCCAGCGGGGAGCGGTGGGCCACCACAGTTTCAATGCCACACCGGCCAGCGCGCCCAGCCACACCACCAGCAGCAGTGTCCGGCCCGTCCGCCCCGGCAGGCCGAGTAATGCGAATGGCGTATAGCTGCCCGCGATGAATACGAAGATCATCGAATGATCGGCGCGTTTCATCTGGACGCGTGCATGCGCGGTCGCCCAGGTCACCCGGTGGTAGACGGCGCTGATCCCGAACAACCCGCACACGGTCAGCCCGTAGATCAGGATGGACCAGCCTGCCGTCGCCGAGAGGGACGCCGCTGTCCAGACCAAGACGAGCACCGCGATTGCCGCGATGCCGACCGCCCAGGTGTGGATCCAGCCCCGCATCCGCGGCTTGATCAGTGTCGCAGTGCCCGGGATCGCCACCGGTGTCGCATCGGCCGTGCCGATCGTTTCGGACACGAGTCACCTCCTAGTGATACCCACCAGTAACCTACTGTACCGTAAGTTGCGGTTCCTCGTCACTGTACCCGGAACCTAGTGCGTGTGCGACGGATGCGGAGGCGGTTGCGCGGCGTGGCCACAAAGGGTGTCGAACACGCCGGATCGAACGCCCGCGGTGTGCGTGACAGGTTCGGCGCAGATCGAGTACTCATGGTGTGTGTGGCTGGGCTCGGAGACCGTAACGGACCGTAACCGTGGCGGTGCCGCGCATGCATGCTGCAGACCGAATGCGCACGGTGTGTGTGGCTGGGCTCGGAGGTGTTGGTGCGGTGTGACCATCAAGGGCGGCGCACGCGCCTGCCGATCGAACACTTGCGGTGTGTGGACGGGTTCGGAGGCGGTAGCGCGGCGTGACCATGGCGAGCGCCGCGCGTGCCGTAGCTCGAACACAGTCGATGCCGGGATCGCGCCGCTGAGGCGTAGGGTTGGTCGCCGTGGAGCTTCCGAGTCAGGTGCGTGGTCTGCCATATCGCATCTACGAGGCGCGGCTGTCCAAGCAGCTGGCCGGCAAACAACATCCTCGGCACGTCGCGGTGATGTGCGATGGTAATCGGCGCTGGGCCAGAGAAAACGGTTTCACCGATGTGAGCCACGGGCATCGGGTCGGTGCGCTGAAAATCGCCGAGCTGGTCGGCTGGTGCGCGGACGAGGGCATCGAGATGGTGACCGTCTATCTGCTGTCCACCGAGAATCTGCAGCGTGATCCCGACGAACTGGAGACCCTGTTCGAGGTCATCACCGATGTCGTCGAGGAGCTGTCCGCGCCGGAGCAGAACTGGAGTGTGCGCATCGTCGGCACGCTCGACGGCTTTCCGGAGCTGGTCGCCAAGCGGCTGCGCACCGCGGCCGAACGCACCAGTGGACGCGACGGTGTGCATGTGAATGTCGCGGTCGGCTACGGCGGTCGGCAGGAGATCGCCGATGCGGTCCGCAAGCTGGTCCGCCAGGAGATCGCGGCGGGGGAGACCGGTGAGGATCTGGTTCAGTCGATCACCGTGAACTCCATCGGCCAACACCTCTACACCTCCGGTCAGCCGGATCCCGATCTGGTCATCCGAACCTCCGGTGAACAGCGGCTTTCCGGGTTTTTGCTGTGGCAGAGCGCATACTCGGAGATATGGTTCACCGAGGCGTACTGGCCGGAATTCCGGCGGGTGGACTTCCTGCGCGCCTTGCGCGACTACGCCGCTCGGCATCGCCGGTTCGGTGTTTGATTTGCCGCGCCTGCGGCGCGAACGTCGCTCGTAAGACTCGCTCCGTTGTGGTTGCGTCGGCGAGGGTGGCTGGGGTCGAAAAGTGAACCCGCAGTGGGGGGATGGGGACACGTCTTACATCGGCTACGAGGAGTTCGGTCGGCGCTTCCTGGAATACGCGGCTTCCGAGCAGCGCATTTCCGGCGCCTTCGCCCAGTTGACCGGTGCCGCCTTCGATTTCGGCCCGATCGGTGTCGGGCCCGCCAAATTGGCGAAGGTCGCCGCGCATGTGCAACTCGGGGAGCCGAAGTTGCAACGATTCGTCGACGAGGTCATCTCCTTCGAGCTGATCATCCCGCTCGATGTCCGTCTGTTGCTCGATCTCGCCGTCGACCGGCACCGCTTCCATGTCGACGGCAATATCCACCTGCACTCGAGCGTGCGCACCGCCGAACCATTGCGCGTCATCATCGACATCGCCGAACCGCGCCCGAGCGATGTCCGCATCAATGTGGCCACCGCCACCAAACGCGGACAGCTGCTGCGCATTCTGGCCAGTGTCGACCACGAGATCCGGCGTTTCGTCGCGCGCTATATCGCTACTGAAATCCGCAAACCGCATATCGCCGCGGTGCGTGATATCGATGTCGCCGCCCGGTTGGACGCGGCGTGGAAGCTGTGACTTTCTCGCGCGGTCACCACGGCTAGAGCTTGCGCAACCGCAGCCGGTTGATGCTGTGGTCGGCGTCCTTGCGCAGCACCAGTGTCGCGCGCGGACGGGTGGGCAGGATGTTGTCCACCAGATTGGGCCGGTTGGTGGAGTCCCAGATCTCCTTCGCGGCGGCCGTCGCCTGGTCGTCGGTGAAGCCCGCGTAGTGGTGGAAATGTGCGTTCGGATCGGCGAAGGCGGTCTCGCGCAGGGTGAGAAAGCGTTGCACATACCAGTTCTCGATGTCCTCGATGCGCGCGTCGACGTAGATCGAGAAGTCGAACAGATCCGAGACCATCAATCGCGGACCGGTCTGCAAGACGTTGAGACCCTCCACGATGAGAATGTCGGGCTGAGTGACGCAGTGGAACTTGCCCGGCACGATGTCGTAGGAGATATGCGAATACACCGGCGCACATACTTCGGCCGCACCGGATTTCACCTCGGTGACGAAGCGCAGTAGTTTGCGGCGGTCGTAACTTTCCGGAAAACCCTTGCGGTGCATGATGCCGCGCCGGGTCAGTTCCGCGGTGGGATATAGGAATCCGTCGGTTGTGACCAAATCCACACGCGGATGGTGATCCCATCGCGCGAGCAGGGCCTGAAGTACGCGGGCGGTGGTGGATTTTCCGACCGCGACACTGCCCGCGACACCGATCACGAATGGCACCTGCTGATCGGGATGGGTCTCCCCGAGAAAGGTCGCGGTCGCGGCGAATAGCCGCTGACGTGCGGCGACCTGCAGGTGGATGAGGCGAGCGAGCGGGAGGTAGACCTCGGCGACCTCTTCCAGATCGATCTGTTCGCCGAGGCCGCGAAGACCGATCAGTTCTTCCTCGGTGAGCACCAGGGGAGTCGACTTACGCAGGGTCCGCCACTGTTTCCGGTCGAATTCCACATAGGGACTCGGCTCGCTCATTCGTGCCACTTACCCGACACTCCGTTCAGACAAACACGCATACGTCGCGCGTCGGCTGTATGAGATTCGGTCCAGCTCTCGCATAGCCGAATTCTGCTCTGCGTCAACATCGTGTGAAACGGGGGGTCCGATTCCGGGTGGTATCCGGTCGATGACATGGCCGTCAGCGGCTAATGTCGGCGGACATGGAAGCGCATCCCCTCGTGACCGAGTACCTGCGACTCGGCTTGGCCTTCGACCGGCTGGAAGAAGGTTTCGTCGACGCGTATACCGGCGATCCGGCGCTGCGTCGCGAGGTGGAGAACGCGCCCGCGCCCGAGCCACGCGAGTTGGCTCGGCGGGCGGTGGCGTTGCGTGCCGAACTGCCAGTGGCCGGATTGCCGCCGCAGCGGACCGAATTCCTCGACGCGCACCTGGGCGCGCTGGAATGCTCCGGTCGCAAGTTCGCCGGGGACGACATCGGGTTCGTCGACGAGGTGCGGGCGTACTTCGATGTCGATATCGCACCCGGCGATGTCGAGGACTACCGCGACGCGCACCGGCAGATGGACGAGGTGCTGCCGGGTGATGGCCCGCTCGCCGAGCGGGTGACCGCATTCCGCAAGGCCGACGAGATTCCACCGGAGCGGTTGCGGGTGTGCGTCGAGGCGTTCTCGAGTGCGCTGCGGGAGCGGGTGCGCGAGCGTTATCCGCTGCCCGACCACGAGCACGTCACCTATGAGGTGGTGGGGGATAAGCCCTGGTCCGGCTTCAACTACTACCTGGGCAACTACCACTCCCGGGTGGCGATCAACTCCGATCTCAAACAGCATATGGCGCATCTGCCGGGCCTCGTCGCGCACGAGTCCTATCCGGGACATCACACCGAGCACTGCCGCAAGGAGGCCGGTCTGGTCGCGAACGGGCAGGCGGAGCAGACGCTGTTCCTGGTGAACACCCCGCAGTGCCTGATGGCGGAGGGGCTGGCGGATCTGGCGCTGCGCTCGATCGTCGGACCCGGCTGGGGCAAGTGGGCGCAGGAAATCTACGCCGATCTCGGTCTGCGTTTCGAAGGTGAACGCGCCGAACAGCTTTCGAATGCCTCGGCCCAATTGCTCGGGGTCAGGCAGGATGCCGCGCTGTTGCTGCACGATCAGCACCGCGACGTCGACGAGGTCGTCGAATTCCTGCAGCGCTGGAGCCTGACCACGCAGGAGCGCGCCCGCCAGTCCCTGCGCTTCCTGTCCTCACCCCTCTGGCGCGCCTACATCAGCACCTACGTCGAGGGCTACCGCCTGCTCGGCGGCTGGCTGGACCGCGCCGTCGACGCCGACGACCGCGCCGACCGCTTCCGCCGCCTCCTCGACGAACCCCTCACCCCCGGCGCCCTGCGCACCATGTGATTCGGCGCTACAGGATGACGGCGCAGCCGCCGCCGCTGGAGATGGTGCAGATCAATTGGGACAGGGTGCGCAGCAGGGCATCGAGCGGGGATGTCGGGATCGAGACCAGGTTCAGCATGGCGTCTCCTCGGATCAGCGGTGTGGACGATCTCGCTCGTGAAACCGGAGGTTCAGGCCCCGGCGTTAACGCCTGTCTGCCCCCAAGAACTTGTGCCCCTTGCCCAATGGGCGTGCTCTACCTGCGGGAATAGTGCGCTGGATCGTCGGCTGCGGCTGGTTCGACGCGAGCCGCGGCCTTACGCGTCGGTGAAGGTGATGCGCACCGAGATCGGGTCTGATTCCAGTGCCTTGATCGTCCATGCCGTGGCCGATTCCGCGGCGTGGCCTTTGGCGAAGGTGTGGGCACGGGCGTCCACATTGTCATCGGGGACGAAGGCCGCGGTGCCGGTGTACCAGCGCTTGCCCTGGCGCAGCCGGACCTTCGGATTCGCGGCGATATTGCGGGCCCAGCCCGCGCGATGGCCGTGCTGGGAGATCAACCAGGCGCCCTCGTCATCGATCGAGACGGTGACCGGCACGCGGCGCGGTTGACCGGATTTGGCGCCGGTGGTCTCCAATTCGGCGAGCATCGAGGAGCGGATGCCGATCCGATCGAGTAGTCCGACAGCGGGATTGACGAGATAGCGGCCGATGATCCGCTCCCGACGGAACTTGCGTGCGGCGGCCGCGGTGGTGCGTTGACTCATAGCTGTTCTCCTTCAGCGGAAGATGACACAGGTCGTGGAGCCGTGTGCTACCAGTTTGCCCTGGTCGTCCACGACGCGGCCCTCGGCGGTCGCGGTGGTGCGGCCGACGTGGATGGTGGTGCCGGTCGCGATGAGGCGACGGCCGTCGGTGGGTACGGCACGGATGTAGTTGATCTTCAGCTCCAGCGTGGTAAAGCCGACACCGGCGTCGAGCGTGGTGTGCACCGCGCAGCCCATCACCGAATCGAGCAGAGTGGCGCAGATGCCGCCGTGTGTGGTCCCGAGCGGATTGGCGAAGTCGGGCCGGGTCCGCAGGCCGAAGACCGCCTTGCCGAACTCGAGTTCCTCGACCTCCATCCCGAGCAGATCGCCGATGAACGGTGGCCGCGATTCCGCCGTCATCGCGGTACGCAGCAGTTCGAGTCCCGACAGCTGCGCCAGATCGGTCGGTGTGCTCATGAAATCCCGTCCTTTCTGTGAACCGATCGGTCCACATCTGTCATGATTGGAGCATGGACCGATCGGTTCATGCAAGCATGGGCGAGGAGGGCGGCGATGACCTTGGGTCCGCGCGACCGACTGATCGAGAGCGCCATCGATCTGGTACGCGAACAGGGCGTGCACGCCGCCGGGCTGGCCGCCCTGCTCGAACGCAGTCACGCCTCCCGCAACTCGCTCTACCAGCACTTTCCATCCGGTAAGGGCGAGCTGGTCGAGATCGCGACCAAGACGGCGGGTGAGCGTCTCGCCGCGGTGATGGACAAGATCACCGGCTCCGGCTCGGCCGAGCAATGGATCGTCGCGCTCATCGGCTGGTGGCAGCGCGCGCTCGAAAGGTCCGCGTTCACCGCGGGATGTCCGATCGTCGGCGCCGCGCTCGCCGAATCCGAACCGCGGGTGCAGGCCGCCGCGGGCACCGTCTTCACCGACTGGACCGACCAGCTCGCGAACGGATTGCGCGACAAGGGTTTATCGGCAGAGGAGGCGCGGTCGCTGGCCGGATTCGTGATCAGTGCGTTGGAGGGCGCCGTCATTCAATCCCGGGCGTTGAAATCCACTCGGCCGCTCGACGATGCGCAAGTCCATCTCACCGCGTTGTTGCGGTCCGCTGTTCCCGGGGCCTGACGGGTCTCGGCCCGCCACCGGACACCGGATAAGATGAGGTCACGCGACTGGCGCACTCGAGGTGGAAGCAACCACCGGGAAGCACCCTCGCCCCGCACCGCGCGCCTGGGTGCCGGGCCCATGGGCTTCGGGGTGCGCAGCCCGGGGCATCCGGACGACGGAGGTTGCGATGCATACCGAGACACAGAACCCCCTGATCGGCGCGGCGTGGACGGCCAATAGACTCGACCGGGTGACGCAGACGACCGCCTCTGTCAATACCCGATCCCTCGGTGAGCTCGATCCGGAGCTCGCTGCCGCGATGGCAGGTGAACTCGCCCGCGAACGCGACACCCTCGAGATGATCGCCTCGGAGAACTTCGTGCCGCGCGCGGTGCTGCAGGCGCAGGGCAGCGTGCTCACCAATAAGTACGCCGAGGGCTACCCCGGCCGTCGCTACTACGGTGGCTGCGAGCACGTCGATGTCGTCGAGACCCTCGCCCGCGATCGCGCCAAGGAACTCTTCGGCGCCGAATTCGCCAATGTGCAGCCGCATTCCGGCGCGCAGGCGAATGCCGCGGTGCTGATGGCGCTGATGGAGCCGGGCGACCGGCTGCTGGGCCTCGACCTCGCGCACGGCGGTCACCTCACCCACGGCATGCGGCTGAACTTCTCCGGCAAGCTCTACGAGGTGCACTCGTACGGGGTCAGCAAGGAAGACCACCGCATCGATATGGAGGAGCTGCGCAAGACCGCGCTCGGCGCACGGCCGAAGGTGATCGTGGCGGGCTGGTCGGCCTACCCGCGGCACCAGGATTTCGCCGCGTTCCGCGAGATCGCCGATGAGGTCGGCGCGAAGCTGTGGGTTGATATGGCGCACTTCGCGGGTCTGGTCGCGGCCGGTCTGCATCCCTCGCCGGTGCCCTACGCCGATGTGGTGTCCTCCACCGTGCACAAGACGCTCGGCGGTCCGCGCTCCGGGCTGATCCTGGCCAAGCAGGAGTACGCCAAGAAGCTCAACAGCTCGGTGTTCCCCGGCCAGCAGGGTGGTCCGCTCATGCACGTGATCGCCGCCAAGGCCGTCGCGTTCAAGATCGCGGCGGGCGCCGAATTCAAGGAGCGTCAGGAGCGCACCCTCTCCGGTGCGAAGATTCTGGCCGAACGGCTCGGCGGCGCGGATGTCAAGGACAAGGGCATCAGCGTGCTCACCGGCGGCACCGATGTGCACTTGGTGCTGGTAGACCTGCGCAACTCCGAGATCGACGGTCAGCAGGGTGAGGATTTGCTGCACGAAATCGGAATCACGGTGAACCGCAATGCCGTTCCGTTCGATCCGCGCCCGCCGATGGTCACCTCCGGTCTGCGCATCGGCACCGCCGCCTTGGCCACCCGCGGCTTCGGCGATGCCGAATTCACCGAGGTCGCCGATATCATCGCCACCGCACTGGCTGGCGGCTCCGATGTCGATGCCCTGCGTGCCCGCGTTACCAAGCTGGCCCGGGACCTGCCCCTCTACAACGGCCTCGAGGACTGGCACCTGCTCGGCTGAGCCACTCGTCCCGATTCGCCTGGGAATCCGGCTGCGCACCAACGGCATCCGCGCGCGGCGGTTCCCAGGCGAATTCAGGTGTGCCACGACTGATATCGCATGAGTGCGCCGAGCTCGGCTCAGCCGCGGCATGATTCGGGCCGCCTGCCGTGGTCTGCGCGGCCCGGCTCGATCGGATCTGGTTCGGCGGCAACCGGCAATCAAGATCAAGTGGATCCATGGCGGCATCGCGAGAAGGCTCCGCCATCGGTGCCGCCTGATCTTGATCCGGCCGTGCTACCCGTCGATGCGGGCTTTCGCTCGCACGATGGATTCGTCGAGGTAGCGGGTGATGTCGGCGCTGGTGGCGGGGCGGATCATGAGTGCGCGGTTGGCGGGGACTTCGCAGTAGCGGCCGGCCTTGGTGTCGATCCAGCGGAGTTTTCCGGTGCGCAGGGGCTCGGCGTTGCGGGGGCCGACCAGGACAGTGGCGGTACCACTGGTAGCGCAGGGTTGGCGCCAGAAGCGGCGGTAGCGATCCTGGATGGCGCGGGATGGGGAGCTGGCGAAGGGGTCGGGGCGGTCGTCGCTGAGATCGTCGAGGAGATAGCTCTTCTCGGCCGCGGTGCCGGGCGGCGGATCGGGGAGCAGGCGGATCAGTTCGGTGGCGAGTTGGTCGACGCGGACGCGGCGGAGCCGGACCTTGCCGCCATCCGGTCCCGGTGCCTGTAATGCGATGACGCCCGGTCCGGTGCGGGTGGCGCAGCCGAGGGCGCGCAGTTCGAGCGCACCGCGGGTGTTGTCGACGCCGAAGAGTTCGATGCGCCATTCGGGTTTGGCGAGCACCCCGACGGCGCGCTGCAGCGACGCATTGTCCTCGCGAGCCAGCTCGGCACGGAATTGCCGCTGGTAGGCGCGATATTCATGGAGTCCGGGAAAGCGGCTGGTGAAGCGAAACGGAAAGGGCATGCGATCGAGGCCGGTGCCGAACCAGGCCGCCGCGAACTGCTCGGCGGACAAGGTCCACTGCGTCATCATTGCGCCCCGAGTACGGGCGGCACGGTCTTGTCCACCTCACCGATGAGCTCTGCGCCGTGCTCCTCGGTGCGCAGGTACCTCGCCGACTGGTGTTCACCGTCCTCGCCCCGTCGCGCACGCGCGCCCGGCGGAAACATCCCGGAGTATGCGGCGGAACCCGCTGTGCCGATCCGGCTCGGCGTGCTGGCGGCGGGCTGAGCCGCCGTCGCCCCCGGTGCGGTACCCGGCACCGACTTACCAGGACTCGCAGTCCCACCGGTGTCGGACGCACCGCCGGGATTCGGGGAGGCACCCGTCGGGCTGGAGGTCACCGGCGTGATCCCGGTCGAGGTGACGGTGGTCGGCAAGAACTGCGTGCCGGCCGTCGACGGGATGGTCGAATTCGGGGATGTATGCGTGTACGAGGTCGGTGTGGTCGACGTACCGCTGCTCTGTGTCGACGAAATGGATTGCGGGTCAACAGCTTCAGATCTATCCGACTGCTCCACCCGACGAGTGTCCCCGCTCTTGTTCGGATCGCCACTCGTACCGGTGTCCTCCGCCTTACCGGCATCCCCAGCCGCATCGGTGTCTTCCGCCTTGCCCGAATCCCCTGCATGGCCGTTGTCTTCCGTCTTGCCGGAATCTCCAGCCTTACCGGAACCCTCACTCCCACCCGGCGAAGCCCCCGGCCCAACCCCCGACACCCCGGATATCGGGTTGACCGGCGGTGGCAACGTCGGAATCTGCGGGGCAGCACTTCCATAAGGCTGGATATAGAGCGTGCTCATATCATCGCGAGCCTGCTCCTCCTGCGAATTCCGAAACTCCGGCCCCCGCGGACTATTCGAGGTGTCCACCACCGGCGGCACGGCCACCTTGAACCGCCCCGCTGCACTCGCGGCCGCCGATAGCGGCGTCGACTGCTGATCCAGCGACTCACCGAGCTCACCGACGCGCGCGGCATAATCCCGAATGCCGCGCACCGCCCGGTCGGCCGCGGCGCCCTCCCATTGTTGGTCCACCGCTTGCTGAATCGCGGTTTCGAACTGTTGTCCGGCCTTGGTCACCGCTGCCGCGATGGCGGTCCAGGCATCGAACGCGCCGTCGAGTCCGTCCGGATTCATCTGGTCGGCCGCCTGTTTGATCTCCGCGTGCGAAAAGTTCTGCGCGTTCTCGGGATTGGTGATCGCGCGGCCGTCCATCTGTGCTGTCATGGCCGAGCCAGCCCCTTCCGTCAGTGCCGTCTGACCTTATAGACGCACTCGACCCCACCCCGGTTCCATCGAAACACAGCCGATCCCGCCACGCCAGACCATGCGGTCGGCCGAACGGCGGGGTTGTACTGCTGTCAGTTCGCATCGGCGGCTGTGACCAGCGCCGGGTAGTCCGGCAGCTCGATGGTCTTGACGTTCTCGGTCATATTCACCATCTTGTCGAACATCCACGAGTGCAGGAACCAGTTGCGGAACTTGATGCCGAGCGCGGTCTTCGGTGCGAAGAAGCGCCCCGCATTGCTGTAGTCCGCGAGTTTGGTGAGCGCCTGCATGCGCTCGTCGTAGCGTGCGAAGGCCGCCGGGTAGTCACCGTCGGCGAGCGCGAGTTCACCGGCGATGATGTAGGCGCCCTGCACCGCGAGCCCGGTTCCGAAGCCGCCCAGGGTGTTTCCGTAGCCCGAGTCGCCGACCAGTGCGATCCTGCCGCGGCTGAAGCTCTTCATCTTGCGCACCATGCTGATCGAGTCCAGGAAGAAGTCGTCGAAATCGTCCATTTCGGCGAGCATGCGCGGTGCCTCCCAGCCGACGTCGGCGAAGGTCTCCCTGACGATTCGCCGCTGTGCCTCGGCATCGTCGCGGGCGTAATCGAGTTCGGGCGAGGCGAAGATGTAGAGCTGCTGTGCCTTCGAGCCGCCGGTGATGACGCATTTGCCCGGCTCGTTGTAGCCGTAGGCGGTCATCCGCTCGGGGGTGCCCTCCGACTTGGTCGCCCATGGGCTCGCACCCGCGACGCAGTAGTAATGGCCGAGGTGCTTGACGAATTCCTTTTCCGGTCCGAATGCCAGACGCCGTACCCGCGAATGGATTCCGTCGGCGCCGAAGACCAGATCGAAGCCGCGCGGCGTGCCCTTCTCGAATTCGACCCACACGCCGTCATCGGTTTCGGTCAGTGCGCTGATCGAGTCGCCGAAGACGTATTCGCAGTCCCGGTAGGTCTTTTCGTACATGATCCGAGCCAGATCGCCGCGCAGGATCTCTACGTCGCCACCGGTGAAATCGCCGGAGATCACGGCCTGCTGCGCACCCGCGCCGTCGACGATCGCGATATCGGTCGTGCCGGTCCGGTGCGCGTAGATGTCGTCGAGGATGCCCATGTGCTCCAGCACCTTGTGGTGCGTTTCGCCGGTGAAGTCGACGGCCTGGCCGCCGGGCCGCAGCGACGAGGCGCGCTCCACCACGGTGACATCGAACCCGTAGCGGTTCAGCCAGTAGGCGAGTGCGGGTCCCGCGATGCTCGCGCCGGAGATGAGAACGGTTTTGGTGCGCATGATGTCTCCCGAGGTAGTTATCTGCGTCCGATGGAATCTGTATCCGGTGGACACGAATTAGAGTATGGTGGACACAGTTACTTGTCAACACGGAATGCGTAAGGATGTGGAAATGCCTGCACCGACCACCGTCGAACTGCTCTGGGGCACCCAGCAGCGGCCCAAGCGCGGCCCCAAGCCCGCGCTGTCACTGGAGGGGATCGTCGCGGAGGCCATTGCCCTCGCCGATGCCGAAGGGCTCGCGAACCTGTCCATGCAGCGCCTGGCCGAACGCCTCGGGTTTACCAAGATGTCGCTGTACCGGTACGTGCCCGGCAAGGAGCAGCTGACCGCGCTGATGGTGGATGCCGCAATCGGAGGCCCGCCGGATGTTGGTGCGGCGCATCAGGATTCGGGTGATGAGCCGTGGCGAGCCGGACTGCGCCGCTGGGCCGAGACGATCTTCGAGCGCTACAGCGCACACCCCTGGTCGATCGGTCTGACCATCGGTGTGCGTGCCATCGGCCCCAATGAAATGGGCTGGATGAACGCGGCGCTGACCGCGCTCGCCGGCACCGGGTTGACCGGCCCCGAGCAACTCGACACCATCGTGCTGCTCAACGGGCACATCCGCAGCCTGGTGCAGCAGGTGACGACCGCGGACCGGCAGGAAACGGCACAGCAGATCGCGGGCCGGTTCGCGGAGATGATGGCCGCGGCCGGCGACCGATTTCCCCTGGTCTCGGCTGCCTTCGCCGAGGAGGCCGCCGCCACCGGCGAACCACCCGCGGCCGAGGGCCCTGGCGATGCGTTGAGCTTCGGCATCGACCGAATTCTCGACGGCCTGGGTGTCCTCATCACCGACCGTGGCGGCTTAGGCTCGGTGCATGAGCGAGCGTAGCGAGCGAACATCCAACACAGCGACAACGTCGGTCATGCCGGAGCCCAGCGCTGGCGAGGCGCAGCCATGAGTGACGAACTCGAACTCGAGCAGGACGCGATCACCACGGTGCGGGAGTTCTTCGCCGCACTCGAGATCGGTGCGGTGGGGGAGGCACTAGAACTCCTGCACCCCGATATCGTCTGGAAGAACACCTCACTGCCGACGGTCGGCGGCGGCCTCACGCGCAAGATCCTGCGCGGGCTGAACCGTGACACCATCGGTTTCGCCGCCGAAATGCATCACATCGCCGCCGACGGTGACTTCGTACTGACCGACCGCACCGATATCCTGCGCGTGGGCCCGCTGCGGATCGCGTTCTGGGTCTGCGGCACCTTCGAACTGCGCGACGGTCGAATCATCCTGTGGGACGACCACTTCAGCTGGGAGAACTTCCTGCGCGGCACCGTCGTCGGCCTCGTCCGCGCCGCGTTGCCCCCGCGCTGAGGTCAGGTGTGCTTGGCCAGGTAGTCGAGGTAGTAGGGCCGCAGGACTTCGGCGATCTTGCCGTCGCCCGCGTGGATATAGTCGTCGATCATCGGCAATACGTATTTGATATCGGCCTCGCTCTCGCCGAGATCGCCCGCGGCGGCCTCGGCGGCGGGGATGGATTTCAGTAGCCGCCACAGATATTTGATGTCGCCGCGCCGCGCCGCGAGCCGGACCGCACGGTCGTGCAGTTCCTTCGACGACAGCTTCTCCAACTCCTCGTTACCGGCCATACCTGCGACTCTATCTCTCCGACGCCGACCCTTTCGAGTGATCTGCAAGCAGTCACCAGCATGGGGTTAACGACAAATTCACGGACACGCCTACCTGTGCCCGAGCGCGGACCCCGCAGTCGGCGGTAGCGTCGTTGGTGCGGGCCGCGTCGTTGTGGCTCGTACGGGAGGTCCTGAACCGTGACTGAGCTATTCAGTACGAGGGGGCCGGCACCCGGCCCTCGTGGCATCTGACGCAAGTCGGATCCCATCAGGACGGACCGGTCCAGCGAGATCGTTCGTGCGGGTGCCGCGCGAACATAAAGGAGCCCACCGTGACTGCTGCACGCTCCGTTCCCGCTCCCTCGGCGAAATCCAGCTCCGCGAAAGGCGAAGCCGCCGCGAAGGGGGCCCGCCCCTCGCATTCCCAGAAATCCTTCGTCATCGACACCTCGGTTCTACTGTCGGATCCCTGGGCTTTCACCAGGTTCGGCGAGCACGATGTCGTATTACCGCTGGTCGTGATCAGCGAACTCGAAGGTAAGCGTCATCATCACGAACTGGGCTGGTTCGCGCGGGAAGCCCTGCGCAACCTCGACGATCTGCGTCTGCAGCACGGCAGGCTGGATCAGCAGGTGCCGATCGGCACCGAGGGCGGAACGCTGCAGGTGGAACTCAACCACACCGACCCCGCGGTACTCCCGGTCGGCTTCCGCACCGACACCAATGACTCCCGCATCCTGGCCTGTGCGCTCAATCTGGCGGCCGAGGGCCATCAGGTGGTGCTGGTATCCAAGGACATTCCCTTGCGCGTCAAGGCGAGTGCGGTGGGTTTGCACGCCGACGAGTACCACGCCCAGGACGTGGTGACTTCCGGCTGGTCCGGAATGGCGGAGATCGATGTCTCCAAAACGCTGATCGATCAGCTCTACACCGAGGCTGTGATCGATCTGGACGAGGCGCGGGAACTGCCGTGCCACACCGGAATCCGGTTGCTCGGCGCAAGCTCCAGCGCCCTTGGCCGGGTCACGCCGGACAAGCGGGTGCAGTTGGTCCGTGAACGCGAGGCGTTCGGACTGCACGGCCGCTCGGCCGAACAGCGCATCGCGCTGGATCTGCTGCTGGACGAGAGCGTCGGCATCGTCTCGCTCGGCGGCCGGGCCGGTACCGGCAAGTCGGCGCTGGCCTTGACGGCGGGTTTGGAGGCCGTGCTCGAGCGGCGCACACAACGCAAGGTGGTGGTGTTCCGTCCGCTGTACGCGGTCGGTGGGCAGGATCTCGGCTATCTGCCGGGCTCGGAGAGCGAGAAGATGGGCCCGTGGGCGCAGGCGGTCTTCGACACGCTCGACGGGTTGGCCAGTCGTGAGGTGATGGAGGAGGTGCTCAGCCGCGATATGTTGGAAGTCTTGCCGCTCACCCACATTCGCGGTCGCTCGCTGCACGATTCGTTCGTGATCGTGGACGAGGCACAGTCGCTGGAGCGCAACGTTCTGCTGACGGTGCTCAGCCGATTGGGCACCGGATCGCGCGTCGTGCTCACCCATGATGTGGCCCAGCGTGACAATCTGCGGGTCGGCCGGCACGACGGTGTCGCGGCGGTGATCGAAAAGCTCAAGGGGCATCCGCTTTTCGCGCACATCACGCTGACCCGTAGCGAACGGTCGCCGATCGCGGCGCTGGTCACCGAGATGTTGGAGGAGTACGGCCCGAGCGCCTAACGGGCAGTAGCAACTATCCAGGGTGTGTTTCCCATCACAATCGAGCGGGTAATATTCGCGTGATACCTGTTCAGTGGCGGCCCGGTGAGTCTTATAAGATTCGCCGGGCCGTTGCTGGACATCGGCCTAGCCGTAGCGACTGCTTGCAGGTCGCTCGAAACAACACAGCAACGCGCGACGTCACCGCGTCCGCGGTGGCATCGGTAGCCACTTTCGAGAGGATGGAAATGCACCACTTCGCTCGACGAACGGCTGGATTCACCGCGGTCACCGCGGCCGCGGCACTGCTGCTGGCCGCCGGCTGCAGCAATGACGACGACAAGGACAAGAGTTCCGCTGCGTCCATGACGACCACCTCGGCGGCCGCTGCGCACGGTGAGGAGCATATGTCCGGAGCCGCGGAGGAGACCAAAATCGCCACGCAGGGCGGGGACGTCACCGTCTCCGGCATCATCTTCGACAAATATGTGCAGTCCGGTGGTCCGACCGGCCCGCTCGGCGCTCCGCTGAAGGAGGACGAGGATGCGCCCAACGACGGCAAGTGGCAGGACTTCACCGGCGGTGCGGTCGTCTGGAGCAAGGACAGCGGTGCGCACATCGTCTGGGGCGAAATTCGTCAGGCGTGGGAGGACAACGGCGGCCCCGACGGCAAGCTCGGCTACCCGACCAGCGACGAGAAGGATATCCCCGGCGGCAAGCAGAGCGATTTCGTCGGCGGCACCATCACCTGGGTGGACGGCGTGACGACTGTCACACCCAAGTCCTGATCCGCGCTCGGCGTCCGGGCGCTCGCGTGCCAGTATTGTCGAGTGCTCGCGGTTCGCTCGAAAGAGCTGGTGCTTGTACGCTCGGACGCCGGTACCGATTCCTATTCGTAGATCCCCGCATTGCGGGGCCCAGCCGCTAGGTTGTGCTAGTGCAAACTCTCTTGACCGATCGCGAACTACTCGCGTCCCTCGCCGATGAGGTGGAGCTGAATCTGCGCCGCCACATCGCCGCCGCCGAAGAGTGGCAGCCCCACGATTACGTGCCGTGGGACGACGGCCGCAATTTCCGGTTCCTCGGCGGGATCGATTGGGAGCCGGAGCAATCCGATTTGAGCGAGGTCGCGAAGCTGGCGCTGACGGTCAGCGTGCTCATCGCGGACAACCTGCCCTCGTACCACCGCGAGGTCGGTAAGTACCTGCGCACCGGATCGTGGTGGCGCTGGGTGGGCCGCTGGACGGCCGAGGAGAACCGGCACGAGATCATGATTCGCAACTACCTCATGGTCACCCGGTCGGTCGACCCGGTGCAGTTGGAGCGGTTGCGGATGGACCATATGACCAAGGGATTCCGGCGTCCCGCACTGCACCTGCTCGACGTGCTTGCCACCTGCGCGCTCGAGGAGGTGGCCGCCGCCATCCGGCATCGCAACACCGCCGCGCTCGGGGAGAACAAGATGGTCACCGCCATCGCCGAGCGCATCGCGATCGACGATGAACTGCAGTCGATCTTCTTCGCGGAATTGGTCAGCGCGGCGTTCAGCCTCGCGCCGGATCAGACGATGCGCGCCATCGCCGACAGCGTGGCGCGGTTCCAGGTGCCTACAGTGACGCTATCCGATGGGCGCAGCAGCGACGATGTGCTCGCCGAGGCGGGCATCTACGACCGCGCCGAGGAGGGCGAATTGGTTTTCGGTCCGCTGCTGGAGCGGTGGGAGTTCTTCACCCGCACCGATATCGGTGCAGAGGGCGAGAAGGCACGCGCGGAACTCGCGCATTTGCGGACCGGATCACTGGCCTGACGGTCGCATACACGATGTGATTGATACCGGTCGGCGCAGCGGATTTGTGCGCCGGTCGGTTATCTTTCTCGCTGCGGCGGAAATGCTCGACCTCGCTGCCAACGCATTCGTCGCGGGTCCCGGCATGAAGCTGTGACGACCCGCGCCGGCTATGGAGCAGTGCGTATGCAGTCGAACGTCACGTCGGATCGGTATCGAGGGTGTCCAACGTGACGCTCGACTGCCTATTCGGCTGATTCCGGCTACTTTCGGTCCTCGACCTTGGCCATCGACAACACATCCAAACGGCGATCGAGTTCTTCCAGAGTCAGCTTCTCGTCGATCAGACCGCGATCGATCACGGTCTGGCGGATGGTCTTCTTTTGCTTCAACGCCTCTTTGGCGACCGCCGCCGCCTCTTCGTAACCGATGGCGGAGTTCAGCGGCGTCACAATCGACGGTGATGATTCCGCGAGAGTGCGCAGATGGTCCTCGTCGGCGACCAGTCCGCGAATGCACTTATCGGCGAAGAGTCGGGACACATTGGCGAGCAGCCGAATCGACTCGAGCAGATTGCGCGCCATCACCGGGATATAGACGTTCAACTCGAACGCGCCGTTCGCACCGGAGAACGCGACCGCTGCGTCATTGCCGATCACCTGCGCGGCGACCTGCGTAACCGCCTCGGGCAGTACCGGATTCACCTTGCCGGGCATGATCGAACTGCCGGGCTGCAGATCCGGCAGCCGGAGTTCGCCGAGACCGGTCAGCGGGCCCGAACCCATCCAGCGAATATCGTTGGCGATCTTGGTGAGGCTCACCGCGATGGTGCGCAGTGCACCCGAGGCCTCGACCAGACCGTCACGGGCCGCCTGTGCCTCGAAGTGGTCCTGCGCCTCGGAGAGTGCATCGATATCGGTCGACAACACCAGTTCGGCAACGACTTTCGCGCCGAAACCCGCAGGTGCGTTGAGACCGGTGCCGACCGCGGTACCGCCGATCGGCAGCTCGCCGAGTCGCGGCAGCGTCGCCATGATGCGTTCGATACTCGCCGCGACCTGGCGGGTGTAGCCGCCGAACTCCTGGCCGAGGGTCACCGGCACGGCGTCCATGAGGTGGGTGCGGCCGGACTTCACCACCGTGCGCCATTCGGTCGACTTGTCCAGCAGCGCCAGCCGCAGATGGTCCAGCGCCGGGATCAGATCCTTGATCGCGGCCTCGGTGGCAGCGAGATGGGTGGCGGTGGGGAAGGTGTCGTTCGACGACTGGGACATGTTCACGTCGTCGTTCGGGTGCACGGTTACGCCATTGGCCTTCGCGATCGAGGCGATCACCTCATTGGCGTTCATATTCGAGCTGGTGCCCGAGCCGGTCTGGAAGACGTCGATCGGGAACTGGTCGTCGTGCAGACCGTCGGCGATCTCATCGGCGGCGGCGATGATGGCATCCGCCTTGACCGGATCGAGCAGTCCGAGATCCTTGTTCACCTTGGCACATGCGGCCTTGAGCAGGCCGAGCGCCCGGATCTGCGCCCGCTCCAGCCCGCGCCCGCTGATCGGAAAGTTCTCCACGGCCCGCTGGGTCTGCGCTCGCCACAACGCGTGCACGGGAACCCGAACTTCCCCCATCGTGTCGTGCTCGATCCGGAACTGCGTCTCCTCGGTCGTCATAAATCCGACCCTATGCCGCAGTCGCCCCCCATGGGGCAGCCACGCCTGAGTCGATTCGCACACCGCCCCCACCCGCTCCCCGGGAATAACCCGCCCGCCCCGCCCTCCAGCCCGACCGTTCGGAACTGGGCACCCTGTCTCCGAGCCGGGCACCCCTGGTAAAGGGTGCCCGGCCTATACACGGGTGTCCGGTTGAACCAGGGCCGGGGCGTGCGGGCGTCATCTTCCACCTGATTTTGATCGACGGTGGGTGGCATGTGGTGCGCGCGGGGTTCGTCGTAACTGATATGAGTGATTTCGCTGAGGTGTCGAGGGTGGGGCGGTATCGGGGGATCGGCTATTGGGTTGTGACGGTGCTCGTCGTGGTGGAGTCAGGGGTGGGCGGGCTTTGGGATATCGCGCGCGTTCAGTTCGTTCGCGGTCTTATTGTGGATCTCGGCTATCCCACGTATTTCCTTGTGCTACTGGGGATTTGGAAGTTGCTGGGGGCGGTGGCGTTGCTTGCGCCGGGGGCCGGCCTGGTCAAGGAGTGGGCTTATGCGGGTGCGTTCTTCGTGTACACGGGGGCCATCGTGTCGCACTTGACGACCGGTTACGAGCGGGGCGAGGTGATTGTGCTGCTCATGTTCACCGCGTTGACGATCGCCTCCTGGGCGCTGCGGCCGCCGGACCGGCGCGCATGCTCGGACGAGGTTCACGGCCGTTCATAGAATCCATCGATCCGGCCACGGGCGACTGCCTTCGCGGCGGCGAAGATATCGCGGGGTTTTACTGTCGCGGCGGATTTGCCACCGACGGTGGTGATCGGTTCGGCCATGGCGAAGAGTTGGAAGGCATAGCGGTGTGGTCCGTGGCCTTTGATCGGGGCCGGACCTTGGTAGCCGCGGCCCCAGCCGGAGCGCAGGATGCTGACGCCGGATGCGGGATCCTCGGCACGCAGCGCGTCCCGAGGCAGTTCGGCGAGGGTCGGTTCCAGCAGGGCTACGCAATGGACGAACGGCGATCCTGTTGGTGCGTCCGGATCTTCGACGACCAAGAGTAGTTGGGCGGTGCCGTCGGGTGTGGCCCAGGCCAGCGCGGGGGAAACGTCGCGGCCACCGATTCGTTTGGACGCGTGCACCTTTGGAAGTGGTGACTCGTGGGTGAAATCCGGGCTCGTGACTTCGAAGATCGGGTCCGCGGCCAGGTTCGGCAGATGCCAGGCGAGGCCATGGTCTCCGGCGCGTCGGTTCTTCAACAACTTCCCGAGGATGGCCATCGGATCTCCTTGGTCGGTAGGGGATTTCGGAGCTTACCGGTGTCGCCGTGGATCGCGCACAGCGCGGAAAATGCGTCGAGCCCGTTCCGATCGGACCGGGCTCGACACATTCGGGCACATCAGGGCAGCGGCGGGACCGCATCCTCGTCGCCGATGAAATCGACCGAGGAGTACTCGCGGAGCTTGGTGAGACGGTGGTAGGCGTCGATCATGCGGACGGTGCCGGACTTGGAGCGCATGACGATGGACTGGGTGGAGGCGCCGCCGGGGTAGTAGCGCACGCCGCGTAATAGGTCGCCGTCGGTGACGCCGGTGGCGCAGAAGAAGACGTTGTCGCCCGCGACCAGGTCATTGGTGGTGAGAACACGGCTGAGGTCGTGGCCGGCGTCGATGGCCTTCTGGCGCTCCTCGTCGTCCTTCGGGGCGAGCATGCCCTGCAGTTCACCGCCCATACAGCGCAGGGCGGCGGCGGCGATAATGCCCTCGGGGGTGCCGCCGATGCCGACCAGGATGTCGGTGCCGGAGTCGGGGCGGGCGCAGGCGATGGCGCCCGCGACGTCACCGTCGGAGATCAGGCGGATGCGGGCGCCCGAGTCGCGGACCTGCTGGATCAGCTCGGCGTGGCGCGGCCGGTCCAGGATGCAAACGGTGAGATCGGACTTCGACAGACCCTTGGCCTTGGCCACCCGGCCGATGTTCTCGCCGATCGGCGCGGAGATATCGATCACACCCGCCGCATCGGGGCCGACCGCGATCTTGTGCATGTAGAACACCGCGGACGGGTCGAACATAGCGCCGCGCTCGGCGACCGCGAGCACCGCGATGGCGCCCGGCGAACCCTTCGACATCAGGGTGGTGCCATCGATCGGGTCGACCGCGAAGTCGACCTCGGGACCGGTGCCGTCGCCGACCAGCTCACCGTTGTAGAGCATGGGCGCTTCGTCTTTCTCGCCCTCACCGATGACCACGATGCCGCGCATGGAAACAGAGCTGACCAGCTGCCGCATGGCGTCGACGGCCGCGCCGTCGCCACCTTCCTTGTCGCCGCGGCCGACCCAGCGGCCCGCGGCCATCGCACCGGCCTCGGTGACCCGGACCAGTTCGAGCGCGAGGTTGCGGTCCGGCGCCTCGCGGCGGCTGGGTGCGGGCGAAGATGCCGTCATAACGGTGTGCCTCCTACGGTCGTTGCTACTGGTGATTCTCTCAGAAGCGCGACCCTTCCCGATCAGGTGCTACCCGTAGCGATTGCTCGCAGGTCGCTCGAAAAGGTCGGCTCCGGAGCTCGGACCACCTCTGCGGGAGTGGGCCCGAACGGGCGTGGATACTGGGAGCGTGTCGTACCAAAAGCCACGAATTCTCCACGACTACCGGGATCTGTTCTGGTCGCTGATCCCGTTGGTGCTGATCGCCGTGGTTTTCGCCGGGCTCGCGAGCCAGTGCAGCTTCGCCGCGAAGGGGCCGACACAGGGGCATATTCCGAACTTCGATGTGACGGCCGCGCTCGCCAATGATGCGAAGACGATGCCCTTCCCGATCCGCAATCCCAGCCTGCCCGAACACTGGACACCGAACTCCGGTAGCCGCGACACGATCACCACCACTGGCGGCGGGCCGGTCAGCACTGTCGGTTACATCACACCGCAGGGCACCTATATGCGGATGAGCCAGAGCAGCGCGACCGAGGAGGCGCTGTCGCGCTTCGTGCTCGGCTCCCGGTACGGCACCGGTACCGAGCAGGTCGGCGACCAGAAATGGGTCGTCTACGCCGAGCAGGGTTCCGAGACGGCATGGATCGCCGACTTCGGCCGATCCCGCGTGCTCATCACCGGCGCGGGCAACCACGCCGCCTTCAGCACCCTCGCCACCGCCATCGCCGCCGCCCAGCCGCTCATGCGCTAGTCAGAGCGGCGCCACCCACGTCAAACCGGCGGCCTCTGCCGCGGCGCCGAGGCGCTTGTCATACGTGACGAACGCGATCAGATCGGTGGCTAGTTCCAGTGCGGTGGCCAGGTGCAGCGCATCGAGGCTCCGGACTGTTGCGGGTGACACCGCTGCGGCATTGGCCCGTACGATCCCATCCATTTCGAGCCTGTCCACCCGAGCAAGGACGGCCGGTACGTGAATGAGGTCGGCCGGTTCGGCCACCCGCACTGCGCGGACCAGTTCGACTTCCACCAGCGACGAAGCAACCCAGGGCTCGTCGGGGCGATCATCGAGCCAGCTTGCGAGTGTGGCCGATTCTGATTCCAGATGGACCAACTTCACCAGAGCACTGGTGTCCAGATAGATCATCAGTAGCGCTCGTCGTCGCGCAGATCCTGCAGTGCCGCGCTCGCGGTGCCCTCCGCATCGATCGGTGCACCGTTCAGCCGTCGGCGTACCTCGGCAAGCAGGTCCGCACGACCCCTGGTGGCCGGGCGCATCCGGCGCTCGACGAGCAACCGCGCCCGGACATCTCGTTCGGGGTCGACTGGGACGATCCGGCCGATGATGGTGCCGCGCTCGGTGATATCGATGGTTTCCCCCGCTTTGACCAGCGCCAGGCATCGAGCTGTGTGATGTGAGAGTTCTCGGATAGGGATAGCGGTCATCAGTCCATTGTGGCACAAATTTGTGACACAACGGTGGCGCGGCGGACGCTCATTCGTCGCTCTCGAGATCGGTACGCGAGAGCGCGTTCTCGACCCGCTGACGCGCACCCGCCAGATGTTCTTCGCAGCGGGTGGCCAGTGCCTCACCGCGCTCCCACAGCGCCAGGGATTCGTCCAGGTCGAGCCCGCCCTGTTCGAGCATTTTGACGACGTTGACCAGTTCGTCGCGGGCGCGTTCGTAGCCGAAGGTGGAGATCTCGGCCAGCTCGTCGTCCTTGCCGGGGTCGGCCAAGGTCAGTTCCTCCCTGTATCGGTTGTGCCGAGTGCTTGGGTGCCGAGCGCGGCGGCGGTGATGGCACCGTCGGCGACCCGGATCCGCAGCTGACTGCCTGCGGGCGCGTCCTCGATCGAGCGGACCACATGCCGCTGCTTACCGCTGACGCGCTGCACGACAGCGTAACCACGCGCCAGCGTCGCGGCCGGGCCCACCGCGGTGAGTTTTTCGCGCAGATGGCGGGTTGCGGTGGTTTCGGTGTTGATCAGGTGTTCGGCGGTGCGGCGGGCGGCAACGCGCAGGCGTTCGATCTCGTCATAGCGGCGGTCGAGTTCGCGCAGCGGGTCGGCCAGCACGGGCCGGGAACGGAGCTGGGCCAATGCCCTTGTTTCGCGGTCGACCCAGCCGCGCAGCGCGGCGGCGGCACGCGCACGCATATCGCGGACCCCGGCCAGTTCGGCGGCCGCATCGGGCACGATGCGCTTGGCGGCATCGGTGGGGGTGGTGGCGCGCAGATCGGCGACGAGATCGCACAGCGGGTTATCGGGTTCGTGTCCGATCGCGCTGACGATCGGGGTGGTCGCGGCGACGATCGCGCGGCACAGCGTCTCATCGGAAAAGGGCAGCAGATCCTCGACGCTGCCGCCGCCGCGGGCCAGCACGATGACCTCGACGGCCGGATCGCGATCGAGTCCGGCCAAGGCCTGCACCATCTGCGGTACCGCGGTCGGACCCTGCACCGCGGTATTGCGGATTTCGAAACATACTGCGGGCCAGCGGTTTCGGGCCACGGTCAGCACATCGCGCTCGGCCGCGCTGGCTCGGCCGGTGATCAGGCCGATTGTCTTGGGCAGGAACGGGATCGGCCGCTTCAGCCGGGGATCGAATAGTCCCTCCGCGGCGAGCAGTTCCTTCAACCGTTCGATGCGGGCCAGCAGCTCACCGATGCCGACCGGGCGAATCTCCATGGCGCGCAACGAAATCGTGCCGCGACCGGTGAAGAATGCGAGCTTGCCGTAGACCACGACTCGGCTGCCCTCCTGCAGTGGAACAGCGGAGCGGCGAATGAGATCCGGATGACAGGTCACCGACAGCGACATATCGGCGGCCGTATCCCGCAACACCAGGAATGCGGTGCTGGTGCCGGGACGCAGATTGATCTGGGTGACCTGGCCCTCCACCCAGATGCTGCCCAGCCGATCGATCCACTGGGCGACCTTGATGGCCACCGAACGCACCGGCCACGGGTGTTCGGCGGAGTTGGCGGGAGCCGCTCGGTCGGGTTGGCCGGCGGATTCCCGGCCAACCGTCGACGAGGGCGTCGGGGGTTCGTTCACTGAGCCCGCACGGTGGCGATCCGATTCGTCAGCATGGTCACGAACGGCGCCCTGGCGCGCGTCTGCTGTTCGTAATCGAGCAGGGCGTTCAGGTCATCGACGGTCAGCATGCGCAGGCGGGCGCGCAGCTGGGCCAGGGTCATATTGGCGTAGTCGTACCGGGTGGCCACCTCTGGCTCGACGATCGCGGGCTGGGGCTCGGGCTCGGGCTGGGGCTGGGGCTCGAGCTCGGGTTCGGGCTGGGGTGCCTCGGAAACCTCGGTCTCCGGCACGGCGATGATCTGTACCGAGGCGGCGTGACCATTGGTCTCACCGGCACGGGCGGCATCGGCGGCGAAATCGGTCGATTCGTCGTCGGCGTACAGGTCGAAACGGCTGGTGCGGGCGGAAGCGGTGAACTCCGGCTCGGCGTCCTCGTCGAAGGTGGCCCAGTCGGGCTGTTCGACGGGGGTGTTCGTGAGACGGTCGAATACGCCGTCGCCCTTGAGGGCGAGGCTCGTCACGAACTGCTGGACGTGCATGGTGGTCTGCAACATCTGACTGATCGCGGTGATCGGGAAATTCATTGCGGCAGTTGGTAGCCGACGGGTTTCCTCGATGGCGTATACGGCGGCGCCGGCGGCGACACGGGCCAGGAACGGTGGTCGAAACATGCTCCTAGCCTGCCCGATACGGGATGCTATGCAAAGCACTGGTGTCACAGACACGGAATCTATTTGGCGTTGCGGGGCCCTACCGGGCTGCGCAGGCTGCCTCCGCGGACCTGACCGCGCACGTACCGGGTGCTGCGTCGGTCGACCGCCTTTTCGCCCGGTGCGAGTGTGGCGAAAACGACGTAACCGGCCGCCCGGCACGCATCGGCCGCACGTAAGCTGAGGGGCATGTCTTCGGCCATCCCCCTGAACGTCGGAATCGCCCGCTCGGCCGGTTCCGGATCCGCCGATGCCGACGGTGGTAAGCGCGTGCTGCTAGCCGAGCCGCGCGGCTACTGCGCCGGTGTGGACCGCGCGGTCGAGACGGTGGAGAAGGCGCTGGACAAGCACGGCGCGCCGATCTATGTGCGCAAGGAGATCGTGCACAACCGTCACGTGGTCGAAACGCTGCGCGAGCAGGGCGTGATCTTCGTCGACGAGACCGACGAGGTGCCCGAGGGCGCACTGGTCGTCTTCTCCGCGCACGGTGTCTCACCCGCGGTGCACGAGTCGGCGGCGGCGCGCAACCTGCGCACGATCGATGCGACCTGCCCGCTGGTGACCAAGGTGCATCAGGAGGCCAAGCGCTTCGCCCGCGACGACTACGACATTCTGCTGATCGGTCACGAGGGGCACGAGGAGGTCGAGGGCACTGCGGGGGAGGCGCCTGAACATGTGCAGCTCGTCGACGGTCCGGATGCGGTCGACCGGGTCACCGTGCGCGACGAGTCCAAGGTGATCTGGCTCTCCCAGACCACGCTCAGCGTCGACGAGACCATGGAGACGGTGCAGCGGCTGCGGCAGCGGTTCCCGGCGCTGCAGGATCCGCCGAGCGACGACATCTGCTACGCCACCCAGAACCGGCAGGTCGCGGTCAAGGCAATGGCGCCGGAATGCGATCTGGTGATCGTGGTCGGCTCGCGCAATTCGTCGAATTCGGTGCGCTTGGTCGAGGTCGCGCTCGGCGCCGGCGCGAAGGCCGCGTACCTGGTGGACTACGCCCGCGAGGTCGATCCGGCATGGCTGGCCGGCGTGCGCACGGTCGGCATCACCTCGGGTGCGTCCGTGCCCGACATCCTGGTGCGCGGCGTGCTGGATATGTTGGCGGAACACGGATTCGGTGAGGTGCAGCCGGTAACGACCGCCAACGAGACGTTGGTATTCGCGCTGCCGCGGGAGTTGCGCGCGTCACGTCGCTGAGCTGCGCCGAGGGCTTTCAGCATCCTGCAACGCTGGTATTCGCGTTGCAGGATGCTGTGCGTTTGTGTGATGAGTTGGCGAATCTCGTGTGGAGCTGATGTCCGACCCGTCTGGGTTCCTGTCTGCGTTGTGCTGTTGCGTTGCGCCGAGAGATCGCAGGGCTCCGCGCAACGCCGCTGAGTTGCGGCAGCAGCTTTCGAGGCAGTGCACGGGAGCCGTCGCGTGTGCCGCTGTCGGACGGCGCCTCGGGCGATGAGGTGTTCGGCTACAGGTTCTCCGGCCGACGTCGTTCGGTGCGGCTCGAATCGCGTTCGCGGTAGCGGACATTGGGCTGAGGGTGCGGTGGTGGGGCTTCACCGCGCCGCCTGCTCGCGGCGGCCCGGCTCGGATCCCCCTCGGCCCGAGGAGGTGCTGCCGCGGGGCGTCCGGCTCGGCTCGGGTCGCCCTCGTTTCGGGCGGCTGCGGCGCCGGGGCGGGCGGTGCGGGCGTTCGATCGGCGGTCGCGGCTCGGGCGTTCGTCACCCCGTGCGCTCTTTGCGGCGCCGCCCACGCGCGGCGGGGCGTCCGCGACTTCGGAAGCACCGCGACGGGACGGGCGCGGCAGGTGCAGATCGGTATCGAGGTCGGTGGTATCGGCCTGGGGACGGCGGGTGCGGCGGCGCGCTGCATCGGGGAGCGAGTCGTCCTCGGTGCGCTCCGGCCTAGTGCGTTTGGGTGTGTTCCGGCGGCCCCAGCTGGTGCCGCGACGGGCTTCGTCGGCGCGTCCCGCGGCCTCCTCGCGCCTGTGTAGCAGGATCCGCCCGGCGCCGACAGCCAGCACCAGCACGGTGGCCAGCGCCATGATCGGAAAGCGATTCACCAGCGGGATCGCCAGATTCAGCAGGATGTCCTTGAGACCGGTCGAGGCGTGACCGATGAGCTGCTGATATGCCAGCGGCACCGCGACGAACAGCAGTAGCGGTGGCAGCACCATCGTCGTGAAGATGCCCCGATAGCGAACGGCGAGCACCGCAGCGACGCAGCCGACGACGTATAACGTGTTGAACGTCCCGGTCAGCTCGTCAATCTCGCCGTGGGCATCGATCAGGAAACCCAGAAACGTGCACGCCACCGCGATCAGAACAGCTGCCCCGGCCGGAATACCCGGCACCGAGGGCAGGATCGAACGATGCGGCGCGGGCACCCGGGTTTGCACACGTTGGGAAGCAGCCACACCATGACACTAACTGCCGCCGCGCTCGGTGGTGTTATGGCACGGCGGTCGCGGGGGCTGATCGTCGGTGTCGGCGAAGCCGACCGCTCGTGGCAGTGAATCCACCCGATGGATTGCCGGGACCTCCTGCTCGGCTATTTCCAGATCGTGGAGTTTGCGTGCGGTAACCATCACCCGCGACTCCACCGAGGCCACGGTGTAGTTGAAAGCGTCTACGGCCTTACCGAGTTGCGCGCCCAGGCGGTCCAGATGTCGGCCGGTCATGCCGAGCCGGTTGTAGAGCTCGCGGCCCAATTGCTGAACGGTTGCCATGTCGCGGGACAGTGCTTCCTGCCGCCAGCCGAAGGCGACCGTACGCAGCAACGCGATCAACGTCGTGGGAGTAGCGAGGATCACGTTGCGGCCGAAGGCGTACTCGAGCAGGCCGGAATCGGTGGTCAGTGCGGCATCGAGGAACGGGTCGCCCGGCACGAACAGCACCACGAACTCCGGCGCGGGATCGAAGGCCAGCCAATACCCCTTATCGGCCAGCTGATCGATATGGGCACGCAGATGCTTGGCATGGCGGCCGAGCAGTTCGGCGCGCTCGTCCGGGTCGTCGGCCATGGTGGCATCGAGATAGGCGGTGAACGGCACCTTGGCGTCCACCACGATCTGCCTGCCGCCCGCCAGTTCGACCACGAGGTCCGGCCGCACCATGCCGGTGCGTTCCGTCGTGCCGTCGCTGCGCGCGGCCCGGCTCACCTGGGTGTCGAAATCGCAGTGCCGGGTCATACCCGCCAGTTCCACCACCCGTTCCAATTGGATCTCGCCCCAGCGCCCGCGCACCTGCGGCGCGCGCAGTGCGGCGACCAGCTGACTGGTCTGGCTGGTGAGCTGATGTGAGGTGCGTTGCATGCCCGCGACCTGTTCGCGCAGACTCGAATAGGCATTGATGCGGTGATGTTCGACCTGTTGGATGTGCTGATTCAGCGCGCCGACCGCTTCGCGCAGCGGATCGACCATGGCGCCGATGGCATGCGAATGTCGGCGTGCCGCATCCTCATTCGCCGCGGTGAGCGATTGCCGCAGCAGGCGCTCGTTATCGCTGGCGGCGGCCAGTCTCGCCTCCGCCGCCGTCGCGCGCTGCCCGGCACGCGCGGCATGCCCGAGCCAGCCGAGCCCCACCCCGGCGGCGAACACCAGCATCAGTGCGACGAGCATCGGTGCGGTCATAGCGCAGATAGTGCCCCATGGCACCGACAAGTTCGAAACCCGAGAGCTATCGGGCAGCAGCGCGTCGACGAGTGGACGGGAGCCGCGGATTCGTACTATGTGGTCGGTTGCGGTGGGTCGTACAGCAAACTCGGAAAAAACGCCGCCGACACGCCGCACGGAATTGCCGGAATCCGACACGACGGGCGCGGCAATTGGAGTGTGTCGGTGCGATCGCCTACGGTTTCGCGGCATGCGGATGCTGCACACCTCGGACTGGCACATCGGGCGCACATTCCATGGGGTCGATCTGCTTGCCGATCAGGCCGCCGCGCTCGCGGCGATCGCCGAATTGGTGGCCGCGGAATCCGTCGACGTCGTCGTACTGCCGGGGGACGTGTACGACCGGTCCATTCCGAGCGCTGACGCGATCGCGGTGTGTATCCAGGGATTCGAGGCCATCCGTGCGGCCGGCGCCCAGATCATCGCGACGTCCGGCAATCACGATTCCCCGACACGGCTCGGTGCCGGTGCGAGTTTCGCGGCGGCGGGCGGTCTGCATCTGCGCACCACGGTCGCTGCCGCCGATCAACCGGTGCTGTTGTCCGACGCGCACGGTGCGATCGCCTGCTACGGTATCCCCTATCTGGAGCCCGAGATCACCCGCGCCGAACTCGATGTGCCGCAGGCACGTTCGCATGCGGAGATCCTGGATGCGGCAATGAGCCGGATCCGAGCCGATATCGCCGAGCGCCCCGGCACCCGTACCGTGGTGCTCGCCCACGCCTTCGTGGTCGGTGGTGAGGCGACCGGTTCCGAGCGTTCGATTTCGGTAGGCGGCGTGGAGACCGTGCCGCTGTCGGCATTCGACGGTATCGACTATGTGGCGCTCGGACATCTGCATTCACCGCAGACACTGTCGCAATCGGTGCGCTATTCCGGTTCCCCGCTGCCGTATTCGTTCGCCGAGACCTCGCACCGCAAGGCGGTCTGGCTGGTCGACCTGGATGCCACCGGCCTGCATGCGGTGCGGCGCCGCGACCTCCCGCAAGTGCGCGGTCTGAGTCGTCTCACCGGCACGCTCGACGAATTGCTCGGTGACACAGCCTATGCCGAGGCCGAGGAGCACTATGTCTCGGCGACGCTCACCGACTACGCCCGCCCCGTCGACGCCATGCGCACACTGCGCGAACGCTTCCCACACGCGGTGCATGTGGAATGGTCACGCCCGGATGGCAATCCAGAACTGCGCTACCGTGACCGTGTGCACGGCCGCCGCGATACCGAGGTAGCGCAGAGCTTCCTCACCGACGTCCGCGGCGAACCCACCCCGGGCGAAATGGCATGGCTGGAACGAGCACTCGCCGCCGCCGTGGCCGAACCCGACCGGGTGTTGCCCGCAGCGGTCACACTTGCCGGGGAACTGTCCGCATGAGTGGCGATCGGTCGGCGGACAACGCGCTCGAGCCAGTCGCTTGCCTCGGAGAATCCGTGCCGGGCAGCGTCGGGGTGGTAGCGCTGTCCACACCCCGCGTGTCCGCAGCCGAGCACCGGCATCTGATATCGCGGCAGGTCCGTGTGGATCGGCGCAGCGTCCGCACAATTCGTTGCCGACCGGACGACGCGGCGGATGGTGTTCGCGGCGACTGCGGTTACCAGGAGCGCTGAGTGAGGCTGCACCGGCTGGAGATGACCGCATTCGGCCCGTTCGCCGAGACCACGGTTGTCGACTTCGACGCGCTCGGTGCGGATGGACTGTTCCTGCTGCACGGGCAGACCGGTGCCGGAAAGACAACGGTGCTGGATGCGATCGCCTTCGCGCTGTACGGCAGTGTGCCGGGCGCACGCGGCGAAAGCAAACGGCTGCATTCCGATCATGCCGACGAGCAGACGCCGCCGCGGGTGGTGCTGGAAGCGACGCTGGGTGGCCGACGAGTGCGGTTGACGCGCTCGCCGGAATTCCAGCGGCCGAGTAAGCGGGCCAAAAGCGGCTGGGTCAAGGAAAATGCCGCCGCGACGCTGGAATGGCTGGACGGACGCGGCGCGAACCTCGCTCGCCTGACCGATATCGGCGACGAGATCATCAGGCTGCTCGGCATGAGCGCGGACCAGTTCTTCCAAGTCGTGCTGCTGCCCCAGGGCGATTTCGCGCGATTCCTGCGCGCGGAGAACGAGGAACGCGAGAAGCTGCTCGAAAAGCTCTTCGACACCGAGCGTTTCGGCAGTGCCGAGCAGTGGTTGGCGGATAAGCGCAGGGCCTCGGCCGCGGATGTGGACTCGCGCAAGCAGAGCATCGATCGGTTGATCGCGCAGGTCGCGGTGGCGGCGGGGGAGACGGCGGCCGAACCCGTCGGGCCGCTGGAGGCGGTCGGCTGGTCGCAAGATCTGCTCGTGACCGCGCGTACCGAACTGAGCACGACCGCGGCGGAAGCCGAACGCTGCCAACAGGAATCGGCCCGCCTCATGTCCCGGGCCGAGGAACAGCGCCGTCTGCACGAACTGCGCCGCCGCATGACCGCGGCCCGCGAGCGGCTCGACGAATACGCGGCCACCGCCGCGCACCGCGCCGCTCTGCAGGCCGAACTCGAGTCGGCCCACCGTGCCGCGCCGGTCGTCGAGGCCGTCGATGCGGCCCGCGCCGCGGTAATGCACGCCAGGCGCAAATCCGACGAAACCCGCCGTATCGCCGCACGATTGGCCGCGCTGCTCGCCGAACCCGCGGGCGCGGATATCGCAGGTAATGAGCTGATCACGGTGGAGCCCGACGCGGACGGGACGCCGGTCGTCGTCGCCGGCGCTGACGTCGATGCGGCCATCAGACGGTGGAGCGCCCAGATCGGCGCGCTCGACGAAGTGCGCGCCGACGCGACCACCGCGACCCGGCTCACCTCCGAACTCGCCACGCTGCGCGAGGAAGACACCGCACTCACCGGCCGGGTGGACAAACTGACTCGGATGCGTCGGCAACTGCCCGAATCGATCGCCACCATCGAGACCCGGCTGCGTGAAACCGCCCAGGCCGCAGCGGAACTGCCCACCCTGACCGCCGAATGCGAACGCCTGCAGGCTGCGGCCAGGGCGGCGGTCGAACTCGCCGGTCGCAGCACAACTCTCGACCACGCCCGGATCGAATGGGAATCGGCCCGCGCCGCACATCTGGATGCCAGGGAACGCGTACTCGACCTGCGCGAGCGCAGGTTGGCCGGTATGGCCGCCGAACTCGCCGGTCAGCTGATCGACGGCGAGCCGTGCACGGTCTGCGGTTCCGCCGAGCACCCCGCACCGGCCCGCGCCACAGCCAGCGCGGTATCGAAGGAGGCCGAGGATGCGGCGGCCACCGCCGAACGCGCGGCCGAGGACTCCCGCGACCGCGTGCAGGCCCGAATCACGGATCTGGAACGCGAAATCGATACGCTCATCGCTCGCGGCGGCGATGCCGATGGCGTGGAGCTGGCCGCCGCCCTGCGCGCGGCCACCGACCGCTACGAAGACGCTGCCGAACTCGCCACCCTTTCCGACAGCCTCACCGCCGAACTGTCGCGCCTGCGCACCGACGAATCGCGCCTGCACGACGAACTCCGCGAATCCGATACCCGCCGCAGCACCGTCACCACCCGAATCGCCGCCGCCGCCGCGCGCCTCACCGAACTCACCGACCGCCTGCGCGCCGCCGCGGGCGCCGACGAAACGATCGACCGCCGCCGCACTCGCCTCGACACCCTGATCGGCGACGCCACCGCCCTCCGTGACGCCCGCAGCGACGAGTCGGCTGCGGCCGATCAGGTCACGATGGTCGCCGACCGAGTCGAAAGCCTCGCGCTGACAGCGGGGTTCGTCATCGAGCAGGCAGACAGTTCCGTCGCGACGCACGGTCCGAATGCTTCGCGGGTCACCGATCCCGAGGGCGCGGGCAATAGCGATGCGGTCACCGATGGCTTCCGTGCTGGAGCGGTATCCCATTCGACCGAGGGGAGCGAGGTCACCAGGGGTGCGGCAGCCGAGGCCGGCACGCGGCGGCGCGACGACGTCGCCTTGTTGACGGCATACGCGCGAGTGGTCAACGCTGCCTCACGAACCTCGCAGCGGTGCAACGAGATCGAAGCGGAATTGGTCGCCGCGGATCGGGCTCGCGCACATGCCGAGGCCGTGCTCGCCGAGCCGGAGATCCGAGCTGCCGCATCGAGCGAACCCGGCGATCTCGCGGAGTTGCAGTCCGCTGTGTCGGCCGCGCAGACCCAACTGAACGCAGCCGTCGCCGCGCACGCCGAGGCCGCCCGGCGGGTGAACCTGCTGGAGGATCTGGGTGGTCAGCTGTGGGCCGCGGTCGATCGGATCGCTCCGGTCCAGCGTGCCCACGAGGAGCTGGCGGCGCTCGCGGAGGTCGTCGCGGGCCGAGGCGAGAACAATCGTCGAATGTCGCTGCGCTCCTATGTACTTGCCGCCCGGCTGGAAGAGGTGGCCTTGGCGGGTTCGGTTCGCCTGCGTCGAATGTCGGGCGGCCGCTACGAGTTCGTGCACTCCGACAAGGCGGGCCCGCGCGGTCGTCGTGGTGGCCTCGGCCTCGATATCCGCGACGACTACACCGGCGCTGTCCGCCCCGCCAAAACCCTGTCCGGTGGCGAATCCTTCATGGCCGCACTGTCATTGGCGCTCGGCCTCGCCGACACCGTGGCGGCCGAATCCGGCGGCGTGGTGCTCGACACCATCTTCATCGACGAGGGTTTCGGCGGACTGGATGCCGACACCCTCGACGCCGTCATGGGCGTGCTCGACGAACTCCGTGCTGGCGGGCGCGTGGTCGGCGTGGTCAGCCACGTCGACGAAATGCGCCAGCGTATTCCGAGCCGGTTGCACGTCATCCGCGGGCGAGCAGGCTCGCACCTTCGTACCACTGTCGCCTGAGCAGACCGTCATTGCGTGGCAAGCGTGACAACTGCGCCGGGACGATATCGGCCTTGATCCGCGCGGCCTCGACACGAAGCAGCACAATCGCCGCCAGCACCGCAATGGTGACAGCGAGCGCGAGCAGTCGCTGCTTCCATGATCCGCCCTGCCGAGACTTCGGGCCGCCCGCCAGGATCCAGCCGTGCGCGGTGACAGCCAGCCACCACAGCAACACGATGACCTCGAACCACGCGTCCCGCACGAAGCAGGCGAGGAGGGTGACCAAGCCCGATCGTGATCGCCGTCGTGGTGACGGCCAGGTGGCGTCGCCGCAGCATCGAGTACCCGATGCCGAGCAGCGACGCGTTGCCGAGTGCGACCGCCTGGGTCGCACGGTCGGTACACCTGCATCGTTCGGTCCATTCGTCGGCCTTTCCGAGGCACCTCGCGGAAATCCGAAGTCAGGCACCGTTTCCGGAACGAGTACCCGTCGGACGTATCCCGGCCGCGTCCGAGCGAGACCCCTCGACTGCTCGGTCACCCCGTTCGGTAGATCCTCACCTTGGTTCGAACATGCTCTCCCGAGCGCTTCCGGACCGGTCCGGAGTAGCTGTCCATACGCTGGTTCGCGTATCCTGAGTCCCAATTGCATTGGTAGAGAGGGATTTCGCGTGTAGCCGAAGGGTTCGGGGCCGCCGCATACGCTGCGCGTTGCTCATACTCAACGGCTGTGGTTCGTCGCCACCAGACGAACCGTCGGACATATTCCTGGAATATCCGAGTTCGACCGAAGTCGTCGGGCGACCGATATCGCGGTCGCGAAGCCGAGGACCGCTTCGCGGGCATGGTTGTGCGGCGGGATGGCCGCGGCGGGCTAGTGCACGGCCGCGGCATTATTCGTCGCTCGGCGTAAGCGGCTAGCGGACCGAGCTCAGGGGCCGTCGAGGAGTTGGAGATCGCGGGGGACGATGGTGGTCGACTGGATGAGTTCCTGCAGCAGGTTGTGATTGAGCATATTGCCGATCGGTTCGGTGAGTTGATCCCTGGTCAGCCCGGGAACCGGTTCGTGACCGCAGGCGCGCGCGTACTTCTCATCCGAGAGGCGCGCACGGACGCGTCCGATCACATCGGCGACATGTCGGTCGGTCCAGCCCGCGTCCGGTTGCAGCGCGTGCAACAGCGCGGCGGTCTCCTTCCAGGTCCACGGCTGTGGCCAGCGTTCCTGGTAGAGATACGGCTGGCCGAGTGCGACGAGCGCCAGCTTCTCGTCCGGTTCCAGCGGCCACGGCTCGGGCTGCTCGGTGAGGTGCTCATGCCTGGGTGCGGGCAGATCGCCGTCGAGGCCGGTGACGTAGATCTCGAGCAGGTGTTCGCGATTGTGGGATCCGCGAATGAACATCGGCGTGTAGCCGGTGTCGAGCGGGAATGGTTCCTCACCCTCGAAGACGAGCCGGGCCTGCGGCAATCGAATGGGCACGCTGCCGATATTGTCGAGATGCCAGTGGCTGCGCCGGTAGGTCAGGGTTCCGTGCACACGGCTGATCCGCAGGTCGTCCCCGCCGACGCCGACATCCACCTGTTCGAGATTGCGGCCGAATTCGATGAAGTTCCCGTCATGCGGCGTGCCGTGGACTCCGCCGGCCATCGACAGCACCGAGATCGTGCCCGGCGCGGTGCCGCCGGCTCCTCTCGCCAATCCGTGATCCGACGGGGACATCGGATACACGCCTTTGCGTCTCGGCTTTCCCTGCGGCACGACGACCTCCTTGTCTTCGGTCTGGTCCGATCCGAGCGTCGCACCGGGTGCACCGGACCGGTCCGCGCGTCATCTGGTCAGGCTGGCCGCCACGGTTGTCGCGAGATCGGTGACGGTCGCGCAGCGCTGCTCGGCCGGCTGCGATGCGTGGAACTTGACCACGACGACTTCGGCCCGATCACTGCTCGATGTGCCACGGAAGCGGCGGTACTGGATCTGCACGATGCAGTCGTCGGTGTCCTTGGCACCGGATCGGCGAAAGCTCGGCAGACCCGCGAGGGTCAGCGGCTGTCCGGCCTCCGCGGTCTTCGGCGCGTCACGGTCGTAGCGCACCGTGACGTGACCGTCGATGGTGCTGTTCCAACGGCACGACCACCGAGCGAATCCGGGGGCGGGATGCACCGCGTCGACGCCCGCCACCCGGGACAGGGTCGGTACGTCCACCAGGGCGCAGGCGTCGCGCCATGCCAACGATCCGGTCGGGAAGGTGCCGGGTCGGCGCGGGATCGGGTCGTGCAACAACATATCTCGTGCGTGGTCGGCGGTGATATCGGCCAGCACACACGGGTCCGGGCCGTTGGGCGTCTTGCGTTCGCCGACTATCGCGACATTCGCACTGCCCGAAAGCATCAGGGTCCGAACGCATCTGGTGCTGCCCGCGGGTTCCGATGCGATGGTGACATTTCCGACGCGGGTGAACGACACCTGCGAGGTCTGCTCGGGCGCTTCGACGGACAGCGTCAGCCGGACCTGGCCGATATCCGGGTGGAAATCCTCACCCCACTGTCGCACGCGCAGATCGCAGCTATCGAAGTTGGCACCGTCGCTGCTCAGATCGATCCGCCCGAACTCGGCCAGCGTCGTCGGTTCGAGCAGCGCGCACGGGTCGGCCGATTGCGGATCGCCGAACGGATCCGGCGCCGCGACACCGGGCATTGCCACACCAGCCGCCACCAGCAGCGCCACCACAATCACCTCGGCGGCGCCGAGCGCAACCCGTCGCAGCAGCGTGCGATCCCAGTCGCGCGGCGTCTGCTCGAGGCTCGCGAAGCGGGCCGCGGCCGTTGCGGCAGCGGGGCGGTGGTTCGGGTTGGGCAGCGTCAGCTGGGTGAGCAGGGCCTCGAACGGCCCCGGTCGGCGCTGCCGTTCGGTGACCGCGAGCAGCGAGGTCGCGAGTGCGTAGACATCCGACTTGGGGCCGGTGGGACCGCCAGCCGCGACCTCGGGTGCCAGATACCGCCACTTGCCACGCGCGGCCTCGAGATCCGGGGTGTCGCCGGTGCCCGCATTGCGCAGGTCGAGCGAGCTGCCGAAGTCGGTCAGGAAGGCGTCACCGTCATCGGCGAGGATGATGTTCTCCGGGGAGATATCGCAGTGCAGGATGCCGCGATCGTGGCAGTGTGCCAGCGCGCTCGCGATCTGTTCGCCGACCACGGCGGCGCGGGCCGGGCCGAGTTTGCGTTGGTCACGCGCGATCTCGGCGAGTGAGTAACCCGGCACGTACTCCGTTATCAGCCAGCACACGTTGTCGTGCTCGAAGATGTTGAATACGCCGACGATATGTTGATGCCGCAGGGCCGCCGCATTGCGCGCGGCGGTGCGCAGCCGCCGGGCACTGTCCGGATCGTCCGGGCGCGGACATTTGAGCACAACATCGCGGCCCAGATCCGCATCCGTCGCCCGCCAGGCCATCCCCTCGCCACCGAGCGTGAACAGTTCCCGCAATGTGTATCGGCCCGCGATGCGGTCTCCGACGCCAACCATGCGCCCGCCCTCGTATTCGGCCCATATCCCGATATTCCGGCCCAAATCTCGCGAAGGCAGTGTAACGCCCGGCGCTACATTCCGTTGTGCTGCTCGGCAATTCGAATTGTCGCGGGTGCCCACCGGTTGACTTGTTCGCGCCCGCCATAGGGGTCTATGGCGGATTTCCGCTAGCGTCCGATGCGGGTTGCTGCCATTGTGGATTAAGTGACGATCACGGCTTTGGATTTCGAGCGCTGCTATCGGGCGGTGTCGACCCGGGACTCCCGATTCGACGGCCAGTTCTTCACCGCCGTGCGAACTACCGGAATCTATTGCCGCCCTTCATGTCCGGCGATCACGCCGAAACCTTCCAACGTGACGTTCCTGCCGACGGCCGCTGCGGCGCAGCAGGCAGGATACCGGGCCTGCCGTCGCTGTCTACCCGATGCCGCACCCGGCTCACCGCTGTGGAATACCCGCGCCGACCTGGCCGCGCGGGCCATGCGACTGATCGGCGACGGCGTCATCGAGCGCGGTGGCGTGCCCGCGCTGGCCGCTTCGCTGGGCTATTCGCAGCGCCAGCTGACCCGGGTGCTCACCACCGAACTGGGGGCCGGTCCGCTGGCATTGGCCAGGGCACATCGCGCGCACACCGCGCGGCTGCTGATCCAGACCACGACCATGCCGATGTCCGATATCGCCTTCGCGGCCGGATTCGCCAGCATTCGCCAGTTCAACGACACGGTCCGCGAGGTGTTCGCGGTCAGTCCGACCACCATGCGCACCGAGGCGCAGCGGGTGACCCGCTCCGGCAGCCACCTCGTACCCGCCACCAATGGCGCACTGACGTTGCGGCTGCCCTTTCGGGAGCCGCTGGACCGGGGCTGGCTCGAGTGGTTCCTCTCCTCGCATGTCGTACCGGGTATGGAACTGTGGGAGGACCGCGCCTACACCCGCAGCCTGCGCACCCCGCACGGACATGCGACGACGCGGCTGAGTTTCCAGCGCGACCACGTGCGCGCCGAACTGTCCCTGCACGATATGCGCGATCTCGCACCGACCGTCGCCCGACTGCGGCACCTGCTGGACCTGGATGCGGACCCGGTCGGCGTCGATGAGGCGCTCGGCGCGCTGCCCGCCGCTACCGACGTCATCGTGACGTCCGGACGAGATCTCCCGGACGCCGGTGCGGCACCGGCCGAACACCCCTTCAATGTCGGTGCGGCCACCGCCCGCCGTGCTCAGGCGCGCCCGCCGTTCACGCCCGGTATCCGTGTGCCCGGCTCTTTCGATGGCCCGGAGTTGTTGCTGCGCACCATGATCGGTCAGCAGATTTCGGTATCCGCCGCCGCCACCCACACCGCCCGGCTGGTCGCGGCGCTCGGTGAGCCGATCGACGGGCCGGTCGCACGTCTGTTCCCGACACCGGCCGTGATCGCCGAACGCGGAGCCGAGGTATTGACCGGTCCGGCGCGACGGACCCGCTCGATTATCGGCGCGGCCTCGGCTCTCGCCGCCGGCGATCTGGTGCTGCACCAGGGACGCACCGCCACCGACCTGCGCCGGGACCTACTGGCACTGGACGGTGTCGGACCGTGGACCGCCGACTATGTGACCATGCGGCTGCTGGCCGATCCGGATGTCCTGCTCGACACCGATCTCGTTGTCCGCCAAGGCGCCACCCTGCTCGGCGTCGATCTCACCGATACCGCACGCTGGGCACCGTGGCGTTCATATCTATCCATGCAGCTATGGAAGGCCGCGCTCGCCGGACGCAAAGCCGAACCCCCGAAAGCCTCCGCGACGAAGTCCGTCGCCGCACCGAAAGCGAAGACTCGATCGTGACAACCGATTTCGCGACCTGCGACACTCCGATCGGCGCGTTCACCGCGCTGGTCGATGCCGATGGTGCCGTACTCGCCTCCGGCTGGACCGTCGACGCCGAGAACTTGCGGCAGCTGATCCACCCGAGTCTGCGGCCCGGTGAGTTACGCGAACGCGATGATCTCGGCGCGGTGACCCGCGCGATCACCGCCTACCATCGCGGCGAGCTGACCGCGATCGATGCGATCGAGGTGCGTCAGCGATCCGGTGAATTCCTCATGTACGCATGGGAAGTGTTGCGCAAGATCCCCGCGGGCGATCCGGTCACCTATACCGAATACGCCGCCATTTCCGGGCGTCCCGATGCCACCCGTGCCGCCGCCAATGCCTGCGCCCGCAATGCCGCGGCGCTTTTCGTGCCGTGCCACCGAGTCCTGCGCATCGGGGGAGCGCTCGGCGGGTTCCGGTGGGGCCTGCCGGTCAAGCGTCGGCTGTTGGATCACGAGCGTGGCGAAGCCCAGTTGACCATCGAATAGTCGTACACCGGAACGCTCACCCGGACGACGACCGCGCGGCAGATGTGGCAGCGCGGCATCGATGCCCATCCGGGTGCGAATCCGCTCCCGTTCAGCAGCAGCGATTCTGCGGACTGGTATCCGCATCCGCGTGGCGCCGCCGCCAGTACTCGCGCTCCGACGGAATCTCACGACTGGGGTGATTGCGTTGCAGATGGTCCACATAGCGCTGGTAATCCTGGCCACCCAGCACCGCATTGAACCATGAGGCGAATGCGCGAACCTTTGCGGCACAGACATTTCCGGCGACCCGCAGCCGCCGAATGGCGGCCGGTCGAGGCGACCGGCCGTCATTCGGCGGCGCTGCTGCGGTCAATGTACGGCTGGTTCCGCTGTCGCGCCCTTGGCATGTGCGGCGCCCGGTGCCCGGACCTGCCCCGATTCGATCAGGGCGTCCCATTCCTTCTGCACCGCCTTCTCTTCGGCAGTGGCGATGAAGCCACGCGGTGCGAAGATCTTCGACGGTTCTTCCGGCGTTTCGCTGCTCGGTCCGCCGCCCGCCCGCCAGGCTCGGTAGCAGACCACTACACCGACCACCGCGACGACCAACACCAGCACCGCGAAGATGATCGACAACGTGCCCTGGATGAACGTGTTGCGCACGATCTTGTCCATATCGCCGGCATTCTTGGCTTGCCCCAACACCTTTCCGGCAGCGCGGGCGGCACTGTACTGACTGTGCTGCTTCCAGTAGCCGAGCTTCGGATCGGCGGAGAAGATCTTCTGCCAGGACGCGGTCATGGTCACGGTCAGATCCCAGATCAGCGGTAGCGCGGGGATCCACGCCCACTTCACCAGGCCCTTCTTGATCAGAATGGTCAGCACGACGGTGAGTGCGATCGCGGCAAGCAGCTGATTAGCGATGCCGAACAGCGGGTAGAGCGTGTAGATGCCGCCGAGCGGATCGGTGACACCCATCAACAGCACCGACCCCCAGGCCGCGACCACAATGGCCGAGCACAGCCACGCACCGGGCCGCCACGACGGATCCTTGAACTTCTTCGCCGGACCACCCAGATTGCCGAGCGAATCCGAAAGCATGAAGCGCGCGACACGGGTACCGGCGTCGATGGTGGTGAGGATGAACAGCGCCTCGAACATGATCGCGAAGTGGTACCAGAACGCCTTCAGCCCGGAGCCGCCCAGGAATCCGGACATCACCTGGGACATGCCGATCGCCAGCGTCGGCGCGCCACCGGTGCGCGAGATGATGCTGGTCTCGCCGACATCCTTTGCGGTCTGGGTCAACTCACCCGCGGTGATCGGATCACCGCTCAGACCGAGGGAATTGGTATAGGCGGCGGCCTTCTCGGCGGTGCCGCCGGTGAGTCCGGCGCCCGCGTTCATGGCGAAGTACAGGTGCTGGTCGATAATGCTCGCGGTGATCATCGCCATGACCGCGACGAACGACTCCATCAGCATGCCGCCGTAGCCGATCATCCGAGCATGCGACTGCTTCTCCAGCAGTTTGGGCGTGGTACCCGAGGACACCAGGGAGTGGAATCCCGACAGCGCACCGCATGCGATGGTGATGAACAGGAACGGGAACAGGCTGCCCGCGAAGGACGGACCGTTGCTGTTGTGCGCGAACTGCGATACGGCAGGAGCCTTCAACACCGGCATGGTGAATACGATGCCGAGGGCGAGTAGGCCGATGGTGCCGATCTTCATGAACGTCGACAGGTAATCGCGCGGCGCGAGCAGCAGCCACACCGGCAGCACCGAGGCGATGAAACCGTAGATGATCAGCAGCCAGGCGATGGTGGTGCCGGACAGCGTGAACAGGTCTCGGCCCCAGCCGGATTCGGAAACCCAACGCCCGGAGATGATGACGAAAAGCAGCAGTGCGAAGCCGACGATGGATACCTCGCCCACCCGGCCCGGCCGCACGAAGCGCAGGTACAGACCCATGAACAGGGCGATCGGGATGGTCATGCCGATGGAGAACACGCCCCACGGGCTGCCGCCGTGCAGCGCGCCGTCCGGACCCTTGACCGCGGCCAGTGCCTGCACGACCACGATGCCGAGCACCGCGAGCAGGATCATCATGATCACCAGCACGGCAATGATCGCGGCGACGCCGCCGATCGGACCGAGTTCGTCGCGGGCCATCTGTCCGAGGCTGCGCCCACGGCGCTTCGACGAGGCCCACAGCACCAGGTAGTCCTGCACCGCGCCCGCGAGGACAACACCGACGATGATCCAGATGGTGCCCGGGAGATAACCCATTTGCGCGGCCAGCACCGGTCCGACCAGTGGACCGGCACCCGCGATGGCGGCGAAGTGGTGTCCGAAGAGCACCCGCCGGTCCATCGGCATGTAGTCTTTGCCGTTCTCCAATTCCTCGGCGGGGGTGGCCACATCGTCGCGTGGCTTGGTGATCCGGTATTCGATCAGCCTGGCGTAGAACTGGTAGGCGGTCACATAGGTGCAGATCGCCGCGACCACGATCCAGACGGCGTTGACGTTCTCACCGCGCGAGATGGCGAGGACGGCCCAGGCGATCGCCCCGACGACCGCGATTGCTCCGAAGATCGCCTTCTTCCGTGGTGTGATCGGGGAGTGATCGACCACCCCGACGGGCGGCAGATCGGGATCCGTCCGCAAATATTCGATTGTCGCCATCCGCTTACTCTCCTGTAAAACGCGCAGGATGCTGCTCAAACATGTGACAACGTAGCCGATCGGTGCTGCCGATCGGGCTGGTTTCCCATCGGCTTTGGACAACGTTAAGTTTTGTTCGTGTGTCGGCCGTCACGTCGGTGTTGCCGAACGTATGCTGCCATGCGATTCCGCCAAGCTCCACACCCGCCTGGAGGAGGGCTCTCGTTGCGCAGGCGTACGCTGCTCGGTTCGGTGCTGGCCGCGCCGCTGCTCGCCACCGCCGGCTGCGGATCCGATGACGACGCGCTGACCTTCTTCTTTCAGGCCAGGCCGGAGGAGGCGCGGGTCCGGCTGAAGATCATCGACGAGTTCCAGCGGCGGCATCCGGATATCCGCATTCGCACCATCATGTCCGGGCCGGATCCGCTACAGCAGATGCTCACCTACTGCGCGGGTGGCAAATGTCCCGACGTCATGATGGCGTGGGAGTTGCTTTATGCCGGACTCGCCGAGCGCGGGGTGCTGCTGGATCTGCGCACGCTGCTCGATCGGGAGCCCGAATACGCTGCCGCACTGCGTACCGACAGTTATCCGGCGCTCTATGACACCTTTACCTACGGTGGTGGGCAGTACGCGTTGCCGGAACAGTGGTCCGGGGTATTTCTCTACTACAACCGGAAGCTGTTCGCCGCTGCCGGAGTGACCGCGCCGACCCGGTGGCGGGATGCCTGGTCGTTCGCCGAATTCCTCGATGCCGCAAGGGAACTCACGCTTCATGAGGCATCGGGGCGGACCCCGCAGTGGGGGTTCGCCGACGCCTGGGTGCCGTACTTCTCGGCCGCGTGTTTCGGTATGAACAATGGGGCCGAGTGGTTCTCACCGTCGGTGGATCCGACCAGGACCAATCTCGGTGATCCTCGGTTCGCCGAGGGGTTCCAGTTCTATGCCGATCTCGCGGTTCGCCATCGGGTTGCACCGAAAGTCGCTGACCAGCAGTCGGTTTCGGCCCCAGATCTGTTCCGCCGCGGGCGGGCGGCGATGGCGATGGGTGGGCACTGGCTGTATTCCGAGTTCGCAGGACAGGATGATGTGCCCATCGATGTCACGGTGTTGCCGGTCGGCCCGCATGGCGGGCCGGGGGCGATCACCGATGTCGGCAGCACCGGGTTGTCGATTGCGGCGGACAGTCCGCGCATCGAACAGGCATGGGAATTCGTCAAATTCGCGACCGGGCCGGTGGGACAGGCCATTATCGCGGCCTCCGGACTGTTCGTGCCCGTGCTGAAATCCGCAATGGGCTCGCCTGGCTTCGCGGCCGCGCATCGCGAGATAGGCAACCTCCAGGTGTTCACGGAGGGGCCGGAGCATTCCCGAGCGCTGCCGGTTACTCCGGTGTGGGGCAAGGTTTCCGCGCTGTTGGAGCGCGGTGGCAACCGGGTGCTACGCGGTGCCGCGACCGCCGAGTCCGTGAGCGCGTCCCTGACCGCCGACATCGATAAACTCCTGGAATCCTCGTGACTATCCGGCTTCGGCAAACCGTGAATGGTGCGCCACACGAAAAGGGGCAGCTGGCGCGGCGGCGCGAGCGGGCGGGTTGGGTGTTCGTCGCGCCGAATCTGGCGGCGGTAGTGGTGTTCTTGCTGTTCCCGCTGGGGGTTTCGTTGTATCTGAGTCTGCACTCGTGGGATTTGTTCAGTGCGCCGCGGTTTGTCGGAACAGCGAACTATCGGCGGCTCTTCGCTTCGGATCCGTTGTTTCTCATCGCATTGCGCAATACCACGGTGTTCACGGTGCTGACGCTGGTGCCGACGGTGGTGATCGGACTCGCCGTTGCCGCCGTGCTCAACCGAAAGCTGGCCGGTATCGGGATCTTTCGGACCATCGCGTTCCTGCCGTTGGTCGCCTCGACAGTGGCCATGGCCGTGGTGTGGCGCTTCATCTTCACCACCGATGACGGGCTGCTCAATATCATGCTCGGCTGGGTCGGGATCGATCCGGTGCCCTGGCTGACCGACCCGGATTGGGCGCTGGTCTCGCTCAGCATCGTGACCGTGTGGAAGAGTGTGCCTTTCGCGACGGTCATCCTGCTGGCCGCGATGCAGGGGGTGCCCGAGACGCTGTACGAGGCGGCGCGCATCGATGGCGCAGGGGCACTGCGCCGGTTCTGGTCGGTGACGCTGCCGTTGATTCGTGGGCCGCTGTCTTTCGTTTTCGTTATCACCATCATCAACTCGGTGCAGGCCTTCGATCAGGCCTATGCGCTGACCGGCGGTAGCGGCGGGCCGGAGACCGGGACCTATCTGCTCGGAATCATGTTGTTCCAGAACGCCTTCGGGTTCTACGAGGTCGGCTATGCGGCGGCGCTGGCCTGGGTGATCTTCGCGATTCTGCTGGTACTGACGCTATTGCAGTTGCGGTTCGCGCGCCGCACGGAGGTGGAATTGTGAATACGTACGAGATCGTTCGGCGGTCGCTTCCGATGCGGATCGGTGTGTGGGCACGCAGTACCGGTCGGGTGGAACGGGCCGTGCTGCGCCGGACGGTACGCGGTGTCCTGCTCTACCTGGCGCTCATCGGCATCGCCTGGTGTGCGCTGTTTCCGATCCTGTGGGCACTGTCGGGCTCGTTGAAGCGCGATGGCGAGATCACCGAGCCGACACCGGTTCCCGCGCATCCGCAGTGGTCCAACTATGGCAAGGTCTTCGACCTGCTCCCGCTGGGACGGATGCTGGTCAATACCGCGTGCTACGCGTTGTGTGTCACCGCGGGGCAGGTATTTTTCTGTTCGCTTGCAGGATATGCGTTCGCGCGCTTGCGATTTCGCGGACGCGACGTGCTTTTCCTTGCATACCTGGGCACGTTGATGGTGCCGCTGACGGTTACCGTGATCCCGCAATTCCTGATCATGCGCGCTTTCGGCTGGGTGGACACACCATGGGCGATGATCGTTCCCGGCCTGTTCGGCAGCGCCTTCGGTACCTATCTGATGCGCCAATTCTTCCGAACGTTGCCCGCCGAACTCGAGGAGGCGGCGATTGTCGACGGCTGCACCACTTGGCAGGTCTTCTGGCGAGTGCTGTTGCCGCACACCCGTCCTGCGCTCACGGTGCTCGGGGTGCTCACCTGGATCACCGTCTGGAACGACTTCCTGTGGCCGCTGATCATGATCCAGCGCAACGACATTGCCACCGCCACCTTGGGTTTGGTCCGGCTGCAGGGCCAGTACCACACGCAATGGCCGATTCTCATGGCCGCGGCGGTGGTCGTCGTGCTGCCACTGGTGGTGGTGTACGCGATCGCACAGCGGGCGTTCGTCCGTGGTATCGCGGCATCGGGTCTCGGTGGACGTTGACGGCCGCGCTGCCGACGGCCGCCGTCGTCCACGCGAATTACTCGCCCCAGTAGGTGCCGAAGCTCCAGAGGTTGCCCTCCGGATCCCGGACGGTGAAGCCGCGCGAACCGTAGTCCTCATCGCGCAGGCCGCGCACCACCTCCGCGCCCGCGGCCACCGCACGGTCGTGCAGGGCATCGGGTTGCTCGCAGACGAGGTAGATCGAATCGGTACCCGGCCCGCGGGCGCAGAACGGGTTGTCGCCCTTGCCGATGGAACTGAACATGATTCCGCCGCCGAGTGGCCAGCGCAGCTGACCGTGCTCGATGAACGACGGATCGTCCTCGCTGGCGTAGAGCGCGACCTCTTCGAAGCCGAATGCGCCGGTCAGAAAGGCCACCACGGCGCGCGCGTCGGTGAAGTTGAGGCACGGCCAGACGGCGGTGCGGGTTGCTGTGGACGGTGCGGAATTCACTGGTGTCGTCATGCATCCAGCCTCACTCGCGGGACCTCGCCGGGTCTTGGACGGATGGAATCTGCTTCCGATTCATGGTCGACAGCTGTGGGCGGTTGATCATTTCGGATAGTTGTTCGCTCGCCGCCGTGGCGCTGAAGTCCTGGCTCGGCAGAAATCAACCAGGGATCAGCCAGTCGATGTCTCTGCCGTCAGCCACGCGGTTGGGCTGCAACCGGCCAGTTCCGCGAAGTCGCGGTCGAGGTGGGCTTGGTCGTAGTAACCGCAGGTTGCGGCGACCTGGGCAATGGTCACGTACGACGGTGTGTGGCCGAGGATTCGTCGGGCGCGTTCGAAGCGGGCGATCCGAGCGGCGAGTTTCGGACCGAGCCCGAACTCCGCACCGAAGCGGCGAGCCAGATGTTGGCGGCTCCAACCGATCTGCTCGGCGAGCCGCCCGATCTGTGCCGCACCATCGGATTCGACCAAAGTTCGCCAGGCCCAAGTCAATTCGGGCGTCACCAGTCGATCGTGACAGGCCAGCGCGGTCAATACCCGATCACAGGCGGCGAACCGCTCCGGCCAACTCGACAGCTCCTGCAGTTCCTCCCATAGCTGCCGCCCGACCGGCCCGGCCACCTCGGCGCATTCCACCGACGTATTCCACAGCGCACTCGCGGGCATCCCGAATAGGGCCCGGCTCCCGAGCGGGGTCAATTCGATCCCGATCCCTTCCTGATAGCCGCTGTGCGAAATGACCGCCGAATTGGCCTGCAGCCCACTGAGCACACACCGGTAATCCTCCGGCGACTGCCGCGCATCGGTCTGCGCCACCACGGCGATACTCGGCCCGATCGACACGATGAACGTCATATGCCGCGACGGCAGTCCCCGATGCAATCCGGGTGCGAACCCGCTCAGGCGATACCCGACGTACCCATCGATGAACGCCGCGAGCGCGGGTGCCGGACGCGCCGTCACCACTTCGGTGGTCGGCTCCATACCGGCCAACGCTACGCCGCCGGTCGGCTGTCGCAAGCCGAGTGGATGGACACCGGACCCGGTCGCCGGGCCGTCGCGGCTGATCCGGATGGCGAACATCACGGTGCGATCGACAGCGGTTCGGTGAGAGCGTTTCGCCGGTCGGCCGATGAGCTGCGATGCGCGCACAGTTCGGTGGACGAACTCGCCGACACCCCGCGTCGTGCGTGGACTCGGCTAGTCCGACGAGAGCGCCTCGCATCCCGACCCGCCGCAGCGGTGAGATTCCGCACTCGGCGCGGTAAATAGATGGGCGTTGTCGCAGCGCCGGGCTACCGTTACCGCTCCTAAGGATTTTGGAGGTGTTATGCGGCGGGTGCAATACCAGCGCAGCGGTGGTCCAGAGGTACTCGAGGTCGTATCGGCCGAGGTGCCGACGCCCGGCCCGGGTGAACTGCTGGTCCGGGTCGAGGCGATTGGTGTCACCCTGCCGGTGGTTCGCAAGGTGCGTGAGCCGCGGGAGCCGATCGCCCTGGGCGGCGAGGTCGCGGGCGAGGTGGTCGCGGTCGGGGAGGGCGTGACCAGCTGTATGCCCGGCTACCGGGTGACCGGATTGGTCTTCGGCCACGGCTACGCCGATTACGCACTGCTATCGGCCGCGATGGCCTCGCCGATTCCCGACGGCGCCTCCGCCGTCGATGCGGTCGCATTGGTCCGCAGCGGTTTGGTCGCACTGGGTGCCCTCGATGCCGCGAATCCCGAGCCGGACGAGTCTGCCCTGATCACCGCCGCCGCCAGCGGCGTCGGCCACCTCGCCCTGCAGTTGGCGCGGGTGCGCGGCGCCGCGCGTGTGGTTGCGGCGGTATCGGACCTCGCCAAGGCCGACTTCCTGCGCGATCTCGGTGCCGACGAGGTAGTCGCCTACGACCAGGAATCCTGGGGTGCGCCGGTCGACTACGTCCTCGACGCGGTCGGTGGCGACCTGCTCGCACCGGCCATCGCCGCGCTGGCCCCCGGCGGCCGACTCGTCGCTTACAGTTCGGGCGGCGGCACCATCCAGGCCTACGACCTGCTCGTCGGTGCGAAATCGGTCATCGGCTTCCAAATGGCCCGCATTGCCCGCAACTCCCCGGACCTGTACGAACACTGGCGCCAAGAACTCTGGCAATACTTCGCCTCCGGCCTGCTCCGCCCGATTGTGCACGCGGAGTTCCCGCTGGAAGACGCCGCCGAGGCGCACGCCGTCATCGAGGACCGCTCGAACCTCGGCAAGGTCATCCTGATCCCGTGACGCATTAGCGTGCGTCTGGGTGCGTGACCGGCGACAGCGTCACCAGATCCTCGAGTCCGACGAAGTCCGCTGGGTCGACGGTGAAAAGCGGCAGCTCGTGCGCGGAGGCGATTGCCGCGATCATCAGATCAATCCTGCGCGGTTTCGGATTTCGCCCCGCTGCGAGCACTGCCGCAGCGACGTGGCCGTAGCGGCGGGCCGCGCGAGTGTCGAATGGCAGCGGCTCGAACAGTGCCTCCGCGTTTTGCACACGTTCGATTCGTCGGGCACGTTCGCCTGGGTCTGTTGTGAAATGCGGTCCGGCGGTGAGTTCTGCCATCGTCATCGAGCTGATGAGGATCTCGGCAGGCAGCTCGTCGGGGTCGACCGCGTCGATGAGGATCAAGACGTTGGTATCGGCAAGACCTCGCTCGTGGCTAGCGCACGTCAGCGCCTCGCCCGGTCGGGCGCTGCGGAAGGCCGATGTCGCGCCGCGTAGACTCTCATTCTCGTGAGCGAGCGTGCGAGCGAACCATTCAACACAGCGTCCGAGACGTACGCGGCTGCCGAGCGAAGCGAGGTAGCCGCGTGAGTCTCACCCTCGGAATCGTCGGCCTGCCCAATGTCGGAAAGTCGACGCTGTTCAATGCGCTGACCAAGAACGACGTGCTGGCCGCGAACTATCCGTTCGCGACGATCGAGCCGAATGTCGGGGTGGTTCCGCTGCCCGACCCGCGACTGGACAAGCTGGCCGAGATCTTCGGTTCCCAGCGCATCCTGCCCGCCGTGGTGTCGTTCGTCGATATCGCGGGCATTGTGAAGGGTGCGTCCGAGGGCGCGGGACTCGGCAATAAATTCCTCGCCAATATCCGCGAGGCGGATGCCATCTGCCAGGTGGTGCGCGTCTTCGCCGACGATGACGTGGTGCACGTCGACGGGCGCGTCGACCCGCTCGCCGATATCGAGGTGATCGAGACCGAGCTGATCATCGCCGATATGCAGACGCTGGAGAAGGCGATCCCGCGGCTGGAGAAGGAAGCCAAGGTCAAGAAGGACCGCAAACCGCTGCTCGACGCGGCCAAGGCCGCCCAGGAAGTGCTCGACAGCGGCAAGACGCTCTTCTCCGCGCGCGCCGAACTGGATGGCGAACTGCTGAAAGAACTTTCGCTGCTCACCAGCAAACCGTTCCTCTACGTCTTCAACGCCGACGAGTCGGTACTCACCGACGAAACCAAGGTCGCCGAACTGAAAGCCGCTGTCGCACCGGCGGATTCGGTTTTCCTCGACGCCAAGGTCGAAGCCGAACTCCTCGAGCTCGACGACGAATCCGCCCTGGAGTTGTTGGAGTCGATCGGCCAATCCGAGCCGGGCCTGCACGCCTTGGCCCGCACCGGTTTCCACACCCTCGGTCTGCAGACCTACCTCACCGCCGGTCCGAAAGAGGCCCGCGCCTGGACAATCCACCAGGGCGACACCGCCCCCAAGGCCGCCGGCGTCATCCACACCGACTTCGAACGCGGCTTCATCAAGGCCGAAGTGGTCGCCTACGACGACCTCATCGCAGCAGGCTCCATGGCCGCCGCCAAAGCCGCGGGCAAGGTCCGCATGGAAGGCAAGGACTACGTCATGGCCGACGGCGACGTAGTCGAGTTCCGAACCGGAATAGCGTCACCGTCCAAGAGCAAGTAGCGCTTGTGGGCTGGTGAGAAGCCCGCGAGCCGGCTGAGCCCCACCCGGAACCGGGTGGGGCTCAGCCGTTTTTTCTGGTGGTCATTGCAGCGTGACCGTTTTGTTCAACGTGGCGGATCTCTTCCTGGGTCGTGCGCTGCGGCCGAGCAGGTTCGGCCCTGGCCGCTTCTAACAGCGCGACATGCGGCATTTGCGGATGTTGTCGGCTAGAGGCGTGTCGCCGTGCGGACGAGGTCGGCGATGGCTTTGGATCTGCTGTGTGGTGGCCAGGCTATGACGGTCGTGACGGCCGGTGCGTCCGGCACCGGCACGATGGCGTGATCGTCGCGTAGCTGGGCGCGGAGCGACTCGGGCATGACCGCGCAGGCCCGTCCGAGCCTGATCAGCTGGGTCAGCTGGGTATGGTCGCGAACCTGCGGGCCGGGGCCGTCCGGATAAGTTCCATCCGGTCGAGGCCAGCGCGGCAGGGGCAGGTCCGTCAGGGCGTTGACCTCGGCCGTCGATAGGTGGGGTCGGTTGGCGAGGGGGTGCCCGGCGGGCAGGACCACGACCTGCTGTTCGGTGTGCAGGTCCTCGGTGTCGAATCCGGTCGTCGTGTCGTAGGGCCGGTGGAGTAGAGCGACGTCGGCACTTCCGTTGCGTAGCATGCTTTCCGCTTCGCCAGGCCCGCACAGCACCACCTCGACGGTGACAGCGCCGGGTTCGGTGGCGTAGGCGTCCAGCAGCTTCGACAACAGTTCGCTCGACGCTCCTGCCTTGGTGGCCAGCACCACGCCGGGCCGGTCGGCAGCGGCGCGGCGGGTGCGGCGCTCGGCGGCTTCGACCGCTTCGAGAGCGAGCCGGGCCTCCCGCAGCAGCACCGACCCGGCCTTGGTCAACGTGATCGCGCGCGAACCGCGGTACAGCAGAACGACTCCGAGTCGCCGTTCCAGCTGCTGGATCGCCCGCGACAGCGGTGGTTGCGCCATCGCGAGCCGTTGTGCCGCCCGCCCGAAGTGCAACTCCTCGGCGACGGCGACAAAGTATCGCAACTCCCGCGTCTCCACCATGTCATCGTATCCGGCGCTTACCACGGCCAATACCCGTGCGGTATCGTCGTCCACCCGATCGGTCTTGGAAGCCCCACCCGAGTCCGCAGCATGATCGACGGCATGAGTGAATCGACGATCGTGCTGGTGACCGGCGCGAACAAAGGAATCGGATACGAGATCGCGGCGGGCCTGGGCGCCCTCGGCTGGCGAGTCGGTGTGGGCGCGAGGGATCGGCAACGCCGCGAGACCGCGGTGGAGAAGTTGTGCGCGGCCGGGACCGATGCGTTCGGCGTGCCGCTCGACGTGGACGACGACGCGAGTGTCGCCGCCGCGGCCGAGCTGATCGCCGACCACGCCGGAGGGCTCGACGTCTTGGTCAACAATGCCGCGATCACCGGCGCTATGCCGCAGACACCCACCACGCTCGATCCCGCGACCGTGCGAACTGTCGTGGAAACCAACGTGATCGGCGTCATCCGGGTCACCAACGCGATGCTGCCCATGCTGCGCGGCTCGGCTTCACCGCGCATCGTCAACATGTCCAGCAGCGTCGGCTCGCTCGCCCTGCAGACCACGCCCGGCATCGACATGGGCCCGCTTCCCACTGCGTACGCGGCGTCGAAGGCCTTCCTCAACGCCGTCACCATCCAATACGTCAAGGAACTGAGCGACACCAACATCCTGATCAACTCCGGCTGCCCCGGCTTCACCGCCACCGACCTCAACGGTTTCCGAGGCGTCCGCACACCACAACAAGGGGCGGCGATCGCGATTCGGCTCGCGACCCTGCCCGACGACGGACCGACCGGCGGATTCTTCGACGACGCCGGAACCGTGCCCTGGTGACCACGAGTGGCTGCAAAGCCACGGCGTCATCCCCGTCGCATACGGTGACGGCGTCATGGACCGGCTCGAGGCCGCTGCACCCAACGGCATCCATGCCTTCATCGACACCTACGGCGACGGGTACGTCGAACTGGCCTTCGCTCTCGGCGTGGCACCCGAGCGAATCGACACCATCACCGATTTCGCAGCAGCCGCAAAGTACGGGGTCAAAACCGAACCCGGAACCAAGAACAGGCCGGCCGCCGAGGTGCTCGCCGAACTCGCCGGCCTGATCGCCGCCGGACACCTCGCAGTCCCGATCGCGAACGTCTACCCGTTGACGCAGGTCCGTCAGGCCTACACCGAACTCGAACGCTTCACTGTGGCCAGAGGTTATTCGGCTTCGGGACTTGACTCGGCCAGGCCGGGTAGCCCCGTGTTGGCGGCGGGGCGTCGGAAGTGGTTGCATGCCAGCGCTATTCATCGTTCGTCGAACGGAGGGACGAGATCGTTGGCTCACGGTTTCTGGTCGATGTCAAGTGGGTCGAGTTCAGATTCGATGTGTAGCGGATCAGTGTCTGCCAGGCAGCTCGTGTATCGCTGCTGGTAGCGACTCTGCTGAGCCACATCCGGCGATCCTGGTGGGGCTCAGTCGTTTTCGCTGATCGGCGGCGTAGCCATTCCGAACCGCGCCGCACAAGGCCGATCGGGTCCACCGTGCGCCACTCCGGGGTCTGGTCCACCGCCGCGTAGTGAATGCGCAGCTTGTGTCCGGCGAAAACCGCGCGCCGGACCTCGGTCACTACGGCGTCGGGCACCTCCTCGGCAACCAGTCGGCGCGAGAGGAGGTCGGTCTCCGGGTCGATAAGCAATCGCTGGGCCGCGCCGGCCGCGGTGGCCCGATAGCTTTCGGGTAGTGCGTCGACCACCTTGCGCATGGCCGAAGCGAGCGCCGAGCCGAGGCCGAATGCCTGTGCGCCGCGCCGTGATCCGGCGACCAGCAGGGCAAGCGCCTCGTCGTGGTTCAGCCCGGTGAGCTCGGTCTGGAAACCGGGTAACAATGCGAAACCGCCGTGCCGCCCGCGTTCGGCGTAGACCGGGACGCCGGCTGCGGACAGCGCCTCGATGTCGCGCAGCACCGTACGAGTGGATACCTCCAGCTCGCGGGCCAGCGCGGCCGCGGACGGCCGTCCGTGCTGGCCCAGCAGCAGCACCAGAAAGTCGCCACCGAGCCGAATGACCTGGGCAGGTACTTCATCGAGCGCGCCGACGCGGGCGACGTCGACGGGCTGGTGGCGTTGTATGAGCCGAACGCTGGGGCTTGGCTCTTCGCGGTCGGCGCGCCTGGGCTGCGCGCGGGTCAGGAGAGCCAGTCGGCGTAACGGGTGGGGGCTAGGTGGGCGTCCTTGTCGGTGAGGACGTCACCCTTGACGGCGGCGAACATGCCGGCGGTGGGGTCGGTGACGACGGTACGGTTGTCGCCCTGATAGGACAGGGTGATTCGGCCCAGTTCATCCAGGGCGAAGATCTCGGGCCCGGCGATTTTGCGAACGCCGTTCAACGGGGCACCTGCGGCGACCTCTGCTACCGCGGCGGCGACGTCCTTTGCGGCGATCGGCTGGATCGGTGTGGCGGGCAACCTGACAGTGTCACCGTCGGTGGTCCAGGAGAGGACGGCGTCGATGAACTCCATGAACTGCGTCGCTCGAACGATGGAGTAGGGGATCGGCCCAGCCGCCAGGATGTTCTCCTGGAGCACCTTGGCTCGGTAGTAGTCCAGCTCAGGCACCAGCTCCGCGCCGACGATCGAGAGGATCACGAAATGGCCGACGCCCCCCTTCTGGGCGGCGGTCAGCAGGTTGTCCATCGAGGTCTGGAAGAAGGTGAGGGAGGTTTCGTCGAAGGTCGGGGAATTGGTCAAGTTGACGATGCCGTCGGCGCCGGCCAGCGCTTCGTCGAGTCCCTTGCCGCTGATGACATCGACCCCGGTGGAATGCGAGTGCGGTACCGCCTCATGTCCGGCGGCGTTGAGATTCTTGACGACCTGAGATCCGATCAGTCCGGTGCCGCCGATGACTGCGAACTTCATGAGATTCCTTTCGTCGGGAGTATCGACCTGCCTGATTCCGCGAATCTCTAGGTACTGCCTGCGCTTGTGCAGGCCAGCCCGCTGTGGGCTCCTAGGGTGTGGCGCGGTAGAGCTCGGCTGCGGTGTGTCGCCGAGGAACGTCTGGAGATACCGCAGCGTCGTGTCGGGTTCATCGTGGATCATGTGCAGCGCGCGCCGATGGTTCGTACGACGGCCTGGACCACAAGGCGTCGTATGTGCTGCCGACCAGGGGCGGCATCGATTATGCCATCGTGCAGTCAGCGCAGGTCCATGCCGTAATCGAGGAACGATCGTGCGGATGACGCGGCCCGGGGCGAGACCGGCGTGACGCGACGTGATCCGGGCGAAGCAACCGGGGCGTATACCGCCGACCGGCCGGGGTCGGGCCCCGGCGGGCAAGGAACCAGAGCAGCGTTGACATCGCGTAGCCTGCACGCCTCCCGCATGCGCGAACCCCGCGTCGACAACGGCGCGGTTCGCCCGCACGCAGGACGCGGCCCAGGCTGACGGTGGCTTTCAGTTGGGAGCCGGCGGGCACCTCGAACGATGGGTTGCCGCTGAACGAGGTGTAGGTCCGCCAGCGCCTCGGGGTTTTCACGGCAAGATTGCCCGCGGCGAATCGGCGGGCCGGCGCCGAAACCGTTCTCATCAATTCCGGAAAAGCCGATCATGCTGACACCGAAGAACTTTCGGTTGCACCCGGCAGTGCGGTGCATCCGGATCGCTTCGGTCAGTCGTGGGCGGTGTGGGGGTGGAGCAGGATGACCGGGATTTCGCGCTCGGTCCATGCTTGGTAGGCGTCGACCAGTCTCGGCCATAGACGAGCGCGCTGTTGCGCGTCGGCGGTAACCGCGCGCACGGCATGGCGTTCGCGCCCGATCTGGATGTGGGTGTCGGGGTCGGCAAACAAGTTGCGGTACCACTGCGGGTGTTCGGCGCGTCCGCCCTGGGACGCGACAATGATTGTGTCGGCGCCATCGGTGATGTAGAGCAGTGGCGTGGTGTAGGTGGTGCCGGATTTCCGGCCTCGATGTTCGAGCAGCAGCGTTGGTACCGGTTTGCGGAATCCGGCGCCGATGCGCCATTTTCCGCCGATGCGTCCACCTGTGCGTTTGTAGACCCAAACCTGGGTCTTGCCCATGTATTTGAAGATCTTCGGCAAAACCGGCGAGTCGAGTTGCCTGGGGCGTGGTGGAGTTGCGGTCATTGTCTTCCTTCGATCCGGCCAACCGAGCTAGACCATACATCCAGTGGCATGTGTATGGTCAAGCCTTGTGTGCACGACATCTCCGGCGCCGTCCCCTTGGATCGCCCCGGCCTTCCACTTCCCGGCCCAGATGGTGTGGTCAGTCGACGCCGAGCGGTGGCCGGTGCAGAACGAGTTTGGTGGTGTGGGCTCGATAGGCGTTGGGAGCGTCGTCCCAGTCGGCGAGCAGGGTGGTGACGGTTTCGGCGGGGAAACCCGTGCGCGCGACGAACTCCAGCAGGGCCGGTAGGACCGGACGCACCTGGGAGACACCGATTTTCAAGGTCGCGTCGTTTGCGTACATGTGCATCAGCGGCACCTTCGTGCCCGGCGGGAGGTAGTAGCCGACCGGGGTGCAGATTCCACCGGGTTCCAGTGCGCGCAGGGCTGCGTCGACACCGGCACTGCTGGACGTTCCCTCGACGACGATGTCGTAGCGGCGCGATGGCAGATCCGCCCGGCGTAGCTTTCCCTTCTTGACCGGATGTGCTCGGGCACCGAGCTTTTCGGCGATCGCGAGACGTTCGGACCGATGATCGACGTAGTCGACGACCTCGGCACCGTGTGCGACGGCCAGTCCGGCGGCGTAGAGGCCGATGCTCTGGGCCGCGCCACCGAGGATGAGCACCGATCCGCCGGGTCGTTCGGCCAGGGGCGCAACGACGCAGCGCCACGCGTCGGCGAGGTTGTCGCTGGCGGCGGCGACCCGAAGTGGATCGAGTCCGGCGGGCAGGCGCACGAGCATGTGGTCGGCATAGGGGATGCGCAGGCGGTCGGCTACCATGCCGCCCCACGGTCCGCTTGCGGGTCCGAATCCGAAGGCGGCCAGCGGGCCGGTGCGGGTGGTAGTGCATTTCGCGGTGAGCCCGCGCAGGCATTCGAGGCACTCACCGCACGACACCGCCCACGGCACGACGACGAAGTCGCCGCGCGTGAGCCCGGTTACGCCCGAACCGATTTCGAGTACCTCGGCGACGCATTCATGACCGATGCCGAATGGGCCCTGGAATGGGACCGGTCCGCAGATGCCGGAGACGACGGGGTCGATCAGTCCGGCTCGGATGCCCAGTTGCATGGCGCGGGAGACGTGGCGGTGGATGGGCAGCGTGTCACCGTCGCAGCGGCCGGCGACGAATGGGCGCACGATCGCATCCCGCGCATCGGTCAGGACCGGATCGGGCCGCTCGCGCCACTCGAGGTGGTTGGTGCGCAGGAAGTTCAGCTCCCGCATCAGCCGCGCACCTGTGCCGCGAGCGCCTTCAGTTCGGCGAAGCGCACGACGGTGCCCGCCGCGCCCCAGGTGCCCTCGGGCTGCTCGTGGATGAGCACCCAGACCCGCAGCCCGTCCTCGGCGCCGAGCCCGGCGGTTGCCAGCATGTCGGCGGTCGCCGCCTTGATCAGGCCTTCCTTGCGTCGATCGGATAGCGCACCCGCCGGCACGGTGATATCGATCCGGAAGCGCGGTAGGTCGTCCTCGGCGCTGCGGAAGCCGCCGCCTGGCACTTCGTCGATGCGGCACCACGCCTGCGCGCGGAAGAACGCGGTGTCGGGTGCGCCTTCCCACTTCAGCAAGGTTGCGGACAGTGTCTGCTGCAACGTTGCGCGGGTCTCGGCGGACAAGACGCCTTCGGGCAGGGTGAGCTGGATCATCGGCATCGGGAACACCTCCGTTATAACGACTGTTATATGTCGTGCACGGTACGCTATGACAGTCGTTATGGGCAAGGGAGATGCGATGGCGCAGTCGGACGCGCGAGATCGGATGGTGGCCGGTGCGGCCGATATGCTGCGCCGACGCGGGCTGAACGCGACCAGCGTTCGGGAACTGGCCAAGCACTCCGGCGCGCCCCTCGGCTCGACCTACCACTACTTCCCCGGTGGCAAATCTCAGCTCGCCGCCGAAGCGGTCCGCTTCGCCGACGCCTTGGCGGCGCGCAAACTAGTCGAGGAACTCCCCGCCGGTCCCGTTGCCGGACTACGCGCTTTTGTGGACATATGGCGAAAAGTGGTGGTGGACAGCGGATTTCGCGCCGGATGCCCGGTACTGGCCGTCTCGGTCGAAGACCAGCCGGACGCCGACGAACCCCGCCGCGCGGCGGCCGCGGCCTTCAACCATTGGACCGAGCTACTCGCCGAATCCCTCCGCGCGCACGGCGCAACACCCGCTGCCGCCGACCGAACCGCTACCCTCATCGTCGCCGCCATCGAAGGCACAGTCGCCATGTGCCGAGCCGAGCGCAGCACCCGCCCCCTCGATCGAACAGCGGATGCCCTCGAAAACGTCGTCCTGGCCATAACCGACCAGGCAGCAGACTAGGTCGCACCCGGTTGCGATCTCGGCGGTGCCGCGGTGATCCGGAGCCGAAGCTGAAAGCTGATGCACCACAGTATGATTCGGTACTTCTTGACGTCACGTTGAAGTCGAATGCCGCGAACTCGACGACGGTCCGCTCCGGAGCCCCCTCGAATCAATCCGCAGTCCGACGACCTCGGCGCAGGAGCATCCGACACGAGAACGCCAGTTCCGCTGAGGTGTATCGCCCGAATCCATTCGAAATCCACAACCACTCAACCCCGACCGCGTCCTGGTGATCGGCCAAATGCGAAAAGCGTTGCCGGATCAGCAATGTGGCTCAGCCGCGAACCTCGAAGGACGCCATCTCGACGATACCGGGCACCCCGTGTAGCAGCCGGGCACCCGCTATACGGGGTGCCTGGCTGTTACACGGGGTGCCCGGTATGGCGAGGGGTGAATTCGAAGTGGTGCGGGCACGGTGTGTATTCGAGGGGTGGTGTCGGTGTGTGCGCAACGCGGGGGCGCGCGAGTAGGATTGTGCTGGTCAGAGTGGTTTTATCGGTGCGGGATGTTGCCGATAGGGCGGTGTGAAAGAGCAAGGCTCGGGGCTGTTATCGACTTATAGGACTGATCATGTCTCGTTTTTCGGTTTTTGTTGTAGCTGCCGCCGCTGTGACTGCTGCGGTGCTGTCTCCGGTGAGTGCGCAGGCTGATCCGAATGATCCCGGTACACCCTGTGGGGACAATATGGTGGTGAATACTCGTGGCGAGTGCGTTGCCATCGGTAGTTTCTGCACATTGTCGGACGGCATGGTGATCGGGACCATTGGGCGAGATGGGCGGTGCGTTATTCCTCGTATGAATACTTGATATCGTCGAATTCCACTGCCGCACCTGATTTTGTTTGGGTGCATGGTGCTTTCGTGCGGCAAGATTGAATTGATCGGAGTTTCACGGGGCGCGGTTCAGCGGCCTCGGGGGTATTTGGTTACTACGGTGCCGTCGGGGTTGGCGGCCAGGTAAGCGCCGCCGTAGTCGTCGGTCAGGTAGACCATGACCGTCGGTTGGTTGTTGTTGAACGTCCAGGAGGGGTCGACGATCACGTAGCGCAGCGTTGGGGTGGGTATGCCGAGGCTTTCGTCGGCGGTGCGGAGAAGGTCGGGGAGGATATCCCAGTTGATCGAACTAAGCTTCACGGTGGATTTGTCCGAGAGCGGGCCGCCTGCGCCCTTTCTGGTGGCTGTGCCGTCGCGGTAGACGAAGAGATCGTAGAGGTCGGGTTTGTTTTTGACCGGGGCGCCGACGTTGGCGTAAGTCGGATAGAACGTCGCTTCGTTGAATTCTTCGCCGCCGGATACCTTTTCGAGTGCGGTGATGGCCTGTCGGATGCCGGTCGGGGTCAGCAGGTCGACGGGTTTGCCGGTCACGGGTGTGCCGGATGTCGGGCTCACGGCTCGGCTGGTGGCGGGGGACTCATTGGTCACGGGTGGATTGCTCGCAATGGCCTGGTTGCCGCTCGAATCGGGGCGTAGGGCCACGATCACTATCGTGGCGACAACCGCGGTGACGACCGCGACCGCCGCGAGGCCGATGCCGATCCCACGTGAGAGTGGTTTGCGTGCAGGGGGATTCGTGGAGTCATACCGATACGGCGCGGATATTGCGTTGGGTGCCATGCCGCTGGATCCGCGGTGCTCGCCTGCGCCAAGGGGGACCGTTGCGTTGGGCGTATTGAACGCACGAGGTGCGCCTGCGCCGGGTGTATGGAATCCGCCGGGTGTGCCGACGACACCGGGCGTGTTGAATCCGCCAAATGCGCTGGCTGCGCCGGGTGTGCTGGTCGCGGGTGTGTTGAATGTGGCGGGGGTGTTGAATCCGCTTGCGCCGGGTGTGTTGAATGCGGCGGGGGTGTTGAATCCGCTTGCGCCCGGTGTGTTGAATGCGGCGGGGGTGTTGAATCCGCTTGCGCCCGGTGTGTTGAATGCGCCGGGGGTGCGGGCTGAGTCTGGCGTATCGAATATGCCAGGAGTGGTGGTTGCGCCAGGTGTATTGAATCCGCCGGGTGTGTTGCCTGCGTCGGGTGTGTTGGCTGCGGCCGGCGTATCGAATGCGCCAGGAGTGTTTGCTGCGCCGGGTGTATTGAATCCGCCGGGTGTGTTGCCTGCGTCCGGTGTGCCGAATCTGCCGGTGACGTTGCCGGCGTCGGGTGTGTTGGCTGCGGCCGGTGTATCGAATGTGCCAGGAGTGGTGGTTGCGCCGGGTGTATGGAATCCGTCGGGTGTGTTGGCTGCGTCCGGTGTGCCGAGTCTGCCGGTGACGTTGCCGGCGTCGGGTGTGCTGGCTGCGGCCGGTGTTTTGAAGCTGTCTGGTGCGTTGGCTGCGGCCGGCGTATCGAATGTGCCAGGAGTGGTGGCTGCGCCAGGTGTGCCGAATCCGTCAGGTGTTCTGCCTGCGCTGGGCGTACCGAATCCGTCAGGTGCACTTCCCGTGCTCAGCGCGCTGAATCCGCCCGGCGCGTCGGCCGCGCCGGGAGTACCGAACCCGCCGGGTCCGCCAAATGCCCCCGCCCCAGCCGCATCGAACATGCCCGGTGCACCGGCAAACCCAACCGCCTGCGCAAGCATCAGATCCACCTGCTCGGCAGTCGGCCGCCGGTTCGGATCAGGCACCAGCAGCGCCGTCAAGACCGCGGTCAGCACCCCCGCCTGCTGCGGCCGCGGAACCGCACCGCTGATGACGGCCGCCAGCGTGGCAACGGTCGACTCCCGCCGCATCGGGTGAAACCCTTCCACGGCGACATACAGCAGCAGACCGAACGACCACAGATCGGAGGCCGTTTGCCCCTCCTGCCCGCTGAGCCGTTCCGGCGCAACATAATCCAGCGAGCCGACCACACTGCCGGTGGAGGTCAGGCCGTTCATGCCGTTGATCGCCGCGATACCGAAGTCGGTCAAGACCGGTGAGCCGTCTTCGCGCAGTAGCACATTCGCCGGTTTGATATCGCGGTGCAGTACACCCACTTGATGTGCGGCGCGGAGGGCGGCGAGAATGCCGCGGCCGAGGTGTGCCACCTGGGTGGGCGGCATCGGTCCAGCCGCGAGATGATCGGCGAGACTCCGTCCGCGAACCAGTTCCATGACGATCCACGGATGTGTCACCTCGGGTGAATCCACGATGTGGTGGATGGCGACGACATTCGGATGACCGATCCGAGCCAGCGCCCTGGCCTCCCGCAGCACCCGCTCGCGATGCACTTCGGGTGACCTTTTCCCATCGGTCTCCGCCCGCACCTCCTTGAGCGCGACCTCACGATGTAGCGCGAGATCATACGCACGCCACACCGTCCCCATCCCGCCGCTACCGAGCGGCTCGAGCAACTCGAAACGCCCGTCGACCACTGCACGCCCGGAAACCACAGCGCAAGCCTATGTGCACCGCCGCACCCACGCGACGGTGGCCGACATTGCGTTGCTGCCGCCCATCTATTCGCGCGCCGCGCACGTTTTCGTATGCCGCGCACGCATTCGCTCCGCACATTCATGCGCGGCACGAAACCAGGTGCGCGGCGCTGTGAATTATGTCCCGGTGGTTACCAACTGGTCGACGAAGACGCGGTAGTTGTGCGATGCCGGCCACGGTTCGCCGGTGTTGCCTTCCTCCTCCGAATCGGTGTCGGTCTCACTCCGGGGCAGTCGGCGAAACTCGCTCTGGCACTCCGGCTTCCAGACTCCGATGTCGGCCGGGCTCCGTCTTCCTCATCTCGCCTCCCTATTGTCGTCCGCCGCACCTTCGAGCAGCTCATCGAAACAACTCGCGTACCGCACCACCGTGACTCGCATGTCCTCGGTGGAGATTCGGGTATCGGTGCGCCGGACCGCGATCTCGTGCGCGGCGCGATTATGGCCCACCGTTACCCGCGTGGACGACGGCCGGATCGGCGAGTTGCTGATGGCTCGCCCGCGGCCATCCAAACCTCAGGAACGCACGTCAACGGGCTGCGGTGCGGGCGGCCGCGTTTCGCGCGGCGCTTCGGCGCGAGTATTCAGCCACGCACCGACGAACATCAGTGCGGCGCCGAGCGCCTGCGTCGACGAGATGGACTCGCCGAGCAACAGCCATGCGCAGCTGAGACCGAAGGCGGGCACGAGGAACATCGCCGCAGCCGCGGTGGCCGGGCCGACCTGCCCCACCGCGCGGTAGTAGAGGACATACGCCAGGGCGGTGGGCAGTACGCCGAGATAGGCCTGATTGAGCCAGAATTCGAGGTTCAGTTCGGACCACCGGACAGCGGGCAGTTCGGGAGCGGCGACGAGTCCGAGCGCGCAGGTGCCCGCGGCAGTGGCATACACGGTGACGGTCGGGGCGGACAGCCGCGCCAACAGGGGCGCCCCGAGCATCGTGTAACCGGCCCAGCAGGCCGCCGCCGCGACAAAGACCAGATCGCCGAGTAGTCGATGGGATCCGGTCGCGGGAATGCCGAGGAAGAACACGCCCGCACCGGCGATGGCCACGGTCAGCCCGACCATTCGGATGCGAGACAATCGGGCGCGGCCGAGCAAGGCGGTCACCGCGACCGTGAAAATCGGGGCGGCCATCGGGACGATCACGCTGCCGTCCGCCGCGGGGGCGAGGGCCAGCCCCAGGAAGAACAGAAAGTTGTAGCCGAATACGCCGACCAGCCCGAGCCCGGCCGCACGCGCGGCATCAGCGGCGGGCAGGCGCGGCGCCCGCAGCACAATGAGCAGCACGACCGTGCCGATCAGGAACCGTAGAAATCCGGCAACCGTGTGCGGCACCTCGTTCACCGCAAGCTTCGAAGAGGCGAACGCACTGCCCCACAGCGCCATGACCAGGACCAATAGCAATCGGATACGCACAGGTCGATCATCGGTGGGGGCCGCGTCCGAGTATTGAACGCTGGTGCGGCGACAATGGAGAGGTGACCGAGCACGAATGGGTCGACTACCGGCGGATGGCGGACCGCCCGGTCGAGGTCATGCATGCGCATTTCGAACGGCACGTTTACGACCTGCACAGCCACGAGACGTACTCGTTCGGACTGACCGAATTCGGCGCGCAGACCTTCGACTGCCGTGGCGAGACGCGCACCAGCGCCGCGGGCATGGTGATGGCCTTCAATCCGGACGAGCCGCACGACGGTCACAGCACGACCGAACTCGGCTTCACCTATTGGATCGCGCATATCGGATCCGAGCTGATCACCGATCTGCTCTCCGACCGCGCGGGCCGTCCGACCGGTCTGCCGTTGTTCACCGACCCGGTGCTCCGGGATCCGGTGCTGACCGCCGCACTCGGCCGGCTTTGCGCGAGTCTGATCGGCCCGGCCACCGAACTCGCTGCCGACGAGGCATTGGCCGCCTCGGTCGCGGCACTGGTGCAGCGCGGTACCCGAATGCCGACGAGAACCGCTGAGGTACCCGCCGGTTCGGCCGCCGATATCGCCCGGCGAGTCCGCGGGGTACTGCACGACCGCTATCTCGACCCCATCTCCATGGACGATCTGGCCGAGGCCGCCGATTGCAGCAGATTCGCGCTGTACCGCGCCTTCCGTGCCAATTACGGTCTGGCGCCGAGCGATTACCAAAGGTTGCTCCGGTTGCGCACGGCGCGCAGACTGATCGCCGCGGGCCGACCGATCAGCGAGGCGGCGATCGAGGCCGGATTCGCCGATCAAGCCCATCTGACCCGCTGGTTCCGGCGTTGCTACGGCATTACCCCCGGGGTGTATTTCGACGCGGGTCAGTCGACGGGTTCGAGCGTCGCACCGGTGAATGTCACGAAATCCGGTCCCTCGGTGAAACTTTCGGAATTTTCCTCACCGATGTAGAGGTCCAGATGCCGTGGGCCGCCGAGTCCCGGCGTGAACTCGTCGCCGATCGTCCAGGTTGCCGCACTGAATCTGCCACATGCGCTGTCGGATTCGCGCCCGGTGCCCCCACAATCGCTGAGCCGCAATCGAGTTCCAGGTTCGATGTCGTCCGCGGCGGCACTCTCGAACGGATGCAGCGCCTCGCCCCGGGTGTCACGCGGTTCGGTGTCGAGCCAGAAGCCGACATCGTAGGACCAGTTCAGATATTGCCCCGCGTGTCCGCCGCTGGTGATCCGGCCGGTGCCCTCATCGCGCACTAGCTCGATGAAATCCTCTGGTAGTGTACCGATTTCGACATCGGCATCGGTGCATTCGAGATCGCTGCAGCCGCTTACGGTTTCGAGTGGTCCGGAGTGATAGGACTCGACCGCGGTGTAGTACACCGTTACCGTCCAGCCGTCCCATTCGTCGGCCTCGGTATCGAGTCCACAGCCGACGGCGAGCGGCGACGCCACGAACAGTGACGCCGCGACCACCCCGAATCCGAACCTCACCGTAGCGATATTGCCTGATCGCGCGGGTGCCGCGCCACTCGGCGGACTACCGGGCGGCGGGCGGGCGCGGCCACGGATTCTCCTCGAGATGCTCTATCGACATGTTGAACCGGGAGATGAGCCCGCTCAACTGCGTGATATCGGCGGCCGTCCAGTCGGCCACGACCGCGCCGATGCCCTCGTGACTCTGCTCGCGATCGGCGGCCACCAATTCCAGGCCCTTGGCGCTGGCCCGGATCTTGCGGGCGATGCCGCCGTCCGGATCGGGGACGCGCTCGACCAGCTCCTGCTTCAGCATCGCGGCGACCTGCCGGTTGATGGTCGAGATATCGAGCTGGAACGCCTCCGACAGCTCGCGCAGGCTGAGCGGGGCAGCCATTTCCAGTCTGGTCAGGATCAGATATGCCGACCGGTCGAGCTGGAATCCGGGCCGCCGCAGCAGCGAGGCCGGAAAGTGCCGGGAGAGCAGGGTCAACTCGAAGACGAGGCGGGCGAGCGCTTCGGCATCCTCGGGACCTGATTCGGACATGGCCCACACTATGTCGGCTGAATCACGTCGATGGCAAATTGTGCACGATACATACGATATGTACCGTACATATCCATGACTGTAGCAGTCGACGCGTCTTCGACCGTCACCGAGAACGACGCCCGGCGCCGTCCCGCATCCGGCCTGCTCATCGCGACCCTCGGCATGGTCGGTGTCGTCGTATCGCTGATGCAGACGCTGGTCATTCCGATCATTCCCACCCTGCCGACGCTGCTGGACACCTCGGCGTCCAATGCGTCCTGGGTGATCACCGCGACCCTGCTGGCCGGTGCGGTGGCGACCCCGATCAGTGGCCGACTCGGCGATATGTTCGGCAAGCGCCGGGTGCTGTTCGCCAATCTGGTGTCGCTGGTCGCCGGTTCGGTGGTGTGTGGACTGTTCTCCTCGCTGGTTCCCGAAATCATCGGACGCTCGCTGCAGGGTGCGGCGGTCGGCGCGATCCCGCTCGGTATCAGCATCATGCGTGATGAATTGCCCGCCGAGAAGGTGGGTTCGGCAATGGCGATCATGAGTGCCACGCTCGGTGTCGGCGGTGCGCTCGGCCTGCCGCTGGCGGCGGCCATCGCGCAGAATGCGGACTGGCACATGCTGTTCTGGACCGCGGCCGGACTCGGTGTGGTCTGCGCCGCACTGGTTTTCGTCTTCGTGCCGGAGTCGCCGGTGCGCACGCCCGCGCGTTTCGATTTCGGTGGCGCGGTCGGGCTGTCGATTGCGTTGCTGGCCCTGCTGATTCCGATCACCAAGGGCGCGGACTGGGGTTGGGGCAGTGCGAGCATTCTCGGCCTGTTCGCGCTGTCGGCGGTGGTATTCCTCGTTTGGGGCTACTACGAACTGAAGCGGCGCTCGCCGCTGGTCGACCTGCGGGTGTCGGCGCGGCCGCGGGTACTGTTCACCAACGCCGCTTCCATCGCGGTCGGATTCGCGCTCTACGGCATGTCGTTGACCTTCCCGCAGCTGATGATGGCACCGGAGCAGACCGGATACGGCTTCGGTCTTTCCATGGTCAACGCCGGATTGGCGCTGGCCCCAACGGGGTTCGTGATGATCCTGTTGTCGCCGGTGTCGGCGCGGCTGTCGGCGGCACGCGGCCCGAAGGTCACGCTGGCGCTCGGTTCGGCGGTGATCGCGATCGGCTATCTATGTGCCGTGGTGCTGATGAACAGCGTGTGGGAGCTCATGGTCGCGGCCATGATCGTCGCGGGCGGTGTCGGTCTGGCCTACGCCGCGATGCCCGCGCTGATCATGGGCGCGGTGCCGCTCACGGAGACCGCGGCCGCCAACGGCCTCAATTCGCTGATGCGCTCGATCGGCACCTCGACCTCGTCGGCGGTGATGAGCGTGGTGCTCGCCCATATGACAATGCAACTCGGCACGCATGTACTGCCCTCACGCGACGGTTTCCACACCACCTTCCTGATCGCCACGGCCGCCGCCCTGGTCGCCATCGGGCTCACACTGATCATTCCGATGCGCAAGGCGGCCGATGCCGCCGATAAGGCCGGGCACGCCTGACCGAACGACTACGGGACCGATCCTCAACGGCGAGGATCGGTCCCCCTGTCGTTTGCCTGCCCGGCGGTGAATTCGGCGAATCGTGCCGCGATCCGGTCCGGAAATTCGCCGTTGACGGCGTAGTTCGCGAAGTAGCCGACCTTCGCGCCGGGCTTGCCGATATTGGGCTCGAGGAAAAACTCGTCGGCTGTCATCGATCCGACCTCAGCCGCTGGGTCGGTTCAGTCGACCGGCACCAGGGTGTACATCCACCACGGCCGGTGCGGGAATTCGAACATGAAGACGTTCAATGTCATTCGGCGCAGCTCGCGCCGCGCCGGATCGCGCACATGGACCCAGGGCCTGGCGATATCGGCCGGTGCGACATCGGTGAGCCACAACCGCTCCCACTCCGGCGCCGCTCGGCAGGCGGAGATGATCTTGTCGAGCCGCTCCTGCGGCACCAGGCCCGGCGCCATCATCCGCAGCGCGTAGACCATCAAATGCGCTTCCTTGTGCCACTCGTGCACGGACTTTCTGGCCTGCGGATTCAGCATCGTCCACTCGAGGATATTGCCGCCGGGCTCGAGCCCGGGAAATAGCCGCAGGTAAGCGGAGTTCGCGGCGACCAGATCGAAGGTAGGCACGAGCTGGAACCAGGCGGGCTGGGCGATGCTGCGCAAGGTGCGCAGATCGCTGGGCAGCGGTGCGCTGGGGACGGGGCCGAAGGTATCCGGAAACTGGCTCGCCCGAGTGAGGCTCACGATGTGGTCACGGAAGTACATCGGCACACCCAGCGCGTCGAACAAGCTGCCCAGCGTTGCGGAGGTCGGTGCGACAACGCCCTGTTCGAAATCCTCGATCACCCTCAGCGGGAATCCGGTGGCTGCGGCCATCGCGGCCTGGGTCAGTCCGGCCGCTTCCCGGCGCTCGCGCAGATAGCTGGCGATCGAAGGGCGGGTATCCGCCATGGTGATATGCCTCCTGATTCCCTTGGGATCAAGAGCTGATCCCCCCGTTCACATACCCGGGTCCAGCAGCCTAACTTCGCCCCAAAAGCCTTGCCGCGACGTTCGATAACGCTTTCGATAACACTAAGGTGCGAGTGCCACCGACTCGGTATAGCGCCGCGCGAGGGTGCGCAGGTGTGCCACCAGTTCCGGCGGGCCGTCGACCCGGAAGTCCATCATCAGCATGCTCAGGTAGATGGCAATGGTCTCCAGCGCATCCGCACCGGTCAGCAGGATGCAGGTGGTGGCGTCGACGGCCTCGACAACGCCGACGGCCGGGTTGATCCGGGCGATCACCGTCTCGGCGGGCGCCAGGACCGTCACCCGCGCGTGCACTTTCCAACCTGTGCTTGCGATATGGCGCATGACGAAGGCCACCAGATCGTCATCGGGCAGTGCGCGTGCGGCGAAGCGGCGTGTCCCGGCGACGGCGCGCGGTATCCGAGCGACGGGAACCGCGCGCCAGGAATGGGTTTCGAGGTCGTAGGCGACCAGATACCAGCGGCGCTGCCAATTGATCAGTCGGTACGGCTCGATTTCGTGGTCCGCGTCGGGATCCGGACCGATCCGCACGGTGGCGCCGTCGCGGATAGCGCTCGCGAGGGTGGTCAGTATCGCGGCCGGGACCGGGGCATCCGGTTCCCGCGAGCCGGTGGTCGCCGGTCCGATGGCGGTCGCGTTGCGCAGCGCGGTCACCTTGCGCTGCAGGCGCTTCGGCAGGATCTGTTCGAGCTTCGCCAGTGCGCGGGCGGCGTTGTCGGTGATATCGGCGATGCCGGTGGAGCCGTCCTCGGCCAGGCCGATGGCCACGGCCACCGCGACGGCCTCGTCGTCGTCGAGCAGCAGCGGCGGCATGGTGCTGCCGCGCCCGAGCCGGTAGCCGCCGATCGCACCCCGCTCGGCATGCACCGGATAGCCGAGTTCGCGCAGTCGCTGGATGTCATTGCGCAGGGTCCGGTCCGTGATATCGAGCCGTTCGGCCAGCTCACGGCCGGTATGCGCGCGGTCCTGCAGCAGCGAGAGCAGGCGGAGAACCCGCGTTGTGGTGGCCGCCACCGTCGCCTCCCGAAATTTTCTTGGATGCAGCCGATGTATTAGGAACGAAACTAGCCTAATGGACTCATAGGCTTGGTGACATCAGCAAGAAGGACCGAGTACCTCCCGAAAGGCCCGCCATGAACATCACCACCGCCGCCACCGCCACTCTGCGCCCCGTCTGGCGCGATGTCCTCGCCACCTCCTACCGTGCACTCACCGATGTGGTCGCCGGTATCCGTGACGACCAGTGGCAGCTGCCGACGCCGTGCTCGGAATGGGATGTCACGCAGGTGATTCAGCACGCGGCGGGCGATCAGCTCGCCTACGCCGAGGCGCTCGGTATCGGAACCGGCCCCGCCGACAACCCCTTCGCACCGTCCGGCGCCATCGACGGTACGGCCGCCGAGTTGGTGCGCGATGCGGTCGAACAGACCGCGATCGCATGGGCCACGGTCACCGACGAGACCGAGACCGTCCCCACCCCGCTGCCGCACGGTGCGCTGCCGACCCCGGTTGCCGCGGTCATGTGCGCACTGGACGCGGCCGTGCACGCCTGGGATATCGCGATCGCGACCGGGCAGCCGTCGCCGTTGCACGATGAACTCGCCGGTCACCTGCTCACCGCCGCGCGGACCGCGAATCCGGCGCCCGGCGGCGGTCCGGAGGCGGAAATCGTCGAGCCGCTGCGTCAGTGGGGTGCGTATGCCGCGATCGTCGACGGCGCGGCGGATGACACGGTGGTCGCCGAGTTGCTGCGCTACCTGGGTCGCGACCCGCGAGCGTGATTCGAACGCCGTCTGAGCGTGCACGCGAAAAGTGCACGCTCAGAATCATTTCCGTCAGCGAGCGGTGACGAAACCCTCCGTTACCATCCAATCCCGAGCCACCTCGGCCGGTTCGCGGCCATCCACGTCGACCTGGCGATTCAATTCGGTGATCGCCGCATTGGTCAGCTTCTTCGATATCGGTGCCATGATGTCGGCGACCTGTGGATGCGCATCGGCGAAGGACTTCCGCATCACCAGTGCCGCATTGTATTTCGGGAAGAAGCCGAGATCGTCTTTCAGCAGGACGAGTCCGAGGGCCGGGATCCGGCCGTCGGTGGCGGCGACCGAGCCGAACCGGCATTGCCTGGCATCGGCGGTGGCCTGATAGACCACCGCATCCTGCACGATCTGCTTGTGTACCTTGCCGATATCGATGCCGTATTTGCGCGCCATGCCGGGATATCCGTCCTGGCGCACATTGAATTCGGTGCCGACGCACGTCGCGGCGGCGGCCGGATCGGTAGCGATCAATCGGGCGTAATCGGACAGCGTGACAACACCGGTCTCCTTCGCGGTGCCCGCGCTCATCACCAGCGCGTAGGTGTTGTTCATGGGGGCCATATCCGTCCACACGATGCCGTGTGCGGCCAGATCCGCATCGCGGACCGCCTCGAACTGCCCGACCTCATCCGGAACCGGTGTCTCGTTGCCGAGATAGTTGATCCACCCGGTGCCGGTGTATTCGTAGGAGATATCGATCTGACCGTGCAGCTGGGCGTCGCGAACACTGTTGGAGCCCTGGATATTCGTCAGATCCCGGACCTGCGCGCCCGCCGCGGACAGGGCGAATTCGATGATATAGCCGAGGATGTTCTGCTCGGTGAAGTCCTTGGAGCCCACCGTAATCGCGATGCCCTCGAGCGCCGGCACCGGTCGAATACTGCCGGGACCCACCCGCAGTGGTACCGCACTACCGGACTGTAATCCGCAGGCGCTCAAGACGAACACCGCCGCGAGGCCGAGCATCCACGCCCTCACCTCAACCCCCTGGGTCCCAAGTACTGTTCGGCCAATGCGCCGAGCCAGTCGACGAGCAGCGCCAGCGCCACCGCGAGGACGGCCCCGACCGCCAGCGTGACGTTATCGCGCAGCTTGTACCCGGTATCGATCAGAATGCCGAGACCACCCGCGCTCACCAGGAACGACAGCGTCGCGGTGCCCACGGCGAGCACGAGCGAGGTGCGCAGCCCGGCGAGAATGTAGGGGATGGCGAGTGGAAATTCGATGCGGCGCAGTACCGTCAGCGCCGACATGCCCTGGCCGCGCCCGGCATCGACGACCGCGGCATCCACCTGCTGATAGCCCAGGATCGTATTGCGCAGCACCGGAAGCAGCGAATAGAACGCGATCGGCGCGACGCCGATCCAGAACCCGGTGGTGCGGGTGGCGAGGTAGAACAGCACGATCAGACCGATCGCGGGTGCGGCGGCGCCGATATTGGCGATGCCGACGAAAAGCGGTGCCAGACGGCGGTATCCGGGCCGGGTGAGCAGTGTGCCCAGCGGCACCGCCACCGCGATGACGATCAGCACGACTGTCGCGGTGATCAGCACATGCTGCCAGGTGACGGTCGCGATATTGGATACGCTGATACTGGCCTGCTGGGTGACGGTGAGATCGCGCCGGAATGCCCACACCAGCACGCCCGCGGTCAGTAAGAGTACGAGCGCCGGTTGGACGAGCAGCCGAATGCGCTCGGCCCGGCGCAGTGTCGTCGGCGATGCCGTGGCCGGTGCGGTGGTCGCCGTGGTCATGTCGTCGCATCCGTCTCCGCGCCCACATGGGTGGCGCGCATGGCCGACAGATGGCCGACGAGCGTGTCGATCGTGATCAATCCGGCGTATTCACCGCGTCGACCGGTGACGACCGCGGTCGCGGTCTGCTCGGCGAGCAAGGCCTCCAACGCATCCTGCAGTGTCGACTGCAGCGGCAACTGCTCACCGACCGGCGAGCCGACCTCGTGCAATGAATTCGCCCGTGCCAGTTGTTCACTCGACACCCAGCGCAGCGGCCGCTGCTGCGCGTCGAGGATCAATGCCCACGGCCAGTCCCGTCCGGCCAGCGCGGCACGGACGCTGACGACCGAATCGGAGTCCAGGGCCGTCGGACAGTTGCCGAGTTCGACATCGCGGACCCGGGTCAGGGTGAGCTGTTTGAGCGAAGCATCCGCGCCGACGAAACCGGCCACGGTCTCATCCGCGGGATCGGCCAGGATCGCCGCCGGGGTGTCGTACTGCAGAATCCGAGATCGATTGCCCAGCACCGCGATTCGATCGCCGAGCTTCACCGCCTCGTTGAAGTCGTGGGTGACGAACACGATGGTCTTGCCCAGTTCGGATTGCAGGCGCAGCAGTTCGTCCTGCAGCAGGCCGCGGGTGATCGGATCGACCGCGCCGAACGGCTCGTCCATCAGCAGCACCGGCGGATCGGCCGCCAAGGCACGCGCCACGCCGACACGCTGCTGCTGGCCGCCCGAAAGCTGTCTGGGGTAGCGGTTGCGGTAGGTATCGGGATCGAGGCCGACCAGCTCGAGCATTTCGTCGGTCCGCGCGGCGACCTTCTTGCGGTTCCATCCGATCAGACCGGGCACGGTCGCAACGTTTTTCGCGACCGTCAGATGCGGGAACAGCCCGGCCTGCTGGATGGAATAGCCTATGCCCCTGCGCAATTGGTCCGGATTCACGCCGGTGACGTCGCGTCCGCCGATCATGATGGTGCCCGAGGTCGGTTCGATCAGGCGGTTGATCATCCGCATGGTGGTGGTCTTACCGCAGCCGGACGGCCCGACCAGGACGACGATTTCGCCTGCCGGGATGGTCAGCGAAACCCGGTCGACGGCCGGATCGCGTTGGCCCGGATAGTGTTTGGTGACCTCGTCGAGCACGATCTCGACGCCGGATACCGCCGATGCCGTACTGTCGCCGCGGATTTCGGTATCAGTCACGTATTCCCCTCGAGGTGGTGAGACGCCCGACGATGACGAAGATCCCATCGAGGATCAGCGCGAGCACGACGATCAGCATCGTGCCGACCAGCGCCTGCGGCACCGCATTCGGACTGCCGAGGCGGGCGAGGCCGGAGAAGATCAGATTGCCGAGTCCGGGCCCCTTGGCATAGGCGGCAATGGCCAGAATGCCCATGATCATCTGGGTGCTGACCCGCATCCCGGTCAGAATCGATGGCCAGGCCAGCGGCAGTTCGATGCGCGCGAGCACCCGGAGCCGATTCATGCCGACCCCGCGCGCGGCGTCCACGATCGCCGGATCCACCGAGGCCAACCCGATGATGGTGTTGCGCAGAATCGGCAGCAGGGCATAGAGCACCAGAGCGGTGACGGTCGGGCCGACGCCGAGTCCGAGGAATGGAATCAGCAGTCCGAGCAGCGCGAACGATGGGACAGTGAGTACGGCGCTTGCCAGCGCCGTAGCCGCCGAGGATCCGAACGGGCTCCGGTAGACCAGTACCCCTATCAGCACGGCCACGATCGTCGCGAGCAGCAACGACTGCACCACCGCCGAGACATGCAAATACGAATCGGTGATCAGCTGTGCGCGTCGATGCACCACGAACGTCCACAGTGTGTCCAGGGCCGTACCTCCGTTCGTGAAACGTGTCAACAAGTGCGGCACGCTTGCACGACCTGACGAATTACTCCATCAGAGTTGGCCTGCAACCGAAGTCGCAGGTCTGCTCGTGGCAGTACCGCCGCCCTGCAACGCCGGGTCTTATCTGGTTTCCATCGAGCTTTTGACGTCGGACACAACTTGTGTAGACGACCTACCAAAACGATTTCCCGACATACGGTTTGGTTTTCGCCGCATCCCAAGACCACCGCAGGCTATCACCGAATGTCATGCGTCGACAGGAAATTCGGACAGTCCCCAACCTCGACCACATCCGCGGAACCTCGGGGCCGGTCCGTTCGTCCTAATAGTCAAGAGTCGAATCCTGGAGGGGAGCATGTCGGTGCATGAGACGGCCGAGCGGCGACGATATGTCTGGCCGGTGCTCGGCCTGGTAGTTGTTGCGTTGGTCGCGGCCGGTGTGGTCGGGGTGCGCTGGTGGCAGGATCACGCAGAGCCCGCGATAGCCGGAGACCGCTTGACCGCATTTCCCGCGATCGACAGGTCCGGGCTCGACCCCGCACAGGCACGGATCGTCGCGGTCCTGGAACGGGAATTCAAGGCACCTGGCGACGGTCCGAAGTACGCCGAGGGAGCCGACGAACCGTGGTGCGCCGACTTCGTGAGCTGGGTGCTGCGGGAGGCGGATGCGCCGTTGGCCAATCCGAATTCCGGATCCTGGCGGATTCCGGGCGTGTACACGCTGCAGGAGTACTACCAGGACGCGGATCGCTTCGCGCCGATCGGTTCGGGATATCGGCCGCGCACCGGTGACGTGCTGCTCTACGCCGAGGGGAGTCCCTTCAGCCAGCACACGAATTTCGTGCTCACGGCCACGAACGGGACCGTGACCACGATGGGTGGCAACGAATTCGGCGAGGTCGCGATCCACCGTTTCGCACTGGCGGAGATACCTGGGGTGGTGGGATTCGGCCGATTGTGAATAGTGTTGGTACTCAGCCGGTCTTTCCAGTGGCTATGCCTTGTCGGCGGGTCCTCCGCTAGCACTTACCATTGACTAGGCGGCGCCCGGCAGCGCCGTCTACGGTCCCTGTCCTGCTACCCCCTCATCAGCAGGACAGGGACCCCTGGGTGGGGGATGTCGGCCCGACCTCGCCGAAATCTGCGTCGCGTACCGTGTCGGTTGTCCGTTGAGAGGTGAGGGTTTCGGAAACTCTGATGCTGCCAATCGAGGAAAAGGCCGGTGATCCCGTGTGGATCGACTATGCCGACTTCGGGGAACGGTTCGTCACCCACGCGGTGACGGCGGAACGGATCGAGGCCGCGGTCTCCGCGATGACCGATCACGGCGTGACCATCGGCCCCTTCTCCCTCGGACCAGTGGGTTTGGCCGGATTCATGGCCGAGGGCAAGGTGGGCAAGCCGGTCATTCTGCGCAACGGCCCGCATATCACCTTCGAGGTGACCGTGCCGCTGACGATGTCGGTCAAGGTGCTGCTCGGCGGGCGGAAATTGCGGCTGGAGGCGGTCGCCGAAATCGATCTCACGCTGCATGCGCGCACCGCGGATCCGCTGCTCATCGTCATCGATATCCCGCCGATCGGCTCGCGAGATGTCAGCTTCGTACTGCGCGCCCAGGCCATCGAATCGGCCTGGGAATGGTTGCTCGATCCGATCGCCGGAGTGGTGCAGCGCGAGGTCGCAAATCGGGTGAATGCGATGCTCGCCGAACCGCAGGCGCGGCGCGGCCGGATCTTCGACGTCGAGGCCATTATCAACGGCGTCCGTTCCGAACACCTCTACCAGGCCGCATTCGACTGGATCGGCTACGACGAATTCGGATATCAGTTCTTCTCCCGCATCGTGACCCGTGATCGGGTCTTCGAATTCATCGAGCACATGGCGGGCCGTCCGATCGAGGTCGGGCCGCTGCGCGCCGGACCGCGTGACTCCGCCACGGTCACGGTGCAGGGCAACGTTCGTACGCCGCGGTTGACGGATCGCTCGGACGAGCCGGTGGCCTTCGATCTGACCCTGCCGGTGAGCCTGGATATCACCGTCGATGTGCTCAAGGCCAACCACTATCGCGCCGATGTCGAGATACCGCTGGTGCTGATCGCGCGCGCGGCCGATCCGCTGCTGGTCGTCATCGATGTGCCGCCGCCGGCGGCCGATGAGCTGCGGCTGGAGTTCAAGGCGCGCGGGATGCGGGCCGCGACGCTGGGTGTGCTGGCCGGTATCAAGAAACAGGTCGTCGAGCAGGTGGCCGGGGTGGTGCGCGAAGAGCTCAGCGATAGCTCGGGCCGCACAATCGATGTCGCGGCGCGGATCGACGGCATCGCCTAGAACCCCACGCTTGACCGGTGTGACAAGTGTGAATTCCTGTTTCCAGTGGGTCTAGCGGTTCCAATGTGAATATGGTGAAATGAGTGCACGTTCGAGGCTCCCGGCGCGCGAGTGGACCTTGGGGAAGGTGCGCCGGGCACGCTACCTGTCCATGTCGGGTTTGCGCGAAGGAGTCCTGCGATGCGTTCCATTTCTGTGTCTCGCCGCCAGCTGTTCGCCTACACCGCCGCGGCCGCCGCCGTCGGAATCGCCGCGCCCAACGCTTCGGCGGCCGGTGTGCTCGGCACTCTCGTCGACTACGCGGGTGGCGTTCCCGCCGCCGGTGCGATTCGGGATGACGGTCACCTCGGCGTCATCCGCTACGTCTCCGATCGCCGTCCGGGCGCCGAATGGATGGAGGGTAAGCCGCTACGCGCCAAGGAGGTCGATCAACTGCATGCTGCCGGGCTGACGATCGTGTCGAACTACCAGTTCGGCAAGGGCGCGACCGCCGACTGGCGCGGTGGGCTGGAGGCGGGTAAGAAGCATGCCGATCGTGGCCTGGAACTGCACCTCGCTGCGGGCGGTCCGGAGAACCGGCCGATCTACGCCTCCATCGACGACAATCCGACCCCGGCCGATTTCGCGACGATGATCGCGCCCTACATCCTCGGTTGGGAGTCGGTGCTCGGCAAACAGAACGTCGGCATCTACGCCAACGCGCCGACTATCGACCTCGCTCGCGCCGCCGGCCTGGGGACCTGGTACTGGCAGCACAACTGGGGCACCCCCAAGGGCTACATACACCCCGCCGCACACCTACACCAGATCGAAATCGACAGCCACGCCATCGACGGCGTCGCCGTAGACATCAACAACATCCTCACCCCCGAATACGGCCAGTGGTGATCCGAATCGGTGGCGGCGGCTTCCCTCGCCCGATGCCCGCCATGAATTCCACCTGATCTCGATGGGTTCAGGTTTGGCAGTGACGGGTGGGGGCTAGGCGGAGTTCGGGTTCGTCGTCGGGGACGACGCGGAGGGTGGGGCGGTTGTCGGGGGCCTCGTGGTCCCCGCGCCAGGAGAAGAGGGACCAGCGGGAGATACCGGAGAAGGCGGAGCCGAGGCTGCCGATGGAGAAGGACGAGATCACCGAACCGAGGGAACCGACGGCTCCGATGGACAGCACCGAACCCACACTGCCGATCGAGAGGATCGAATAGGCCGAGCCGATGGACAGGATCGAGCCTTCGGAGCGGATGGACAGGATCGATCGATGCGAACGCCTGCTCCGGATCGAATGACCCGGGTGGATCGCGGAACGGGACCGAAGCGAATCATCGACAGTCGCCATGGCTTTGGTCTACCACAGTCCCTTCATGACGGCGCGCTATCGCGACGATTCGCACAATGTGTGTCGACAGCAGCGAAGCCCGGTGACCCGTCAGGGCCACCGGGCTTCGCAAGCACTTACTAAGCGACGACGAAGAAGCCCAGCATCGGCAGGAATGAGCAGGTGCGCGGGTCGGCGTCATCGGCCTTGGTAGTCAGCGAACCGCCGACGACCGCGACGACCCGGCCCGAGCCGGTGTTGACGATCGCCGAGAGCGTGGCCGGACCGTCCGGGTTGATCTTCGCCTCATCGGTCAACGGCTGGACGCCGGACTGACGGGTGTCGAGGTTCAGCCACTGGACCGTCATCGGCGGATTCTGCTCCGGTGTCGGCCCCTTGGTGCCGAGTGCGGTGAAGACGAATCCGGTCTGACCGGCCTGCGGTCCGGGCGGCGGCAGCTCGGCCGGTCCGGGGACGGCGAGCGCGGTGCCGACCGAATCGGCACCGGGGCCGATGCAGCCCTTGCCGATGCTCGGGTAGAGGAACTGCGAGATGGCCGGGCCGCCCTGCGGGACCTCCGGGCCACCGCCACCGCTGCCGTCCAGGAAGGTGATGATCCGTTCCAGCGTGGACTTGATCTGCGGCGGCAGGTTCAGCGCGTTGAGCAGCGCCCGGACCTGATCGAGGATGGTGTTCTTCGGGGCATCCGCGATGGGCTTGGCATCGGCCGGCCCGGCGATGGCGCCGACAATGGCCGGGGCCAGCGAGGCGATCGCATCGATCGGGACGCCCTCGGGAATCATCGGAATGGTGTTCCTCGATGCGACGGGCGCGGGGGCCGGTGCCGCGACTGCCGTCGACGGCACAGCGAGCGAAGCGCTCGCTGTGATGGCGAGCGCGGACAACATGATCCGCGATCCTCGGGTGCGAAGCACTGGTCTAGCCGTCCTTAACCTCGGGTACATCACAGGAGCGATGCAAAAAGCCATCGTTTCGGGGTCACTCTAGGGACATGACTGCCGTGTTGTACAGCCGCCGTGCCCCTACTTCTGTTGTGGACGATCAGTGTTATCAGACGGTAGCGCTTGTCTCGTGTTACCAGAGTTAAAGGTGATGCAAATGTTATCAATGATTATCTGCTGCCGGGGCAGACTGTGCGGTACGAAAGCTACCTGTTCCGGGCCCGATCGCGCACGCTGTGTCGACAAATGAGCGGAGCCCGCAAGCCACCTCGTCCGGGCTCGACCGCCCATGCCGTGTCGATGAGGAATGAGCGGAGCCCAGCGTGGTCACGCAAGCTACCTCCTCCGGGCTCGACCGTTCATGCCGGGGTCGGTCCGGGGGATTGCTGGGATCTCTCACGGCGGCGGTTAGGCTAGGCACAGCCTTCCCGGAACCGACTCGAAAGCTTGCGAATTGAACCGAAGCCTCCGATTGGCTGTGCCGGTGCTCGGTCTGTCCGTGTTGGCCAGGCTGCTGTGGATGTTGCTGTCGAAGAACGGGATGAATCTCGTCGATCTGCACGTCTATGTCGACGGTTCGGCGGACCTGCTGACCGACCGCCTCTACGACTTCACCTACGCCGAGAAGACCCCGGACTTCCCGCTGCCGTTCACCTACCCGCCGTTCGCGGCGCTGGTGTTCTTCCCGCTGCACTATTTCCCGTTCACCGTGATCGCGGTGTTCTGGCTGCTTGCCATTGCCGTCGCGCTGTATGCAGTGGTGTGGATCGCCTTCGAATTGATCCTCGGCGCGGAGCGGATGCGCGAGCCGCGGTGGCGCACCGCCGCGGTCTGGTGGACGGCGATCGGTATCTGGATGGAGCCGGTGCGGACCACGATCGACTACGGCCAGGTCAATGTGTTCCTGGTGCTCGGGGCCATGCTCGCGGTGCGCAGTTCGAGATGGTGGCTGTCCGGCGGCCTGATCGGTGTGATCGCGGGAATCAAACTGACACCAGCGATTTCGGGGCTGTACTTCGTGGCCCGACGCCGCTGGGGGACCGCGCTGTGGTCGGCGGTGGTTTTCGGTGCGACGGTCGGGGTCAGCTTCCTGATCAACCACAAGGAGGCCGGGCGGTACTTCGGCACGCTGCTCGGTGATGCGGATCGGATCGGTCCGGTGGGCTCGGTCTGGAATCAGTCGCTGCGCGGCGCCTCGAGTCGTCTACTCGGCCATGACGTGAAATCCGGACCGTGGTGGCTGGCGGCCGTCGTGATCGTGGCCGCGCTGGCCTTCCTCGCTTGGCGCGCACTGGGGCCCGACGATCGGTTGGGCACCCTGATCATCGTGCAGCTGTTCGGGCTGATGGTTTCGCCCATCTCGTGGTCGCATCACTTCGTCTGGCTGCTGCCCACGGTGATGTGGTTGGTGTACGGGCCGCTGCGGCAGGCGCCGGGCGCTCGGATCCTCGCCGGGTATTGGCTGGTCACCACATTGGTCGGCGTGCCATGGGTGCTCTCGTTCGCCCAGCCGTCGATCTGGACCATCTCGCGGCCGGGGGTGCTGTCGTGGCTCGGCACCGTAGATGTGGTCGGCGTGCTGGCGCTCTACGCCTGGGTGATCTGGTCCGGGCGCATGGTCAATCGGATTGCGCCGCAAGCCGATCTATCTCGCGAGCCAGCGACACGTCCAGTGCGGTGAGTCCGCCCGAGTCGTGGGTCGAGAGGGTAAAACTCACGCGACGCCAGCGGATATCGATATCCGGATGATGGTTCGCGTTCTCGGCGACTTCGGCGACCCGACGCACGAGTTCGATGCCCGCCGGGAAGGTCTTGGCCTCGATCGTGCGGGTGATGGTGTCGCCGGACCGGGTCCAATCCGACAATTCGGTCAAAGCCTCGGTGAGTTCCGCCTCAGTTAGTTTCGGAGCGCTCATGCCTGCACCTCGCTGACGCTCGGCTCCGGCATGACCGCTCGGGCGGCTGTGTTGTTTGTTCGCTCACTGCGTTCGCTCATATCCGAGTTGTACCCCGACGGCCGCAAAGGCATCACTCGATCCGAGGGTGCGCGAAATCGCTCGATCAGGCGGCGCGGGCTTTCGCGAGGCCCTTCTTCAGTTCCTTACCGCAGCAACCGGCCGCTTCCAGGCGTTTCATCCGCATGATGACGACAGGGCACTTCAAGCAGCGCGTTTTTTTGCGACAGCACTTCTTCTTGGGTTTCAGGCTGGAAACCTTCTTCGCCTTGACCTTGCCCATAGTTGGTTAGCATACCCTTAGCCCGGTGCGTGGTCTGCGAACCACCGGGATGCCGGTACTGTGTAACTGGCCGCAATGCCCGGTGAGTTTCGATTCTCCACCTGTTTGCAGGGTGCCTGGCGTGATCGTCAGAACCCGGAGGAGGAAGCCTGCGTAACCACGCAGGGGCCCGACCACGCCAAACAACGGGTGCAGCCGACGTCAACACCCAACAGCAGGAGGATTGAGGCGTGTCGTCTGCACGCGATTTTCGCAACGTCGCCATCGTGGCCCACGTCGACCACGGCAAGACGACGCTGGTCGACGCCATGCTGCGCCAGTCCGGCGCCTTCGCCGAGCGCGCCGAACTCGTCGATCGTGTGATGGACTCCGGTGACCTGGAGCGCGAGAAGGGCATCACCATTCTCGCCAAGAACACCGCGGTGCACCGGCACCACCCGGATGGTTCGGTCACCGTGATCAACGTCATCGATACCCCCGGCCACGCCGACTTCGGCGGCGAGGTCGAGCGCGGTCTGTCCATGGTCGACGGTGTCGTGCTGCTGGTCGACGCCTCCGAGGGACCGCTGCCGCAGACCCGCTTCGTGCTGCGCAAGGCGCTGGCCGCGAAGCTGCCGGTCATCCTGGTGGTGAACAAGACCGACCGCCCCGACGCCCGCATCGAAGAGGTCGTCGAGGAGAGCCACGATCTGCTGCTCGACCTCGCCTCCGATCTGGACGACGAGGCCGCCGAGGCCGCCGAACTCGCGCTGGACCTGCCGGTCCTCTACGCCTCCGGCCGTGAGGGCAAGGCCTCCAAACAACGTCCCGAGAACGGCAGCGCGCCGGATGCGGAGAACCTGGACGCCCTGTTCGACGTGCTGATGGAGAACATCCCGGCGCCCAAGGGCGATCCGAGCGCACCGCTGCAGGCGCACGTCACCAACCTCGATGCCTCGGCCTTCCTCGGTCGGCTCGCGCTGGTCCGCATCTACAGCGGTGAGCTGCGCAAGGGCCAGAACGTCGCGTGGATGCATGCCGACGGCGTCAAGCAGGTCAAGATCACCGAGTTGCTGCAGACCGTCGGCGTCGAGCGGCAGCCCGGTGAGGTCGCGGTGGCCGGAGATATCGTCGCCATCGCGGGTATCGCGGACATCATGATCGGCGACACCCTCGCCGATGTCGACAATCCCGTTGCGCTGCCACGCATTACGGTCGACGAGCCCGCCATCTCGGTAACCATCGGTACCAATACCTCGCCGCTGGTCGGCCGGGTGCAGGGTCACAAGTTGACCGCTCGCATGGTGAAGTCGCGGCTGGACGCCGAACTGGTCGGCAATGTCTCGCTGCGCGTGCTCGATATCGGCCGCCCGGATGCCTGGGAGGTGCAGGGCCGCGGTGAGCTGGCGCTGGCCATCCTGGTCGAAACGATGCGTCGCGAAGGCTTCGAGTTGACCGTCGGCAAGCCGCAGGTGGTCACCAAGCAGGTCGACGGCAAGGTCCACGAGCCCTACGAAGAGCTGACCATCGACTGCCCCGACGAGTACCTCGGCGCGATCACCCAGCTACTGGCCGCCCGCAAGGGCAAGATGGTCCAGATGAACAACCACGCCGCGGGTTGGGTGCGGATGGAGTTCATCGTTCCCTCGCGCGGTCTGATCGGCTTCCGCACCGACTTCCTCACCGAGACCCGCGGCACCGGTATCGCCAATGCGGTCTCGCACGGCTACGCCCCGTGGGCCGGTGAGATCCGGGCCCGCCACACCGGTTCGCTGGTCTCCGACCGGGCGGGTTCGGTGACCCCGTTCGCCATGATCCAGCTGGCCGATCGCGGTCAGTTCTTCGTGGAACCGGGTGCGGATACCTACGAGGGTCATGTCGTCGGCATCAACCCGCGTGCCGAGGATCTCGATATCAATGTCACCCGCGAGAAGAAGCTGACCAATATGCGCAGCTCGACGGCCGATGTGATGGAGACGCTCGCCAAGCCGCTGCAGCTCGACCTGGAAGCGGCGATGGAGTTCTGTGCCGCCGATGAATGTGTCGAGGTCACACCGGAGATCGTGCGGGTGCGCAAGGTCATCCTCGGTGCCACCGAACGTGGGCGCGAACTGTCGCGACGGAAGGCTCGGGACCGGGCTGCGCTGTAACGGGCATGGGTCTTTTCGGCAAAGTCGTGGATACCCAGCGAGTGAGCGGCGTCGGCACGCTGTTCGGCCGCGCGGCCGCGCGGCCAAGTAGAGTGCGGCACGTGAGCACGGGGGCTATACGACGCGCGATGCTGATCAAGATGGCGGCGCTTGCCTCCATCGGATCTTTGGCCGTGGTGCTCGCCGGCTGCACCGCGAATCCGCCACCGCCGATCGAGAGCACCGACAGCCCGAAGACGACGCCGGCCAAACCCGGCAAGAACACTGTCGTGGTGGCCATCGATGACATCGGCATCGGGTTCAATCCGCATTTGCGTTCCGACCAGTCACCGGCCACCGCCGCGGTGAGTTCGATGGTGTTGCCCAGCCCGTTCCGGCCGGTGCCGAATCCGGCGGTGCCCGGCGCCACCGAATGGGTGCCCGATACCGCGCTGATGGTCTCGGCCGAGGTGACCGCGCAGGAACCGTTCACCATCACCTATACGCTGCGCAACCAGGCGAACTGGTCCGATGGCGCGCCGATTGCGGCGGAGGACTTCCGGTTCCTGTGGCAGCAGATGATCACCCAGCCGGGTGTCGTCGATCCGGCGGGCTATCGGCACATTGCCGATATCAGCTCCTCCGGCGGCGGTAAGACGGTCACCGTCACGATGACCGAGCCGTATCCGGCCTGGCGTGAGCTGTTCACGAATCTGCTGCCCTCCCATCTGATCAAGGATCAGCCCGGCGGTTTCGCCACTGGACTTGTCGAGGGAGTTCAGGTGTCGGGTGGCAACTTCCGCATCAAATCGACCGACCGCGGCCGCGATGAGATCCTGCTCGAACGCAACGATCGGTACTGGGGAACCCCGGCCGCACCGGATCAGATTCTGTTGCGCCGCGGCGGAACTCCCGCGCAGCTGGCCGATTCGTTGCGCACCGGTGACGCGCAGATGGCGCTGGTGCACGGCGGTGTCGCGACCCAGGCGCAGTTGGCGGCGATCCCGTCGGTGCGCACCGCGATCATGCCGCAGTCGCGTGAGCTGCAATTCGTCATCAATGGGCGCAGTGGCGATCTCAGCGATCCGCGGGTGCGCCGCGGGGTGACCGCGCTGATCGATCCGACGCTGCTGGCCACGGTCGCCGGGCAGACCGGTAGCTGGGTCGAGCCGGTGCGTGCGCAGATCCTGACACCGTCGGACCCGGGGTACACGCCGACCGCGCCGCCGCGGGCGTCCGCGGAGGAGGCGTTCGCGCTGCTCGCCGAGGCGGGTTATGGCCGGGCGCCGGAGACACCGCCGGTGCAGTCACCGACCTCACCCGCGCCGCGCCCCCGATCGGTCGCGAAAAACGGTAAGGCACTGGCGATTCGGATCGGCGCGGTGACCGGTGACGCTACCGCGCTCGCCGTCGCGAATACCGCGGCGGACCAATTGCGCAGTGCCGGAATCGATGCCAGCGTGCGCAGTCTCGCGGCGGACACCCTCTACGGCAAGGAACTCCTCGAGAGCGGCGTGGACGCCATCGTCGGCTGGGAGGTCGCCGGTTCGGATCCGGCGACCGTGCTCGCATCGCGTTACGGCTGCCCGCCGGTGGATACCGCTGCGAGCAACGGGGATTCGCAGACCGCCGTCGAGGCGGCCAAGAAGGCGCCGAGCAATTTGTCGGGCATCTGTGATCCTGGACTGCAGCCCTCGATCGACGAGTCATTGCGCGGTGTCGAGGTCGGTCGGGTGCTGGCCGATGCCGAGCCGCGGCTGTGGGCATTGGCGACGGTACTGCCGATCGTGCAGGACAATGTGGTCGCCGCATCCGGACCGCGCGTCGACGGTGCATCGTTGAGCGGTGCCATTCAGGTCGGCATCTTCGGTGATGCGGCGATGTGGCGCAGGATCCCATGACCGGTGGACTGCTGCTGGTGCACGCCCACCCGGACGACGAGTCCATCACCACCGGGGGCACCATCGCGCACTACCGCCACCGCGGCGTACCCGTCACGGTGGTGACCTGCACCCTTGGTGAAGAGGGCGAGGTGATCGGCGACGAGTGGGCGCTGCTGACCGCTGAGCACGCCGATCAGTTGGGTGGCCACCGGATCACGGAACTGACCGAGGCGTTGGCCGCGCTGAAGGCCGGTCCGCCACACTTCCTCGGCGGTGCGGGCCGCTGGCGCGACTCCGGTATGGCGGGCACCGCGGCGGCGGAGCATCCGCGGGCCTTCGTGCATTCCGGTGCCGCCGCGGTGGCAGCGTTGACCGCGATCGTGCTGGAACTGCGGCCCGAGGTGGTGATCGGCTATGACCCGCGCGGCGGCTACGGACATCCGGACCATATTCGGGCGCACTCGGTCACCTCGGCGGCGGTGACCGCGGCGGCCGAGCAGGGGTGGGACACCCCGAAGTTCTATTGGACGGTCACCGACGCCGATATGTTGCGTCTGCACACCGAGGCGCTGGCCCGGCGGACCGTTGCGGGGTTGCCCGGCGCATTGCCGCGCGGCTGGCGGCTGCCCGCCGCCGGTGAACTCGCGAGCGTGCCGAGTCATACGGTGACGACCACCATCGACGTGTCCGATGCGCTGGCCGCCAAGCGCGCCGCGCTGCGGGCACATGCCACACAAGTGATGGTCGCGCCGTCGGGACGGGAGTTCGCGCTGTCCAACAATGTTGCGCAGCCGGTACTTCCGGAAGAGCACTACGTCTTGGTCCGTGGTACGCGCGGTCCGGTGGGGGCGGACGGGCGAGAACACGATTTGTTCGCGGGCCTGTAGGTTTCCTGGCGTTGCTCGAGGGTTGCTGTCGCGGCTAATTCTGGCGGCGAGTACCGTCTCTGTGATCTCGGACATCGATGCGGAGGACATGGCGGTTTATGACAGCGGTCGGCGACAAGGCCCACCTCAGCATCGAGGATCACGGATACCACAAGAGTCTCAAACCGCGTCAACTCCAGATGATCGCCATGGGCGGCGCGATCGGCACCGGTCTGTTCCTCGGCGCGGGTGGTCGGCTCTCGAGTGCTGGACCAGGGCTGTTCCTGGTCTACGCGGTCTGCGGTGTCTTCGTATTCTTCATTCTGCGCGCGCTCGGTGAGCTGGTGCTGCACCGGCCTTCGTCGGGTTCGTTCGTTTCCTATGCCCGTGAATTCTTCGGTGAGAAGGCCGCATTCATCGCCGGATGGATGTACTTCCTCAATTGGTCGATGACCGGGATCGCCGATACCACCGCGATTGCCCAATATTTTCACTACTGGGCCGGATTCACGCATGTTCCGCAGTGGGTGCTTGCGCTCATCGCGCTGGTGCTCGTCCTCGGGGTCAATCTGGTCTCGGTCAAGTGGTTCGGTGAGATGGAATTCTGGGCCGCGTTGGTCAAGGTCGCCGCACTGAGTGCGTTCCTGATCATCGGCACGGTATTCCTGATCGGCCGGTTCACCGTCGAGGGCGCGGCGACCGGTCCGAGCGTGGTCACCGCACACGGCGGACTGTTTCCGACCGGGCTCCTGCCGCTGGTCGTGGTGACCTCGGGCGTCGTATTCGCTTATGCCGCTGTGGAATTGGTGGGCACCGCAGCGGGGGAGACGGAGAATCCGGCGAAGATCATGCCGCGCGCGATCAATTCGGTCATCCTGCGGATCGCGGTCTTCTACGTCGGCTCGCTCGTGTTGCTCGGACTGCTGCTGCCCTACACCGCCTTCAAGTCCGGTGAGAGCCCGTTCGTCACCTTCTTCACCATGCTCGGGGTGCCCGGTATCGGCAGCGTCATGAATGTCGTGGTGCTGACGGCCGCCTTCTCCAGTCTGAATGCGGGACTGTACTCCACCGGGCGCATTCTGCGGTCGATGTCGATGAACGGCAGCGCGCCCGAGTTCACCGGGGTGATGGGCAGCAATGGTGTGCCCTATGGCGGCATCATGCTGACCAGCCTGATCGCGCTGTGCGGTATCGCGCTCAATGGCATCGTGCCCGAGCGTGCCTTCGAAATCGTGCTGAATATGGCCTCGCTCGGCATTATCGCCTCCTGGGCCACCATTGTGCTGTGCCAACTGCAGCTGTGGCGCTGGTGGAAACAGGGCAAACTCCGGCGGCCGCAGTTCCGCATGTGGGGTGCGCCGTGGACGGGCCTGATCACGCTGGTATTCCTGTTCTTCGTGGTGGTGCTCACCGGCATCGACTATCCGGTCGGCACCTGGACCGTCGCCTCGCTCGTGGTGCTCATCCCGGCGCTGATCATCGGCTGGTTCGCCGCTCGCAAGCGGGTGCTCGCGATCGCGGAGATGCGCAGGGGCGACACCGGTGAGTTCCCCGTTGTCGCGAACATCCCCATTGAAGGTGAGTGATTTCGGAATAGACTCCGGTCATGTACAACTGGGATCTGCAGAACGCCATCGCTGCCTTTGTGGACAGCCTGCGCCCCGGCGCGCAGCAACAGCACGACATCTACATGTCGGTGTTGTACGCGTTCGTCGATATGCAGAGCCATCTGCTCACCCTTCTCGGTTTCCCGCCGGTCGCGTGAGCGAGCGTCAGCGGGTGAACCATCGATACAGCGCGCCGACGCGCACGGTGGAGCCGAGCGTCAGCGGGGCGGAGCCGTGAGCGAGCGTCAGCGGGTGAACCATCGATACAGCGCGCCGACGCGCACGGTGGAGCCGAGCGTCAGCGAGGCGGAGCCGTGAGCGTCACCTTCGACAAGGCATCGAACCGCACCTACGGCGCTCACGAATCCCTGCCCCTCGGTCCGGTGATCATCAGCATCTTGGTCCTGGATGCCCTGATCACCCTCGCCCTGGAGGTCCTCTACCTCCCCGCCTACATCGACACCGTCGCCTTCCCCCTGTCCGCAGTGCTGGCCGGAGTGGTGAACATCCTGCTGGTCATGGGAGTGCGTTCCATAAGCCACCGCGTCAGCGTCATGATCCTCCCCCTCGTTGCCTGGACCCTCGGGTTCCTGACCTGCTCCGTCAGCGGCCCCGGTGGCGACATCCTCCTGGGCAGCGACTGGCGCACCCTTCTCCTCCTGCTCTGCGGTTTGGTACCACCCCTGCTCTACATCTACTTCCGAACGAACGCCGGTCTGTTCACCACCCACTGAGTCTCGTCGAGGCTAACTCCCAGCCTCGTCGGTCCATTCGCTCGACGTATGCGTCGTCGGCTGCCTGGATCTCGTCCCCTGTCATCGGCCGGTGCGGATTGTCTTGTGCGGGTGGTGCATCGGCGGATCCGTCGCTGTCGAAGTGCGGCATCTCGACGGCGCGATGTTCGACGCAGCGCGTCCGCGGCAGCCGGGTCGACGGATGTGATCGTGTCCAATAGTGCTTCCTGATTCGAGACAGGGGTGGCGATGGCGGCGCCGTCGGACGCAATAGGCCTCAGTCGAGGCGAATGGCCAGGCTGGCGATTATGGCGTCGGTGCGGGCGCGGAGGGCGGCGGCCAGAACGGGGCCGCGCGGGTTGTGGAGGGGACGGTGGTACCAGTGGATGGCTTCTACCTGGGCCAGCAGAACGGTGACTTGGCGGCCGGTTCGGGTTCGGGTTCGGACGTAGCCGACCAGGGTGGTGATGAGGCTGCGGCGTGGACTTGGCAGGACGGTGAGGGGGACGCCCGGATCCCACTGCTTCCACTGGGCGCTGAGTCTGCGGGTGTCGGCGGGGTCGATTTCGGCTGCGACGGCCACGATTTCGCCGTCGAAGGCCTGGGCCGCGCGCAGAGCTCGGGCGGTCACCTCGCTGACCGCGACCACCGGAACCACGATGAGCATCGGTTCCTGATCCGGTGATTGTGGTGGGAGGACGGGGATGCGGCCGAGGCCGAGCTGATCGGCGACGCCGCGGTAGTAGTTTTCGGTGCGGGCGAACAGCGTTATCAACGCGGGCACGATGATCAGCAGTAGCCAGGCGCCCTCCTCGAACTTCTCGATGAGCAGAACCACGGCCGCTACCGCGGTGAGCAGTGCGCCGAAGCCGTTGAGGACGGCGCGCGGAATCCACCCCGGGCCGCGCTGCTTGCGCCAGTGCCGCACCAGCCCGGTCTGGCTGATGGTGAACCCGATGAAGACGCCGACCGCGTAAACCGGTAGCAGGCGGTGGGTTTCGGCGTGCACGATCAGCAGCACGGCGGCGGCCAGAATGGCAAGGGCCGTAACACCGTAGCGGAATACCGGCCGCTCGGAGCGCAACGCGAACATGTGGGCGACCCGGTGGTCTTTCGCCAGCAGTGAAAGCAATACCGGCAGTCCGCCGAAACTGGTATTCGCGGCCAGGCACAGCGCCAGCGTGACGGCCAGACTCGTCACATAGAACGGCCATCCGGTCCCGAATGCCGCCGCGGACAATTGCGCGAGCAGAGTGACATCGCCGCGCGGCACCGCGTGATGATGGCGGATGAGCAGTGCCAACCCGAGCAGCATCGTGCACAGCAGCACGCCGAGCGCGACCTCGGTGTGCTGGGCCCGTTGCACCGAGGGCGTCCGGAACGACGGTACGGCATTGGCAATCGCCTCGACCCCGGTCAGCGCCGAACATCCGGCGGAAAATGCCTTGAGCAGCAACAGAATTCCGATGGTGTCGAACGGTACGATCGGCCCGAGATCGGTGCCGATCACCGCGACCGGTGTCGTGCGGAATAGTCCGACCACAATCAGCGCGAGAATTGCGACGATGAACAGCAGTGCCGGCCCCATCAGCACTTTCGCCGACTCGGCCACCCCGATCAGATTGATCACGGTGAGCACCGCGAGTCCGCTCAGCGTCATCAGAAGCAGATGATCGGCCAGCGCCGGAAACGCACTGGCCAAACTGGCCGCACCGGCCGCGAGGCTTACCGCGACGGTGAGCACATAGTCGACCACCAGACTCGCCGCCGCGAGCAGACTGGCACCGCGCCCGAGATCCTTCTTCGCCACCGCGTAGGACCCGCCGCCATCCGGATGTACGGCGATTACCTGCCGATACGACAGCACCAATACCAGCAACAGGGCCGCGATCGCCAGCGATACCGGCAGCGTCCACGACACCGCCGCCGCGCCCGCCGCGACAAGCACCAGCACGATCGCCTCGGGCCCATACGCCACGCTGGACAGTGCATCCAGCGATAACGCCGCCAAACCGCCGATCGCGGTCAGTCGATATTTGTCGCCGCGCTGCATTCGCCGCACGCGGCGATCGGCAATGGGCAACTCCCGCGTCGGCGATGTCGGGGTCTCGACCACGCTCACCATTGAACTCGGCGTGGAGCTGGCAATCGTTCAGCGACACCGTGCGAGTCGGGACGAACGGTTGGATCGACTCGGTCGCGCTCTATTCTCGGAGCCGACGGTCTCAGACAGCTAGGTACGGAGCGATGATGGAACGGCGCATGATCGGGGAACTCGTCCAGGTGCCCGCCGGTGCGATCCACGTTCGGCAGGACGGGCCCGCCGACGGCAAGCCCATCGTATTGCTGCACGGTTTCGAGGGTTCGGTGCACTGGTGGGACAGGCTGGTCCCACTGCTGGCCGACACCTACCGGGTGATCCGGGTCGATCTGCTCGGATTCGGTTGTACCACCGGAGAACCCGGCTTCGATCAGCGCTCGCAGAGCGAAATGCTGACGGCCGTGCTCGAGCGGCTGGATATCACCGATGCCACCGCGGTCGGACATTCGTGGGGTGCGGACAGCGCGCTCGGACTCGCCGAGCTGTCCGGTCGGGTCAGCGAGGTCGTCGTGGTCGATCAGGCCCCGGACTGCGCTGAGATCCGAATTCTTCAGGTACTGCGCCCGGTATTGCGGCTGCTCGCATTGGCACCGATCGGACGGGCGGTGCATGCGCTGCTCAACACCGACCGGGTCTTGCGCCGCGCGCTGGCCGCCGGATTCGCGCCCGGATTCGATCCGGATATCGCCGGGCCGGGCTGGTCCCAGCTGCGCTCGGATCACCGGGCGATGTCCTGGCGCGCCAATCGCGCCGTCTTGGTGGAACGTCCGCAGGCCCTGGCCGCACGGCCGCTGGATACGCAGCTCCGCGCGCTCGACCTGCCCGCCTTGGTGATTCACGGAAAGCACGACAGCCTCTACCGTTGGCGCAACACCCTCGACCGATACGCCGCGGCGGGCGCACGGATCGAGGTGATCGACGCCGCGGGCCACTCACCCAATGTCGAAACTCCAGACCGGGTGGCCGCGATACTTCGTGACTTCCTCGCCGACCCGAGCCGATCACGCTCGGCCGCCAGCTGATTCGCCGTTCGGTCGCCGGACGGGACGGGGCGTCAGCGGGTGCCGAGGCGGCCGGGGGTTGCCGATTCGATGAGGTCCCACGCTTGTTCGAGCGGAATGTCGACCACGAGATACCGCTTCTTACCGGCTGCGGTGGCGGCCACTACGGTGGCGATGCCGGAGCGGCGCTGCCAAAAGGATTGGCGGACAGTCCAACCGATAATGCCGGGGGCCTCCAGGCAGTCGCGGTCGCGGTCGAGCGAGCCGGAACGGGTGATGAGCCAGGCCGGACTGCTCTCGGTGGCGGGTAGCACGGCGTGGCCGAGGCCGCGATAACGGTCGGCGGCCAGCGCGGCGGCGATCGCGGCCGTGAGCGCGGGCAGCAGCCACCACCATGGTGAAAAGTCCACTCCGGCAAGGGAACTGATCAGCATCGCGGCCGCCGGGATCAGGATCGGGCTCAGCGCACGGGTGTACCGACGGCGGCGAGCGGCCGGGCCATGCGCGATCAGCGGTGCGGTGCTCGCCGTCGCGGCACCGGCAGGCCTGGCACCCCGGGGTGCCAGCAATTCCGCGAGGGTGCTCTCGATCGCGGAACGCGGCGCCTGGGGTAAGATTTTCTGACGCGGGCTCTGGCCGGTCATGATGGCTTCGAGTTCGGCGGCACCGGCCAGGCGAAGCAGTAGCGGCTCGTTGACGGTCGCGCCGCGGAAACGAGCTAGGTCCAAGGTGATCTGTCTGGTCGTGAACAGTCCGTGGCGCAGGTGCAATGTGCGGTCGTTGTCGAGCACCCGCAGCCCGAAATACGTTGTCAGATAACGTGTACACGCGGCGAGACTGACAATCACCACGATCGCGCCGATCAGCAGTGCGATGGCGACAGCGATCAGCACCGCGCTACCGTCCTCGATATTGCGCACGGTGTCCGAACTGAACACAATTTCGCCGAACCCGTACTGAAATGCCAAACCGACAATGGGTGCGATGATCGCGAAACCGGTCAGCGACAGCGGCGCGTAACGCACCCAGCTAGCTCGCCAGTGTCCGATCTCCCGGGCGTTCCCGGACACCGGCAGGTCTTTCCGGAGCGGCGTCTCGATTGGAATCTGTTGCCCGGCAGCGGATTCCGGTGCGGCGTCGAGCGCCGTATGCGCGAGCAGCGCTGCCCGCAACCCCGGCACCACATCGGCATCCAACGCATCGAGCTTGAATTTCTCACCCGAATCCGCGTGCTGCCCGGTCCCTATCGCCAAGACCGCGAGCCCGAGCACCCGATGCAACAGATCGGCCTCGATGTCGACCGACCGGATCCGTGACCGCGGTACCGACAGTTTCTTGCGCCGAATCAACCCGGTCCGCAACTCGACGTGTGTCGGCCCGACTCGATAGGTGGTGGTGAACCAGCGCGTCAACGCGAAGCCGACGATCGCCGCCAATGCGATGAGCCCCCACAAATGGTTGCCGGTATTTGTGCCGAGGATCACCGACCCGATCAGCACGGGGATGAACTTCACGACCTCGTTGATGGGGTGTACCAACAACATTCGCTTATCCAGCCGCAACCAGGGCTGCTCCGCATCCGGCGCGAGATCGGTCTGCGGTAGGTAGGTATTCACGTCGCATCCCCGCGGTGCAATGCGGCGATTTCGGTCAACCGCGTGACAGTTTGTTCGGCGACCGGTAGATCGAGCGCGGAGATCCGCACCGCACCGGCCGAGGACGCCGTCGTCACGGTCACCGTCGCCAACCCGAGCAATCGCTCCAGCGGCCCGCGCTCGGTATCGACGGTCTGCACCCGGGAGATGGGCGCCACCCGGCTCGCCACGGTCAACCACCCGACTCGGGTGTATACCGCCTCATCGGTCACCTCCCACCGATGCACCGCGTACCGCCACAGCGGCACCACCCCGATGGTCAGCGCCGCGAGTGCGAGCCCCGCCGCGAACACCACCAGCTGCGCCCCGCGGTGCCCGGAGTCGACGGCAACCCAGACGATCAGAGCCACGACGGGAACAACCCACCCCATCGCGGCCTGAATCGTCCACAAGAGCTTGGCCTTGGGGCTGGGACGCCAGGCCGGATCGGCCATGATCGTGCGCGGCTGCGACATGCTGCCATGGTTGCACGTCACGGCCCGGCCGTGTCCTCGCTCCGCGTCCCCAACCCACCTACCTGCACGGGAATAATTCGCCCCGACAACCCGGAATACTGCGCGAAACACCACAGTTATCACCCCTCACAAGCACTGGAGGGAGACAGCCCAGGATGTGTAGCGCATGATCGAGGGCGTGACCGAGCTAGCGACCCCGAGCATCCCGCCCGCACCGCCAACGCCGTCGGCTATGCGCCGTGCGCTGCGGCGGGCCCGCGACGGTGTGACACTGAATGTGGACGAGGCCGCCGTCCTGCTGCACGCACGCGGTGACGACCTCGTCGACCTGTGTCGCAGCGCCGCCAGGGTGCGCGATGCCGGACTGGAATCGGCGGGTCGGCCCAAGACCATCAGCTATTCGCGCAACGTCTTCATCCCGCTGACCAAGCTCTGCCGGGACAAATGCCACTACTGCACCTTCGTCACGGTGCCCGGCAAGCTGCGCGCCGAGGGCAAGGGTATGTTCCTGGAGCCCGACGAGGTGCTGGATATCGCGCGTCGCGGTGCCGAGCTCGGCTGCAAGGAGGCGCTGTTCACCCTCGGCGACCGGCCCGAGGACCGCTGGCCGGAGGCCGCGCAGTGGCTCGACGAACGCGGTTACGACTCCACACTGGACTACTTGCGCGCCGTCTCGATCATGGTGCTCGAGGAGACCGGTCTGCTGCCGCATCTGAATCCGGGCGTCATGAGCTGGGCGGAGATCTCGCGGCTCAAGCCGGTGGCGCAGTCCATGGGCATGATGCTCGAGACCACCGCCACCCGCCTGTTCACCGAAAAGGGCAACTGCCACTACGGAAGTCCGGATAAGGATCCGGCGGTGCGGCTGCGCGCGATTACCGACGCCGGTCGGCTCTCGGTGCCCTACACCACCGGCATTCTGGTCGGCATCGGCGAAACGCTGACCGAGCGCGCCGACTCGATCATGGCGATTCGCAAGCAGCACAAGGCCTTCGGACATATCCAGGAGGTGATCATCCAGAACTTCCGCGCCAAGGACGACACCGCCATGCGTGATGTTCCGGACGCGGGTATGGCGGAGTTCCGGGCCACCATCGCGGTTACCCGGCTGCTGCTCGGCCCCGACGTTCCGGTGCAGGCGCCGCCGAACCTGGTGTCGCACGAGGAATGCCGGGCCCTGATAGATGCGGGCATCGATGACTGGGGCGGCGTCTCGCCGGTCACCCCCGACCACGTGAACCCGGAACGGCCCTGGCCGAACCTCGATACGTTGCGCGAGATCACCGAGGCCGCGGGCTACCGACTCGTCGAACGCACCTCGGCGCATCCGAAATACGTGCGCGCGGGCAACCCATGGGTCGATCCGCGCATCGGCGCCCACGTGGCCGCGCTCACCGATCCGAAAACCGGTCTGGCGAATCCGGATGCGATGCCGGTCGGCCTGCCCTGGCAGGAACCGGACGAGTCGTGGGACTCCGCGGGCCGCATCGATCTCAATATCTCGATCGATACCGAGGGCCGAAACACCGAGAGCCGCAGCGATTCCGCTCTCGGTCAGGATGTGGTCGGGGCCTTCGGCGACTGGGACACCATTCGCGAACAGGCCCGTGATCTGGCCGTAGCGGCACCCGAGCGGCTCGATTCCGAGGTGCTCGCCGCGCTGCGCGCCGCGGAAAACGATCCGGCCGGGCTCACCGACGCCGAATACCTCGCGCTGGCAACGGCCGACGGACCGGCACTGGATGCGGTGGCCGCACTCGCCGACCAACTGCGCCGCGAGGTCAACGGCGACGATGTCACCTATGTGGTGAACCGGAATATCAACTTCACCAATATCTGCTACACCGGCTGCCGCTTCTGCGCATTCGCCCAGCGCAAGGGCGATGCCGATGCCTTCACCCTGAGCATGGACGAGGTCGCCGACCGTGCCTGGGAGGCGCACGTCGACGGCGCGACCGAAATCTGCATGCAGGGCGGCATCGATCCGGACCTCCCGGTCACCGGCTATGCCGATCTGGTCCGCGCGATCAAACAGCGGGTGCCATCGATGCATGTGCACGCGTTCAGCCCGATGGAGATCGTGAACGGCGCCTCGCGCGGCGGGCAGAGCATTCGCGACTGGCTGGTCGCGCTGAAGGAAGCCGGACTGGACACGATTCCCGGTACGGCCGCGGAAATCCTCGACGACGAGGTGCGCTGGGTGCTCACCAAGGGCAAGCTGCCGACCTCCGCATGGGTCGAGGTGATCACTACCGCGCATCAGGTCGGCGTGCGTTCGAGTTCCACGATGATGTACGGCCACGTGGACAATCCGAAGCACTGGGTCGGACACCTGCGGGTGCTGCGCGGAATCCAGGACGAGACAGGCGGTTTCACCGAATTCGTCCTGCTGCCGTTCGTGCACCAGAGCGCGCCGCTGTACCTGGCCGGCGCGGCGCGACCGGGCCCGACCATTCGGGACAACCGCGCGGCGCATGCTCTCGCGCGGATCATGTTGCACGGCCGCATCGATAACATCCAGACCAGTTGGGTGAAACTCGGCACGGCGGGCACCCGCATAATGCTCAACGGCGGTGCCAACGACCTGGGCGGTACCTTGATGGAGGAGACCATCTCCCGCATGGCCGGATCGCAACACGGCTCCGCCAAGACCGTCGCGGAACTCGCCGAGATCGCCGAGGGCATCGGCCGTCCGGTGCGCGAACGCACTACCACTTATGGGGTTCCACCACGGAAGATCTCCGCGGCGCTGCCACTGACAGTGGGCTAGCGGCACCGGGCCGGTACCAGATTTCCGGTCGGTGCGCCCGGCGGATTCGCAAAGGCGCGGATGCCAGGGGTGTTTCGAATACAGCGAGTGGCACGCAAGACGAAGTTGGTTAGGGCAGGCTGACCCGGAGTAACCTGGGCTGCCGGGATAGTGTGACGCTGGGCGGACTATCCCCGTGAGGACAGACTAGGAGAGCGGCAGTGCCGTACATCATCGCTGAACCGTGCGTTGACGTGAAGGACAAGGCATGCATCGAGGAATGCCCCGTGGATTGCATCTACGAGGGTGGTCGCATGCTGTACATCCATCCCGACGAGTGCGTGGACTGTGGTGCATGTGAGCCGGTGTGCCCGGTGGAGGCGATCTTCTACGAAGACGACACCCCGGACCAGTGGAGCGGATACGTGAACGCCAATGTCGACTTCTTCGACGAGCTGGGCTCGCCCGGCGGTGCGACGAAGGTCGGCAAGGTGGATTACGACCCGCCGTTCATCAAAGAGCTTCCGCCGATGGCGACCGAATGAGCAGTTCGCCGTTGGCGACCGAATGAGTAATGGGTACTGAGTGAGTTCTGTGTCACCGCGTCGCCGGGTCAGCGCTCTGCTGCCGGATTTCCCCTGGGACACCATCGCGGCGGCGAAGGCGAAGGCCGCCGCGCATCCGGACGGGATCGTCGACCTCTCGGTCGGCACCCCGGTCGATCCGGTGGACCCGCTGATCCGCGCGGCACTGAGTTCGGTCGCGCAGGTGCCCGGCTATCCGACCACGCACGGCACGCCCGAACTGCGGGCCGCGGCGGTCGACGCACTGAAGCGGCGCTACGGGATCACCGGACTCGACCCGGCCGCGGTGCTGCCGGTGATCGGCACCAAGGAACTGATCGCCGGACTGCCGCGGCTGCTCGGCCTCGGCGCGGACGATCTGGTCGTCATCCCGGAAGTCGCGTATCCGACCTATGAGGTGGGTGCGCTTCTGGCCGGTACCGAGGTGGTGCGGGCGGATGGCCTGACCCAGTTGGGTCCGGCCTCGCCTGCCCTTATCTACGTGAACTCCCCGTCGAACCCGACCGGGAAGGTGCTCGGTGTCGAGCATCTGCGCAAGGTGGTGCAGTTCGCGCGTGAGCGCGGCGCGATCGTGGCGTCCGACGAGTGCTACCTGGGCTTGTCCTGGGACGGTCGCGCCGTTTCTATCCTCGACCCCGAGGTATGCGGCGGCGACCACACCGGGCTGCTCGCGGTGCACTCGCTGTCGAAGACCTCCAACCTGGCCAGCTACCGGGCCGGATTCGTGGCGGGGGATGCGGAGCTGGTCGCCGAATTGCTCGAGGTGCGCAAGCACTCCGGCATGATGGTGCCGTTCCCGATCCAGGCGGCCATGACGGCCGCACTCGGTGACGACGCCCACGAGGCAGGGCAGCGTGAGCGCTACCGTGCGCGGCGTGAGGTGCTGCGAAAGGCTTTGCAGGACGCCGGTTTCCGCATCGATCACTCCGAAGCGGGCCTGTACCTGTGGTCCACCAGGGGCGAACCGTGCCGCACGACCCTGGACTGGCTGGCCGAGCGCGGCATCCTCGCCGCACCCGGTGACTTCTACGGGCCGGGCGCGGGCGAGTATGTGCGCATCGCGCTGACCGCCTCCGACGAACGCATAGCGGCCGCAGCGCAACGCCTGACCTGAGCCGCGCCGACACGTCCCGCGGTCACGCCCGACGACCAGGCAACGGCGTTAGCCTGGGGTATGGACGCTGTCACGGTAGTCCCTGTCCCGAGCAACGAGCCGGTGCATTCCTACGCGCCGGGCAGCCCTGAGCGGGAATTGCTGATCACCAAGCTCACCGAGATCGCCGGTGAATCCATCGATGTTCCGCTGGTCATCGGGGGCAAACACCGGCCGGGCATCGGGGCGCGGCACCTTATCGTCGCCCCGCACCGACATCGGCATGTGCTCGGTACCTACACCGACACCACACATTCGGAAGCCCACGGCGCCATCGAGGCCGCGGCCGCGGCGGCGCCCGGCTGGCGCGCCACGGCCTTCGACGACCGGGCGGCCATCTTCCTCCGGGCGGCGGATCTGTTGGCCGGCCCGTGGCGGGAGACGGTCGCCGCCGCCACCATGCTCGGTCAATCCAAGACGGTGCAGCAGGCCGAAATAGATGCGCCGTGCGAATTGGTCGACTTCTGGCGCTTCAATGTGGCCTTCGCGCGCCAGATTCTGCAGCAGCAGCCGCAGTCGAGCGCCGGGGTGTGGAACCAGATGGACTACCGCCCGCTGGAGGGGTTCGTCTACGCGATCACGCCTTTCAACTTCACCGCCATCGCGGGCAATCTGCCGACCGCGCCCGCATTGATGGGCAATACCGTGGTGTGGAAGCCCTCGCCGACGCAGACGCTCGCCGCCTTCTACACGATGCGGCTGCTGGAGGCGGCCGGACTGCCGCCGGGGGTCATCAACATGGTGACCGGCGACGGTATCGAATTGTCGGAGGTCGCGCTCGTCGATCCGCGACTGGCCGGTATCCACTTCACCGGTTCCACCAAGACATTTCAGTTCCTGTGGTCCCAGGTCGGCGCGAATATCGGCCGCTACCGTTCATATCCACGGTTGGTGGGTGAGACCGGCGGCAAGGATTTCATTGTCGCGCACCCATCGGCCGATCCGGATGCCTTGCGTACCGCGCTGATTCGCGGTGCCTATGAATATCAGGGCCAGAAATGTTCGGCGGCGTCCCGTGCCTATATCGCACGCTCGGTATGGCGCACGATCGGTGACGATTTCCTCCAACTGACCCGCGAACTCAGCTATGGCGATGTCGCCGATCTGACGAATTTCGGTGGGGCACTGATCGATCGCCGCGCCTACGACAAGAATGTGGCCGCCATCCAACGCGCCAAGTCGGCGGGTGTCGCCATTCCGGCGGGCGGCGAATACGACGACAGCGAGGGCTGGTTCGTCCGGCCGACGGTGCTGGTGGCGGACGATCCGCACGACGATGCCTTCGCCACCGAATATTTCGGTCCCATTCTCGCCGTGCACGTCTACGACGATGCCGAACCCGGCTCCTACGCGGCGGTATTGGCCGAGGTGGAGTCGGCGGCACCCTACGCATTGACCGGCGCGATCTTCGCTCAGGACCGCAAGGCCATCGACCAGGCCTCGGCTGCATTGCGATTCGCCGCGGGCAACTTCTATATCAATGACAAGCCGACCGGCGCGGTCGTCGGTCAGCAGCCCTTCGGCGGCGCGCGCGCGTCGGGCACCGACGATAAGGCGGGTTCGCCGCTGAACCTGCTGCGCTGGGTCGCGCCACGCACGATCAAGGAGACCTTCGTGCCGCCGGGTGATCACCGGTATCCGCACATGGGGTCGAAATGAATCCATTGCGGCCGGTCATACTCGCGGCCTCCGCTTCGCCACGGATGAAGCGCATCCTGACCGCGACGCCGGTGACCGCGGAGATCGTCCGGCGCTTCGTGGCGGGCGAGGGCCGTGCCGAATTGCTTCCGGTAGTGCGGGAATTGCTGGCGAGCCGTCGGCTGATCAGCGTCGACTTCCTCGGGGAGAACACCACCGATCGTGCGCAGGCCGATGCCACGGTGGCCGAATACCATTCGCTGATCAACGATCTGGCGGCATGGAACGGCTTCGGAGAAGCCGCGGCCCGCACCGAGGTATCGGTGAAACTGTCCGCGCTCGGGCAGGCACTGCCCGCGGATGGCCCGGCCATTGCCACCGAGAACCTGCGCATGCTGTGCACCAAGGCGGCCCAGGCCGGGGTGTGGGTCACCGTCGACGCGGAGGACCACACCACCACGGAGTCCACGCTTGCCGCGGTTCGTCAGCTGCGCACCGAATTCCCTTGGCTCGGTGCGGTATTGCAGGCCTATCTGCATCGCACCGAGTCCGACTGCCGCGAACTGTCCGGTCCGGGATCCCGAATTCGCCTGTGCAAGGGCGCTTATCGGGAACCGCATACAATCGCGTATCAGCGCTCCACCGAGGTGACCGATTCCTACCTGCGCTGTCTGGAGATCCTGATGGGCGGTGATGGTTACCCGATGGTGGCCACTCACGATCCGTTGCTCGTCCTCGCCGCCGAACAGCTGGCCGCCGAAACCGGCCGTGGCCCGGACCGATTCGAATACCAGATGCTCTACGGCATTCGCGATCCCGAGCAGTTGCGTTTGGCCGCCACGGGCAATGCCGTGCGGGTATATGTGCCATATGGCAGCCAGTGGTACGGCTACCTGACCCGCCGCCTCGCCGAACGTCCGGCCAACCTGACATTCTTTCTGCGCGCGTTGGTCAGCAAGTCCTAGCGGATGGCAGCCGGCGGGGTGGGTGAACTCGGGGGGATGGTGGCCGGCGGAGCCGGCGGGGCGGGTGAACTCGGGGGATGGTGGCCGGTGGAGCCGGCGGGGTGGGTGAACTCGGGGGATGGTGGCCGGCGGAGCCGGCGGGTCGGGTGAACTCGGGGGGATGGTGGCCGGCGGAGCCGGCGGGGCGGGTGAACTCAGACGAGCGGCTTGCCGAGACGATGCCGCCTGCGCATATCCCACAGACAGAGGTTCATCGGATAGAGCCGGACGGGCTTCGGTAGTAGGCGGTGCACGGCACCGATCGCACGCAGCAGTTTGTTCGCGAAGCGCTCCTGGCGGTCGCTCCACTCCATGCGCATCTCGGCGCGCAGGTGTGGTGGCAGCAGACTGGTCACCAAGAACCGCTGCAGCCGGGCGAGTAAAACGCGCAGCGGCCAGGCGACCATTTTCAGATCGATGAGGTCGTTGAAGTATGCGCGGGTCCTGGCATCGACGGTCTTGGTCGCGAGATTGGCATTCCAGTACTCCTGGAAGGCTTTTCGGTCGCGCGGCCACATTTCCGGCCGCATCTGCAGGGTGGTGCCGAGCCGAGCGGCGTACTGGTAGAGCACATCCGCGGTGTCCTCATCCATCGGTCCGTGCAGCCGCTCCTCCAGATCGACCAAGCCCCAGTACAAACAGGCGGCCACCCACAGTTGCAGCTTCGGATCGAAGGCGTTGTATTTGATCGCGGCGCCGGGCTCGGAATGCACTGCGCGATGTGAACCGTTGACAGCCTCGCGGTAATTCGCACGGTCTTCCTCGGTGCCGAGCAGCGCCACCGCCAGGTAGGTCAGCGTGGTGCGCGTCCGCTTCCATGGGTGCACATCGATCCGGCCGGATTCGACCGAGCTCTCCATGACACCGTAGGCGACCGGCCGCAGGCTCAACTGCATGACGACATTCGCCGTTCCGCCGAGGAAGGCCGCGACGCCGCTCCAGAATTCGTCCATCGCGAAGTTGTCGACGGTGCCGTAGCGGCAGGTGGGTACCGGATCGGGTGGCTCCGCGGGTAGCGGCAAGGTCATCGTTGGCCTCGTCTTTCGGGGGGTTGAGCAGCGACAATCGAAAGGTGATGAGAAGAATTGTTATTAACCTTCTCATCACCTCGATGGGCTGTCAAACGATCCCGTTATACGAGCGGTTTACCCAATCGGATGCGGCGGCGAACGTCGAACATGTATGCGTTCAACGGAAACATCCGCAATCGCTTCGGCAGTCGGGTGTGCACCGCCGAAATCGCTCGGAGCAGCCGATCGAAGCGCCGCTGATCGCGCTGGGTCCAGGTCATCCGCATCTCGTTGCGCAAATGCGGTGGCAGCAGGCCGGTTACGACGAACCGCTGGAGCTTGGCGAAGACGAATCGAACCGGACGCGGCAACATCTCCAGATCGATGAGGTCGTCGAAGTAGTCGCGCAGGGCGGGTTCGATACCGCGCTTCGGCAGATTCTCGTCCCAATACCGTTGGAACTCGGCGCGATCGGCGGGCCACATCTCCGGTTGCATTTGCAAGGTGGTGCCGAGCCTGGCGCAGTACCGGTAAAACTCCTCGGCCACATCGGGATTCATCGGCCCGTGCATGCGGGTGTAGAGATCGTCGATGCCCCAGTAGAGGCAGGCGGCCACCCAGAGTTGCAATCCGGGATCGAAGGCGTTGTATTTCACCGGACTCGCCGAGGTCGAGCGGACCGGCCGATGCGATTCGTCGACCGCGTCCCGGTACAGCTCGCGCTCCGCATCGGAGCCCATCAGCGCGACCGCGAGATAGCTCAGCGTGGTGCGCAGCCGTTTGATCGGATGCAGCGTGACCTTGCCGCTGTCGACAGTGCTCTCCAGCACGCCGCGTCCGACGGGGCGCAGGCTCAACTGCATGATCACATTGGCTGCGCCGCCCAGGAAGGCCGCGACTCCGTCGATGTACTCCTCGACGGTCTCCGGGGTGACGGGCTCGGCCGCGGTGGGATCCACTCGGTCGGGAATCGGCAGGTAATCGGCACTGCGGAGGGGGTCGGTCATCATTGACCTCGCCTTTCTGTAGCCATCCGCAACGCGCGCGAATGGTGAGAAGGTTCTTCGATAACCTTCTCATTGCCTCGCGATAGTGTCAATCACGCTTTCGGGGCGTTCGTGGGTGGCGGCGGTTGATGGCATGCGATGCTAGCGGTGTCATCGTGTCATCGGAGCGGAATAGGGGTGGAAGTTATGGCGACGCTGACCAGGCTGCTGGCGTTGGTACGTAGCACCGGTCCGGAGGACCGCAATCAGACGCGGGTGCTGGATGCCGCATTGCTGGCGTTTCTGGACTTCGGTATCAAACGGACCAGCATGGTGGAGGTCGCGCGGCGGTGCGGACTTTCGCTGGCCACGCTCTATCGGCGGTTCGCGAGCAAATCCGATCTCATCCAGGCCGTCGGGATGCGGCAGGCGCGCCAATTCGTCGCGGAGGTGGATGCGGCACAGCAGCGGCAGGTCGATCGCGATGCGGGCGCCGAGGATCAGATCGTCGAGTTGTTCGTGGCCTTCCTGAACGGGCTGCGCGGCAATAAGCTGCTCGACCGGTTATTGAAGACCGAGCCGGAGATCGTGCTGCCGTATCTCACGGTCAAGGGCGCGCCGGTGCTCGAACTCGGTCGTGACTATCTGGCCGAATTCATCACCCGGCTGCAGGCCGAGCGCAAGTTGCCCGAATACGATCCGGAGCCACTCGCCGAGATGATCGCTCGGACGGCGCTGTCCTTGGCGCTGACTCCGCAAACGGTCCTTCCGCTCGATGACGATGCCGCGATCCGCAAGTTCGCGCGCGACCATGTGGTCGTCTCGTTCCGGCTGTAGCTCGCCACCCTGCCGACTGCCCGTGGTCACACCAGGCGCAGGCCGAGCCGCCGGCGAATGCGCATATCCCACAGGTAGGCATTGATCGGAAACATCCTGGCCTGCTTGGGTATTCGAGCGGTGATCGAGCCGAGGGTGCGCAGGATTCCGGCGAGCTTGCGATCATCGTCCGCGTTCCAGGTCATGCCCATCTGGTCGCGCAGATGTTCGGGCAGCAGTCCGGTGACCACGAAGCGGTGGAGCCGGGCGAACGGTATGCGGGCGGGGCGCGGGAACATCTTCAGGTCGATCAGCTCGTTGAAGTAGTCGCGGATCGGGGGATCGATGGTGGTCTTCGCGAGATGTTCGGTCCAGTACTCGTCGAAGGCGGTGCGGTCGGTGGGCCACAATTCCGGACGCATTTGCAGGGTGGTGCCCAGACGAGACGCGTAGCGGTAGAAGGCGTCCGCGTCGGCGTCGTGCATCGGGCCGTGCATCCGCTCGTAGAGATCGCAGGCTCCCCAGTAGAGGCAGGCGGCCACCCAGAGCTGCAGTGCGGGATCGAAGGCGTTGTACTGCACCGGACTTGCGGCTGTCGACTTGACCGAGCGATGCGACAGGTTCACCGCGTCGCGATAGGCGTCGCGTTCGTCATCGGTGCCGAGCATGGCGACCGAGAGATAGGTGAGGGTGGTGCGCAGCCGCTTGATCGGATGCAGCATGACCTTGCCGCTGTCGACGGTGCTCTCCAGCACGCCGTAGCCGACCGGCAGCGCGCTCAGCTGCATGATGACATTCGCCGTACCGCCGAAGAATGCGGCGGAACCGTCGAGGTACCGCTCGATATCGAAGGAGCCCTCGGCGGGTGTGGACGCGGGTTTGCGAAACGGGCTGGTCACTGGCGACCCCGTGCTCATCGTTGAGAAGGAATTGCTTAAACATTCTCACCGTCTCACGAGTGTGTCAACCGTCACGTTGTGGTCGAGGCGGCTCGGCGGGGGAGCGTGGTGACGCGGTGCGGTGCCGAAGTAGCGTGAGCGAATGTCATTCGGTCCGCCGCAGCTACTTCGTTCGCTCAATCCGCTCGCTGTCGCCGGGGGAGCGGATATTCCGGATGCCGTCACCATCGACGGGGTGACATTGTCGCGCAGTGATCTGCTCGGCGCGGCAACGTCGGTGGCCGAGCGCATCGCGCGCGCCGATAGGGTGGCGGTACTGGCGGGACCGACCGTGACGACGGTGCTCGCGGTGGTCGGCTGTCTCATCGCCGGGGTGACAGTGGTGCCGGTGCCACCTGATTCCGGAGCCGCCGAGCTGGCGCATATCCTCACCGATTCCGGCGCCCAGGCGTGGTTGGGTGACGCACCGGAGGGGACAAATCTGCCGGTTGTTCCGGTGCGCGTGCACGCGCGCTCCTGGCACACCTACCCAGAACCCGACGCTGCCACAGCGGCATTCGTGCTGTACACATCGGGGACCACCGGTCTGCCCAAGGGAGTCGTGCTGAATCGCGGTGCCATTGCCGCCGGGCTCGACGCGCTCGCCGACGCGTGGGCGTGGACGCCGAACGACGTGCTGGTGCACGGTCTTCCGCTGTTCCACGTGCACGGGCTGATCCTCGGTCTGCTCGGGCCGCTGCGGGTGGGCAGTCCGCTGATCCACAGCGGTAAGCCGACCCCACAGGCATATGCCAACGCGCGCGGCACCCTGTATTTCGGGGTGCCGACCGTGTGGTCGCGCATTGTCGAAGACCCTGATGCCGCACGGAAATTGGCGGATGCGCGGCTACTCGTCTCGGGTAGTGCGCCGCTGCCCGTGCCGGTGTTCGAACGGCTGCGCGAACTCACCGGGCACGCGCCGATCGAACGGTACGGCATGAGTGAAACAATGATCACGCTGTCCACTCGGTTCGACGGGGAACGCCGTCCCGGATGGGTCGGCACGCCCGTCGCGGGTGTCGAGACCCGGTTGCGGGACGAGGCCGGGGCGGATATCCCGCACGACGGTGCGAGCATCGGTGGCCTGCAGGTGCGCGGTCCGATGCTGTTCGACGGCTACTACAACCGGGCCGAGGCGACCGCCGAATGCCGGACCGCGGACGGCTGGTTCAAAACCGGTGATGTGGCGGCGATCGATGCCGATGGTTTCCACCGCATCGTCGGCCGGGAATCGGTCGATCTCATCAAGTCCGGTGGATATCGCATCGGTGCCGGTGAAGTCGAGACAGTGCTGCTCGGACATCCGGATGTGGCCGAGGTCGCGGTGGTGGGCGTTCCCGACGCCGATCTCGGGCAGCGGATCGTCGCGTACGTCGTACTGCGCGGTGGCGCAGCGGATTCCATCGAGAAGACCCTCATCGAGCATGTGGCCGAACAGCTTTCGGTGCACAAGCGCCCGCGCGAGGTCCGCGTGGTGGATGCGCTGCCGCGCAATGCGATGGGGAAGGTGCAGAAGAAGCTGCTCGGCTGAACGGCTTGACCTCTACTTCAGTTCAGGTTTTACGGTCGCTGGTATGAGCGCAGCACTGACACCCGAACAAATCGACTACCTGGCCACCCAACGGCTGGGCCGACTGGCGACCGTACGCCCCGACGGCTCACCCCAGAACAGCCCGGTCGGCTTCCGCTACAACGCCGACCTCGGCACCATCGATATCGCGGGCTGGAATATGGGCAAGTCCTGGAAATTCCGCAATATCGCAACCAACAACCGCATCGCCTTCGTCGTCGACGACGTCGCCTCGGTCCAGCCGTGGCGCGTCCGCTGCCTGGAAATCCGCGGCACCGCGGAACAATTGACCGATGTGGAGCCCTACATCTCCGGCGTCTCCCGAGAAATGATCCGCATCCACCCCACCCGAGTGATCGCCTTCGGTTTGGAAACCGGCGTCACCCACGCATAGCGGTCCGCCTCGCAGCATTCGCCCCCACCGCCGAGGTAGTAGATCCGCATTGCAGCGCACCGAGACAACTCATTTCGCATGTACATCGGTAACTCGTCGGGGACGGGCCAACTTGCCGGTCGCCCTACCGCCGCCCGCCGATGTCACAGTTGCCGCGCTCGCGTCTGGCGCTTGAAGACTCGGGGAGGCGGGGGAGCTCAATCATTGGCGTGCAGGTCGGCGTTGAGTTCGATGCCGGTGCCCTTGCGCGGGACGACCTCGACGGCACCGGTGGTGGAATTGCGGCGGAACAGGAGGTTGTTCTGTCCGCTGAGCTCTGCGGCCTTGACCACCGTGCCGTCGGGAGTGGTGACCTTGGTGCCCGCGGTCAGGTAGAGACCGGCCTCGAGGACGCAGTCGTCACCGAACGGGATGCCGAGGCCGGAGTTGGCGCCGAGCAGGGAACGCTCACCGATGGAGATGATGGTGGTGCCACCACCGGACAGCGTGCCCATGGTGGACGCGCCGCCGCCGATATCGGAGCCGTCGCCGACCACGACGCCCGCGGAAATGCGGCCCTCGACCATGGAGGCGCCGAGGGTGCCCGCGTTGAAGTTCACGAAGCCCTCGTGCATGACCGTGGTGCCGGAGGCCAGATGCGCACCGAGGCGGACCCGGTCGGCGTCACCGATGCGCACACCCGAGGGCACGACGTAGTCGACCATCCGCGGGAACTTGTCGATGCTGTACACGGTGACCGGGCCGCGCGCACGCAGCTTGGCGCGTGTCGCCTCGAACCCCTCCACCGCGGCCGGACCGTGGTTGGTCCACACCACATTGCTGAGCAGCCCGAACTGTCCGTCCAGGCTCACCTCATGCGGTTTGACCAGCCGATGCGAGAGCAGATGCAGCCGCAGGTACACATCGTGCGCATCCACCGGGGCGGCCGACAGATCGGCGATCGTGGTCCGCACCGCGATCACATCGACCCCGCGCGCCTCGTCGAATCCGAGCAGGGCCGCGTATTCCGTAGGTGCCTCATCCAGGCGCTTGGTCCCGGTGTCACCGAACGCGCCCAACTCCGGATTCGGGTACCACGTATCCAATACGGTCCCGTCCGCGGTCACATTGGCGATACCGACTGCTGCTGCTCCCTGAATGCTCACGTCATCAGAGGTTACCCACCTGCCGCGGCCCATCGTGAGCCACGTCGACCGCTACCCACCATCCGGCCCGTCACAATTCCGCGAGGCTGATCGTCGACCGCCCGAAAGCCTCGGTCAGCACCGCGCGTTGGTGCGTAGTGAGCTGGTTGACGACCACTACCGCATCTGCGGCGAGTTCGGCACAGGCCGCCGCGATCTCGCCGACCTTTCCGGCGCTGAATAGCGTCCGAGGCGAAAACGGCCGTGCCATCAGGCGGACGCCGCCAGCCGAGACGCCACGTCGCTGGGTGAAGGTCGCGACGACCCGACCGCCGAGGATGGCGACCGCGTTCGCGGCCTCGTCCATGCGTGCTGCGTAGTCCGGTTCCTTGGCGGAGAAGAAGCCGACTACGACGATGTCGGCCCCGGCGACCGAAACCGTTACCGCATCGTGTGGCCGTCGCCGATAGCGGCGCGGTAACCGATTGCGCCGATGGGCCGGGTGCATATCGGACACCGTATCGCCGCCGCGATGGCGACGGGTGCGATCCGAGAACCGTAGGCTGGGGCGCGTGACCATCGACTTGCGCGCCGACCCCATCACACTGACCGCGGCTCTCGTCGACATCCCCAGCGTCTCGCGGGACGAGGCAGCCATTGCCGACACTGTCGAGCGGGCGCTGCGTGAGCAGACCACGGGGTTCGAGGTGCTGCGGCACGGGAATGTGGTGCTCGCGCGCACCGACCTGGGGCGGCCGACTCGGGTCATCCTGGCCGGTCACTTGGATACCGTGCCGATCGCCGACAATGTGCCGAGCACCTTCGTGGACGAGGCGGGCGAGCGCCAGCTCTACGGCTGCGGCACCGTCGATATGAAATCCGGTGACGCGGTCTTCCTGCATCTGGCTGCGACCGTCGCCGAACCGGTGCACGATCTGACGCTGATCTTCTACGACTGCGAGGAGATCGCCGCCAAGCACAACGGCCTCAACCATATCGAACGTGACCTCCCGGATTGGCTCGCCGGCGACCTGGCCATTCTCGGCGAACCCTCCGGCGGTGTCATCGAGGCAGGCTGTCAGGGCACCCTTCGTGCCCGGCTCACGACCAAGGGCGTGCGGGCACACTCGGCGCGATCCTGGAAGGGCGACAATGCGATTCACCGCATGGCCCCAGTACTCGAGCGCCTTGCCGACTACAAAGCCCGCGAGGTCGATATCGACGGCTGCGTCTATCGCGAGGGCCTGTCCGCGGTTCGCATCGGAGGTGGTGTGGCGGGCAATGTGATTCCGGACGAGGCCGAGGTCGAGGTCAACTTCCGCTTCGCCCCCGACCGCACCGTCGCGCAGGCCACCGAGCATGTGCGCGAGGTATTCGACGGACTCGAGTTCGATTTCGAGCTCACCGACGCCGCCGCGGGCGCACTGCCCGGCCTGTCCGCCCCCGCCGCCAAGGATTTGGTCACCGTGGTGGGCGCCGACAGCGTGCGAGCCAAGTACGGGTGGACCGATGTCGCGCGCTTTGCCGCCCGCGGCATCCCGGCGGTGAACTTCGGACCCGGCGACCCCAACCTCGCCCACAAGCGCGACGAACACGTCCCGGTCGCCCAGATCAGCTCGGTCGCGGCCACCCTACGCAGCTACCTGACCGACTGAGTCGGCTCCTCCGCCGACCTGTCCCGCTGATTTCGTAAGTACGCCGACCTTGTCCAGCTGATTTCGTAAGTACGCCGACCTTGTCCAGCTGATTTCGTAAGTACATGGGTAACTCGTCGGGGACCGGCTAACTTGCCCCACAGCCCTACCGCCGCCCGCCGACGTCACGAGTGTCGCGGCTGAGTCTGGCGCCTAAAGGTTCGGGGAGGCGGGGGAGCCGGGGAGGCGGGGGAGCGGCGGACCAGCGCCCGGTAGCGTGGGCGCCATGTCCACCGAAGCCGCCGATAACGAGATCGCGAGCCCGCCGAAGGCGACCCCCAAATTCCGCGGACCGATCATGTTCCGTCGCGATCGCAAACCGGGCGGCACCGCTGACCAGAACCTATTGGACCAGCACGGACCCAGCGATTGGGTGCACACCGATCCGTGGCGCGTACTGCGCATCCAGGCCGAATTCGTCGAGGGCTTCGGTGCGCTGGCCGAACTGCCGCGCGCGGTCACCGTCTTCGGTTCGGCCCGTACACCGGCGGGTCATCCGGAGTATCACGCCGCCATGGCCATCGGCGGCGCGTTGGCGCGGGCCGGATTCGCGGTGATCACCGGCGGCGGCCCCGGCGTGATGGAGGCCGCGAACCGTGGCGCGTCGGAGGCGGGTGGGTACTCGATCGGACTCGGCATCGAATTGCCGTTCGAGCAGAGCCTCAACGAATGGGTCGACCTCGGCATAAACTTCCGCTACTTCTTCGCGCGCAAGACCATGTTCGTGAAGTACTCGCAGGCATTCATCTGCCTGCCGGGTGGATTCGGCACCCTGGACGAGCTGTTCGAGGCGCTCACCCTGGTACAGACCCACAAGATCACCCGCTTCCCGATCATCCTGTTCGGCAGCAAATACTGGGCCGGACTCGTCGACTGGATGCGTGATTCCCTCGGCGGCTCCGGCAAGATCTCCCCCGGCGACCTCGACCTGCTGCGTGTGACCGATAGCGTCGAGGAGGTCGTGCAGATCATCCTGGCCACCGCGGACGGTGCGACCGATACCGACGCGCTCGGAACGGAGGACCAGTGGTGAGCGAGCGCAGCGAGCGAATAATGGACACAGCCGGGTATGCGGTCTGTGTCTACTGTTCGGCCAGCACGGTCGATCCGGCAATGCTCGCCCTCGCCGCCCGGGTCGGCACCGAGATCGCAAGGCGCGGTTGGCAATTGGTCTCCGGCGGCGGTCATGTCTCGATGATGGGCGCCGTTGCCACCGGTGCCCGCGCGGGCGGTGCGCACACCGTCGGGGTGATCCCGAAACATTTGGTGCACCAGGAAGTAGCCGATGTCGATGCCGACGAGTTGATCGTCACCGACACCATGCGTCAGCGCAAACAGGTCATGGAGGACCGCGCCGACGCCTTCCTCGCCCTGCCCGGCGGCATCGGCACGCTGGAGGAATTCTTCGAAACCTGGACCGGCGGGTATCTGGGCCAACACGATAAGCCGGTGGTTGTGCTCGATCCCGACGGCTTCTATCGGGGTCTGTTCGATTGGGTGGACCAACTCTACGATCGGAAGTTCGTGTCCAAGTCGGCCATGGCTCGGATCACCGTGGTCGACAATCTGCCCGCGGCCTTCGCGGCGCTGAAACCGGTGCGGGCAGCCGAGGTGACACCGGAGCCCGGCACCACTCTCGACGAGGAGATCTGACGCTGTGAGCACCGCCGCCCGATCGAAGGTCAGCCTATTCGATATCGCGAGGCAGTTGCCGTCCATGGCATTCGACGCACCGTCCATGGTGCGCGGTGCGCTCGGCATGCTGGTGCGGCCGGATGACAAGGCCTCGGTCGGGCTGTACTTCCAACGCAACGCACACCGGCATCCAGACCGGCCGTTCCTGAAGTACGAGGGCGAAACCTTCAGCTACGGCGCGGCCAACGCACAGGTGAACCGGTACGCGCGGGTGCTGGCCGACCGTGGTGTGCGGCGCGGTGACGTGGTCGGCGTGCTGATGACCAACCGTCCGGAAACTCTGTTCGTGGTGCTGGCCACCGTGAAACTCGGTGCGACGGTCGGCCTGCTGAACCACCACCAGCGCGACCAGGTCCTCGCCCACAGCTTCGGACTGCTCGAGAGCGTGCTCAATGTGGTCGGCGAGGAATGCCAGGCGGCACTGGATTCACTCGCCGAACCGCTTGCCGATGTGCTTTTTTCGCAGGACCTGCACAAGACGGCAGAGGACGCCGATCCGTCCGATCCGCCGAGTTGCGCGCAGATCACCGCGAAGGAACGCGCTTTCCTGATTTTCACCTCCGGCACCACCGGGTTGCCCAAGGCCAGTGTCATGACACATCTGCGCTGGACCAAGAGCATGGCCGGACTCGGCGGACTCGGAATTCGCTTGCACGGCAACGACACGCTGTACTGCTGCCTGCCGCTCTATCACAACAACGCACTGACCGTCGCGTTGTCGTCGGTGCTCGCCGCGGGCGGCACCTTCGCGCTCGGTAGACAGTTCTCCGCCTCCCGGTTCTGGGACGAGATCATCCGGGAGCGGGCAACCGCCTTCATCTACATCGGTGAACTCTGTCGCTACTTGCTCAATCAGCCGGTCAAGCCGACCGATCGGCAGCACCGGGTCCGGCTCGCCGTCGGCAATGGTCTGCGGCCCGAGCTGTGGGACGAGTTCAAGAGCCGTTTCGGCATCGGCCGGATCGTCGAGTTCTACGGTGCCAGCGAGGTCAACATCGCCTTTGTCAACGCCTTCGGCGTGGATCGCACCGCGGGTTTCGGGCCATTGCCCTATGCCATTGTCGAATACGACGATGTGACCGGAAAGGCCAAGCGCGACAAGGACGGTCGGCTGCGCCGGGTGCCGGGCGGCGGGGTCGGCCTGCTGCTGGCCAAGGTCACCGACCGCTCGCCCGCCGATGGCTATACCGATAGGGCCGCCTCGGAGGCGAAGCTGGTCCGCGACGGCTTCACCGACGGCGACATCTGGTTCGACACCGGCGATCTGGTCCGCGATCAGGGCTGGAATCACATCGCCTTCGTCGATCGGCTCGGTGATACCTTCCGCTGGAAGGGGGAGAATGTCGCCACGACCGAGGTCGAGGGGGTACTCGCCGAATCCGAGGCGATCTCGCAGGCGGTCGTCTTCGGCGTGGATATCCCTGGCACCGATGGCAAAGCGGGTATGGCAGCGGTGACGTTGTACCCGGATGCCGAATTCGACGGTCGTGCGCTCGCCGAACTTGCCTACTCCCGGTTGCCCGGCTACGCGGTTCCACTGTTCATTCGGGTCGTTGCCGAGCTCGAGCAGACCTCCACCTTCAAGAGCCGCAAGGTCGAACTCCGCAAGCAGGGCTATGCGCCCGACGCCGAGAGTCGGTTGTACGTGCTCGCTGGTCGGACCGACGGCTACCTCCCGGCCTACGCCGAGTACGCCGCGGACGTCGCGGCGGCCCGCGCGCCCAAGAACTGACATCGAGATCGCTCGAGCACATCGGGTCCGCCCGGACCGGAACGCGCGCCGAGTGGCATTTATTTGTATGCCCTAAGTAACCGGGGCGACGGGGCAGCTACAGTCGGTTTCATGTTCAGCCCCGCCGCAGCACCGCTTCCCACCTTGTGCGGCAAGCCGGTGGCGACGGATCGGGCGCTGGTCATGGCCATCGTCAACCGCACCCCCGACTCCTTCTACGACCAGGGCGCTACCTTCACCGACGCGGCCGCCATGGATGCGGTCGCGCGCGCCGTCGACGAGGGCACCGATCTGGTCGATATCGGCGGAGTGAAGGCCGGTCCGGGCACCGTGGTCGACGCGGCGGAAGAGGCCTTCCGGGTGGTCCCGTTCGTCGCGGCGATCCGGGAGAAGTATCCGGAGCTATTGATCAGCATCGATACCTGGCGCGCCGAGGTCGCCGAGGCCGCCGTCACCGCGGGCGCGGACTTGATCAATGACACCTGGGCGGGTGCCGATCCAGATCTGGTGCATGTGGCCGCCGATCGCGGAGTCGGCATCGTGTGCAGCCACACCGGCGGGGCGATCCCGCGCACCCGTCCGCATCGGGTGCGCTATGCCGACGTGGTGGCAGAAGTAACGCAAACCGTGCGGCGCGCCGCAGAAGATGCGGCCGCGGCCGGGGTTCGGAAGGATTCGATTCTGATCGATCCGACCCATGATTTCGGCAAGAACACTTATCACGGGCTCGAGTTGTTGCGGGGAATCGACGTTCTTGTAAAAACCGGATGGCCAGTCTTGATGGCGCTGAGCAACAAGGATTTTATCGGGGAGACTTTAGGTGTCGGTCTATCCGAACGGTTGGAGGGCACATTGGCAGCAACAGCATGGTCGGCGGCCGCCGGCGCCCGAGTCTTCCGAGTACACGAGGTTGCCGAAACCCGGCGCGTCGTGGACATGATCGCCGCGATACAGGGCATCCGGCCCCCCGCACGAACCCTGCGAGGTCTGGTATGAATTTCCACCACTACGACAGCCCCGTCTGGTCGACGACGAATACCTGGGACACCCCGGACTGGGCGGTTGACGAATTGATCGCCGCCAAGCGCGGACGCACCGTTTCGGTGGTGCTGCCCGCACTGAATGAAGAGAACACCGTCGCCGATGTGGTGGCCAGCATTCGTCCGCTGCTCGGCACCCTGGTCGACGAACTGATCGTGCTCGATTCCGGTTCGACCGATGCCACCGCCGAACGCGCGCTGTCCGCGGGCGCCGAGGTGATCAGTCGGGAGCAAGCCGTTCCGGAACTCGATCCGCTGCCGGGCAAGGGCGAGGTGTTGTGGCGGTCGCTGGCGGTGACCAGCGGCGATGTCATCGCCTTCGTCGACTCCGATCTGATCGACCCGGATCCGGCCTTCGTGCCCAAGCTGCTCGGCCCGCTGCTGCTCGTCGACGATATGCATCTGGTGAAGGCCTACTACCGCAGGCCGCTGCGGCAGGCCGGTGCCGTGGACGCGCACGGTGGCGGCCGCGTCACCGAACTCGTGGCCCGTCCGCTGCTCGCCGCATTGCGTCCGGAACTGTCGCAGGTGCTGCAACCGCTCGGCGGCGAATACGCGGGCACCCGCGAACTGCTCACCTCGGTCCCCTTCGCCCCCGGCTACGGCGTGGAGATCGGCCTGCTCCTCGACACCTACGACCGCCTCGGCCTGTCCGCTATCGGTCAGGTGAACCTGGGCGTACGCACCCACCGCAATCGCCCCCTCGCCGATCTCGGCGTAATGAGCCGCCAAATCCTCGGCACCGTACTCGGCCGCAGCGGCATCCAAGATTCCGGCGCGGCCCTGACCCAGTTCCCCCTGATCGACGACGCCTTCACCGCCCACAACACCGAGGTCTCCCTGGCCGACCGCCCCCCGATGAACACCCTCCGCCCAGCCTGCGCCGCAGCCTGACCCTCACCACCACGAACCCAGGTGCTCCCAGCCCCCGGGTTTCGCCCATCCAAAACGACGGGTCATCCTATCCGCCGCACCCGAATCCGGGCACCCCGTCTCATTACCGGGCACCCTGTCTCGCCACTGGGCACCCCATATGCGGGGTGCCCGGTGTCGAGACGGGGTGCCCGGATTCGGGTGGGCCGTCGGGAGTTTCTCATCGGCGGCTCTGGTCAGCGACCGCGGATAACGCCTCGGGACCGATCAGTGCGCACGGGGTCGTGGTGGATCGGTCCGTCCGTTCGCATGAGCGGCCGGGCCGATCCACCGCCGCGTTCCGCGAGGATCTGGGCGGCGATCGAGATGGCGGTTTCGTCGGGTGTGTGGGCGTTGAGGTCCAGGCCCAGTGGACTTTTCAGGCGGGCCAACTGGCTGTCGGTGATACCGGCGGCGCGAAGGCGTTCGGTGCGTTCGGTGTGGGTGCGTCGTGAGCCCAACGCGCCGACGAAACCGATTGTCTCGATGCGCAACGCCGCCACCAGCATTGGCACATCGAATTTGGTGTCGTGGGTGAGGACACAGACCACCGTGCGCTCGTCGATGCGTCCGGCGGCGTGTTCGGCGGTCAGATAGCGGTGGGGCCAGTCGACGACCACCTCATGTGCCGAAGGGAATCGGGCTGGCGTGGCGAAGGTTTCGCGGGCGTCGACGACGGTGACACGGTAGCCGAGTTGGCGGCCGGTGCGGGCGAGGGCGCGCACGAAGTCGTTGGCACCCGCCAGGATCATGCGAGCCGGGGCTGCGAAGGTCTGGACGAAGACGCGAGGGCGCGGGGCCGGGACCGTCTCGCATCCATCCGAGCCGACCAGACCGCTGCGTCCGGCGGTGAGCAGTGCCCGCGCGTCACGGTCGACACCGCGCCACGGCTCGGAATCGCCGGGACACAAGAGTTTCCAGTCCGGGGCGGCGTTCAAGGTTGTGACCAGCGAAACCGGCTCACCCACCGCGATCGTCGCGCACAATGCCGACAGCACGGGCAGCCGCGCCGCATCGATGCGTTCGACGAAAACCTCGATCTCACCCCCGCAGGTCAGCCCGATCGCGAAACCATCGGCCTCGGCATATCCGAACCGATCCGATATCGCTGGCCCACCGGCTAGCACGTCCCGCGCCGACTCGACCACCGCGGCCTCGACACAGCCGCCCGATAACGAGCCGAGCACCGCACCGTCGGCGGTAACCACCATCGCCGCGCCCAATTCGCGCGGTCCGGGTCCGGTCGCATCCACGATGCGGGCCAATGCCACCGGCTCCCGAGCGGCCAGCCGCACCAACTGTTCGAGCATTGTGCGCACGGCCACCGATCCTTCCCGGGCGGAGCCTTTTCGTTGTCGGTGCCATCAACCCTAGCTACCGACCAGTTCTTATGCGCTGCGCCCGAGTTCGCGCGATGCGGCGCGCTCGACACCTACCGAACCGTCCGGATGCAATCGCTCGGCCTCCTCGGCCAAACGCGCCTGCAGATCCGCAACGGTCAGATGAGTGCTATCGGCGCGCCGCCGCCTGCGGGTGACCACTGCGGCGATCACGGCGACGACAAGCACGACGCTCACGATCACGATGACATTCATGCTCGTTCGCTCCAGACATCGGGTGTGCGCATCAATCGAGAACCTCACGAAGTTGGAATCCCGCCGGGATATCGCCGGTGTGGAAGTAGGTCGCGAATACCTCGGCCGCATGTTCGGCGTCGAAGATCTCGTCCGGATACACGCGCAGCAGCTCGGTGCCGTTCGGCACATCGACGCCCGGGTAGCCGATCCGATCGCCGGGCAGGCCGAGCAGGTACCGGCGCGGCGTCCCGTCGTCCTCGGTGCGCAACTCGATGGCCAGCACTTCGGCCGAGCCGATGCACTCCACGCAGTTCCCACCCGGTGCGGCGCTGAGCGTCGCGGTGATCTCGGACACGGGCATCGGATATGGCAGCCGGGTGAGATTCACCGAGTAGGAATCGAATCCGTCCAGCCTGCGCAACGGGCGCAGGAAGTTGATCACGGAGTCATCCGGACCGATGAAGACCTCGAGTCGATTGCTGTAGGTGAGCCGATGGGTCGTGGTCACCGGTTCTGTTGTCGGACTGCCCGCTTCGAGCTCCGACCCCGATCCGAGTTCGGGCGGCGCGCTCGGGGACGCGGTACGAGTCCGCATCGGATGTGGAACATTCATTTTGAAACCCACCTACCACCATAGTTATCGGCTAGCTAACTCAGCATTGCGGTTGTCGAGCCGAGATGGAAGGTTTAGGTGATGTGGGACACGTCACGGTTTCATTGCGAACTGCTGTGAATTGCCTGGGTTCTTCGGACGCGAGTGCATCTCGGCGACTCCGCCGAACCTCGGTGTCGCGCGATGGTCGCGATCGCTACTCGATTGCCAAAAGGTTTCCGGCAGTCGAACAACTCAGCGTCTGAGGCCGGAGATCGATCTGGGTTCGGCGTCGTGCCGGTACACCGGTGTGAGCAGATCGGCATCGACCGGTTCGCCGGTGGCGCGGTCGTAGCGGACGGCGACCAGCACCGAAAACAGATGTGTAGCAGCGCGTTCGTGCAGCGTGGCCAATCTGGTTGCGAGCAAACGGATTGCGCCGAGCGAGCCCGGCGGATGCAGACCGTCGATGATCAGGGCGGTGCCGCGGCCGTCGGGACGCGGGAGACGCGCGACATAGGCGATATCATGTGGTTCCGGACCTCCCGGTCGGTATACCCGCCGGGCCGCCCGATCCTCGATGCCGCGCCGGACATCTCCGGCGCGCGCCACCGCGCGCCGCAGTCGCGGATCGGCCGCGATGAGCTGACGAATGCTCGGAGAGAGTTCCGGCCCGCCGAGCACGATCAGTCCATCGCGGTTGAGGTCCACGGGTCGGCCCGGCAGGAAGTGTTCGACCGCTGCCGTGAAGCCGAGTTCGCGCAGTAGCTCCACCAGTCGTTGTGCCGCACTCGGATCCGGTGCGCCGAGCACTCGGCCACCGCGAACCTCCGGAGCGACTACCGTGAGCGATCCGTGCCCGAAGAACAGACCTTCCGGTGCGGGACCCTGGGTACTCACCTGATGGATCCGCGCGCGGGAAAGTCCTGCCGCCGCACCGATTCTGGCGAAGGTCCAGCCTTCGGCATGTAGTTCCCTGATCACCGCCCTGCGGATGCGGGTCAGTTCGTTGATGGTCTGTTGGGCCGCTGCCACCCCATCGGTGGCCGCCTTGAGTCGCTCGACTTTATCTTCGATCGCGAAAACGCGCGCCACGTCATCGGCCGACATGTGCGAAGTCTAGACATCTCGACAGCATGATGCGTCTAGTCTTCTTTACGCACAAGAACATTTCCTGTTTCGGTGACTACCCACGCGGCGAGTCTCGACGGCCCGAACGTGGGGCTCAGCCACCACCCAGGCCCCGAATGCGCGGCCGATATTTATGTCGCGTCGGTGTCGATCGGCGGACGTTCGTTGTGCTCCAACGGCTTTTCCGGCTTCGGCATCGGGTAGTCCGGCATGCCGCTCCCGGTGCCGAGCAGATCCTGCCGATCCGGGATCGCCTTCTCGAAATCGCGGAAAACCGAATCGTCGCCATTCAGAAGATGTTTGGTGACCATCTGGCGCGGCGACATCTGGCGCAGTTCGTTCAGATCGGCCAGCGGCTTACGCAGGTCCTCGAATTCGGGCCCGAGTTCCTGCTGCAGTTGCTGGGTCGCACCGCTGGCGTAGTCGCGCACCTTGCGCAGGCTTTGCGTGGTCCAGCGAATCGCCCCGGGCAGTCGCTCCGGGCCGAGGATCACGAGGGCGGCGACGAGGAGGATGACCATCTCGCCCCAGCTGATGTTGCTGAACACGAGTCCAGGCTACCTGGGCCGACGTTGCCGAGCCGCTCGGGATTCCATCCGCGGCTCAGTCCGATTCCAGCGTGACCGGAACGTCCACCTGCCTGCCATCGCGGATCAACTGCACGTTCACCGTCTCGCCGATCCGGCGCTGCTGCACGGCGACCACCAGCTCATCCGGGCCGGTGACTTCGCGATCGCCGATCTTCACGATGACATCGTTCTCGACGATGCCCGCCTTGGCCGCCGGTCCGCCGGCTTCCACGTCGGCGACGGCCGCACCGCTCATCACATCATTGGCGACCTGTTTGCTGCGGGCGCTGAGACCGATCTTCGGGTGGTGCACCTGGCCGTCGCGGATCAGGGTCTGCGCGATATTGGTCACCATATCCACCGGAATCGCGAAGCCGAGGCCGACCGAACCGCCGGTCTCACTGCGGATCGCGGTATTGATGCCGATGACCCGGCCCTCCATGTCGACCAGTGCGCCACCGGAGTTACCCGGATTGATCGAGGCGTCGGTCTGCACCGCGTCGATGACGGCCTTGGTATCGCTGCCCTCGCCGGAGAGCGCGACGGGACGGTGCAGCGCACTGACAATGCCGGAGGTGACGGTCTTGCTCAGACCGAGCGGCGAACCGATCGCCAGCACGTCGTCGCCGACCTGGACGTCCTTGGACTTGCCCAGATTGGCGACGGTGAGATTCTTCACATCGACCTTCAGCACCGCCAGATCGGTCTTCGGATCGCGTCCGACGATATTCGCGGGCACCCGGCTGCCGTCGGAGAAGGTCACCTGAATCGCGGCCCGATTCGACTTGTCCTGTGCCGCCATCGAAATCACGTGATTGTTGGTCGCGATGTAGCCCGCACCGTCGATCACGACACCGGAACCGGTGGCGCCATTGTCACCGACCGTGACGCGGATCGAGACCACCGAGGGCAGCACCGCATTGGCCACCTTGGCGATCAGGCCGTGCGGGCGCTCGATCTCACCGGACTGCTCGAGGCTCACCTTGCGCGAGGTCAACGGTGACGTCGCCTCCGCGGTCAACCGGCCGACCAGACCGCCGAGCACACCGACGGCCAGCGCGACGGCGGCGAGCAGGGCCAGTGCCTTGGGTGCCACCTGGGAGCCGAAGAGCACTTGCCGCGCCGAGAGCTTCCGCGCCTGCGGCAGCGGTGCGGGGCGCGGGGTGGCGACGGCGGGCGCGCCGAGGCGGGCAGCGGCGTCGGGATCTCGCCACGGATCGGCCGGACCGGCCACCGGCGCGCCGGTATCCGCGGCGTCGGGATCACGCTGCAGAAGTTCGGTGGAGCCTTCCGGGCGTCCGAATGCCTCGGCGAGTACGGCGTCGGGCGGGCTGTTGTGCAGTTCCGGTCCGACCTGCGGGCCACCCGAACCGGTCGACTTGGGCTGCTCGCCGAATGAACCGGCCTGGCCGGCGGGGCGGCGGAACGCGTGCGCCGTGTGACTGTCCACATGGGGGCGATAGACCGGGCGCGGTCCGAGGATCGGCGCGTCCGACGGCCTCAGGGTCCCCCGGGTCGCCGAATCGGTGGTGTCGCCTGCGGAGGGCCGCGATTCCGACGGCCCGGAATTCGTCGATTCGGTGGTCACTCGCCAAACTCTACTTGCGCCACCAGGTTGTCCACCGGGTCGCGGTGAACGAATCGGTCAGAAATCCGAAAACCGCCTCGTTGCGGGGGCTTCCGGCGGGCGACTGGTTGGCCGAGCTGGTCGCACCACCGGGGAGTTCGGCGAGCGGAATCCGGGTGAGGCTGTCGTGCAGACCGGTCGGAATCGACACCTGACCGGCCCGGCGCAGCGCGATCCGCGCCTGCTGCTGTGCGTCGACCTCAGCCGCACATTCGGGGCAGACGGAAAGATGTTGGGCGGCACGCAGATAGGCATTCATCCGCAGTTCGCCGTCCACATAGGCCGCGATCGCCTCGCTGGCCAGATGCTCGGTGGGACGGAAACGCGGACGACCTGACGTGCTGGCGTCGCCACTCATTCGGTGCTCACCCTTCCAACCGACATCATCCACTCCTGCGCTCGACCGAACGGATATCCGGCCGTCGGGTGCGGTTCGGCTCCCGCCGGATCACCCCAGGTTCGCATCAGCGGCGAACCGCTGCTCACTTCCATTATGCGCAAGGTAGTCGCGCAGTGCCTGACGGCCGCGGTGGATGCGGCTGCGCACGGTGCCGAGCTTGACACCGAGGGTCGCACCGATTTCTTCGTAGGACAGGCCCTCGATATCACAGAGCACGACCGCCGCGCGGAACTCCGGAGCCAGCGAATCCAGGGCGGACTGCAGGTCAGGATCCAGACGGGCGTCGTGATAGGCCTGCTCCGGGCTCGGGCCATCGGCGGGCACCCGGTCGTAATCCTCGGGCAGCGCCTCCATCCGGATCCGATTGCGCCTGCGCACCATGTCCAGGAATAGGTTCGTGGTGATGCGGTGCAGCCAGCCCTCGAAGGTGCCCGGCTGATAATTCGACAGCGAACGGAATACCCGGATGAAGGTTTCCTGGGTCAGATCGTCGGCGTCCTGAGCGTCGCCGGAAAGCCGGTAGGCCAGCCGGTACACCCGGTCGGCGTGTTCGCGGACCAACTCGTCCCAGGACGGCATGGCCGAGCGGTCGCCCGTCGCGTCGAAGGCCGCGGTGCCCGTCAGCTCGACTTCGGTGCCGTCGTCGTCGTGCATGTCGGCCTCCATCGGGAGAACTTGCGCCGCCTCCGTCGGGAGAATGCGCGCTGGCAGGGTGGCGAACTCGCGCGCCGCCCCTGCGGATGTGGCGGGCCCGGAGGCGGTATCTGCGGAGGGCACCGGGAGCGCCGAAAAAGACCCTCTGTCCATGTGGATGGTGATACCTCCTACTTGGGACCGTGGCTGCGGGCCTGATTGCGATCCGGGTCTCGGATCGTCACGTACGGTTACAACAGACGAGCGGTATGTCGTTGTTCCCGCATCCCCGTGGCGTGTGGTCGGCTGGTCTTGCTTGCCCATACTCTTTCTTGCCTCGATATGCCGGGGGTGAGGAGATCCTGAGGGACACCTGAGAATCCACCCCATGCCCCCGACAGACAATTAATCGCTCGACCACGGGATAACGCTTCACCGATGAGCCAAACTTGCGACTTAGTGGCCTAGATTCATAGGCGTGGCATCGAATCTGGAGCGAAATCTCTCCTACGTGGAGGAATCCGTCGTGGAAGACGAGGTCCTCGTCAGCGCGCGTGAGCGGGCCACTGAACTCGGCGCGTTACCCGTACCACCCTCGGTCGGCGCCCTGCTGAGCATGTATGCCCAGCTGCTCGGCGCGCGTGCGGTGGTCGAGGTCGGGACGGGCGCGGGGATCAGCGGGCTGTGGCTACTGGATGGCATGCGCGAGGACGGGACGCTGACCACCATCGATTCCGAACCCGAGCATCAGCGTGCGGCCAAGGAGGCATTCCGCACCGCGGAGATCCCGACCGCGCGTACCCGGTTGATCAACGGCCGAGCCCTCGATGTGCTGCCCCGACTCGCCGACGGTGCTTATGACCTGGTGTTCATCGATGCGGCCCCGCTCGAACATCCGCAATATGTCGCCCAGGCCGTGCGGTTGCTGCGGGCCGGTGGTGCGATCCTGCTGCACAACGCGCTGCTCGGCGGCCGGGTTCCCGACCAGACCCAGCGCGATCCGGCGACCCAGGCGGTGCGCGCAGCGACCAGGGCGATCGCCGAGGATCCCGAACTCACCAGTGTGCTGATTCCGGTCGGCGACGGTCTGCTCTGCGCATCGCGCGGCTAGTAAACGTCCCGCTATTCACAAACGTTGGGAGTGTGCGGATTTCGTCGGCCATGGGCTGATTTCACTGCCGCCGGACGGGTATTCGAGCTGATGCCAGGTTCGACGACGGCAAGGTGCGCCCATGGTGTGGGAACGCGGATCTCAGATCCTAGAAATCGGCCATATCGGCCACACGATCAAAGAGGGACGAGCGCGCGGCGGTTGTCTGGTGCCCGCACTCGGCTTTCTGACTTTCATCATGGTGCTGGCCGTGGTGGTGCTGCTGTGGGTCAGTAATACCGATTTCGGCACCGAGCGAACAAAAGCCCCGCCGACTCCCGGTCCCTGCGAACCGTTCTGCACAATCACCGCGCCATCGGAACCGGGCCCGCGATAACCGTCGAAGATATTTCGCGCGAAACGCCACCGACTGGGTATCAAGGAGTAGAGGATGTCCCGGGGTGACCATCGGGGAGAGGTTTGCGCGTGTTTCGCGACGATGATCGAGATCGCCCGATCAACTGGGGCCGGTCCGCGATTCTGCTCGTGCTGGTGCTCGGTGTCGCCGTAGTCCTGATGCTATTGGTCGTCACCGCCGATTTCGGCGATAAGTCGCCGACCACGACGGTGCCGAAAACACCCGGTGCCTGTGCGCCGTTCTGTCCGACGAATGCGCCGTAGCGATTTTCGGCTAGACCCATACGCCCTTGCCGACCGTCACCACGCCGCCGTTGCTGACCGCGAAGCGATCCCGATCCCGGTCCAGATCCACCCCGATGATCTCGCCCTCACCGACGACCACGTTCTTGTCCAGAATCGCGCGCCGCACCACCGCACCGCGGCCGATCCGGACGCCGGGCATGAGCACACTGCCCTCCACTGTCGCGCCGTCGTCGACCATGACATTGGAGCTGAGCACCGAATTGCGCACGGTCGCGGCCGAGAGGATGCAACCGGCTCCGACGACGCACTCCTGCGCGAGCCCGCCCTGCGCGAATTTGGCGGGCGGCAGATTCTCCGCCGCACCGCGAATGGGCCAGTGCTTGTTGTAGAGATTGAAGACCGGATGGACCGATACGAGATCCATGTGGGCCTCGTAGAAGGCGTCGATGGTGCCGACATCGCGCCAGTAGCCGCGGTCGCGTTCGGTGGCGCCGGGAACCTCGTTGTCGGCGAAGTCGTAGACCGAGGCCTCGCCCGCGGCGACCAGTACCGGGATGATGTCGCCGCCCATATCGTGATCGGAATCGGAGTTGTCGGAGTCGGCGCGGATCGAATCGACCAGCACCTTGGTGGTGAAGACATAGTTGCCCATCGATGCGAACGTGACGTTCGGATCGTCCGGTGTGCCCGGCGGATGCGCGGGCTTCTCCAGGAATTGGGTGATGCGGCCGGACTCGTCGGAATCGATGCACCCGAACGCGCTGGCCTGGCTGCGCGGCACTCGAATGCCCGCGACCGTGACGCCCGCGCCGGAATCGATGTGGTGTTGGACCATCTGCTCGGGATCCATCCGATACACGTGATCCGCACCGAAGACCACGATGTAGTCCGGATCCTCGTCGTAGATCAGGTTGAGCGACTGCATGATCGCATCGGCGCTGCCGGTGTACCAGCGCGGACCGAGGCGCTGCTGCGCGGGCACCGGCGTGATGTATTCACCGGCGAAACCGGAAAGCCGCCAGGTCTGCGAGATGTGCCGGTCCAGTGAATGCGATTTGTATTGGGTGAGCACACACAGACGCAGATAGCCCGCGTTGACGAGATTGCTGAGTACGAAGTCGATCAGGCGATACGCACCGCCGAAGGGGACAGCTGGTTTGGCCCGATCCGCGGTGAGGGGGAACAGGCGCTTACCCTCGCCACCGGCGAGCACGATTCCGAGTACGTGCGGCTGGCTCCTCACACCTGCCAAACTACCGCGCGACGCGGGTAGAGGTGGCCCATGCCAAAGTGAACGTCTAGTTTGAAGCCGTGAGTTTCGGCACTGGCGGTGGGGGTGCGGGGGCGGGAGCCGGCGAGCACGACCGGCTTCGTGTCGCGATGTTGACGCGCGAATATCCCCCCGAGGTGTACGGCGGGGCAGGTGTCCACGTCACCCAGTTGGCTGCGCAGTTGCGGCAGTTGTGCGAGGTGACGGTCCATTGCATGGGTGTCCAGCGCACGGATGCCATAGTGCACCAACCGGATCCGATGCTCTACGCCGCGAATGCCGCGATGCAGATGCTGTCGGCCCAGCTGCGGATGGCCGATGCCGCCGGTGAGGTGGATGTGGTGCATTCGCATACCTGGTACACCGGGCTCGCCGGACATCTCGCCGCAACCCTCTACGGGATACCGCATGTGTTGACCGCGCATTCGCTGGAGCCGCGGCGGCCGTGGAAGGCCGAACAGCTCGGCGGCGGCTACCGGCTGTCGTCCTGGTCGGAGCGCAATGCGGTCGAACACGCCGACGCGATCATCGCGGTGAGCGAGGGTATGCGCCACGATGTGCTCGATGCCTATCCGACGATCGATCCGGATCGTGTCCACGTGGTGCACAACGGCATCGACGCGGCGGTCTGGCATCCGGGTGCGCCGGTCGGGGGATCCGGCACGATCCTGGACGAATTGGGCGTGCGCACCGACCGTCCGATGGTGGCCTTCGTCGGTCGCATCACCCGGCAGAAGGGGGTCGGGCATCTGCTCGCTGCCGCCCGCGAATTCGATCCCGAGATCCAGTTGGTGCTGTGCGCGGGCGCACCGGACACCCGCGAGCTGGAAACCGAGGTGGCAGCGGCCGTCACCGAACTGACCAGGGCACGCGGCAACGTGTTCTGGGTGCGTGAAATGCTGCCGACCGAGCAGATCCGCCAGATTCTGGCCGCGGCCACGATGTTCGTCTGTCCCTCGGTTTACGAACCGCTCGGGATCGTGAATCTCGAGGCCATGGCGTGCGCGACCGCGGTGGTCGCCTCCGATGTCGGCGGTATTCCCGAGGTGGTCGTGGACGGACAGACCGGCCGCTTGGTGCACTACGACGCGCACGCACCGGGACAGTACGAACACGATCTGGCCGAGGCGGTCAACGAGGTCGCCGGTGATCCGGTGCTCGCCGCGGAATTCGGCGCCGCCGGACGCCACCGCGCCATCGCCGAATTCGACTGGCTCCAGATCGCCGCGCAAACCGTCGCGATCTACGACCAGGTCCGCAAATTCTGATCCGGCGGCCGATGGATCAGGGGTGTGGGCGGTAGGTCGAGATCTGGACGGAGGCGGTTACCTCCAGAGTGTCCGGTAGGGCGTCCAGCTGCGGGTTCGCATGGTGGGCGGACGGGCCCATTGCCACGACATTCCGGATATCGGTGCGCGTGAGTTTCATCGGGTACTCGACGACCGTGCGGTCCGCGGCGTCGAAGTGGCCGGACATCGCGTCGGTGAGTCGGCGGTCCTTGTCCGGATCGACCGTCACCATGCCCAGTGGGCCGACAAGTTCGGCCAAGTGGCGCGGGGTTGGGGCGGCGACGACGAAGCAGCCCTCGGCGGTGAGGACCCTGGCGACCTCGCTCGGATTACGTGGTGCGAATACCGAGAGCACTCGGTGCAGTGCACCGTCGCGGACCGGCAGTCCGCGCCAGGCGTCGGCGAGGACCGAGGCGACACGCGGATGGGCGCGGGCACAGCGACGGGCCGCGGGTTTGGCCACATCCAATGCGATCCCGATGGCCGGGATGGCGTCGAGTACGGCGGCCAGGTAATAGCCGGTTCCGGCACCGACCTCGAGTACGGTGGCACCGTCGAGCGCCGGATCGTCGGCCGCGACGGCCGCGACCACCGCATCGGCGATCGGCGCGAAATGCCCCCCGACCTGGAACGCGGCACGCGCGTCCAGCATCGCCGAGGTATCGCCGGTCATTTTCGTCGACGCACCGGTCAACAGACTGACGTAACCCTGTTTGGCGATGTCGAAACTGTGCCCGTGTCCGCAACGCAGCGCCCGGTCCCGTGACTGCATTCCGCGGCCACATTCCGGACAGGCCAGCAGATCGGCCACATCAGCGAGTGTGGGATTAGCTGGTGACACTCTTCAGTTCGTCACCGAGCGCTGCCGCTTCATCCGGCGTGAGCTCAACGACCAAACGCCCGCCACCCTCGAGTGGAACCCGCATCACGATTCCACGCCCTTCCTTGGTTGCCTCGAGGGGACCGTCCCCGGTGCGGGGCTTCATGGCCGCCATCCTCTGCTCCCTCCAGATCTGCGCGATATGCTGCGCACTTTCTTGGAACTCCAGTTGTCACCAACCAGTGAGCTCGCCGGCATTTGGCGAGCTACACCCGTCCCATTCTTCCCTATCGCCGGAGTGGACGGATACCTGAGTTCGAAATGTGACCGCTCGGCCTGTGTTGGACCGCCCTCGGCCGATCCATTCGAGCGACCCGCATGCAGTCGCTACGGTACCCAACAATCGGCCAGGTGATCGTCGACCATTCCGGTCGCCTGCATCAGCGCGTAGGCGGTCGTCGGACCGACGAAGCGGAACCCGCGACGCTTCAATTCCTTTGCCAGAGCTATGGATTCGGGAGTGGTCGCGGGCACCTCGGCAACCGTGCGCGGGCGTGGCCGGACGGGCGGCGCAAAGGACCAGATCAACTCGTCGAGTCCGATATCCAGGTCGGCGGCGACCCGGGCATTGGCGATCGACGCATCGATTTTGGCCCGGTTGCGGACGATGCCCGGATCGGCCAGCAGCCGCGCCACATCGTGAGCACCGAAGGCGGCCACCCGCTCGATAGCGAACCCGGCAAATGCGGTGCGGAAGGCCGGACGCTTGCGCAGAATGGTGATCCACGCCAGACCCGATTGGAACGCCTCGAGGCACATGCGTTCGAACATGGCGTCGTCGCCATGCAGCGGTCTGCCCCACTCGTTGTCGTGATAATCCCGATAAAGCTGCGAACCTTCCGACCACGGACAGCGGATCTTGTCGTCGGATTCGGTGGTATCCGGCGCGGACGCGGTGATTTCGGCGGTCATTTCCGGTCCAGTCCGAATGGTGCGTGCTGCTGCACGCTCGGCATCGGCTGCGCGGTCGGCGGTTGACTGTTCGTGTTCGGCGGGATTGGTGTGGCCTGCCGGGCAGCCGGTGTCTGCGGTTGTGCGACCGATGGCTGCGCGATCGGCGCCTGGGCTGCCATGCCGTTCTGCGGGGCGGTCGGTGGTTGCGACGGGGGTGTCGGTGGCTGGACCGGCGGCGTTTGCGGCGCGGTCGTGCTGTTCGGCGGCACGGTCGGTGGCTGGACGGTCGGGGTCTGCGGGGCGATCGTGTTCGGCGGGACCGGGGGCGCTGGTTGCTGGCCGGTCGGGGCCGGCGGTTGGGCGATCGTGCCGTTCGGTTGTCCCGTCGCTGCCTGGGCCTGTTGGTGTGGCGCGCTCGACTGGGGCTGCTGGTTCGGAAGCTGGACGCTCGGGGGCTGGGCGCTCACGGTATGGGTGCCGCGCGCCTCGGCCAATTGGAACTGCAGTTCGTCGATTCGGGCCGCGAGCCGGGTCAACGCCCAGTCCACTTCACCGGCTTTATAACCGCGCACCACCTGCTGGAAGCGTAGGGCGCGCACATCCGCCCCGCTGATCCCTTCGGCGGGCAGCACGGTCGCCGTCGTTCCCTCGGGCAGTGGTCCGAGTTCCTCGGCCCGCCCGAAGACCGCACTGGCCAGCAGGAACAGCACCGCGGCGACCAAGCCGACGATCAGCACGTACAACAGCAGCGTGAGCATGTCCCCGAGCTTATTGGCCCACACCGACACCTGACATCCGCCCGCCCGCGAAAATTGGACCTCGAATTGCGAGTGGCCACGTCATCGGCTTGTCCGCGTCCCGAATCTTCAGGCGCCGGACTCAGTCGCGACGTCGGCGGGCGGCGGCGAAGCTGCGGGCAAGTCGGCCTGTCCCCATGAGTTACCCATGTCCGTACGAAATCAGTCGTCGCCCCGAGCGCTTTTACAGGTGCCGTGTCGTATCGATTCCGAGCGACATACCCGCGAGTCCGCGGCGTCGCACCGCGAGTTTGTCGGCGACCTTGAGCAGTGCCTTGGCGGCCGGATTCTCCGGTTCGCGCAATACGATCGGGGTGCCCTCGTCGCCTGCCTCGCGCAACGCCTGCTCGATCGGAATCTGGCCCAGCAGTGGCACATTCGCACCAACGGCCCGGGTGAGACGCTCGGCCACGGACTGGCCGCCACCGGAACCGTAGAGGTCCATCCGGGTGCCGTCCGGCAGATCGAGCCAGGACATATTCTCGATGACGCCCGCGATCCGCTGCCGGGTCTGCAGCGCGATCGCGCCGGCGCGTTCGGCGACCTCGGCGGCGGCGGGTTGCGGGGTGGTGACGACCAGGATCTCCGCATTCGGGATCAGCTGGGCGATGGAGATCGCGACATCGCCGGTGCCGGGCGGTAGATCCAGCAGCAGCACATCGAGATCGCCCCAGAACACATCGGCGAGGAACTGCTGCAGTGCCCGGTGCAGCATCGGACCGCGCCACACCACCGGCGTATTGCCCTGGGTGAACTGCGCGATGGAAATCAGCTTCACATTGTGTGACTGCGGCGGCATGATCATCCGCTCGACCTGTGTCGGACGCGCGTCGGTACCGAGCATCCGTGGAATCGAGTGGCCGTAGATATCCGCGTCGAGCACACCGACGGACAGCCCACGCGCGGCCATCGCGGCGGCGAGATTGACCGTGACACTGGACTTTCCGACGCCACCCTTACCGGAGGCCACCGCGTACACGCGGGTGAGCGAACCGGGCTGGGCGAACGGGATGACCGGGTCCGCGGAGTCGCCGCGCAACTGCTTGCGCAGATTGGTGCGCTGCTCGTCGCTCATCACATCGAGGTCCACCGTGACCGCGCCGACCCCGGCGACATCGGCCACCGCCTTGGTAACCCGCTGGGTGATCTCGGTGCGCAGCGGGCAGCCCGCCGTCGTCAGATAGACCTCGATATGGACATTGCTATCGGCACCGATCGCGATGCTCTTCACCATGCCCAATTCGGTAATCGGTTTGCGGATCTCTGGGTCGTCGACCTTTGCGAGAGCTCCCCGCACATCCGCTTCCGTAACCACTGGCATGGCACGAATTTTACGTTGTCTCAGATTCGCGGCAGGTCACCGGGCTTAGGTGCGGTGCCGGAGGCATAGGACCCGGCCCACGCCATCACGTTGGCGACATAGGCCATGGAGTTGTTGTAGCGCAGGATCGCCTTGGTCTGCTGGGTGAGATCGCGCATATTCAACCCGCCGTCACACAGGTACCTGCCCGCGGTCAGCGCCGCGTCGAACAGATTCTGCGGATCGGCGATGCCGTCGCCGTTACCGTCGGCGGCGTAGCGCTTCCAGGTCTCCGGCAGGAACTGCATCGGGCCGATGGCGCGGTCGTATCCGCTGAGTCCGTCCAGTGCGCCGCCGTCGGTGTCGCGGATGACATGGTTACCCGCGAGGCTGCCGTCCAGCACCGGACCGTAGACCGGTGTCAGCGGATTGCCGTCCGCATCGGCCTTACCGCCGAAGGCGTGTGTCGATTCGACCCGGCCGATCCCGGCGAGCAGGTACCACGGAATGCCACAGACCGGATTCTCGGCCGCGAGTGTGCGTTCGGCGTTCTGATATGCCGCGACCGCGACACCGGGAATGCCGAGCGGGCCGGTCGGCAGTGCGGCGGGTTGCCTATTATCGGGCAGCGCAACGGTTTTCACGATCGGCGGCGCACTAGGTGCCGCCTTTGCCATTGCGTGTGCGACGAATTCGGTCGCCGGTTCCGCGGCGACCGCGGGGCTCGGTGCCTGGTCGTCTTGATCGTCCCCCGGAATGTGTTGCAGGACAGACGATGCGGTCGGATCGGTGGTGCCGGCGGATGCGGCGACGGCCACGAGTCCAGCGGGAACCAATCCGGTCAATGCGATAACGGAGCTGCGCTTGATCGTCGCAGGCGACTGCTTTCGGTGACGCCCCACTGTGTGGTGACCCTCCCATTGACTCGATAACGAGCCCTTCGTGATGGACGAAGTTGAGGGTACCGCATTCGAGACCTTTTTGTTACTGCTTCGTTATCGGGTCTCGGTGTGGCGTAATCCGTTCGATATCGGTCCTGGTCTCAGCCCTGCGGGGCCGGTGCGGGCGCGGGCAGCGGGATCACGATGCCGAACGGCAACGTGATGCCCTGTGCGGGCGGCGGAGTGGCCGCCTCGCTCTGTGTGGGCTCCGGTGCATCGGCCACGCCGGGCTCCGGTGTCTGCTCCGGGTCGCTCCGGGGCGCTTCGCCAGGAGGGATCTGCGCATTGGGCGCCGGCATGGGCTGTGCCGCACCGGGCTGGGCCGTATCCGGTTGGGCCGGGGTGCAATTGGCGGGTTGCTGCTGCGGCTGCCGCGGGTCCGGTTGCTGCTGATCTTGCTGCCGGGGATCCTTCGGCTCGCCGTTGTTCGCACCGTAGGTCTGTGCCGGTGCGATGGGCGACTGTGCCGGGTCGCCCGGTGCGGGTAGCTGTGCCGGGGCCACCTGCTGCGGATCGCACGGCGGCTTGGGTACCGGCCGCGGGCAGAAGATGCCGCACGGGATCGGCGGCAGACCGGGGATGGTGATCATCACCTCGGTCGGTTGCAGGATGGTCACCGTATTCGGCGGCGGTTCGGTGGTGGTTGTGGTCGTCGGTGCCGCCCCGGATGCCGCCAACATGTCCGGACCGGTAGTGATCGGCGCGGTACCCGGCGGAATGAGATCGGGGGAGATGCGCACCTGGCTCGGGGTACCGCCGGTGCGGTAGGCCGCCGACCAGCTCAGCACATTGGCGGCGTAGGAGAGTGAGTTGTTGTAGCGCAGCACCGCGCGCAGTTCCTGCTGCGGATCGCGCAGGTTCAGCCCGCCCGAGCACAGGTACTTGCCCGCGGCGAGCGCGGCGTCGAAGACGTTGTGCGGATCGGCGACACCGTCACCATTGCCGTCGGCGGCGTACAGACTCCAGGTGCCGGGCAGGAACTGCATCGGCCCGATCGCGCGCACCGCGGTGCCGTCGGCGGCCTTGATGACCTCGTTGCCCGGTAGCGAGCCATCCAGCGCGGGCCCGAAGATCGGGGTCACCGTGGTGCCCGCGGCGTCGGTGCGCCCGCCGCCCGCGTGTAGCGATTCGATCCGACCGATTCCGGCCAGCAGGCTCCACGACAAACCGCAGCCGGGCATCGAGGACTCCAGCGCGAGTTCGGCATTGCGATATGCCGCGAGCACGATTTCCGGAATGCCGAGCGCGCCGCCGGTGGCGGGTAACGCGATATCGTGCAACGGCACCGAACCCGCGAACGGCGGAGTGCCGTCGGCAAGCGGAGTCATTGCTCGAAGTTTGCGGGGAGCTTCCGGTGTTACCGGAAGGAGACCAACTGTCCGGGACAATGCGGCCCCGTCGGCGTTGCCGGATGTTCCGTCGGCGGCAGCCGGACCCGCTGACGCCGCGAGCAGCGCCTCGGGTGCGGTATCGGGAGTGCTGGACCGGGTGGTGTTGGTGCCGGAGCCGGTCGCCACAAGACCGGCGACTACCAGGGCCGAGACGGTTATCGGAGCAGAGATTCGCATTCGGCCACACCAATCCTCTACGTCGTGAGAGCACCTGTCCGGGACATCCCCTGCCCGTCCGCTCGGGACAACGTCGTCCAGGTTACCCGTGGGTCACAACGTTGTTGAGCATTTCCTGTCAATCGTCAGCAACTGGCGGTGAAACCTGAACTGTGCCCGGCTTTCTGCCGGAGCTTTTCTTGCGAAGAGCCTTGGCGGGCTTATCGGAGCTCGACCCGGGATCCGATGTCCGCGCGGCTTCGATCCGGTCCAGCACCTCCCGCATTTCCTCCAATTCCCTACGCAGGTAATCGCGCGTGGCAACCTCGCCGATCGCGATCCGCAGCGAAGCGAGTTCGCGGGCAAGGAATTCGGTATCGGCCTTGGTCTGGGCGGCTCTGGTGCGATCTTCCTCCAACGACACGCGGTCGCGGTTGTCTTGTCGGTTCTGCGCCAACAGGATCAGCGGCGCGGCGTATGCGGCCTGGGTGGAGAACGCGAGGTTGAGCAGGATGAACGGATACGGGTCCCAGCGCAGCGCGATCACGAAGACGTTCAGCAGGATCCAGACGATCACCACAATGGTCTGGATCGCCAAATAGCGTCCGGTGCCGAGGAATCGGGCGACCCGCTCGCTGGAGCGGGCCAGCGCCTCGGCGTCGTAGTCGAAGCGGAACCGGGATTCCACCGGTGTTTCCAGGCGCTGGCGCGCCGGAGTCTTCTCACTCGGCATCGACTACCCCCTCGTGGCCGACAATCGCATCGTGGGCCGTATCTTCTTGCTCGCGCCAATCTTCCGGTAGTAGATGATCGAGCACGTCGTCCACACTGACCGCGCCGAGCAGATGGTTCTCCTCATCCACCACCGGACCGCAGACCAGGTTGTAGGTGGCGAAATAGCGGGTCACCGCACCGAGCGGGGCATCGGGACGCAGCGGGGCCAGATCGGTGTCGAGGATGCCGCCGACCAGGTGTGCTGGGGGTTCGCGCAGCAGTCGCTGCAAATGCACCGAGCCGAGGAATCGGCCGGTCGGGGTTGCGGTCGGCGGCCGCACCACGAACACCATGCTGGCCAGTGCTGGGGTCAGATCCGGATTGCGTACTCGGGCAAGCGCTTCGGCGACGGTGGTGGCCGGGGTCAGGATCACCGGTTTCGGTGTCATCAGACCACCCGCGGTATCGGGGGAGTGCTGCAGCAGCCTGCGGACCGGTTCGGACTCCTCCGGATCCATCAGTGCCAGCAACGATTCGCGCTCACCGGTCGACAGTTCGCCGAGCAGGTCGGCGGCATCGTCGGGATCCATCGCCTCGAGCAGGTCGGCGGCCCGGCGCACCTCGAGATGGCCGAGCAGATCCACCTGGTCGTCGTCGGGAAGTTCCTGCACCACATCGGCGAGTCGCTCATCGTCGAGCGCGATCGCCACCTCGATGCGCCGCTTCTCCGGGAGTTCGCGCAGCAGATGGGCGACATCGGCCGGACGCAGGCCCTCGAATTGTTCGAGCAGTTGGGTGACGTCCTGCCCCGGCCTGCCGATCTCGTACGGCGTCAGCCCGCTGACCTGGGTCCAGTCCACGACGTGCACGGTCCGGCGGCGCCCGAGCCTGCGATGTCCGCGTACCGCGACCCTGGTGACCCGCCAGTCCCTGGTCCGGGTCTGTTCGATGCCGAGATCCACCACGTGCACATCGACATCCGCGAGATCCGGCCGATCCGGATCGGCAACGCGCACCGAAGAATCGACGATCTGCGCGAGTGCGAGCATCTCACCCGGACGCTGGGTGAACCGCCGCAGACTCACCGTGCCGGTATTGAGCGCGACGACACCGGGTTCGATCGTGGTCACCCGCAGCATCGGCACGAAAATCCTTCGTCGGGTGGGCAATTCGACGACCAAGCCGTGCACCCTCGGCTGCTGTCGGTCGTAGCGGATGGCCACGACGACGTCGCGGATGCGGCCGATAGACTCGCCGTCCGGGCCGAGTACCACCAGTCCGGCGAGCCTGGCGACGTACACCCTGGTTGCTGCCATGGCTGTCAGGTTAGAGGGTGCGCGGACCGGTACTCGCACCATGTCACGATCGACGGGAGTGATCATGAAGCCGCGCCGCTCGGTGCTCGCCTGCCCAGGTAGCAGCAAGAAGATGATCGATAAGGCCAAGGGGTTGCCGGTCGACGAGGTATTCCTCGATCTGGAGGATGCGGTCGCACCGGCCGCCAAGGCCGAGGCCCGCGCGAATATCGTGGCGGCGCTGAACGACACCGGCTGGGGCGATCAACTGCGGGTGGTGCGGGTCAACGATTGGACCACCCGGTGGACCTACACCGATGTGATCACCGTGGTCGAGGGCGCGGGCGCGGCGCTGGACGCGATTCTGCTGCCGAAGGTGACCGATGCCGGTCAGGTGCGCGCCCTGGATCTGCTGCTCACCCAGTTGGAGAAGACCAGCGGACTCGAGGTAGGGCGGATCGGTATCGAACCGCAGATCGAGAATGCCATGGGTTTGCGCAATATCGATGAGATCGCCACCGCGAGCCCACGGGTGCAGACCCCGGTCTTCGGCCCCGCCGACTTCATGGCCAGTATCAATATGCGCACGCTGGTGGTCGGTGAACAGCCCGAAGGTTATGACACCGGTGACGCATATCACCACATTCTGATGACCATCCTGCTCGCCGCCCGCGCGCACGGCCTGCAGGCCATCGACGGCCCCTACCTGCAAATTCGGGATATCGATGGATTTCGCAGGGCGGCCGGCCGCACCGCGGCGCTCGGTTTCGACGGTAAATGGGTGCTGCATCCCGGACAGATCGAGGCCGCGAACGAGATCTTCAGTCCGCGCCAGGCCGACTACGATCGCGCTGAGCTGATTCTGGATGCCTACGCCTTCCATACCTCCGAAAAAGGCGGTGCGCGCGGTGCGGTCATGCTGGGTGACGAAATGATCGATGAGGCCAGCGCGAAGATGGCGCAGGTTATCGCCGATAAGGGCCGAGCCGCCGGGATGGTGCGATCGCCAGAGATGGGGACCACGCGTTTCACACCCCCGAACTCCGGTTCGGAATAGCAGAATAGAGATATGACGAATCCCTTGGGGAACTCGAATCGCGCGCGCCAGGGCCTGCCGACGCCGCCATCGGGCTGGCCGGTCGGCTCGTATCCGACCTATGCCGAGGCCCAGAAGGCAGTTGACTTCCTGGCCGACAATCAGTTCCCCGTGCAAGACGTGACCATCGTCGGCGTGGACCTGATGCAGGTCGAACGCGTGTTGTACCGACTGACCTGGGGCAAGGTAATCGGCGGGGGAGTGGTTTCGGGCGCATGGCTCGGCCTGTTCCTCGGTCTGCTGCTGAGCCTGTTCACCACCAGCGGCGGCTTCGCGCCGGTGCTGGTCGGCCTGGTCGGTGGCATCATCTTCGGCGTCATCTCCACCTCGATCCCGTACGCGGCGACCAGGGGGCAGCGCGATTTCGCCTCCACCATGCAGTTGGTGGCGGGCCGCTATGACGTGCTGTGCGACCCGAAGTCGGCCGAGCAGGCGCGGGACATGCTGGCGCGGTTGGCGATCTGAGCGCATGGAAGTTGTGGACAAGGTCCGCGCCGAGGTGCTGGATCACTTCGGTGCGGCGTCGACGGGTGTCGACTCCGCGTCGGTGACCTTCCTCGGGCTAGAGCCCATCGAGATTCTCCGCATTCCGGGCGACGATTTGGTGCACTACGTGACGCTCGGCGGATCACGTCATCCCATGGGCGATCCCAGTGACCTGCACGCCGATCCGGTGCGCGGGCCGCGCGCCGAATTGGTGCTGACGCTGCGTGCCGGGGTCGGCCCCAGTTCCGGACTCGCCCGCACCCTCGGCGTACTGGTCGCGGCGCCTGCCGTGGAAGGTGTTGTACTGCAGGCCGATGCGCTGCTGGACCTGGGCGAGCCGATGTGGCGCGATGCGCCGTTCACCGCGGTGTTGTTGGGCGACAGTGATATTCCCGAGGTGGCGCTGCCCGAGCCCGCCGAACCAGTGCGGTATTTCGCGGTGGTTCCGGTGACCGCGACCGAGGCGGCCTGGGTGCGGGTGCGCGGTGCGCAGGCATTGCGCGATGCGTGGGCGGAGGCCGGAATCGATGTGCGGGATCCGGCGAGAGGCGCTGCGGCGCTTTAGGTTCAGAGCCAGTTGTTGCGGTGGAAGTTGACGTAGAGCCCGGTGCAGATCGCCGTGATGAGCAGCAGCACGGCCGGATAGCCCCAGACCTGTTTCAGCTCCGGCATATGCTCGAAGTTCATGCCGTAGATCCCGGCGATCATCGTCGGCACCGCGGCGATCGCGACCCATGCCGAGATCTTGCGCATATCGGTGTTCTGCTGGACACCGACCTTGGCCAGCGCCGCGGTGATCAGCGCGCTCAGTGCCTCGTCGAAATCGTTGATTCGCTCGGCCACCGCCACGTGGTGATCGGCGACATCGCGCATATAACGCCGAACCTCCTTGGGCAATGGCATTCCGGTATTGCGGCCGAGTGCTTCGAGCGCGGTGCCCAGCGGATTCACCGCGCGCCGTAGCTCCACGACCTCACGCTTGAGCTGATAGATCGATTCGACGGCCACCCTGCTGCGCGGGGTGAAGATCTCTTCTTCCATCTCGTCGATATCGTTCTCGACCGACTGGGCGACTTCGACGTAGGAATCCACTACGTGGTCGGCGACCGCGTGCAGCACGGCGCCGGGGCCGTACACGAGCTGCTCGGGTTGGCACTCCAATTCCTTTCGAACCCCGGCCAATCCGGTGTGCTCGCCGTGCCGGACGGTGACGGCGAAATTGGGCCCGGTGAAGACCATGATGTCGCCGGTCTCGACGATCTCGCTGATCGAATGGATTTCATGCGGGACGTAGCTGACGGTGCGCAGCACGAGGAACAGGGTGTCGTCGTAGCGTTCCAGCTTCGGTCGCTGATGGGCGTGGACGACGTCTTCGACGGCCAGCGGATGCAGGTCGAAGGTCTTGGCGATATCGGCCATCTGGTACTCGTCCGGGTCGTGCAGTCCGACCCACACGAATCCGGTTCCGCGGTTGCTGACCTCGGTCATCGCGTCCGCATGGCTGAAGTGGCCGGGCAGCCGCCTGCCGTCGACGTAGACAGCGCAATCGACCACCGCACGCGCGGTGGGGACCGGGATACGGGGCAGCGGCGAGTGCGCTCGGCCCTGGCCGCGGAACGACGGTAGCGGCGGAATAGATGGCACCGCTAGATGCTACGTCGACTGCGTGTGCGGCTCACTACGAGCGCACGGTATGAAAGAAGGCGTGCGCATCGACCTGCATACCCATTCGACCGCGTCCGACGGCACCGATACCCCGGCCGAACTCGTCCGCGACGCGGCAGCGGCCGGCCTGGACGTCGTCGCGATCACCGACCACGACACCACCGCCGGGTGGGCCGAGGCGGCCGACGCGCTACCGAAGGGGTTGACGCTGGTGCGCGGTATGGAGATGTCGTGCATCGGACTCGGTGAGGACGGGTGGCCGGTTCCGGTGCATTTGCTCGCCTACCTCTTCGATCCGACCGATCGCTGTTTCGCCGACGAGCGGGAACGCTTGCGCGCCGAACGGGTCGAGCGGTTGCGCGCGATGGCCGAGCGCATGCGCGACGACGGACTGCCCATCGATCCGGACGCGGTACTGGCTTCGGCTGGGCCTTCGGCGGGCCGCCCGCATCTGGCACGCGCACTGGTCGCGGCCGGTGTGGTGCCGACCGTGGATGCGGCCTTCACCGAATTGCTGGCACCGCACGGCCGTTACTACGCGGAGAAGGCGGATACGCCGCTGCGCCGGGCCGTCGAAATGATCGCGGCGGCGGGCGGGGTGAGCGTGCTCGCACATACCAGGGCGCGTAAGCGTGGGCGGCTGCTGGCGATCGACGATATTCGGGAATTGGCCACGCTCGGACTCGGCGGGCTCGAGATCGATCACCCGGACCATTCCGCGGCCGATCGCACCCTGCTGACCGAGCTGTCCGCCGAACTCGGTCTCATCGCCACCGGATCGTCGGACTATCACGGCTCCAACAAAACCATCCGACTCGGTGAATTCACTACCGATCCCGCGCAATTCGAGGAACTCGCGGGCAAAGCGACGGGTGTGCCGGTGATCGCCTCGTGAGAGTGCTGCGCGGACTCAGCGGAATTGTCGCCGGTGGGATGTTCGTGCTGACTCTCGTCGTTGTCGGTACCGCGGTCATCGCTGCTCGGCGTGGTTTTCCCGGACCCGGTGGCGAATCGGTGACGTGGCATGTCGCCACGTCCGCGATCGGCCTCGGCGCACAGATTTTTTCGGATCGGCATCGGGGTTTGGCCGCCTTCTCCGGGTCTGTGGTCGTTTTTATCGTGGCCGGAATATTGCTCTGGTCACAGTGGTGGAGCTGATTTATCCGTAATGGTTGCGGCCCAGTGAACTGTGGCCGAACATTTCTCTTTGTGACGGAATTCGAGACGGATGTGCTCGTCCTCGGCGGCGGTCCCGCCGGGGTTTGGGCCGCCCTCTCCGCCGCCACCGCGGGTGCTCGGGTGGCGCTCGTCGACAAGAGCCGCTGCGGTGCGAGCGGGCCGACCGCCGCCGGGACGACCTCGCTGTGGAATATCCCGCCGGGGTCCGCACGGGATGAGGCCGTCCGGCGTGCGTACGCGCATGGCGGCGGGCTCGCCGAACCGGAGTGGATGCTGCGCGTACTCGAGGAAACGCATCGGCGGGTCGAACAACTGGTGGCATGGGGCTATCGGTTTCCGGGTGCGGGCAACGGCGCAACGCCATTGCGCGTGTACCTGGACGGGGCCAGCTATCTGCGCCGGATGCGTCGCAGCCTGCTCGAAGCCGGGGTGCGCATTCTCGATCATCATCCCGCCCTGCAACTGCTCGTCGATCGCGACGGCGTGGTCGCCGGTGCGGTCGGTGTGCGACCGCACAACAGCTTTCGAAGCTGGACCATCCAAGCGGGCGCCGTCGTGGTGGCCACCGGCGGTTGTGCGTTCCTCTCCGGCGGCGCGGGCACGGATGTGGATACCGGCGACGGATTGCTGCTGGCCGCCGAGGCGGGCGCGCAACTGTCGGGCATGGAATTCTCCAGCGCCTACGGTCTCGTGCCGGTCGTGCCCGCGCCCCGCGACACCCTGTTCGGCCCTGGGCTGGCACTGCACTTCGCGACACTCTATGACGAATTCGGTACGGAGATCACCGGTCATCGCTCCGCGGCATTCACCGCGATCGCCGATGGCCGCCGGATCTACGCGGCCTTGGACGATGTGCCGTACCCGGTCCGGCGCTGGCTCTCCAGACAGGGACTGATCGACCGCACCCGCCGAGTGCCGCTGCGTGCGGTGCTGGAGGGCACGGTCCGTGGGACCGGTGGATTGTGCATAGCCGGGACGGACTGCGCGACCACGGTGGCGGGACTCTACGGCGCGGGCGATGTGATGACCCGCGAGCCGATTACCGGCGCGGTCAGCGGCTTCGGCGGTCAGGGCGGAGCATGGGCCATGGCCTCGGGGGTATGGGCCGGTCAGGGGGCCGCGCGGTTCGCGCGCGGGCGCGGTGTGATCGGTCCGGCGCGCGAGGTGGCCGGTGCCGGGCTGAATCCGGTGGCCCGCATCGATCCGCGCGCGGTGGTCGGGTTGGTGCAAGAGCACACACTGCCATTGCGGCGCAGCTACTGGCGCAGCGCCGGGAGTTTGCGCGACAGCATCGGCGAGCTCGATGCCATGTGGCCGGGCGCCGAATTCGATCTCGGCGGATTCGGGGTGGACCGGTTGCGGGCCAGGCAGGCGGCGGCGCTGCTCGCGGTGGCGCGCTGGACCAAATACAGCGCGCTCGCGCGCACGGAGAGCCGCGGTATGCACCGGCGCACCGATCATCCCGGCGCCGCGGCGGATTGGCGGGTGCGGCTGACCTCCGGGGGACTAGAGGCGGTGTGGGTACGCTCGGACTCGCACCAGGCGGTTGCCGACACGATGCCCGCGCCCGCGGCACGGCCGGAACTCACCGCGGCCGATCCACTTCCGTTGTGACAGCTCACCGGATACCGCTGCCGAACTGCGAGTTTCTGCTTACCCCCTGGTAATTCCCGCGACCTACCCTCGAAAGATGACGCTCGGCCGGGACACGACACGCCGGTTTGGCAATGCGTCCTCCCGGCTGGCAGAATGTTGCGGATTCCCGCCTACGCCACCGCCGGGTTCGGGAACAACGGCGATCTTCCACTCGCGACGCACCGTCGTGAGCCGAGGTTGTCCCCGCACGTTCTGTACGGACACACCCGTCCGGCTCTCGCTCTGCGGATCAGTGCCGCGCCACGTTTCGGTATCCGGCCGTCGGTTTTTCGACCCCCTCGGCCCGACTCGAAACGTCCCGGTCAGCGCACTCGATGAGCGTATGAATCAGCTAACACCCAAATACCCGGCGGTAACCCGTTCCCCGGTTTGTCCGACCCGAGCAGGAGTGAAATCGTGTCACCTGTGACTGACGCACCGAATGCCACTGCAAGCCTTTCTGAAATCACGCACGACGAGATTTTCGCGGGACATCTCGGTGGCAAACTATCGGTCGAACTCACCGCGCCGCTGGAGACTCAGCGCGACCTTTCCATCGCGTACACCCCCGGTGTCGCGAAGGTCAGCTTGGCGATCGCTGAGGACGCGGCGCTGTGCAAGCGCTACACCTGGACCGACCGCCTGGTGGTCGTGGTGAGCGACGGCACCGCGGTGCTCGGCCTCGGTGACATCGGCCCGCGCGGCTCGCTGCCCGTGATGGAGGGCAAGGCGGCGCTGTTCAAGAAGTTCGCGGGGCTCAACTCGATCCCGATCGTCCTGGACACCAAGGACGTCGACGAGATCGTGGAGACCATCGTCCGGTTGCGCCCGAGCTTCGGCGCGGTGAACCTGGAGGACATCTCGGCGCCGCGCTGCTTCGAGATCGAGCAGCGGCTCGTCGAGGCCCTCGACTGCCCGGTCATGCACGATGACCAGCACGGCACCGCCATCGTGGTGCTCGCCGCCCTCAATGGTGCGGCCAAGGTGCAGGGTCGTGCCATCGATGGTCTGAGGGTCGTGGTGTCCGGCGCCGGTGCCGCCGGTGTCGCATGCACGAACATCCTGCTCGCCGCGGGCGTCAAGGACGTGACCGTGCTCGATTCGAGGGGCATCGTCGACCGCGAGCGTGGCGACCTCAACGAAGTGAAGGCCGAACTGGCGCAGCGCACCAACCCGCGCGGGCTCACCGGAGGTGCGGCCGAGGCGCTGGACGGTGCCGATGTGTTCCTCGGACTTTCCGCGGGCACCATCGCCGAGGAACTGATCGCCTCGATGGCGCCGGAGTCGATCGTGTTCGCCATGTCGAACCCGAATCCGGAGATCCACCCCGATGTCGCGCACAAGTACGCCGCGATCGTGGCCACCGGACGCAGCGACTTCCCGAACCAGATCAACAACGTCCTGGCATTCCCGGGCGTCTTCAAGGGCGCGCTGGACGCGGGCGCGCGCCGCATCACCGAGGGCATGAAGATCGCCGCCGCCGATGCCATCCTCAGCGTCGTCGCCGATGAGCTCAGCCCGGACAAGATCGTGCCGAGCCCGCTCGACCCGCGCGTCGCACCGGCTGTCGCCGAGGCCGTGGCAGCTGCCGCCCGTGCGGAGGGTGTCGCGTAATTCGACCCGGAAATACGGGGCTGCTCACTCGGGTGAGCAGCCCCGTGTTGCGTTGTGCGGGCTGATCAGTGGGGAGTGAAGACGGCCGAAACGAACTCGGCGATTTCGGCATCGCTGAGGTTCTTGGCGATATCGGATTCGCAGATCATGCCGACGAGTCGCTTCTTGTTGTCGATCACCGGCAGTCGTTTGATCCGATCCCGCTCCATCAGGTCGAGAACCTCCCGCACCTCGGCATCGGCGGCTACCCAGCGTGGGGTGCCCTCGGCCAGATCCCCGGCCCGCACCTTGCTCGGGTCATGGCCCATCGCAATGCATTTCACGACGATGTCGCGGTCGGTCAGCATGCCGACGAGCCGGTCGTCGTTGCCGATCGGCAGTGCGCCGACATCCAGCCTGCGCATCATCTGCGCAGCCCGGTCCAGCGTTTCATCGGCGGGGATCCATTCCGCGTTTTCGTGCATGATGTCGCGCGCTTTCATAGAGCGGCTGTTCACGGTACGCCTCCTGGTCTCGGATGAGTGATTCCGCAGGTTCGCACTCCGCGATCGTAGGTCGAGCATCCGCGAAGCAAACTCCTGCGGCCACGTCACATCGTGACCCATGTCACATCAATGGTCAATGCGTCCGCAGTCTCAGCTGGCGGTCTGCAGGATTCCGGCGGGGGTAACGGGCAGTCGCGGGGTGCGGCGCAGGCGGCCCGTGCCGGGTGCGCTGGCCCAGACCGCGAACGCCAGCAGGCCGTCCATGACCATGGCGAGGACCGCGACCAGCAGGGCGCCGACCAGGACGCGGTCGTAGCGGTAGACGGCGATGCCGTCGAAGATATAGCGACCGAGGCCGCCCAGGTTGACGAAGGCGGCGATGGTGGCGGTGGCGATGACCTGCAAGGTGGCCCCGCGCAGGCCGATGAGCAGGATCGGCAGCGCGTTGGGTACCTCGACACGGAACAGGATCTGGCGCTCGGTCATGCCCATGGCGCGCGAGGCGTCCACGACATCGGCCCCGACATTGGCGATACCGGCATAGGCGCCGGCCAGCAGGGGTGGAATCCCGACCGTGACGAGCGCAAGCAGCGGTGGAATGAGGCCGAGCCCGAGGCCGAGCACCAGAAAGGTGAGCAGGCCGAGGGTCGGCAGGGCGCGCATGGCATTGGCGAATCCGACAAGCACCGCGGAACCGCGACGGGTGTGCCCGATCACCAGCCCGAGCGGGATCGCGACGGCGGCGGAGACGACAACGGTCAGAAAGCTGTACCAGAGGTGCTCGGCAATGCGGTGTTGGATACCCGCCGGGCCGCTCCAGTTCGCGCCATCGGTGAAATAGTGCCAGGCGTCGATGAAAAGGTTCATGCCGCAGCGCCTTTCGCGGTCCTGGCATCCGCGCGCGTCCACGGGGTCGCCCAGCGTCCGATGATGTACACCAGGCGATCGAAGATCAGGGCCAGCGCGAGCGTGACGATGATGCCCGCGATGATCTCCTCCGGATAGTCGCGCTGATAGCCCTGGGTGAAGAGTTTGCCGAGTCCGCCGACACCAATGAGCGCGCCGACCGAAACCATGGCGATATTGGTGACCACCACAACGCGCAGGCTGGAGACGAAAACCGGGATGGCCAAGGGCATATCGACGGTCACGGTGCGCCGTAGCGCACCGAAGCCGACGGCGTCGGCCGCGTCGATGACGGTGGGCGACACCGAATCCAGCGCCGTCGGCACCGCGATCACCAGCAGCGCCGTCGAATACACGGTGAGCGCGATGATCACATTCAGCGGATCGATGGTCGAGATTCCGGCCAGCGGCGGAATGATCACGAACAGGGCCAGCGACGGAATGGTGTACGACAGGCTGGCCACCGTCACCGTGATGCGCCGCAGCCAGGAGATCCGGCGCACCAGCGCGCCCACCGGAATCGCGATGATCAGCCCGAGCACCAGCGGCACCAACGCGAGATACAGATGGGTCCTGGTGAAACCCATGATCTCGGAGAAGTTGTCGATCAGATACTTCATGCGTTTTCGGTTTCGAAGAAATGCCGATTGCGCTCGTCGTCCTCCACCGTGCGCTGCCCGGCGAGCTGCTCGAGTACCTCGGGCGCCCGGATACCGCCGCGCGCGGCACCGGAATCGTCAACGGCGACACCGATTCCCGATGGGGAGGAGATCGCCGCATCCAGCGCCTGCCGGAGATCGCCGTCCGGTGGGAAGAGCGATCCACCGGCGGCGATGCTGTCACGCAATGCCCGCCCGGCCCGAATGCCCTCTACGCCGGTGACATCGATCCATCCGCGCGGCACACCGGAATCGGTGACCACCAATACCCATTCGCCCCGGTCCAGCCGCAATTCGGCGAGTTCGGGTTCGGTCGCGGTGTGAATCTCGTGCAGCGTCAGACCAACCGCGCTGCGGAACGACAGTGCGCGATAGCCGCGATCGCGGCCGACGAAACCGGCCACGAAATCGGTTGCGGGAGCCGCGAGTACGCGCTGCGGTTCGTCGTACTGCTGGAGTACGCCGCCAGGTCCGAAGACCGCGATCCGGTCGCCGAGCTTTACCGCCTCATCGATATCGTGGGTGACGAAGACGATGGTCTTGTGCAATTCGGCTTGCAGCCGCAGCATTTCGGCCTGCAACTCCTCGCGCACCACCGGATCGACCGCACTGAACGGTTCGTCCATCAGCAGCACCGGCGGATCGGCGGCCAGTGCCCTGGCCACCCCGACCCGCTGTTGCTGTCCGCCGGAGAGCTGGGCCGGATACCGGCTGGCCAGCGATTGGTCCAGCCCGACCCGGTCCAGTACCTCGAGTGCGGCCGCGCGGGCCGCACGGCGCCGAACCCCTTGCAGTACAGGCACGGTCGCGACATTGTCGACAACCGTGCGATGCGGCAGGAGTCCGGCGCTCTGGATCACATATCCGATACCGAGCCGCAGCGCGACCGGATTCACCGTCGAAATGTCCGCGCCGGCCACGGTGATGGTGCCCGAACTGGGCGTGATCATCCGGTTGATCATGCGCATCGAGGTGGTTTTGCCACAGCCCGACGGTCCGACGAAGACGGTGAACGAACCGGATTCGATGCGCAGATCGAGTTCGGAGACGGCGTGGGTGCCGTCCGGATAGGTCTTGCTGATACGGCTGAATTCGATATCGGACACGCTGGTTCCTACCCGGTCGGCTTGTTCAGCCCTTGGGCGGCGACCCATTGCTGTGCTGCGGCCTTGGGTTCGGTCTTGGTGCTACCGGAGACCGCCTCGTTGAGCTTCAGCAGTTCGTCGGTGGTCAGTTTCGCGGAGACCGCGTTGAGCGCGGCGAGTGCCTTATCGGTCTTCTTGGCGGAGTTGAACAGCGGAACCACATTCTGGGCGGGGAAGTTGTGCTTCGGGTCCGCCAGCACCACCAGATTGTTCTGCGCGATCGCGGGGGAGGTGGTGAAGATATTGGCCGCGGTTACCGTGCCCTCGACCAGTGCGCGGACCGTCGCGGGGCCGCCGCCGTCGGCGATCGGCACGAAATTGTTCGCGGCGATATCCAGGTTGTAGTTCTTCTTCAGGCCGGGCAGACCGCCCGCACGCTCCTGGAATTCGGCGGGCGCACCGAACTTCACCTCGGCCGAATGGGCGGCCAGATCGGCGATGCTGTGCAGGTTCCAGCGCTCCGCGGTGGCCTTGGTGACCACGACCGCGTCCGAGTCCTGGCCCGGGGCCGGGGTGCCGGTGGCGAGATCGGAGCCGATTGCCTTGGTGAGCGCGGCGTCGATATCCGTGGAGCTGGTCGCGGTGGCGTTCTTGTCCAGGTACTGCAGCAGGTTGCCGTTGTACTCCGGGATCACCGAGATCGCGCACTGGCGCAATGCCGGGATGTAGGCCTCACGGCTGCCGATATTGAGCTTGGTATCGACATTGAATCCGTTGACACGCAACACTTCCGCGTAGATATTCGCGACCGTTTCGGACTCCGGGAAGTTCGCCGAGCCGACGGTCAGCCCGTCACCCTCGCAATTGCCCTTGGCCGCAAGCGGATCGGAGTTACCACAGGCGGACAGGATCATGGCGGCGGCCAGCGCCGCGGCGGCGACGAGAATGCGGGCGGCGCGCAGCGTCAGCCGCAGCGCGAACCGCCCGTGCCGCGCGGCATCGGGGTTGATCGTGGTTTTCACTGGAGTCCTTCCGGCATGACGAGCGATGCGAGAAGCCGTGCACGCACGGCCACCCGGTACATTCTGGTTGTCCATACTGCCCGCTGCATGCAGTTCCCGTTCACTACCGAAGGTTGGTGTCGCCCGGATGGGGTTGGCCGCGTCGAGGCGGATGCTGGCACGGATCGTGGTCGTCACGGCCATCGGGCTGGCTGTTTCCTGTGGAAGCGACGATCCGGGCCCGACGATAGCGGTTGGTGCGGGCGATTCGATGGAATCAAATCTGCTTGCGCAAATTTATGCGGGTGCGTTGGCCCGGACCGGTGCGCGCACCGCGGTCACGGCCGATCTCGGTAACCGCGCGGACTACCTGGCCGCGTTGGATGCGGGCACCGTGACGGTGGTCGGTGAACACAGCGGCGCACTGCTCACCTTTCTGAACGCCGATGCGCAGGCGCGTAAGCCCGAGGTGACGACCGACGCGGATAAGTCCGCACCGGTTCGGCTGTCGGTGACCGAGGAGCTGAACCGGTCACTGCCCGAGGGGCTCGCGGTCTCCGATCCGGCCGACGGCACGGATATGCGAGCCAGGGTGCTGCTGACCGAAGCCGCGGGCAAGGACGTGCGGTCGATCGGCGCGCTGGCACCGCGGTGTGGCGAACTCCATGCCGGGGTGGCGCCGGTGCCCGCCGTGCTGCAAACGGTGGCGCCCGTGCGTATTGCCGGATGTGACTTTGCCGGTACCACGCCCTACCCCGATGCGGCGGCGCTGCGAAAGGCATTGCTGGATGGCGAAATCCAGGCCGGAATCCTGACCGGGCCACCCGAGCTGGTTCCCGGTGCGACCGACGGGCTGACGGTTCTCGCCGATAAGGACTACGCGGTGCGGACCGAGAATGTGCTCGCGGTGTACCGCAAGGGTCTGCTCGACGATCGGCAGATCCGGAAGCTGAACTACGTCGCGGGTGAGCTCACGACCGATGAGTTGGCGCAGATGATCCGCAAGGTCCGCGACGGTGCCGCCGCCGCGGAGGTGGCGCGCGCTTGGTTGGACACACACGCGCTCTAGAAATCCCTGGTCACGACGGCCCGAGCGGTTGGCGCTCGGGCCGTTTGCCATGTCGCCGATCACAATTCTGCTCGATTCCGCGGTCTTGTGGGTGGATTGTTCCGCACCGTATATTCCATGTGGAGTATTTGATGCGGAGTATGTCGGTGGTCGCCGCTACCGTGCGTGCTTCGGGGACTCGATCTCGCATTCGCGAGCGTTGTGCAGGAGGTGGCCGAATATGGGGCAGCAGGCGCGCTCATCGGTGACGCCATTGGCGATCGCCGTGCTCGCGCTGCTCGAAGAGCGGCCTATGCATCCCTACGAGGCGTATCAACTGCTGATCGCTCGCCGGGAGGACATGCTGGTGAAGGTCCGGCCGGGCTCGCTCTATCACACCGTGACGCGGTTGGCCGACCAGGGATTGGTGCGGGCCGAGGGGGTCGACCGGGACGGGAACCGGCCGGAGCGCACCACCTACCGGATCACCGAAAGTGGCCGGGAGACTTTGCGTTCCCGAATCGCCGAGATTCTGCGGAATCCCGGGCGGGAGTACCCGATGTTCCCGGTCGCGCTTGCCGAGGCACACAACTTGCCCGCGCCCGAAGTGCTCGCGCTACTGCGGGAGCGGGTCGATCGGTTGGCGCAGGACCTCGCCGATGTCGACATGATGAGCCAGTGGGCGGGTGTGCACGCCGTGCCGCGTCGCTACTGGATCGTGCTCCCGTATCTGCGTGCCACCATCGCCGCCGAGATCGCGTGGGTCGACAACCTGATCTCCGAACTGGAGAGCGGCGAGATGGAATGGGACGAATTCGACTCCGCCACCGGCATCCGCGTTACCGAACATCAGCATCCGTGGTCCGACCAACAACATTCCGAACCGCCCCCGGTGCCGCGCCGCTGGACCGAGTCCAGCGCGTCACCGCCGTGATGGGTCGCGGCGCGCAGCACCCGATTCGCTTCTCCCGCCGTCCTGTGTCATCCGGGACAGAAATCCGAGATAGGAACCAAATCCATGACCACTCAACGCAATCCGTGGCTAGCGCTGTTCGCGCTGGTCGTCGGATTCTTCATGATCCTGCTGGATATGACCATCGTCGCGGTCGCCAATCCGGCGATCATGAAGGATCTGCAAGCCGACATCTCCCAGGTCATCTGGGTGACCAGCGCCTACCTGCTGACCTATGCGGTGCCGCTGTTGGTCACCGGTCGGCTCGGTGATCGTTACGGACCCAAGAACCTCTATCTGATCGGTCTGGCAGTCTTCACCGCCGCCTCGCTGTGGTGCGGTCTATCCGGATCCATCGCCATGCTGATCGCCGCGCGGGCTGTACAGGGTCTGGGTGCCGCGCTGATGACGCCGCAGACCATGGCGGTGATCACCAGGACCTTCCCGCCGGACAAGCGCGGTGCGGCCATGGGGCTGTGGGGCGGTGTCGCCGGTCTCGCAACGCTGGTAGGTCCGATCCTCGGTGGTGTGCTGGTCGACGGGCTCGGCTGGGAGTGGATCTTCATCGTCAATGTCCCGGTCGGCGTGATCGCCTTCGCGCTCGCGGTGTGGTTGGTTCCGGCACTGCCCACGAATGAGCACAAGTTCGACATCCCGGGTGTGGTGCTCAGCGGTATCGGTCTGTTCCTGCTGGTCTTCGGCATCCAGGAGGGCAATACCTACGATTGGTCGCTGCGCATCTGGCTGATGATCGGCACGGGTGTGGTGGTGCTCGCGGTGTTCCTGGTGAACCAGTCGCGCAATACCGGTGAGCCGCTGCTGCCGTTGGGGCTGTTCCGCGATCGCAACTTCGCGCTGTCGAATGTGGCCATAGCCGCCATGGGTGCCGGGGTCACCTCGATGATGGTGCCGTTGTACTTCTATCTGCAGGCCGTGCGGGAGATGTCACCGACCAAGTCCGCCTTGGTATTCGCTCCGATGGCGATCGTCACCGGCGTCTTCGCACCGATCATCGGCAAGGTCTCCGACCGGCTGCAACCGCGTATCGTGCCGACCCTCGGATTCATCGGCTTCTCGGCCTCGATCTTCTGGTTCGCGGCCGTGATGACGCCGCATTCCTCGCTGGTGTGGTTCCTGCTCTCGGCCGCGCTGGCCGGTATCGCCAATGCCTGCATCTGGGCGCCATTGGCTTCCACCGCCACACACAACCTGCCGATCCAGCTGGCCGGTGCGGGCGCGGGCGTCTACAACACCACCCGCCAGGTGGGCTCGGTACTCGGTAGCGCCGCCATCAGCGCCTTGATCGCGGGCCGTATGAGCGCCAACGGCCTCGGCGGCGGCAAGATCACCGAAGGCGGTGCGGGCCAAGGCCCCATCCCCGAATTCGTCAAGGACGCCTTCAGTACCGCCCTCAGCCAGGCCGTCCTGCTCCCCGCGGGCATCCTCCTGATCGGCGTAATCGCCTCGGCCCTGTTCATCCGGCACGGCCGATCCGCCGCCTCCGGCCCGAAGACCGACCTGACCAAGGCCGACACCGTCGGCGTCTGAGTTCCCCGTGCGCAATTCGCGCACGGGGCACACTTGTCAGCGGGCTAGCCCGGCCAGCTGGGTCCAATCGATGGTTATTCGAATCGGTAGATCGACGGTGGTCTGCGGCTCATGCGGCGTTAACTTCGCATGAGGTCGGTACTGGCCGAGGACATGGTCGAGAACAAAGATCTCGACCATCGAGACGCGGTTATCGACGACCCAGACGATCCAATACCACGGGATACCCGCAATGGCGTACTCCGCCTTCTTCTCGACCAGGTCGACCTTCGTAGTGCCCGGTGACACGATTTCGATGGCCAGTTTTACCAGGTGAGCGGGCAGCGGCCGAAGATCCGCAGGTGCACATTCGTAAATGCCGAGATCAGGTCGTCTGATTGTTGTTCGCGGCGTCTCCCATAGCAGAACATCGAAGTCAATGCTTGTGTCCAGGCATTCGTCCTGGTGGCGGTCGACGTATTCGGCGATCGCCTGGTCGACCATGTGCGCAAGTCTGAACGTCGCTGTCTGATGCGGTCGACTCGGTGATTCCGCCCGGACCGCCTCGCCATTGACCACTTCGACAAGGCGACAGAAATCCTCGGGAAGCTCCTTCCAGATCTCCACCGTGATCAGCTCCGGCTGCAGGTTCTCTTCCCGCGCCCAATCGAATACGGCGGACATGCTGCGCTCCTCGGGACCGGCAACGAATACCGGGCTCGATCCTATCGTGGTTAACCCGATCGGCCAGTTAGCGCTGCGGAGCCCATGAGCGTCGTTGCAACCGTCAGCCGACCTGGATTGTGGTGGAGGGGTAACCAGTGGCGCCGTCGGGGACGACGGGGGCGCGGGCTTCGGTTTGGGTTTCGCCGGTGCCGTCGGTGGCGCGGGCACGGATGGTGTGCGGGCCGGGGGTGGCATTCCAGTCGTAGACCCATTGGCGCCAGGTATCGATGGATTGTTCGGTGGACAGTCGGGCGGGTTGCCATGGGCCGTCGTCGATTTGGACTTCGACGGCTCGGATGCCGCGGTGCTGGGCCCAGGCCACACCGGCGATGGCGATACTGCCCGGTCGCAGTTTGGCGCGGGCGCGCGGGGTGTCGATGCGGGTACCGGTCTTGATGGGGCCGTAGGCGGACCAGCCGCGGCGGGTCCAGTAGGCGGTGGCGCGGTCGAAGCGGTTGATCTCCAGTTCGGTCACCCATTTGGTGGCGGAGACGTATCCGTAGAGGCCGGGGACGACCAGTCGAGCCGGATAGCCGTGTGCGACCGGAAGTGGTTCGCCGTTCATGCCGACGGCGAGCAGCGCATCGCGGCCGTCGGTGAGTACGGCCAGCGGGCTGCCGGCGGTGAAACCGTCGATGCTGTGCGACAGGACCATATCGGCATCCGAATGCGGTCCGGCCTCGGCGAGCAGTTCGTCCAGGCGATAGCCGCGCCAGCTGGCATTGCCGATCAGATCGCCGCCGACCGGATTCGATACACACGCCAGCGTCACCAAGGTTTCGACCGGTGTGCGCTTGGCGAGATCGGCCCAGCTGAGCTGGATTTCGCGATCCACCATCCCGTGGATCCGCAATGACCAATCGTCGACGGACAGCTGCGGCACGATCAGCGCGGTATCGATCCGATAGAAGTCGCTATTGGACGTCAGATACGGTGTCAGCCCCGGCAACTTCAAATCCGCGTCGGGCGCAAGCGAAACCGCCGGTCCGCTCGGCTCCGGCAACTGAATCGCCGCCCGCTCGCCGGAGACATCGCGCCGCTGCGCCCCGATCAGCCGCCCGCCCACCCCGCTGAGCAACGCCAGTCCACCGGTAATCGCAATGCCGCGCAACACCTGTCGCCGCTGCGGCCGGGCCGCGGACCCTGCCGCATCGACCACAGGCTCCTTCTCGGTGGCGGCGATCGGACGGGCTGCGGGGACCTCTGGCGCGGAGCGTGCCGGGGTAGGCGCGGCTGCCGCTGCGTCGTCGATACGGTCGGTCAGGACGCGGAGGGCGTAAATGCCTGCGGCGACGCCGATTATGGTGGGCCAGGCGGCGGAGAATCCGGTGCGGCCGATGGCTATGGCCGCGGTGAGCACGCCGAGGGCAGCCAGGAGCCAGGATCCGCGGGGGTGGTCTGTTCGTTCGATGGCACCGATGAATCCGGCGACCAGCACGGCCACGAATGCCATGCAGGCGAACAGCAGGGTTTTGTCGTTGGTGCCGAAGGTTTGGATGACCCATTCGCGCAGGCCGTCCGGCGTGTGGTCGATGACGGTCGAGCCGAGGGCGTTCGGGGGTGCGCTGTCGGGGCCGGTGACGGCGGCGACGAGTTCGGCCACGCCGAGTGCAAGACCGGCGGCGACAATGCCCGCCACCACCCGAAAGCGCAGTTCAGCCATGGTCCGAGCGTACTGCCGGGTGTGGTCGGGGAGTATGACCATTCGGTGACGTGAGCATCAGTCCGCGAGCTTGTGCCGCTGGTAATAGCGGGCGACGCGGACGCGGTTGCCGCAGCGTTCGGGCGAGCACCAGCGACGGCGCGGGTGTGCGGGCAGGAACAGCAGGACACAGTCGTCGGCCTCGCAACGCTTCAGCTTGCCGATCGATGGATCGGTGAGTAGATCCGTGGCGGCTTCGGCCAGCACGGCGGCCAGCCTCTCGGCCGCCGTGCCATCGCGGCGCATGGTGGCGATCACGGCGGCACCGCCCCATTCCAGCTGTCGGATCGCGGGCGCGGCGGCCTGGGCGGCATTGAGTTCGCGCAATGCATCGGTGGGCGGACGGCGATCGCGGATCAGTGCGTCGAGGATGGCGCCGATGTGGTCGCGTACCGCGTGCACGGCGGCGAGGTCGGCGGAAGTGGGGCGGGCAACCGCCAGCTCCGGAAACCGTTCGGCCTGGAGCGCAAGCCAATTCGCGAGGTCGTCCCGGGTGGACAGCAGATCGGCACCGCTCGGTCGGGTGTTGACCAGGTCCAGTGCGAGCGGCTCACCGACCAGCGGGGCTTCGGCCATGACTCTAATGCTACATCATGCGGTTGACACATTAGCAGTCGGTCGGCTAAAACTAATGCAACATCACGGAAAGGAAGCGTGTGAGGCCATGATCGATCTGCCAGTTGTCCACTACCGCAACATCGATGTCGACGGCGTCGAGGTCCACTACCGCGAATCGGTCCCCGATCGCGCGGACGCACCGGTGCTATTGCTGCTGCACGGTTTCCCGTCGGCCTCGCACCAGTTCCGCAGGCTTTTCGATGTGCTCGGCGCGCAGTACCGGCTGCTTGCCCCGGACTACCCGGGCTTCGGAAACACGACCGCACCCGCCGATTTCGACTACACCTTCGACCGATTGGCCGATGTGGTCGAGGGCTTCGTCGAGCGGCTCGAACTGCGCGAATTCGCGATGTACGTTTTCGACTTCGGTGCTCCGGTCGGCTTCCGTCTCGCGCTGCGTCACCCCGAATGGGTCAATGGCCTCATAGTCCAGAACGGCAATGCCTACGAGGCGGGACTGTCGGATCTCGCCCGCCATTTCACCGCACTGCCTCCCGAGCAGGATGGCGCGGAAGACACGATTCGCGGCCTGCTCACGCTGGAAGGCACCCGCAGTCAGTACGAGCAGGGCGTCCCCGACCCGGCCGTGCTCAGCCCCGAATCGTGGATCCTCGATCAGTACTTCCTCGACCTGCCCGGCCGCAAGGAGGCGCAGATAGCGCTCTTCTTCGACTACAAGTCGAATGTCGCCGCCTACCCCGAATGGCAGCAGTGGCTGCGCACGTACACCCCGCCTACCCTCATTGTCTGGGGCTCGAACGACCCGTTCTTTCCCGAGCCCGGCGCGCACGCCTACCTTGTCGATCTCCCCGACGCCGAGCTGCACATCTTCGATACGGGCCACTTCGCGCTGGAGACGCATCTGGCCGAGATCGCGCCGCTGATCGACGATTTCCTGGCGGCGCGCACCGCGCGGCAGTGAGCGCCGCGTCTGGCCTCAGCGCCACTGTCTGCCGCGGAATCGCTGCTCAGACCGGGTGAAACACGAAGGCGCCGCCCGCAATTCGCGGACGGCGCCTCGTACAACCAGCGTCAGCCGTAGATCTTCTCCACTTCGGACGCGTACTGCTTCATCACCACGGCCCGCTTCAGCGACATCTTCGGTGTCAGCTCACCGGTCTCCTGCGTCCAGTCCACGGGCAGGATGCGAATCTTCTTGATCGCCTCGGCATGCGAGACCTTCTTATTGGTCTCGGCCACCGCGGCATTGATCTCCGCGACCAGCGCCGGATTCTCGATGACCTGCTCGATCGGGATGTCGACGGGCAGGTTGTTGCGCTCCTTCCAGCCCGGCAGCGCTTCCGGATCGAGGGTGATCAGCGCGCCGACGAAGGGCTGTCCGTCGCCGACCACCATGACCTGGCTGATCAGCGGGTGGGCCCGCAGCGAATCCTCCATCAGCCCCGGGGAGACGTTCTTACCGCCCGCGGTGACGATGATTTCCTTCTTGCGGCCGGTAATGGTGACGTACCCGTCGCCATCGACCGCGCCCAAATCACCGGTCTTGAACCAGCCGTCTGTGAACGCGTCCTCGGTGGCCTCGGGATTGCCCCAGTAACCGTTGAAGACAACGGATCCGCGCAGCAGCAGTTCGCCGTCTTCGGCGATCTTCACCGCATGGCCCTCGATCGGCTTGCCGACGGTGCCGACGCGAATATTGCCGGGTGTGTTCACCGTGATGGCCGCGGTGGTCTCGGTGAGGCCGTAGCCCTCGTAGATGGTGACGCCGACGCCGCGGAAGAAGTGGCCGAGGCGCGCACCGAGCGGTCCGCCGCCGGAGACCGCGGCCTCACACTGACCGCCGAGCGCGACCCGCAGCTTGCTGTAGACGAGCTTGTCGAACAGCCTGTGCTTGAGCTCGAGCACCAGGCCGGGCCCACCGTTGTCGAGGGCCTGGCTGTAGGCGATGGCGGTCTCGGCGGCCGCATCGAAGATCTTGCCCTTGCCGCCGTCGTGCGCCTTCTGCTTGGCGCTGTTGAACACCTTCTCGAATACTCGGGGCACCGCGAGGATGAAGTGCGGGCGGTAGCTGCCGAACTGCTCGACCAGAGTGGACCAGTCGGCGGTGAAGGCGACGATCACCTTGGCGTCGAATGCGGCCAGCGTGACGGCGCGGGCGAAGACGTGCGCCAGCGGCAGGAACATCAGCGTCTTCTTGCCCTCGGCGACGTACCGGCTCAGCGCGATCCGGTCCGACTTCGACTCCGCGTACAGATTCGCATGCGACAGCATGACGCCCTTGGGCCGGCCGGTGGTGCCCGAGGTGTAGATGAGGGTGGCCGGGGACTTGGCATTGACCTCGGCGCGGCGCGCGTGCACGGTCGCGTCGTCGAGGTCGGCGCCGCGCGCGATCAGAGTGTCGACGGCGCCCTTGTCGATCTGCAGGGTCTCCTCGAGATCCGGCAGCGCGTCCGCCTCGATCTCATCGATGACCTTGCGGTGCTTGTCGCTGTCCAACACCAGCAGCTTGGTTGCGGAGTCCTGCAGGATCCACTTGGCCTGTTCGGCGGCCGAGCTGTCGTAGATGGCGACGGTGCAGCCACCGGCGGCCCAGACGGCGAAGTCGAGCAGCACCCACTCGTAGCGGGTCGGGGCCATGATGGCGACCCGATCGCCGAGCTCGAGACCGGAGGCGATGAGGCCCTTGGCCACATCGGTGACCGCTTTGGCGAATTCCGCGGCCTTGATTTCCCGCCAGCCGCCATCGGTGGTGACGTTGAACAGCACCGCGCCGGGCGACTGCTCGGCGTGCCGGAAGACGTTATCGGAATTGTTCGCATCTTCCGGGATGGTGTAGGAAGCCTGGACTTCGAACTCTCGCATCAGTGCCCTTCCACGTGGGTTTACTCGCCAGTAATCTACGACACCTGTGACCGGGACGTCAGCTCGGCCTGCTCGCAGATCTATCCTATGTTGCGCAGTGAGACCGGTTGGACCGCTTCTCGCAGGAAATCGGCCAGTTCGGACAGTGCCGTCGCGGCTGGGCCGACAAGGGCGGCCTGCAGCTGCGCGACGTGCCATAGCCCTTTGCTCTCAGTAAGCCGTGCGGGGACCCCCGCCGCCCGCAGTGCCGTCACGAATTCGACACATTGCGGATGCAGCAGCTCGCTGACGTCGACCTGTACATACGTCGGCGGCAAACCCCGCAGTTCACCGTGCAGCGGTGCGTAACCGGTGTCCTTGCCGTCCCCGGCGCCGAGGTAGGCCGCGGCGCACGCGCGCGACCACGGTCGGTTGATCACCAGATCGCGGAACGTGTCCGGGACCTGATTCGGATCCACCCACGGCGCGATCAGGCCGAGCGCCGCGGGGGTATGGCCGTGTTCGGCGATCAGCCGCTGTGCGGTGGCGAGCGAAAGTCCGCCACCCGCGGAATCACCCGACAGCGCAATCTGTTCGGGGCGGTAGCCGAGATTTCCGATCAGCTCGAGGAAGGCCGATTCGGCGTCCTCGAGTCCGGCGGGAAACGGGTGCTCCGGTGCCAGTCGGTAGTCGAGAACATAGACGGCACAACCGGTTTCGCGGGCCAGCCGGGCGGCCAACGAGCGATGGGTCGCAAGCGATCCGACCGCGTATCCGCCGCCGTGCAGATAGAGCACGGCGCCAGCGTTCAGGTTCGGTCCGGCCGAGCTCACGGTGATCCGTTCGGCGGGTCGGCCGCCGAGCCGGAGTTGGTGCACGGTCGTGCCCGATGGCAGGAACTGTGCGCGCGAACCGATATCGAGCAGCAGCCGCTGCAACTGCCAGGGCAGCCGCGCATTCAGCGTCACCCGAAAGATCGGACTGAGCAGCGTCCGTGCGATGGGCAGCGGAATATTGATGTCACGCATGGGTTTTCCTCGATTCCCCGCGCCGGGGCTCAGGGTAGGAAGGGGCGGTTCGCCACGGCGGCGATGCGCTGATAGCCGGAGGCGGTGACCCGGACGAACAGGTCGAGCAGCTTGGCCTCCCAACCGATCAGCACGCGGCCGTGTCCCTTGCGGACACCCTCGGTGATGGTTTGCGCGGCCATTTCCGGCGTGTGAATGGCCAGCTTCTTGTCGAACAGCGATGCGGCATTCGCGCTGTCGATGCCCTCGGCGTAGGTGGCATTGCGGGCGACGGCGGTCTTGATACCGCCCGGATGCACACAGGTCACCTTGACCGGATGCTTACCGACGAGCATCTCCTGGCGCAGTGATTCGGTGAACCCGCGCACCGCGAATTTGGCTGCGTTATAAGCGCTCTGGCCGGGCACCGCGATGAGGCCGAACAGACTGGACACGTTGACGACGTGGCCATCGCCGGATTCGATCAGCAGCGGCAGGAAGGCCTTGGTGCCATTGACGACGCCCCAGAAGTCGACGTCCATGATGCGCTCGATGTCCTTGAACTCCGAGCGGATCACCTCGCCGTGGTAGGCGATACCCGCGTTGTTGTAGATCTGGTGCACCGTGCCGAAATGCGCCTTCACGGCATCGGCGTACAGCAGCACCGCTTCGCGCTCGACCACATTCAGCCGGTCGGATTTGATCTCGGCCCCGTACGCCTCGCAGCGGCGCACCGTCTCGGCCAGGCCGTCGGTATCGATATCGGACAGCGCCAGTTTGGCGCCGCGCCTGGCCAGATTCTCGGCGAGGGCGCGGCCGATGCCGGAACCCGCTCCGGTGATCACACAAACCTTGTCCTTGAAGTAAGCATCGTTGCTCACTGTGCCACCACTTTCAGATCATCGTTTCGGGAGGTGTCGACGGTTGTCGTGTCATACGCGGAGACGTCGAACTTCTTGGTCAGCCTGCGGAATTCGAAGGTGAAGTCCGGCCACAGCGTGGTGTTGTTGCCGTGCTTGTCCAGGTACCAGCTGGCGCAGCCGCCGGTATTCCACACGCTCTTCACCAGTTTGCTCTGCAGGTCCTTGTTGTAGGCGTCCTGCACCGCGCGCTTCACCTCGACCGTGCGCAGGCTCGAGCGGTCGACGGTGGCCAGGGCATCGGCGATGTAGTTGATCTGCGATTCGATCATGTACACCATCGAGGTGTGGCCGAGGCCGACATTCGGGCCGAGCAGGAAGAACATATTGGGGAAGTTGGCGACGGCCGAACCCTTGTAGCCCTGCTGGCCGATCTCGTCGAATACCTCGGCCAGGGTGCGACCGTCCTTGCCCGAGATGGCGTTATAGGTCGGTGAATCCGTGACGTGGAAGCCGGTCGCGACGATGAGTGCGTCGATTTCGCGCTCGGTGCCGTCCTCGGTGACGATGGAATTCGGGCGCACCTCGGCGATACCGTCGGTGACCACGTCCACGTTCGGGCGGCTCAGCGCCGGGTAGTAGTCGTTGGAGATCAGCATGCGCTTGCAGCCGATCCGGAAGTTCGGCGTGACCTTCTTACGCAGCTCCGGATCGCGGATCTCCCACTGCAGCTTGGCCTTTGCGATCAGTTCGAAGGCCTGCATCAGCGCCGGAACCTTGGCCAGACCGACGACCTGGGTTTCGCGTGCGGCGTAGATGGCGGCCCGGGATAGTCGCTGGAAGCCCGGGACGCGCCGGAAGGCGAAGCGCTCCGGCAGGGTGTACGGGCGGTCCATGCGGGGCAGGAGCCAGGGCGCGGTGCGCTGGTAGACGTCCAGCTGCGCGACTTGTGGGGCGATCGACGGCACGATCTGGATGGCGGAGGCGCCGGTGCCGATGATGGCGACGCGCTTGCCGGTCAGATCGGCGTCGTGATTCCAGCGGGCGGAGTGGCAGATGTCGCCCTCGAAACCGTTGATGCCCTTGATATCCGGGAGTGCGGGCTCGCAGAGCGCGCCGACCGCGGAGACCACGGTGTCGGCGGTGAAACTGCCCTGGGTCGATTCGATATGCCACCGGTTGGTGGCACTGTTCCAGCGGGCCGCGGTCACGTCGCAGTTGAACAGATGCTTGTCGAGCACGTTGTGCTCGCGCGCGACGCCCTGGATGTAGCGCTGGATCTCGCCCTGCTTGGAGAACGAGCGCGACCAGTTCGGGTTCAGTGCGAACGAATACGAGTACAGATGCGACGGCACATCGCAGGCCGCGCCGGGGTAGGTGTTGTCGCGCCAGGTACCGCCGACATCGCTGCCGCGCTCCAATACGAGGTAGTCGTTGCGGCCCTGTTTGCTCAACCGGATCGCCAGGCCCAGACCGGCGAAACCGCTGCCGATGATGATCGTCTTGGCGTGGCGGGCTGGCCGGTCGTCGACAGCTTTGTCTGTAACCTTGCGACTCATGTAATCCAGACTACGGCGCTATTGAGCGCGGGTCAATAGTATTGACCAGCGTTCAGTAAGATGGCTCCGTGAGTAGTCGAGGCACCGGAGAAACTGTCAAGCGCACCCGGCTCAGCCCGGAAGAACGCCGTCTGCAACTGATCACCCTGGGCGCCAAGATGCTCGGTGACCGCGCCATCGAAGACATCTCGATCACCGAAATCGCCGAGGCGGCCGGGATCTCCCGCGGCCTGCTCTTCCACTACTTCCCGACCAAACAGGACTTTCAACTGGCGATAGTCCGCCACGCCAATGCCGAGCTACTGGAGCGCATCGCACCCGACCGCACCCTCGGGGTGTTGGAGATGCTGCGCGATTCGATCGAGCGCTACATCGAGTATGTCGGCGAAAACCGCAATTCGTACGTATCGCTACTGCGCGGACCGGCCAGTGTGAGCGCCGAGGTGCTCCCGCTCGTCGACCAGACCCGCAACGTCATCATCGACATCATCCTGACCGAAGTGCCCGTCGATATTCCGGACATCGACCGCCCACGCCTCATCCTCGCCATGCGCGGCTGGATCGCGTTCGTCGAGGAAACCACTCTCACCTGGCTCCGCCACGAAATAATCACCCGCGAACAGTTGGTCGACCTTTTGGTCGAATCCCTACTGGCCCTTGCGCTTTCGCTCAATCCCGCGCTGGCTGCCGCGCTGCGTGGGTGATCTGCGGTTTCGAGTACTTCTGGAACATCGCGTAAAAACTGTCGTCGACCGGCCACTGTGCCGAATCGAAGGACTAGGCTTGGAGTCGTATGGGTCTGTCGCGGCGGAAGTTGTTGCGGTTCGGTGCCGCTGGGTCGGTTGCGGTGTTGGTAGGGGCGTCCGCGGCGAGCAGTGGGCGGTTCCGGGCGCCGCGGTGGTTGGGGGATCCGTTCACGTTGGGGGTGGCTTCGGGGGATCCGCTGCCGGATGGGGTGGTGTTGTGGACGCGGTTGGCGCCGGATCCGTTGGCACCGGACGGGCTCGGCGGGATGGCGCAGCATCCGGTGACTGTTGACTACGAGGTTGCGCACGACGAGCAATTTCGGGATGTGGTGGCGCGGGGAAGTGCTGTCGCCACGCGCGAACTCGCACATACGGTCCATCCAGAGGTCGGCGGACTAGAGCCGAATCGTTGGTATTTCTACCGATTTCGCGCGGGCTCGGCGATTTCGCCGGTCGGTCGTACCCGAACGGCACCCGCGTCCGGGCAGCCCACCGCGCGAACGCGATTCGCGTTCGCGTCCTGTCAATCGTGGACCTCTGGCTACTACACCGCCTATGCGCATATGAGCGCCGAAGACCTCGATCTCGTTGTGCACCTCGGGGATTACATCTACGAACGCGGCTGGAACCGTGGTCGCGAGGGCATATCGGTGGAGCCCTATCTGGATGCCGAAGCGGTCGACCTACCTGGCTACCGACTGCGTTACGCCCAAGCCAAGGCCGAACAACCGCTGCGCGCCGCGCATGCGGCGTTTCCGTGGCTGGTCACCATGGACGACCACGAAATCGACAACAACTGGTTCGCCGACCATCCCGGCCTCGGCCTCGACATCTACCGCATCCCCGCCCTGTTCCGCCGCCGCAAAGCCGCAGCCTTCCAAGCGATGTACGAACATCAGCCACTGCGCATCGCGGCCCTGCCGTCCGGCCCGACCATGCGCATCCACCGCCGCTACACCTTCGGCGACCTCGCCGACATCACCATGCTCGACACCCGCCAATACCGCACCGGCGGAGCCTGCGGTAACGGCAATATCGGCGACGACTGCCCCGGCCGACTCTCGCCCGACCGCTCGATACTGGGTGCACCGCAGCGAGCTTGGCTGCTCGACGGCCTCACCCGCTCCACCGCCCGCTGGCAGATCCTCGGTAACCAGGTGGCCATGGCCCAATCCGACTACGACCCCGGCCCCGCCACCGATTTCGGCACCGATGCCTGGGACGGCTACGTAGCCGATCGCAACACCGTCCTCGCCACCGCCGCCGACCGCGATATCCACAACCTCGTCGTCATCACCGGCGACCGCCACCACAACTACGCCGCCGACCTCCGCTCCGACTATGTCACCACCGATTCCCCGGTCGTAGCCGCCGAATTCACCGGCACATCGATTACAACCGGCGGTGACGGCACCGATATCAACCCCACCGGCCGCAACCTCCTCACCGCCAACCCGGACATGAAATTCTTCAACTCCCAACGCGGATACGTCCGAGTCGACCTCGACCATTCCCTGTGGCGCACCGACTTCCGCGTGGTTCCGTACGTCCGCCGCCCCGGCGCCCCGATCCAGACCCGCGCGAGTTTCGTTGTCCAGGATCATGTCCCGGGCGTGGTTGCAGCATGGCGCCCCAGCGACCACACCGACCAGGCCGCCGACCCTGGAACTGCAGGTCCGGCACCGCGGTAGCCGTGCGCTTTCGAGCTGTCGCCGTGGCGCTCGTCGACGTCCGCGACGGCCGAGCAGCATGCCCGCGGATCCTTCGCGGGCGGTGCGGGCAACAGCAACGCCGGGCCGAATCACTCTGGGGGAGAGTGGATTCGGCCCGGCGTTGGGGCGAAAACTACGCGGTCGGCTCGAAGGCCTCGGCGACGATTTCGGCCTGCTCCACGGCATGGACCTTCGACGAACCCGAAGAAGGCGCCGACATGGCGCGGCGGGAAATGCGGCGCAACTTCGTAAACCGCTCCGGGAGGAGTTCCGGGAGGTTCAGGCCGAAGAAGGGCCAGGCGCCCTGGTTGGCCGGTTCCTCCTGAACCCAGGCGATATCCGTCGCATTCGGGTAACCAGCCAGTGCCTCGTTGAGGCGGAACTTGGGCAGCGGGTAGAGCTGCTCGATACGGACGATGGCGACGTCTTCGCGCTTCTGCTTGGCCTTTTCGGCGACCAGCTCGTAGTAGAGCTTGCCGCTGGTGAGCAGGACGCGCTCGACCTTGTTGCGGTCGCCGATGCCCTGTTCGTAGGTGGGCTCGTCGAAGACCGAGCGGAACTTCGATTCGGTGAAGTCCTTCAGGTCCGAGACCACGGCCTTGTTGCGCAGCATCGACTTCGGGGTGAAGACGATCAGCGGGCGGCGGATGCCGTCGAGCGCGTGGCGGCGCAGCAGGTGGAAGTAGTTCGCCGGGGTGGACGGCACGGCGACCGTCATCGAACCCTCGGCGCACAGCTGCAGGAAGCGCTCGATGCGACCGGAGGTGTGGTCCGGACCCTGCCCCTCGTGACCGTGCGGCAGCAGCAGCACGACCTCCGAGAGCTGACCCCACTTGGCCTCACCGGAGGAGATGAACTCGTCGATGATGGACTGCGCACCGTTGACGAAGTCACCGAACTGCGCCTCCCACAGCACGAGTGCGTCCGGGTTGCCCAGCGAGTAGCCGTATTCGAAGCCGACGGCGGCGTATTCACTGAGCGCCGAGTCGTGCACCGCGAACCAACCCGGAGTGGTGCTGCCGATGTTGTGCAGCGGGGTGTACTCCTCGGCCGTCTTGCGGTCGATGATCACCGAATGCCGCTGGGTGAAGGTGCCACGACGCGAGTCCTGGCCGGTCAGGCGAACCGCACGACCCTCGTCTATCAGCGTGCCGAAGGCGAGCAGTTCGGCGAAGGCCCAGTCGACCTTGCCCTCGTAGGCCATTTCACGCCGCTTCTCCAGCACCGGCTTGACGCGCGGGTGCACGCTGAAGCCGTCCGGCACATTGAGGAATGCGTCGCCGATGCGCTGCAGCACCGTCTTATCGACGGCGGTCAGGATGGTGGTGGGCACCTGCTGGTCGTCCTCGACCGATTCGCTCGGCTCCGGGACGTACTTCTCCAGCTCGCGAACCTCGTTGAACACCCGCTCCAGCTGCCCCTGGTAGTCACGCAGCGCGTCCTCGGCCTCTTTGAGCGAGATATCGCCACGGCCGATCAGGCTCTCGGTGTATGCCTTGCGCACCGAGCGCTTGGTGTCGATGACGTCGTACATTTCCGGCTGGGTCATCGACGGGTCGTCGCCCTCGTTGTGGCCGCGACGCCGGTAGCAGACCATGTCGATCACGACGTCCTTGCGGAACTTCTGGCGGAAGTCCACCGCCAGCCGCGCCACCCAGTCGCAGGCCTCCGGATCGTCACCGTTCACGTGGAAGATCGGCGCGCCGATGAATTTCGCGATGTCGGTGGAGTATTCGGTGGAGCGGCTGTTCTCCGGAGCGGTGGTGAAGCCGATCTGGTTGTTCACCACGATGTGGATGGTGCCGCCGACGCGGTAACCGCGCAGCCCCGACAGGTTCAGCGTCTCCGCGACCACACCCTGACCCGCGAACGCGGCGTCACCGTGCAGCATCAGCGGCATGACGGAGAAGCCCTCCGGCCCGTCGCCCTTGTCCAAAAGGTCTTGCTTTGCGCGTACCAGGCCCTCGAGCACCGGGTCGACGGCCTCCAGATGCGAGGGGTTGGCGGTCAGCGAGACCTCGATCTCGTTGTCGCCGAACATCTGCAGGTAGGTGCCGCGCGCGCCGAGGTGGTACTTCACATCGCCGGAGCCATGGGTGGCCGCCGGGTTCATATTGCCCTCGAACTCGGTGAAGATCTTCGAGTACGGTTTGCCGACGATATTGGCGAGCACATTGAGACGACCGCGGTGCGGCATACCGATGACGACCTCGTCGAGCGAATGCTCGGCGCACTGGTCGATGGTGGCGTCCATCATCGGGATGACGGCCTCGGCGCCCTCGAGCGAGAAGCGCTTCTGCCCGACGTACTTGGTCTGCAGGAAGGTTTCGAAGGCCTCGGCCGCATTCAACCGGTTCAGGATGTACTTCTGCTGTGCGACAGTCGGCTTGACGTGCTTCTGCTCGACCCGCTCCTGAATCCACTGCAGCTGCTCGGTTTCCAGGATGTGGGTGTACTCCACACCGACGTGGCGGCAGTAGGCATCGCGCAGCACCGAGAGCACATCGCGCAGCTTCATCCGCTCCTGGCCGTGGAAGCCGGCGACATCGAAGGTGCGGTCCAGGTCCCACAGGGTGAGGCCGTGCTGGGTGACATCGAGGTCCGGGTGGCTGCGGAACTTGTCCTTGACCAGCCGCAGCGGATCGGTGTCCGCCATCAGGTGGCCGCGGTTACGGTAGGCGGCGATCATCTCGAGCACGCGGGTGCTCTTGTCGACGCCGCGTTCCTTGACGTCCTTGCGCCAGCGCACCGGCTCGTAGGGCACGCCGAGGCCGTGGAAGATCTCGTCGTAGAACTCGTCGCTGATCAGCAGGTTGTGGATGGTCCGCAGGAAGTCGCCGGATTCCGCGCCCTGGATGATGCGGTGGTCGTAGGTCGAGGTCAGGGTCATCAGTTTGCCGACGCCGAGTTCGTTGATGCGCTCGTCGCTCATGCCCTGGAATTCGGCCGGGTACTCCATCGCGCCGGCGCCGACGATCGCGCCCTGGCCCGGCATCAGCCGCGGCACCGAGTGCACCGTGCCGATGGTGCCCGGGTTGGTCAGCGAGATGGTGACGCCGGTGAAGTCGTCGATGCCGAGCTTGCCGTCGCGGGCGCGGCGCACGATGTCCTCGTAGGCGGTGTGGAACTGCCCGAAGGTCATCGCCTCGCAGCCCTTGATGGCCGCGACGACCAGCGAGCGGTTGCCGTCCTTACCCTGCAGGTCGATGGCGAGGCCGAGGTTGGTGTGCGCGGGGGTGACCGCGTTGGGCTTGCCATCGATCTCGGCGAAGTGCCGGTTCAGATTCGGGAACGACTTGACCGCCTGCACGATCGCATAGCCGAGCAGGTGGGTGAAGGAGATCTTGCCGCCGCGGGTGCGGGCCAGGTGGTTGTTGATGACCAGGCGGTTGTCGATCATCAACTTCGCCGGAATGGCGCGCACGCTGGTCGCGGTCGGGATGGCCAGCGACGCGGACATGTTCTTGACCACGGCGGCAGCCGGGCCACGCAGGACCTTCGCCTCGTCGGTCGCGGTATCGGCGGGCTTCGGCGCGCCGGAGGTGGGCGCGGCATTCGAGGTCGGCGCGGGAGTCGTCTGTGGTGCGCGGGTGGTGGGCTTCGCGGGCGCGGGAGGCGTGGGCGCGGCGGGCGCGGGCGCCGCCGGGGCGGGGGCCGCTGCGGCCGGGGCCGCGTTCACCGGCGCGGGGGCCGGAGCCGGGTTGGCCACCTGCGCGGGCGCGGCGCTGTTACCAGAATCACCCGCGACTTCGGGCGTGTAATCGGCGAGGAACTCGTGCCAACTTTCATCGACGGAAGATGGATCCTGTTTGTACTTTTGATACATCTCATCGACTAGCCACTGGTTCTGTCCGAACTGGGAAGTTGAGCTGCTCACAGCAGGTGTTCGCCTCATTTCGTTCTTCGCGCTGCGACGTTTGTGACGTGCCCGGCACGGGGATCAGCGGATGCGCGCCGATGCGCCCTCTCTGAGGATAGGCCCAGCAGCAAATCAGTGGACCGACTGACCACCGGACAACCCCGATCCCAAAGATGACGACCCGTCCTCACTCGAGAATATTCCCCCGCTTTCGCTGGCCGCCGCCCAGAGCTGGGCATAGCGGCCATCGGCGGCCAGCAGTGCGTCGTGCGATCCGATTTCGGCGATTCGTCCGCGTTCCACGACGGCGATTCGATCGGCTCGCGCGGCGGTGCCCAGCCGGTGCGCGACGACGACGGTGGTCCGGCCGCGAGTCAGCGACCTGCTTGCGACCAGCACCGATGCCTCGGTCTCCGGATCGAGGGTGGCGGTGGCCTCGTCGAGCAGCAAGAGATCCGGGCAAACGAGCTCGGCTCTGGCGAGTGCGATCAGTTGGCGTTGGCCCGCCGAGAGGCCGCGCCCGCGCTCACCGATCGGATGACGCATGCCCCGCGGTAGCGCGGCGATCATATCGGCGGCACCCACCGCGTCGGCGGCCGCCGCGATCTCGGCTTCGGTGGCCGAAGGTTTCCCGAATGCAATGTTGCTGGCGACATCGCCGGTGAAGAGGTGAGCTTCCTGGGGGACGATGCCGAGCCGGGCGCGGTAGTCGGTGAGGCGGTAATCACGGATGTCGATGCCGTCGACCGCGATCGCGCCCGGATCGTCGGTATCACGGGGCAGGTCGTAGAGGCGGGCCAGCAACTTGACGATGGTCGACTTGCCCGCGCCCGTCGGGCCGACCAAGGCCAACGTGGATCCGGCCGGGATCCGCAGCGATACGCCGTCGAGGGCGGGCTGCTCGGTGCCCGGATAGTGGAATCGGATGTCGTCGAGGACGACCTCGCCGCGCAATCCGTGCCCGATCGCGATCGCGTCCGGTGGATCGGCGGCAATCGAGGACGGGGTGCGCAGCAGATCACCGATGCGGCGCAAGCCGACGCGTGCCTGCTGGTAGCCGTCGAAAACCTGGGACAACTGCAGGATCGGGCCGAAGAGCAGTTGCAGGTAGAGCACGAAGGCGATGAGTGTGCCCGCGGTCGTCGTATCGTGGGCGACCTCGCGCGCGCCGAAGTACACGACCGCGGCCAGTGCCAGATCGGCCCATGCGATGACGAAGGCAAAGTACATGGCGATCGCGCGCTGGGCACGCATCCGGCTGGCACGGTAGCGATCGGAGTATTCGGCGAAACGGCGGGCGGCGACCGGCTCGTTCCGGTTGGCTTGAACGGCGCGCAGTCCGGCGACATTCTCCTGGAAATCGGCATTGACGGTCGAGACGTGTTCGCGCGAGACGGTGTACGCGGTCGACGAGACGCGACGGAACAGCGCCGTCCCCACCAGCAGCGGCGGCAATGCGATCAGCACTACCGCGGCCAGCGAGGCATCGATGACCAGCAGTGCCACTGCGATGCCGACCAGGGTGAGTGCGCCGATCAGCGTGGTCGCGACACCGGTTTGCAGGAAGGTCGAGAGGGCGTCCACGTCGGTGGTCATGCGGGTCATGATGCGACCGGACAGTTCGCGCTCGTAGTAGTCCAGGCCGAGCCGTTGCAAATGGGCGTAGCTACGCACGCGCAGCCCGTAGAGGACGCGTTCGCCGGTGCGGGCGGTGAGTACGGTGGTCGCCGCGCCGATCGCGAGCCCGAGCACCACCAAGACCGCACCGAGCCCGCCAGCCCTGGCGAGTGCGGTCGAGTCGTGGTCGCTCACACCGGAATCGATGGCGTAGCGCACGATCGGTGGGAAGGCGACACCGGTGAGGGTGTCCAGCGCGAGCAGGGTGATGACGGTCAGTACCAACCAGCGCACCGGGCGGAGGAGGCGAGTGAGTCGGAATTCGGGATCCGGTTGGCGCAGTTGTTCGTCGTCCAGGCCGGGTTGTTCGGTGGCCGGTGGTAGATGTTCGATGGTGCGGCGCAATTCGGGAGTTTCGCTGAGATCGGCTGCCGCGCCGGAGAATCCGCCCGGGCCGCTGGTGGGGGTTGTGGTGCGGCCGTAACTGGTGGTGGTGCGTCCGAGGCCGCTAGCGGCGGTAAGCACGTGATCGGTGGTGGTGCGCCTTGCGCCGCCAGCGGTGTTGCCACCGCGATTGGTAGTGGGCTTGGGATTGGCAGCGGTGGTGTGTCCGGGGTCGGTGGTGTGTCCGTCACTGCTGGCGGTGGTCTGTGCGAGGTCGTCGGTGTGTCCGGGGCTGGCTGACCGTGGGGTGTCGGCGCTCGGGGTGTCGGCGGTGCCATACGAAACCGGGCCGGGGAGCCGGACCACCCGATCCGCGTGGGCCAGTGTGGATTCCCGATGCGCAAGGATCAGTGTGGTGCGTCCGCCCGCATCGGGCAGTTTGTCGAAGATCGCGGCCTCGGTCACCGCATCGACCGCGGACGTCGCGTCATCGAGTACGAGAATCCGTGGCCGCGCCAATAGCGCTCTGGCCAGAGCGATTCGCTGCCGCTGCCCGCCGGACAGCGTCAATCCGCGTTCGCCGACCACCGTGTCGTACCCGTCCGAGAGTTCGGTGATGAACTCGTCGGCCGCGGCAAGCTTTGCCGCGTAGCGGATTTCCGCATCGGTGGCCTCGGGTCGGCCGAGCGCGATATTCGCGGCAATGGTGGCGCTGAACAGGAACGGGTCGTCGAACACCACCCCGACCGCGCTGCGCAGATCGGATGCGCGCAGGTCGGCGATATCCACGACCTCGTCGGCGGACTCCGCAGTGCCGGATCCGAACAGGCGGATGGTGCCGGAGTCCGGGGCGTAGAAGCGGGGGAGCAGCAGTGACAGTGTCGACTTCCCGGAGCCTGCGGGGCCGATGATGGCGACGGTCTCGCCCGGCCGCACGGTCAGGTCGAGGTTGCGCAGAATGGGCTGAGACGGGTCGAATCCAAAGGTCAGGGCATCGATTTCGATGCCCAAAGGCCCGTCGGGCAGATCGACCGGAGTGGGCGGGTCGGCGATTTCCGGTGCGGCGTCGATGACCTGGTAGACGCGCTCGGCGGCGGCTCTGGTCAACTGGGCCATGATTACCACCGAGGACATGGTGCGGGTGGTGACGGTCATGGTGGTGACGTAGGCGGAGAAGGCGAGAAAGGTGCCGATACCGATCACGCCGTGCAAGGCGAGCAGTCCGCCGACAACGATCACCGCGACCAGCCCGGCTTGCGGAATCGTGGTCACCGCGGGTGCGAAGCGCGCATTGATCGCGGCGGCGCGCATGCGCTCGGCGTAGAGGACGCGTCCGTGCTGCTCGAGCACGCGCACCATCCGGGCTTCCTGCCCGAAGCCCTTGACCACCCGCACACCGGTGACCGTCTCTTCGACATGCTGGGCGACCTCGGCGGCGCGCTGCTGCGCCGACCACGTTGCCGCGTACAGGCGCGGTCGCATCCGGTACACCAGCATTGCGATGGCCGGGACCACCAGCAGTGCCACGACGGCCAGTGGCGGCGACAGCCATACCATGACCGCGGCGGCCAGCAGGAACTCCAGCAATGCCAATCCGGACAGCGGGGTCATCGCCAAGAGGCCCTGCACCAACTGCAGATCCGTGATCGACCGCGACACCACCTGTCCGGTGCGCAGCGCGTCCTGCCCGACACCGTCCAGTCGTTGCAGCGAGGCGAGCAGGCTGACACGCAGCGAGTGCTGCACATCGAGGGAAAGCCGTCCGGCCAGCATGCGGCGTCCGAAGGCCGCCGAGAAACGGCCGAATGCGACGAGGGCGAGCAGGGCGGCGATAGTACCGATGACGGACGTATCGCCGACTCCGGCCGCGTCGACTGCCCGCTTGGTCAGCAGTGGCGCCGAGATCTCGACCACTGCTCCGGCCGCCAACGCGATCGCGATGCCCGTGACCGTTCCCCGGTGGCTCCAGCACTCGGTCCACAGTCTGCGCATCCAACCCATATCGCGCTCGGTCACGTCCGCTGCTCACCCGTCCTGTCGTGCTGATACCGACGGTAATGACGCGCGCCGCACCGGTGTTTGTTCCCTGCGGACGGGACCGGATCAGATATCGCGGGTACGGAGCAACCACCAGGCCCCGCCCGCGGCGGCGGTAGTCCAGAGGATGAGGACCACCAGGGCGGCGGGGGTGGGGGCCAGGAAGTCGCTGTCCTTGAAGGAACCGACGGCGACGGTGCTGACGGTGGCGGAGCCGGGGAGGACGGTGACCATCCCGGCCAAGCCAACGGCCTTGGCGACGACCCAGATCAAGGGTTCGATGATCACCAGCCAGCCGAGCATCGCCACGACCGCGGTGGTGGAGGTGCGCAGCAACAATCCCAGACCGGCGCCGATCAGGGACCAGCAGACCGCGGCGAGCAGGCCGCCGCCGAGAACGGCCAGTAAGCGCAGTCCGAAGTCGAATTTGCCGCGGCCGAACCCGAGCAGGCAGGCGAAGGCGATCAGTTCGACAACGAAGGTTGTCGCCAGCGCGAAGCCCGCGGTGACGAGGAACTTCGCGGCGGCGAGCCGGTCCCGGTCCGAGGTGAACAGGGCGGTGGATGGCATTGTCGCGTAACGGTATTCGGCACCGGCACCGGCCGCGCCGAAGGCACCGGCCACCACGATCGCGGCCGCGAGACCGATATACAGCCCGATGGTCGCCGCGCCCGTGGCCGGATTGGATTTCGGATCGGCGGGTCCGGCGAGCAGTGCGGTCACCGTGCTCGCGACGAGTGCGATCGCGGGTATCAGGGCGGCGAGGATGCGGCTGGCGCGCAGTGTGCTGACCTTGCGGACCTCGGAGTTGACGGCCGGAACGAGGTCCGGTGGCAGAACGGTGATCATCGTGGAATCCCGTTGGGGGTCGGTTGGTGCGGTGCGATCCCGGCGTAGGGGGCGGGCTGTGGCGGGCGGGCCGGTTTGACCAATGCGGCGAGCACTCGGTCGGGGTGGATCTGGTCGGCGGTGATGGTGTCCACGCGCACACCGGCCGCCGTCGCCGCCGCGCGGATCTGCGCTTCGGTCGCCTCGGCGATGGCGAGGCGTCCGTCGGGGCGGATCACCGCATCGGTGAAACCCTGGGCGGCCAACATTGTCGCGAGTGCGATAGGGGTGGATGCGGCGACGACCAGCCGATCGGGATGGCCGCGCCGAAGTCGGGCTGGTGTGCCCTGATACACCACCGAACCCTCGCTCACGACAATGATGCTGTCCGCCATCGCAATTACATTCGCCAGGCTTTCGCTGGACAGCAGGGCCGACCCACCGCGGCGGGCGTGCCGTCGCAGGAAGTCCGCCAGCCACGCGCGTTCGGCGGCGTCGAGATCGGCCAACGGCTCATCCAGAATCAGCAGCTGCGGGTCGCCGAGCAGTGCGGTCGCCAGGGCCAGCCGGGTCTGTGATCCGGCCGACAGCTCGCCCGCCCGCATCCTCGCCGATTCGCCGAGGCCGACCAACTGGATCACCTCGTCGACCCGCGTGTCCTCGACACCCGCGGCCGCCGCATAGACCAGCAGGTGATCACGTGCGCTGCGCGCCGGATGGAACCCACGCGGCTGCAACATACCGCCGACGACAACCGCGGATCCGTTGCGCCGCCGGGAGCCCGGTCCGCCGACGGCGGCGGTTCCGGAGGTCGGCTGGAGCAGTCCGAGCAGGATTCGCAGAATCGTTGTCTTACCCGCGCCCGCCGGACCCACCAGGGCGGCGGTGGTCCCGGACGGCACGGTGAAGCTCACGTTTTCGACCGCGGTCACCAGGTTGTAGCGCTTGGTCAGGCCGCGGACGGCGAAGGCGAGTGGTCGGCCCGCGCTCATCGTGGCGTGGTCGGGGGTTGCGGCTTGGCCGGATCCAGGGCGGGCAGCGGATCGGCGTCGATGACGAGCTGCCGATCGGCGGGCCAGGTCACCGGCGCGGGGCCGAATGCCTTGTGCGCGTTGTTGATCGTGGTCTTACCGAGCGCCCGGTTGCCGACACCGCCGATCACCGCGCCGATACCGGCCGGCACCACCTTGCCCGCCATCAATGCGGCCCGCTTGGTGATGAAGCGGATGATGAATCGCTTGAGCAGCGAATCGTTCATGCTCGACAGGCCCGGAATCTTATTGGCGAACAGCGTGCCCCAGTTCTTCGCCGAATGACCGACCGTCTTCTCGACGATCTCCATCCCGCTCTCACCGAGCACGACCGCAAGCACCAGCGCCCGCCGCGTCTCCTTGTCCTCGGGGGAGATGCCGTGCACGGCCGCGACGGCCAGCGTGAACACCGCGGACGCCTCCATGAAGAAGGTGGTCTCGGCACTGACCGCCGCGAGCGCCGCGATGGTGCCGACGCCCGGCACCGCGGCCGTCGCGCCGACCGCACCGCCGCTGCCGGTGACCGCGAGTAGGTACTGGTGCTCCAGCCGCTCGATGATCTGCGCGGGAGTCTCCGACGGATGCGAACGCCGCAGCCGGTCCACGTACTTGGCGACCGCGGGCGCCTGCAGGCGCGACCCGGTATCGAGTAGCTGGACCACCGTCTTCTCGAACGTGCCTTTGAACACGGCGATATCCTCCTCTTCCGCCCGTACGCAATGACCTTATTGCACCGACCGCCATCAACTCGTCATGACAACGATGTACCCGGTCGGCCTGGTTCCCGATGGGGGATGGCAGCCGGCGGGGTGGGTGTACCCAGTGTCGGTTCGGTCACGCCGGTTCGCGCAGCGCAGGCACTCGTTCGGTGAGCGGCGGCGGTGGCGGCGCAGTACCGTCGCCGAATGGCCTGCCGCCCAGCGCTTCTCGGCCGTGCGGGGTCAGCCAGTCGGTCAGATCCGGCCCCTTGGGCACGATCTGCGTCGGGTTGATATCGGCGTGCACCACGTAGTAGTGCTCTTTGATCTGGCCGAAATCGACGGTGTCGCCGAATCCCGGTGTCTGGTACAGATCGCGTGCATAGGCCCAGAGCACCGGCATTTCGGTCAGCTTGGAGCGGTTGGTCTTGAAATGGCCGTGATAGACCGGATCGAAGCGGACCAGCGTGGTGAACAGCCGCACGTCGGCCTCGGTAATGGTGTCGCCCACCAGGTAGCGCTGGGTGGTGAGGTGTTCGGACAGCAGGTCCAACCGTGCGAAGAGCCGATCGTAGGCCGCCTCGTAGGCGTCCTGCGTTCCGGCGAAGCCACACCGGTAGACGCCGTTGTTGACATCCCGGAAGACCGCCGTGTTCACCTCGTCGATCTCGGCCCGCAACTCCGGCGGATACAGCTGCGGCGCGCCGGGGCGATGGAATGCGGTCCACTCGGTGGCGAAGTCGAGTGTGATCTGCGCGTAGTCATTGGTCACCACCTGCCCGGTGGGGACATCCACGACCGCGGGCACCGTGATGCCGCGCGGATAGTCCGGGAATCGCGCGAGGTAGGCGTCCCGCAACCGGGCAATGTCGAGCACCGGGTCCACCCCACGGGGATCCAGATCGAAGGTCCAGCTGTGCCTGTCGTGCGTCGGTCCGCACAACCCGAGCGAGATGACATCTTCCAGCCCCAGTAGCCTGCGCACGATCAGCGTGCGGTTGGCCCACGGACAGGCCCGCGCCGCGACCAGCCGATAGCGGCCGGGCTCGACCGGATACCCGTCGCGGCCGTCGGCGGTAATGCGTGTGGTGATGTAATTCGTATCTCGCTTGAACTCACCGGCTTCGACGTAGGAGCCATTTTCCGATACCGACTTGGTCACGCGCCTAGTCTGGCAGATCCACGCCTGAGCGATGGCCGTCGGCGGAGCCGGCGGGTGGGTAGGCCCTACTCTTGCCGAATGAGTGATACGAAGGCCACCAGGCTGATCCGGGAAACCACCGACGGTGGCGCCGAGGTCGCGACCCTCAGCCTGGCCAATCCGCCACTGAATCTCTTCGACCGGTCGATGCTCGATGCGCTCATCGAGGATCTCGCCGAACTGTCGGCGAACCCGCCGCGCGCGGTGCTGTTGCGGGCCGAGGGCAAGCTGGTCTCCGGCGGCGTCGACGTGCATGTCTTCGATGGGCTCATCTCACCCACCTCGCCGACTCCGTCGGCTGCCGTCCCCTCAGCCGTCGAGCAGGGCGCCGAACTGTGGCGCACCCTGTTCGCGCAGATCATTCATCCGCTGGAGGCGCTGCCGTGCCCGGTGGTCTTCGCCGCGCACGGTCTCACGCTGACCGCCGCCTTCGAAATGGCCCTGGCCTGCGACATCATCCTGGCCGCGCCGAAGGCGAAATTCGGTCTGGTGGAGACGGTTGTCGGCCTGACACCGTCGATGGGCGGTCCGCAGCGACTGGCCGAGCGCGCCGGTTCGGGCCGTGCCCGCGAATTCGTGATGACCGGTGACCTCTACGACGCCGCGACCATGGCGGAATGGGGCGTGGTCAACGCCATTCACGACGATGTCGAAGCCGCCGCAAGGGAATTGACCAATCGCCTGGCCCAGGGCCCGACCCGGGCGCATGCCGCGACCAAACAGATCATCGAGGCATGGCGCTCCGGCGGTGTGGCGCACGCGGACTCGGTGACACCGGAGGTGTCGGGCGCGCTGTTCGACACCGCGGATCTGCGCGGCGCGGTGCGCAGCTTCCTGGAGGTCGGACCCGGGAAGGCGACTTACGCCGGCCGGTGACAGCCAGGACACGTTCCTCGCCTATGCCAGCGAAAGTGTGACTCGCGTCATATAGTCGCAAGAGCCTGCAGGCTCCAGGCGTGTGCGGAGGACCCATGTCGCAGTTTCTGGTCGAATATCCACTCAACCGTCCGCATGCTTGCGATGCTCCGCTGGCGCGCGGCGCCGATGGGGTGCTGCGCTACGGCAACCTCACCCCGGCGCTCACCGAACTTTTGGATCTGCAGGTGCACGCCTTCTCGACCAGGGAGGCGGTGGTGGAGATCGGCGGCCCCCGGCTGAGTTACCGGGAGCTGTGGCACTCCGCCTCCCGCATCGCGGGCGGCCTGCAGGAACACGGCATCGGCTACGGTGACCGGGTCGCCATCCACATGCCGACGGGCGCGCGCTGGGTACAGGCCTTCCTCGGAGCATTGCTCAGCGGCGCGGTCCCGGTGCTGGTCCACGATGGACTGCCCGCTGCGGTGGCCGAGCGGGTGATCGCCGACAGCAGTACCGATTTCGTGCTCGGCGGCGGTAGCGACGAACTGCCCGACGGCGCCGCCTTCATCGATGACGGTGCGGCCCTGAACGATCTGGCACTGCTCTGCTACACCAGTGGCACCGGGCCCTGCGCGGCCAATGCCACCGTCGCACCCAAGGGCGTCGAGCTGACCAACGAAAATCTGCTCTCGGCAATCCGTTCCGTCGTCGCGGCGCTCGATCTGCCGACCGATGGGCTGCGCAATCTGGTGCTGTTACCGCTGGCGCATGCGAGCGGTTGTGTGGACCAGTTGCTGCCGACCTTCGCGGTCGGCGGCACCGTCGTCCTCGCGCCGGATAGTCGCAGTCTCGCGGAAACCGTTGTCTCCGAACGGATCGATATGGTTTCCGCGACACCGCGCATCTTCGCCCGCCTGCTGCCCGAACTCGCGGCGCTGCGCACCGATGGACTGCGTACCGAGGGCATAGTCCGGCTCAGCAATGCGGGTCATCGGGCCGAACGTGCCGCCGACCCCACCGATCCCGCGGATCTGGCCGCCACCCTGCGGGATATGTTCCCGGCCGCCCGGCAGTGGTCGGTCTGGGGTGCGACCGAAACCAGCGGCATCGGCCTGGTCGTCGACGACGACACCGATACCGCACCCGGTGCGGATCCGGTGCTCGGATTCCCCTTCGGCGGTACCGAATTGGCGCTGTGGGGACCACGCGCGCAGACCGGCCACGGCGAATTGCTGTGTCGCGGACCGAATGTCACCCACCGCTACTGGAACGATCCGGAGACCACCGCGGACCGCTTCACCGGAAATTGGTTCCATACCGGCGATCAGGTCAGCATCGATGCCGATGGTCTGGTGCGACGCGAGCGCGCGCAGGCGGGGTGACTCACTCGAGCAGGCGATCGCGCAGTCGCACGCGCAGGTCCGCGCTGAATCCGATGGCGGTCAGGTAGGTCTCGAAATCGCCGTGGCCTTCGTGCACCGCATCCGTCGCGATGCGCAGGTAGTCCTCGCGGACGCCGAGGATATCGATGGAAAGCTCGTCGCCCGCAGTGAGTTTCGGCGCCATCATGGCGCGCAGGGCGGGAACGGCATCGTTGCTGGCCAGGAAGTCGGCGAGCACATCGGCCTCACCGACCGCGACCGCGCGCAGCAGGGTCGCGATCGCCCAGCCGGTGCGGTCCTTACCGGCCGCGCAGTGCACCAGTACCGCGCCGTCGCCATCGGCGATCGTCTCGGCGATGGCGATGATCGCGGCATTGGCCTCGGGCAGAGCCGGGAAGTAGCGGTAGACCTCGAGCATGTGCGTGAACGCGGAGTTGGTCTGCGCATCGTGCGGCGGCGCCTCGGCCATCCGGGAGTCGAACGGTGTGACATTCAGTCGGACGCCCTCGGGCAGATTGTCGTGGCCGATGTGCTCGATCTCGTGCCGCCCGCGCAGGTCGAAAACATCGGTGACGCCGAGTTCGCGCAGGATCGTGTGTCCGGGCAGATCGAGGCCGCTCAGTTGGGCCGAGCGCAACAGCACGCCAGGGCGGATCCGCGCGCCGTCGACGGTGCGCAGCCCACCGAGATCGCGGAAGTTGAAGGTGCCGGTCAGATAGAACTGGTCGGCGGAGGGCGAGAGAGTCACCGGTCCAGGCTAGCTACGTAGGGGTGTCGGCACGGTGTCGATCGTGGATCGAACACGGAACCGTCGGCTGTCCGGTTTGTGAGGGTGTCGGTGTGTGATCCGCCACAGTATGCCCGGGTGGAGGGTGCTCGGGCCGTAGCCTGGTCAATGGTCTTCTTGCGTGGGGCAAGCGCGAGAGTGGCACCCAGGGAGGCGATTCCGGTGCGCACCGATCGATCGCAGCGTCATTCCGTTTGGGTAACAAAACATTCTTCCAGTCTGGAAATACCCACAGAAGCCGTTCTTAAACCCTGGAAACCCTCTACCATTGATGAATGTTGGACTGGGCATCCAGGAAATTCCCTAGCGGGGGATTCGTGAGAGCCGCCTGTCGTGTTCAGCGAGCCGCGCCGACGAAGGTGCGCGAGTTCTTTCCTCGAGGGAGTCGTCGTTGAGCGTACGTGGAGAAATAGCGGCGGTTCGGCTGCGGCCGACCATCTGCGAGGCCGTCGAGAAGGCGGCCGCCTCGCTCGATTTCACCGGAGTGCGAGCACTTCGGGTGCTCCTGCATGCCGGGGTGAGCGCGTACTGGCCGCTGGTCAAGGCGGCTCCGGCTCGGCAGGCTCGCAGGTACGAGGCGACCGCGCATCAGCTGGCCGAACGGTGGGAAGGACAGACCGAATGCGTCGCCGATCCGAAGGCCACGGCCCTGTTCCGTGAGATGGACTCCGAGGTCGCGACCTTCCTGGACCTCTGCGCAGACCGGTCGGGGTCGCAGTGGTTGGAGCCGGTGGACGCCATCGCGGCCTATGCGGTCTCGGTGCTGCAGGGCACGGTCCTGCGCTGGCTCGCGGATTGCAATGACGAAACAATGCTCGTGGTGCTCGACGACCTGGTTAGCAGCCTGGCCACTCGGGCCGTCGAAGTCTGATCCCCGCAGTACTGGACGTTTGACCAGTTTGGTGGTTGAGTGGGTCGGGTGACCCACACGTCGCCGATTGCCGCACTGCATGCGGCCACGGCCGAGCTGGACCCGCCGCTGGCCGCCCTCGACCTGACCGCGCTGCGTGCCAACGCCGCTGACCTGGTCCGTCGCTCGGGTGGGGTGCCCATCCGGGTGGCGAGTAAATCGGTGCGCTGTCGTGCGGTACTCGAGGAAGTGCTCGGCACCGGGCTCACCGCATCCGGCGGCTTCGCGGGCATCATGTCTTATTCGTTGGCGGAGGCCATCTGGCTGGTCCGCCGCGGTGCCCGGGATGTGCTGCTCGGCTATCCGACCGTCGATCGCGCGGCGCTCGCCGAACTGGCCACCGATGACACCCTGTGCCAATCCATCACGTTGATGGTCGACGATAACGCGCAGCTGGACCTGATCCGCGCCGCGGTCGGCACCGAGTTGGTGCGGCCGCGGATCTGCCTCGATGTGGATGCCTCGCTGCGAATAGGGCCGCTGCACCTCGGGGTTCGGCGCTCGCCGGTGCGCACCCCCGAACAAGCCGCAGTGCTCGCGCGCGAGGCGGTGCACCGTGGGTTCGACGTGGTCGGCGTGATGACCTATGAGGCGCAGATTGCTGGGCTGCCCGACGCCAATATCGCGGTGCGCCTGGTCAAGCGGGCCTCGGCGGCCGAAATCGGCAAGCGGCGCGGGCGAGTTCTGGATGCGGTGCGCTCGGTGGTCGGCAAGTTGGCGATCGTCAATAGCGGTGGTTCCGGATCCGTCGAGGTCAGCGTCACCGATTCGGAGGTCACCGAGGTGACCGCGGGCTCCGGGCTGTATGTGCCGACGCTCTTCGATCACTACCGCGCCTTCACTCCGCGCCCCGCACTGTTCTTCGCCACATCGGTGCTGCGCAAGCCGACCCCGTCCATCGCAACGGTTTTCGCGGGCGGTTACATCGCCTCCGGTCCGACCGGGGCGTCGCGGGTACCGAAACCGATGTGGCCCACCGGATTGAAACTGCTCGGCACCGAGGGGGCGGGTGAGGTGCAGACGCCTCTTTCCGGCGCCACCGAACTGCGGATCGGCGATCGGGTGTGGTTCCGACATGCCAAGGCGGGGGAGCTGTGCGAGCGGTTCGACCACGTCCACGTGGTCGATGGCGACGGCGCCCGGACGACAGTGCCCACTTATCGCGGTGAGGGTAACTGCTTCGGCTGAGTCGCTGTCAATTGCGAATTGCGCAAGAGCGCAAAGCTGATTTACAAGATCGAATTCCAATAAAAGAACCAACCGGTTCGGACTGAATATTTTGGTCACGAACCGATCAAATTCTGAAAGAAATATTCAGCCGAGTCGTAGGAATGTCGCCAGATCCGACAGCTCGTCCGGCGTGCTCGGCAGATATTCGGTGAGCAGTGGGGACCGAATGATTACGGCCTTCCACATGGCCCGGCACAGCGTCGCCTGAACCAGGCTGCGCGACAGCAGGAATCGCATACCGTAGGGTGCGTCGGCGGGGCTGGAGGTGGTCATCGACATGAGCACCACCGCCGCCTCCCGGCTGTGGAAGCGCTCGGCGGTGCCGACCAGCACATCCTCGATCTTGGCCCGCGCCAGCAGCGTTCGGATCAGTCCGACCTGAGCGCTGTAGGGCGCGACCACGAGGATGTCGTGCGGATGGAGCCGCCGCGTCATCGCGCCGGTCGTCCAGGAGACCCCGAGCAGCGCGCGCACCCGGCGGACCACCTCGCGCGCCTCGGCCACCGATTCGGTCGAATCGCCGCTGTGCGCCACCAGCACCGTCTCCACCCCGGGTTCGATGCCCTCCAGCTGCCGTGCGAGCGTGACGGTCTCATTCGAGCGCAACCGGTTGTCGTAGTACAAGCGGGAAATCGGATCACAGACGCGAGGGTGCATCCGCCAGGTGCGGTCCAGGAAGTAGCCGCGGTCGGCGGGCAGGGTGTGGCGGCCCTCGGTGAGCCAGCCCAGCACCGATTCGTCGACCGGTTCCGGATGCGCGCTGCGCGCCGCGGACGGCGCCGGATCGCCGAGCAGCAGCAGATTGCGCGCACTCACCGCGACGGCGACGGTATCGGCGAGCGGAAAGCGGCCCGCATCGGCGATCACCAGCAGCTCGAGGCTGTCACCGTGGACCACCTCGTCATCGGCGAAATCGGCCGGCAAGCCCCCGATCACGCAGCCGTTGACCGCATTGTCCAGGAACCGCGGATAGCGCGTGCCGTCGATCACCGACCACTCCGGCGCCACCGCCTCGGCATCCTTCTTGGCCACCAGTTCCGGTAGCACCCCCATCGCGACGATCATGTCGAGCAGGCTCTCCACCGTCGAATGCGTCTGCGCGACAACACCGATGCGCCACTTGTGCCGCGTGACCAGGCGCTCGATCGCCCTGGCGATGGTGGAGGTCTTGCCGCTGCCCGACGGTCCCTGCACCGCGAGGTAGGAATTGTCGAGATCACGCAGCGCGGCCGTGATGGCCGCCGCATGGTCACCGTGCACATCCGGTAGCCGTTCGGTCCGCCGTAGGCGCGGGGGGCGGTGGGCGAGGATATCGAAGACCGCGCCCACCGGGATCTCCGGTAGTGCCATCAGCAGTTGCTGGGCGGCGAATTCGACCGCGGTCTCGATATTCTCGTCCCAGCCGGGCAGGCCCGGCGCGATCGCGGTGGGCAGCTCGTCGTAGGGTTCGCAGCCGTCCGGCAGCAACTCCTCGAGCCGCACAGTGTCGTCGAAGTTCGCGTCGACCGAGCAGCCGAGCACGGTCGCGGTCGCGGTCGCGCGTCGGCCGACGGCGGTGATCATCCCGGCGGCGACCGGCTGATCGTAAAAGGTGTACACGGTGGTGCCCGGTGTCAGCGCGGTGCCGTTCGGGGCGCCGCCGGCGGTACCGCTACCGCCCCAGCCGATACCGATCCGTCCGGTCAGCGTGAGGTACCTGCGCATGGTCGGCTGATGCGGGCTGCGATGCCATTTGGTGTCCACCGTGCCCCAATCGGCGACCAATACGCCTGGCGCGTCCGCCCATTCGTCGACCGGATGACTGAGCCGATCGGCATGTGCCAACCACAGCGGCTGGTGTTCGCGCCGGTGATAACCCAGTGCGGCCGCCATCAATGCCGCCGGATGGCGTGGCTCGCCCTGTGCCGCCGCGAATTCCGCGAGTGCCGCCTCGATCGATGACGGCCGCGACGGCGGCAGCGGATCCGGCTCCTCCGGGTTCGGCACCAGGCACCACGAGCTGGCCTGATCCAGGAGTACCACATCGGCGGCCGCGCGCCGCTCGGCCACCCGATCCTGCAGCCAGTCGCGCAGCCGCAGTACGGTGACGCAATCTCGTTCTCGGCCCGCGGCATTCGGCAGCAGCCGCCGCAGTCGGCTCAGCCGATAGGAGCGTTCCCCGATCAGCAGGGCAGTGCGCACAATTGGATACAGGTCGACGAGCACACCGGCATGCAGCAGATCCTCGACGGTCTCCGCACCCACCCCGTACCAACCCGTCCACCGCAGCAGCGCCGAGCGCACGCCTGAGGTGTAGTGGTACACGCGCATATCCGGATACATCCGGAGCCGTTGTGCCACGAAGTCGAGCACCTCGCCCAACGCGCGCCGCTGTCCGGCTTCCTCGTCGGCGATGTCGGTTATCGCCCGATACGGTGCGGGAGCCGCACCGAAGGGGGCACGGAAGGCCAACAGGACCGTGCCGTTGCCGCCCACCTCGATGCCGAGCAGTCGACCCGACGGCCCCTCCTCGACAGTGAGTCCGAGATCGCCCGGTGACGGCGGCGGCAGCGCGCCCAATGCGATCGCGTCGACGAGCGTGTGGGTCGGCTGTCCGGAATCCTCGCTGCGCAGCTGGATTTCGGCTTGGCGACGCAATGCGCCGAAGGTGCGCTGCGGCAGGCCGGGCACGGTGGCGGTGCTGCTCGCCAGCCGGTCGATGGTGCTCACTCCGGCCTCACGCAACCTGGCCCGCGCCGTGCGCGGCATACCGGCCACCAGCAGCAGGTCGCGGGCCGCCGAGATCGCGCTGGTGCAGGTGGGGCAGTGACCGCAGGCGAGATAGCGCGGATCGCCCCACTGCACGGGCAGCAGTTCGCTCAGTTTGTCTTCCAGGATCCGCTCCACCCGGCCGCGTCGAGCCAGATACACCGGCAGCAGATCGGTGAGCGCGAAGGTCTCGCTGTCCTTCTCGAGGTACAACCGGACCAGGGGAGCGGGGAGTGCGCCGCTGCTGTCCAAAGCCTCGGCACAGGCAGCGAGTTCGAGTGCCGCGTCGATCCGGTCCGGCGGACCCGCCGCGGTGCCATGCACGGTGTAGCGGACCCGATGTCCGGCCCGCACCAGGAAATCGCTGGTACAGACGAACTTCCCGTCGAAGAAGGTGGCACCGTGGATTACGTGCGCACCGGCCCGCAGCGCAGCGCCGGTCTCGGCATCGGCGGCCTGCAGCGCGGCGATATATCCCTCGGGATCGGCCGCCGGATCGTGTGCGGCGCAATGGATCTCCACCATTCGACTGCCGAACCGAGCACGGAAATCCGTGAGCCTGCGTGTGCGCGCATCGTCGAATCCGCTGCGCGCCGCATGATCCGGCACCCCGTCCGCCGTGCCCGCGATGGTGCCCAGTTCGGTGTCGAGGGCACGCAGCAACTGGAATTCACAGTGCGCCGCGCGCACGAGGTCGACGGCGGAGCAGACGACACGATCACCGAACACGATCAAACGCGGCCTCCTGTGTCTTCGCCGGACACGGACGGCAACACTGTAGCTAAACCGCTTTGACCTTGGTTGACCCTGCCCGGTTCAGGAACGCGGCTTACGTCGTTCCGGTCGCTTGCCGCCGTCCCGATCGCGACGCGGTCCGGCGCGGAACGGGCGTCCGCTCGGCGGGCCGGAATCGAGTTGCAGCTGAATGAGCTGACCGCTGATCCTGGTGCGCCGCAACGCTTCCAGTGTCTCCGAAGACAGGTCGGCGGGTAGTTCGACCAGGCTGTGGTCCGGCCGGATGCTGATATGGCCGAAATCGCTGCGGCGCAGTCCACCCTCATTGGCGATGGCACCGACGATCGCGCCGGGCACCACCCGGTGTCGTTTGCCGACGCTGATCCGGTAGGTCGCCAATTCGGCGCCGGTGGCGCGGTGATGCGATGGACCACGGTCCTCGCCCTCGAACCGGCGGGCGGGCCGATCCCCGCGCGGCATGCGTTCGCGCTGCGGGCGTTCCACCGGCTCCGGCTCGGGCTCCATGAAGAAGTTGTCGCCGTCGTAGCCGCTGACCGCCAACGCCGCCGCGATATCCACCAGCGGAATGTTGTGCTCGCGCTCGTAATCCTCGATGAGCTTGCGGAACAGCGCCAGATTCGTCGAGCTGAGATTCTCGGTGATCGAATCACCGAACTTGGCGACGCGCTGGGTGTTCACATCGTCGACGCTGGGCAACTGCATCTCGGTCAGCGGATGCCGGGTAGCGCGCTCGATCGACTTGAGCAGATGACGTTCGCGCGGTGCAACGAACAGCAGCGCTTGGCCGCTGCGCCCGGCCCGGCCGGTACGGCCGATGCGGTGCACATAGGACTCGGTGTCGTGCGGAATGTCGTAGTTGACCACATGCGAGATGCGATCCACATCGAGTCCGCGCGCTGCGACATCGGTGGCGACCAGAATGTCGAGCGCACCGGACTTCAGCTGGCCGATGGTGCGCTCACGCTGGTTCTGCGCGATATCACCGTTGATGGCCGCGGCGGAGAAACCGCGCGAGCGCAGCTTTTCGGCCAGCTCCTCGGTGGCCTGCTTGGTGCGCACGAAGATGATCATCGCCTCGAACGACTCGACCTCGAGGATTCGGGTGAGTGCGTCGAGCTTGCGCTGATGGGAGACCTGCACCCAGCGCTGGGTGATATTGGTATTGGTCGAGGTCTTCGACTTGACCGTGATCTCGACCGGTTCGCGCAGATACTTCTTGGAGATGCTGCGGATCGCCGAGGGCATGGTCGCGGAGAACAGCGCGACCTGCTTTTCCCGCGGGGTGTCGGCGAGGATGCGCTCGACATCCTCCTGGAACCCCATCTTGAGCATTTCGTCGGCCTCGTCGAGCACCAGATACTGCAGCTGCGACAGGTCGAGCGTGCCCTTCTCCAGATGGTCGATGACCCGGCCCGGCGTGCCGACCACGACGTGCGCGCCGCGGCGCAGGCCGGAGAGTTGGACGCCGTAGGCCTGGCCGCCGTAGATCGGCAGCACATGCAGTCCGGGAATGTGGGTGGCATAGCGGCCGAATGCCTCGGCGACCTGGATCGCGAGTTCGCGCGTCGGTGCCAGCACGAGGGCGCGCGGGAGTTTGCCGGTCGCCTCGATACCCATGAGGATCGGGATGGCGAATGCCGCGGTTTTGCCGGTGCCGGTCTGGGCCAGCCCGACCACATCGGCGCCTTCGAGCAGCGGCGGAATGGTCGCCGCCTGGATGGGCGACGGCGACTCGTAGCCCACATCGGCGATGGCCGCGAGGACGCGGTCATCGATGCCGAGATCGGCGAAGGTCGGGCCGTCGTTGTCCCTGTCGTTGTCGCCAGGAACGCTGTCGACCTGATTGGTACTCATTGACCAGGAGTTTACTGCCTAGCGGTGGTCGCTCTGGCCACCGGGCCAATACGGTGAGACGTATGCAACCCGAAAGCGTGTCCACGCATCACGACCCGCAGTCGTCGGCAGTGGCCGTGGCGGTGGTCCAATTCGCGGCGGGAACCGATCCATCGGCGAATCTCCAAGCGCTGCGCGAGCACGTTCGCGCCGCGTCCGGGCGGGGTGCGAAGGTGGTGGTCGCGCCCGAATACTCGATGTTTGCCGTGACCCGGCTCGATGAGCGGGTCGTGGCCGTCGCCGAACCGCTGACCGGGCCGTTCGTCACCGGCCTCGGTGAAATCGCACGTGAGTTCGGGGTGTACCTGGTCGCCGGAATCGTCGAGCAGGTGGCGCCGGAGTCGGGTCGGATCCGCAATACCCTCGTGGTGCTCGGACCCGACGCGAAACTGGTGACGAAGTACCGCAAGGTGCACCTCTACGACGCGTTCGGATATATCGAATCCGATGTCGTCGAGGCGGGCGCGGTCGAAGCCCCCGCCACTTTCACGGTCGGCGCTGTGATCTTCGGCATGCAGACCTGTTTCGATCTGCGCTTCCCGGAAGGCTGCCGTCGCGTCGCGGCCGCCGGAGCACAGGTGCTGGTGCTGCCCGCGCAGTGGATTCCCGGCCCGGCGAAGGTGGACCAGTGGACGACGCTGCTGCGCGCGCGTGCCATCGAGAACACCGTGTACGTGGCCGCCGCCGATCAATGCGCGCCGCGCGGTGCGGGCGCCTCGATGATCGTCGATCCGACCGGTGTCGTGCTGGCCGAACTCGGCGACGAACCCGGCGTACTCACCGCGGCCGTCGACCTCGATCGTTTGGACGAGGTGCGCACATCTAATCCGAGTTTGATCCTGCGTCGGTTCGCGATCACCGAGCGCCCATCGGATTGACATCCATGCCCGACTGGGGAGCCGGGCACTCCTACCGGCGGCTCGCACTGCCCTCGGTGGGTTCTTGCTTCACAGCCGATCGCTAGAACGGACCCGAGTCTTACATCAGCTCCACCAGCGCTCAGCCTCTCCGCCTGCCCAGCGGCGAGAATAGAACCTGCGTAGTCCAAGTTGCGGTGACCCGGGACACAATGCGGTAGCGTTAATTCGGATGATCTACTCCGATCGGACAGCGGCCGGTCGCGCGCTGGGTTTGGAACTCGGCCACCTGCGTGCGATGCAACCGCTGGTGCTCGGACTACCCCGCGGCGGGGTTCCAGTGGCGGCCGCGGTGTGCGGGGTCATCGGGGGCGATCTCGACATTCTGTTGGTCCGCAAGCTCGGTGTGCCGTGGCAGCCGGAGTTGGCGATGGGTGCGATCGGCGAGGAAGGTATCCGGGTCCTCAATCAGGATGTGTTGTCGCACACCGGGATAACACAGCGGCAGCTCGCCGAGATCGAGGAGGTGGAACGCGCCGAACTCGAGCGCCGCCGCGAGATGTGGCGCGGTGATGCCAAGCCGATCCCGATCTCCGGCCGCACGACGGTGATCGTGGACGACGGCATGGCGACCGGCGCGACGGTGGCCGTCGCCTGCCGGGTCGCTCAGCTGCACCAGCCGACGCGGATCGTGGTCGCGGTGCCGGTGTCGTCCACCGAGGCATTGCGCAGGGTGGCCGCCGAGGCGGATGAGGTGGTCTGCCCATGGGTTCCGCGCGCACTCGGCGGCGTCGGAATGGCATACCGCGACTTCCACCAATTGGAAGACGACGAGGTAACCGCGCTCCTTGTATGAGATGCCCCGTCATCTCGAGATGTTCGGTGCCGCGAAGGGCGCACGAGGTCAGGGGTGGACTTCGATGATCCCCTTGCGGTGGCGCTGGCCGAGTTCGGTGTAGAAGCTCGGATTGAGTTTGACCCAGCCTTCGGCCGGGGTGCCTTCGATGGACTTCTTGACCTCGGCGGGGGCACCGGCCGCGAGTACGCCCGCGGGGATCCTGGCGTGCGGCGGGACCATGGAGTGCGCGGCGATCATTGTGCCCGCCCCGATTTCGGCCAGATCTAGGACCGTGCTGCCATTGCCGACAATGGCCTCCGCGCCGACCGACGCACCGTGGAAGACCACGCTGTGGGCGATGGTCGCGCCGGGGCCGATTTCCATCGGCACATCCGGCGGCACATGCAGGACCGCATTGTCCTGGACATTGGCACGTTCCCGGATGGTGATCGGCGCCAGGTCCGCGCGCAGCACCGCGCCGTACCAGATGGACGCGCCCGCCTCGACGCGCACATCACCGATCAAGGTCGCGGTCGGCGCGATGAACGCCGTCGGATCAACCGTGGGGCGTTTGCCTTCGAATTCGTAGAGTGGCACGGGTTCACGGTATTCGATTGGCCGCGCCTGCGGCGCGAACGTCGCTCGTAAGACTCGCTCGGCTGGGGTAATCCGTGCTTGAACGGCTACTGCTACCAACGCTCGGCCGAGGCGAGGGTGCGTTCGGCCGCGGTGACCATCGGCCGCAGTTGTGCGGTGAACCGCTGCGCGGTGACCGGCACGATATCGACATCGGCCCCGGTGCGCACCGAGTATCTGCCGTCGTCTATCACATCGATCCAGCACAGCGCCCCGAACGGATGCAGCTCGCCGTCGGCTCGTCGCACCGACACCACGATCTGGCCGATACCGTCGCGGGCTTGCCGGAGCAGCTTGCGAATTCGGGTCGGCGTGGTGGGGCCGGCCACCGGCACCGTCACCAGATCCCGACTGTCCTCGTTGACGCGGGCCAGCGGTGCGGTCAATTGCGGTGTGGTGCCGGGCGTATTCTCCGGCAGCACCGAAACCACCCGTGCGGAAAGGTTTTTCACCCGGTCTACGAACAGCCGGATATCGCCGCCGCGATCCGCGCTCGCGCCGGTGCGTTGCGCCGCCACCACCGCGATATCCCCGGCGATCGCACCGAGTACCCGCACCGGACGCGATGCCACGGCGATGCCCGGCTGCGCCGTAACGGGACGGGTCTGCTCGACCAGACCCGTCGTCTCCACCGTGCCGTCGTGCCCATCGTCGACTCCGGTCGACAGCGCTGCCGTTCCGCGCTCCCCGAAGACCTCGATGCGTACGGTGGGGCGGGCCAGTACCCGCAGTGCCCCTTCCAGATCGGCGTCGAGAGTCTGCTCGCACCAACGATTCAGGTCGGGCAGTTGGGCGGTGCGCTCGGCCGTATCGCGAGCCGAGAGGCGGACGGCGAGCGGATACGGGATGCGGTCGCCATCGGTGCGGGCCCAGGCCATGGCGAACTGGTCCGCGGTCAGCGTCCAGTTCACTCCAGTTCGGTCCATTCGCCGACGACCGGCGGTGTCGTCGGATCCATATCGCCGATGAGCTCACCACCGTCATCGGCCGGTTCCAGGAAGGTCAGATCGTCGTCGAAGAAGTGGTAGTCGTCGTACTCGTCCTCGTCGCGGGCCTGAGCACGGGCGGCGGCCGCACTGGTGCTCATGCCGGAGCGGGGGCTGTCACCCGCGACCATGGCACCGCCCATGAGACCGCCCACCGCGCCCGCGCCGACACCGTTGATCGCGTCGCCGCTCGCGTCACGTTTGCGCTCGTCGCGTTTGCGCTCGTCGTCGGTGGTGGAAGTACCGGGGACCGTCGGGGTGACAACCGAGGTGGACGCGGCGGTGGTCACCGGTGCGGCGGCGGTGCCCGGTCGCACCGTCCGATCCGGTGTGGTCGTCGCTGCGGCCGGGGTTGTCGAAGCGGAGGAATCCGCCGTAGGCGCCACGGGTTCGACGGCGGCAGACGTGGTGTCGGCGACAGTGCTCACCGGAGTGACGGTGGTCGGCGCGGTCGCCGGTTGGGTCGTCGCTGCGGCGGGCTCGACGGTGGTGGGTGGTGTGGTCGGTAGCGGCGTGCTCGCCGAAACCGTTGGGGTGGTGACGGTTTGCGCACCGATATCGAGGATGGGTGTCGTGGATATCGGCGCGACAGGTGCGCTGTCGGACGGCTGCGGCACCTCGGCGCCGACCGCATAGGGAAGTGCCGCATCCGGGAAGGCGGGCACACCGGATCCGGTCGAGATGAACGCATTCGTGTAGATGCTGTCCATCGCCTGCACCACATCCAAGCGGGTGCCGTCCGCGGCTTTCTGGGTGGCGGCATTCTCGGTCGCCTTGGTCGGATCCAGCAGTGCACCGGCCAGATCCGTTGTCTCGCCGGATGGTTCGACCACCGCCGCGCGCAGTGCCTCGGCGGCATCACCCGCCTGGCCGAGCCGCTGACCGACCGCGGCCATCACATCCGCGAGTTGCTGTCCGTGCCGCTCGAATTCGCGCACCGCATCGGCGGCGGAATCGGCCGCGGCACCGCGCCAACCATCGGCCATCGCGGCCCGAATCTCGCTGTGCGCCTGCTCGACGGCGGTCGCGAGCCCGGTCGAACTGCCCTGCCACGCCTGCTGTCCGGCTGCCAGGACAACCGGATTCATCAGCTGCACGCCGTCGTGAATTTCCCGATGCGACAGGTTGTCGAAGATTTCGACGGTCTGCGCGTAGTTGGGATCGGTGTAGTTGGGGTCGGCGTACCGGATGGGGGTCTTCTCTCCGGTGTGTGGCATCTTACGCACGTGCGGCTCCCGCCACTTCGACCTGACCGACCGCGGCTGCCAGATCCGTATCGGCCCGGGTGTATGCCGCGGCGGCCGCGCGGAAGGTCTGCGCGAGCGCCCGCGCGGCGTCGGCATATGCGCGCAATCGGGTGATCGCGCCGTCGGCCTTGTCCTCGAAGCCGCGCCGCAGTGCCGCACCGGAATCGAAGCCGCCGAAGCCGGGCAGTGTTGTGGCCCCGCTCAATACGGCGATCTGGGCTTCGACCTCGGCGGCGAGTTGTTCATAACGCTTGGCGCACTGCTCATGTGCCCCCTCGGCGACCACTACCCCATCGATCCAGAGCTGGCCATCGTCGATCGCCTGATTCAGCGCCGTCACATCCGACATCTCGCCGCCCCCTTCCTCGTCGTGCTGCGCGCGCAGCCGTGATCAACTCACCGGTGCGCCAACCCCACGACGACACCCTGCATCCAGTCCGCGATGTCGGCAGCGACCCGCGCGTGCACCGGCTCGTGCAACAGGTCGTGCCCGGCGTCGGCGTACTCACGCAAACTTACCCAATCGTGGCGACGAGTCCAGCCCCTCATCGCATCGATCGGCGCCCGTCGGTCCTCGATACCGTGCACCGCGAGGATGGGCAGATTGCTCGGCAGCGGCGTGCCGGCGGCACCGGGTGCGCCGCCACCGAGAGCTCGTTTCGGTACTCCGGACAGCACCAGCCCGACCAGCTCGCCCGGTGGCAGGCTCGGCCGCAACGGGTATTCGGCCTCCAGTCCGTGCAAGTCATCGGTCGCACTGGACCGATCCGGTACCGCCGCGCCCAGGATGCCCAGGACGGTCACCGCCCCGAGCGAATGGCCCATCAGGACCAGCGGTGTACGCGGTAATTCCGCGCGGACCAGTTCGAGCAGCCGCATCGCATCGGCCACCAATTCCACCAGGGTGCCGGGATTGTCCGGATCGCCCTCACTCAACCCGTGCCCCGAGGTATCCAGCGCCCACACTTCGACTCCCGCGGACTTCGCGGTGCGGGCGAAGCGGTGGTAGTGGCCGCTGTGCTGTCCCATTCCGGGCAAGAGCACCACGACCGCCGTCGGGTTGTCGACCGGCCACCGCCGATAGTGCATCAGGCCGCGCGCGCCATCGAAGAAAGGCATCCATGAATACTGGCAAATTTGCCGAGATGCCGTCGAGTTCCTGACATAACTAGTGCTCGATGCATAACTGACAAGGTGGCTAGACTGCCGGGCGAGGGTCGGGCTGGAGAGTCGAGGTTCGCTTTGAGAAAGCTCTATCTTCCGAACATACGCGTGTGGGCGGCCGCCGCACTCGCGCTGAGCTGCACCGGTGTCGGTGCCTCGGTCGCCATGGCCGAGCCCGAGCCAGGTGCGGTCGCCGCATGCGCGTCGGCCCAGGCCGCGACCGCCGTCCCAGCCGGTCTGCCGGTGCTCGACTGGTCGGAGAATGTGGGCTACGACGCACGGGGCAACCTGTGGGTATCGCGGCTGTACCGCAATGAGGTGCAGCGCTACGACAGCGCGGGCCGGTTGACCGCGACGGTGCCGGTCGAATTACCGGGCGCGATTCGACTCGGGCCCGACGGTCTGCTCTACGTCGTCTTCGGCGATTCGCCGACGAGTGTGGTGCGCCCAGGTGGTGTGGCGCGCTTCGATCCCGACGATCCCAGACCTGCGGTGTTCGTCTCCGGATTCACCATGCCCAATGGCGCCGCCTTCGACGCGCAGGGCAATCTGTACGTCGCCTCCACCCTCGGCGTGATCCGGATTCGTCCGGACGGCAGCGTCGATGCGGACTGGACGGCGCGGGCGAAGTTCACCGGCGCCAATGGCATTGTGGTGCGAGACAATTCGATCTACCTCAGCATGAACGGCAATCCGCTCGGTCGGATCGTGCGCTTCCCGATCGTTGATCCGGGCGAGGTCGCCGTGATTGCCGACTTGACGGTCGCACCCGGAATACCGGATTTCGTAGACGATTTCGTCATCGATGACGCGGGCGTGCTCTACGTGACCACCCTGACCGGCCAGCTGGTTCGCATCGATCCGGGCGCGAATACCGCATGCGCGGTGCTGACCGGCGAACCGATGACATCGGTGGTCGCCGTGCCCGGCCGTGCCGATGAACTCGTCGCCGGTACCGAGAGCGGCACGATCCTGCGGATTCGCTTGCCGCACTGAGCGAATCGGTCACTCCTCGATGAGGTCGGGCGGTGCGGCCTGGCGCCAGGAATCCAGCAGGATGTCGTATAGCTCGTCGATATCCTCCACAGCGGACAGTCGCGCTCGGACCCAGGACGAGGACGCCTCGTGCGGCGGGACCCAGAACTTGTGCGGTTCGGCGGCGATGAGTTCTTCGCGATCGTGTTTGGGGCAGCGGACGGCGAAGGAAGTCTGATCGTCGGGGATGGTGAGGAACATCTTGCCCGCCACGTCGAAGGTGGGGTGGTTCCAGCGTTCCTTCTCCACGGTCTTGGGAAAGGACAACGCGATGCGGCGCACGTCGTCGGCGTCGAGCACGGTTCGGGCCTCCGGTTCGGAAATCGGACTCCTATCGTGCAACATCGCGGCCACGCGCGATCAAGTGACGGCGTCAGTTGTGCGGGACGCGATCGTACGCAGGCGATCCACCAGGACGGGCGGTTCGTGGACGCGGAAGTTCGCGCCGAGCTCGATCAGGCGGTAGGCCAACCAGGTCGGGTCGTCGTCGCGGGTGGCGTCCAGTCGGCAGGAGTTGTCGTCGATGGGTGCGATATCGCCGGGGGAGTCGCCGAGCCGGCCCGCGACCCGGCCGATCGGGGCTTGGATCGTCACGCGGACGCGGAAGGACGGTGTGCCCCAGTCGGTTCGGCGACCCGCCACATAGGCGGCCGGATCCGCGGCGGGCAGCGCGCGCGGGCGGTAGCGGGCACCGGTGGGCTGCGGTCGGTCGATGCGATCGACACGGAAGATACGCCAGTCGTCGCGGTCCACATCGTGGCCGACGAGATACCAGCGGCGCCGTGACGGCACCAGCCCGACCGGTTCGATGTGACGACGGGTTTCGGCACCGGATTCGCTCCGATACGCGAAACGTACCCGCTCCCGGTTGGTTACGGCCGCGGCCAGCGCGGTCAGCACCTCGGGATCGATGGCCGGGGCCTCGTCGGTGTGCGGCACCAGGGCGGTGCCGAGCACCCGCACCCGGCGGCGCAATTTCGCGGGCAGTACCTGTTCCAGCTTGGCGAGCGCGCGTACCGACGCCTCTTCGATACCGGCGATAGCCGATCCGGCGGCCGCGCGCAGCCCGACCGCGATGGCGACCGCCTCTTCGTCATCGACCAGCAGCGGCGGCATCGCGGTACCGGCCACCAGCCGGTAGCCGCCCGCCGCACCCATCGTGGCCTCGACCGGATAGCCGAGTTCACGCAGCCGGTCGACATCGCGACGCACGGTGCGGTCGGTGACACCGAGTCGATCGGCGAGTTCGCTGCCCGGCCATTCCCGTGGTGTCTGCAACAGGGAGAGCAATCGCAGCAGGCGAGCTGGGGTGTCGTTCATGACTTTCAGAATTCCAGATAACTAGGACATGGATAGACCTAGTTGGTTTCTAACGTTGTTGTCGTAGCCGAGAGCAAGGAGTCATACCAGTGAGCGAGATCCGCCCCTTCCGCATCGACATTCCGCAGGCCGATATCGACGATCTGATCGATCGGCTGGCCCGCACCCGCTGGTCGGCGCAGTTGCCGGGCAAGGGCTGGGAGCGCGGTGTTCCGGTCGACTATCTGCAAGAGCTGGCCGAGTACTGGCGCACCGCATACGACTGGCGGGCCCAGGAGGCGGCTTTGAACGAGTTCCCGCAGTACATCACCGAAATCGACGGCCTGGACGTGCATTTCCTGCATGTGCCTTCGCCCGAGCCGGATGCGCTGCCGCTGATCCTGACCCACGGCTGGCCGAATTCGTTCGTCGAATTCACCAAGACCATCGGCCTGCTTGCCGATCCACGCGCGCACGGGCTCGATGCGGCGCAGGCGTTCCATGTCGTCGTTCCGTCGGTGCCCGGTTTCGCCTTCTCCGAGGGGCCGAAGGAGACCGGTATGACCGTGCGTCGGGTGGCCGAGATGTGGGTCGAGCTGATGGACCGGCTCGGTTACCAGCGCTACGGCGCCCAGGGCGGCGATCTCGGAGCCTACGTCACACCCGAGATCGCCCGCATCGCACCGGATCGCGTGGTCGGTGTGCATATCGATGGCGGAATCGGCATGCCGACCGAGGCCGATGTGCCGATCATGACGCCGGACGAACGCGCGGAATGGGATCAGATGCAGGGCTGGATGTCCGGCGGCGTGAACCATCACGTGCTATTGCGCGCCGCGCCACAGACTTTCGCGCACGCCTGGACCGATTCCCCGGTGGGTCTGTTGGCCTGGCTGATGCAGAAATTCAATGAATTCACCCCGCTGGCCGAGCTGGCCGAGGATGTCATGGACCGCGATCATCTGCTGACCAATATCAGCCTGTACTGGTTCACCAATACCGCGGGCACCTCGTCCTGGCCGATGTACAACGGTCTCGGTGACGGCGGATTCGTCTGGCCCACCGGTCAAAAGGCGGTACCGACCGGCGTCTACGCGGGCGGCTCCGCACTCATGCTGCGCCTGGCCGAGCGCGACAACACCATTGCGCATTGGCCCGAGGGAAACACCGGAAACCACTTCGTGCCGATGGAACTGCCGGATATGCATGTCGCCGATATCCGGGCGTTCTTCGGGAAGGTGCGTTAGTTGTTCTGGTGCAAGATCTCGTCCTGCGCGACGGAATCCGCGCGGTTCGGGGCGGCCGGTGCCACGGGCTGCGGCGCCGGGTCCTGAGTCGAGGCGGGCTGTGCCGGTGCGGGTGCCCCTTGCGGTGTACCGGCACCGGCCGGTGCCGGCGGCAGCACCGGACGATCCGGAACGTAGAACATCCCGACCGTCGGCGTCATCACGCAGTGTGCGAACGGGTAGTCGATCATGCCCCACATCGAGGCGATGACGGTGCCCGGACCGCTGGTCACGGTCTTCGACAGCGTCGGCATGTTGTACTCGGTCCGGTCGTCGAGGGTGGTGAGGCCGCTCGCGCCGGTGTTCACATTCAGCCAGGCCACGACGAGCCCGGAGGACAGTGGCGCACCCGAATGTGCGGGCGTCGCGCTGAACCGCAGCGTGCCCGGCAACGGATCTGCGGCGCCATAGGGGTTGGCGCCGTCGGTGGAGCCCGCCGCGATGATCGTGGTGACCGGGCCGACACTGCCGCAGCCGAAGGTGGGTGCGGCGTAGGCGAATGGTGTGAAGGCGGCCGAGACATTGCGCAGCTCGGCGATATCCACCAACTTGGTGAACTGGCTCAGCGCGCCGACGCCCGCCTGTGCGGTCGGATCGGCTCCGGCGTCGGTGGTGAGCTGTTCGAGTCCGGCATCGACAGGGGATGGCTCGGCGACCGCCGTGCCGGTGAGGGCGAGGACCGCACCGATGCCGAGAGATGTCACCGCCGCGGCGGCACGTGCGCTAAATCTGCCGTTCACTCGTTCTCCTCGATACCGAACACCGGGATAGCCCGGCCTCACGTGCTGCAACGTACCAGCTTGTCGCTCACGCCGCCCATGTACTCGCCACCAATCGCGCCGACTGCTGCGGCCCGACCCACGACACATACCCGATCTACCCCTGTGACCCACTCGACAGTGAGAGATTACCGGGGGGTAGGTTTGACTCGGACGTACGAGACACACCGGGAGATGTGTATGAAACTAAGTCTGACGCCCGACGAGGTGAGCTTCCGCGATGAGCTGCGGAACTTCTACCGGACCGAGATTCCCGCCGACATCCGTGACCGCCTCAAGTACGGCCACGAACTGTCCCGCGAGGACGTCGTCACTTCGCAAAAGATCCTCAACGACCACGGCCTGGCCGTGCCGAACTGGCCGGTCGAATGGGGTGGCAAGGACTGGACGCCGATTCAGCGGCACATCTGGCAGGACGAAATGCAGCTGGCCTCGGTGCCCGAGCCGCTGACGTTCAATGCCCAGATGGTCGGTCCGGTGATCGCGCAGTTCGGTTCGCAGGAGATCAAGGAGCGCTTCCTGCCGCCGACGGCAGCGCTGGATATCTGGTGGTGCCAGGGCTTCTCCGAACCCGACGCCGGATCCGATCTGGCCTCGCTGCGCACCACCGCGGTGCGCGACGGTGACTCCTACATCGTCAACGGCCAGAAGATCTGGACCACGCTCGGCCAGTACGCGGACTGGATCTTCTGCCTGGTTCGCACCGATCCGAACGCACCGAAGAAGCAGGCGGGCATCTCCTTCCTGCTGTTCGATGTGAAGTCTCCCGGCGTCACCGTCCGCCCGATCAAGCTCATCGACGGCGGCTACGAGGTCAACGAGGTCTTCTTCGAGAATGTGCGGGTGCCCGCCGATCAGCTGGTCGGCGAGGAGAACCAGGGCTGGACCTACGCCAAATTCCTGCTCGGCAACGAGCGCACCGGCATTACCGGCGTCGGCCGCACCAAGGTCAAGCTCGGTGTCGCCAAGGATTACGCGCGCCAGACCAAGTCGGGTTCGGGCACCCTTCTCGAGGATCCGGTCTTCGCCGCACGCATCGCCGAACTGGAGAACGAACTGCTCGCGTTGGAACTCACCCAGCTGCGGGTGGTCTCCAATTCCTCGGACGGTAGGCCGAATCCGGCCTCGTCGGTGCTCAAGCTGCGCGGTTCCGAACTGCAGCAGGCCGCGACCGAACTACTGCTCGATATCGCGGGCCAGGACGCGCTCCCGGTCGATGCCGCCGACATCGCCTCGCCCGGTTGGGCACAGCGCAGCGGCCCCGGCTATCTGAACTACCGCAAGACCACCATCTACGGAGGCTCCAGCGAGGTGCAGCGCACCATCATCGCCTCCACGATCCTCGGATTGTGAGGCGCAGCCATGGATTTCGAACTCACCGATGAACAGGTCATGCTGCGCGACACGGTCCGCGACCTGCTGGCCCGCAATTACGATCCCGAGACCCGCCTGAAGGTCACCGACACCGAACTCGGCTGGAGCCGCGATGTCTGGAACCAGCTGGCCGAACTCGGCGTGCTCGGCCTGAGCCTCACCGAGGAGGACGGTGGCGTGGGCGCCGGTCCGGTGGAGACCATGGTCGTACTCGAGGAGATCGGGCGGCGGCTCGCACCCGAACCGCTCGTGGACGCGGTCCTGGTGCCCGGCGGTTTGGTCGCGCGGGTCGGTAGTGCCGAACAGCGCCAGCGGATTCTGCCCGAGGTGGCCGGTGGCACCAAATTGCTGGCGTTCGCGCATGCCGAGCCCGGTGTGCGCTGGCCGTCCACCGAACTCGCGACCACCGCTGTGCAGCAGGGCGATTCGTGGGTGCTGACGGGTCTGAAGAATCCGGTTCCACACGGCGACAGCGCCGATGAACTGGTGGTCAGCGCGGTGTTGCCGACCGGCGGTATCGGACTGTTCCTGGTGGATCCCGCCGGGGTGCAGCGTAAGTCGTACCGGACGCTCGACGGTCAGCGTGGCGCACAGGTCGAATTCGACCAGGTCCCCGGCGAATTGCTCGGTGACGATATCGACGCCGCCGAGGCCGTGCAGATCACGATCGGGCACGCCCAGGCCGCCCTGTGTGCGGAGTCCATCGGTGCGATGGCGGAGGCGCTGCGGCTGACGACGGATTATCTGAAGACGCGCAAGCAGTTCGGCGTGACGCTGTCGAAGTTCCAGACACTGACCCAGCGGGCGGCGAATATGTACGTCTCGCTGGAACTGGCGCGCAGCATGAGCCTCTACGCCAACGCGTCGCTGGCCGATGGTGCCAATGATCCGGTGGTCGCGTCGCGGGCGCGGCTGCAGGTCGGTCGCTCGGCGCGGCATGTCGGCCAGGAAGCTATCCAGATGCACGGCGGCATCGGAGTCACCGCGGAATACCCGGTGAGCCACTATGTCGCTCGGCTCACCGCGATCGAGCGCACGCTCGGTGGTGGGCTGGAGCATCTGCGGGTGCTCAGCGCGCAGGTCGGTTCCTACGACCTGCCGGAGCTGTAAGTTCCGGTAGCTCTGAACGGCGGCGCGTGCGAGGCATGCGCCGCCGTTTCGCTATTCGTCGTCGCTCACGCCCGGCGAGGTGGCCGCCGGCACGCGGCGCGTGGTGGCCGGTGGCTCTTCGGGGGGCAGGTCGATGGTGGTCGGACGCGGCTGGGTGGTCGGTGGCAGCTCGATCTCGGTGGTGAAGGCGGGCGGCGGGGCGGCGTTCGGCGTGGAGGTCTGTGGCCCTCGGGTCGCGGATTCCGGCAGGGCGGACGGCGGAACGGTGAAATCGACCGACTTGCGCGGCGGTCCCGGGCGCGCGACCTGCCAGCTCGGCGACGGCGGGATGAATACCTTTGGTGCCGCCGAGGTGCTGGTGCCGTAGCGCACGGCCGGGACGGCGTCGTCGTTGGCGGATTTGATCGGTGGCGGCGCGACGTAGGTGTCGTGCTTGCCGAGTCCGCAGGCGCCGATGAGAACGAGTCCGAGCGAGACCGCGCCTGCGGCGATCACCGGACCGGCGATCTTGGCCCTGCTGCTCTCCATCGGTAACACTCCTCGTCGTTCGAGTGGAGCTCACAATAATCGAGGCCGGTCGCCCCGGCCAGACGAGCACACGCTGGGCATGCGCGGCGCCGACGTGAATAAAACAGTGTTGATTCAGATATCGAATTGATCTCTTCGGCGTGTCGCGGGCACGTGTCGTAGTCGAACCCCGTTCCGAGGCCGTAGCGTGTGACCAAAGTTACGCGTGAGACGCCAGTACCTAGATGAGAGACGCGCGGTGCAAATCGGGCGAAGGCAACACTCTGATCGGCGTCATCGAGGAGTTGATGATGGGAGCTTACTCGACAACTCCGTTGCGAGCCTCCGCCACGGCCGACGAATCGGCGGCCCCGGAAACCTCGCAGCAAGTCGTGTCGAACCCGCCAGTGCGCACCCTGTCCACGATGCTGTCGCGGATAGCTGCCTGGCTGATTTTCATCGGCGGCATCGTCGGAGCGGTACTGGGCATAGCCGGGCTGCACGTCGAAATTACTGTCGCCGGACTGATTCTGGCGTGCACCGCTGGTCTGGTACTGCTGAAGCTACGCGCCGACGGATCGGATCGAACCAGCTGAACCGGACATCGTCGCCGCGTCGCGGCAGCGCAGAAAATCGCGAGCGCGCAGGGCTTTCGGATTCTAGCGTAGTTGGGTATGAGGATCGAGATCACCGCCGATGCCGCGCGGTTCCGGTCGCTGACCGAGCCGTTTCTGCTGCGTGATCCATTGCGGCACACGGTGATCACCACCGGCATCGCCAACCATCTCGCCGGCATGCAGGTCGATGCCGACCGCTCGCGATTCCTGTCCGTCCACGACGACGATGCGACCGTGATCGGTGCCGCTATGCGCGCGGCCGGACGCGGGGTGTATCTCGGTGAGCTGCCCGCGGGGAGTGTTGTGCCCGTAGCCGATGCCATCGCCGAGGTAGCTCCGGACGCGGGCGGAGTCGAGGGCGCGACCCACGATGCCACCGAATTCGCCGAGCACTGGGGCAAACGCCATGGTGTCGGCTATCTGGAGGCGTACTCGACCCGCCTCTATCGGCTCGCGGAGCTGAACTTTCCGAATGCCGCCGGATCAGCCCGCCGCGCCACCGAATCCGACGTCGGGCTGTGCGTCGACTGGGCCGAAGCCATGCGCCTCGAATCCGGTATGCCGCCGCCGAGCCTGACCGCCATTGCCATCCGGAACCGGATCGCGACCGGTCGGTGGTGGCTCTGGGAACGCGACGGCGTGCCCGTCTCCCTTGCCGCACACCAGGTCCCGGTCTTCGGCTGGTCCCGGATCGGTCCCGTGTACACCCCTCCCGGCCACCGCGGCAACGGCTACGCCAGCATCCTCACCGCGCACGTAGCCCGCACCCTGCGCTGGCAAAACCTGAACGTCTGCCTCTTCGCCGATATCGCCAACTCCACCGCGAACCGCATCTACCGCACCATCGGTTTCGAACCGGTCCGTGATTTCGTGCACTACCAATTCACCTCGGCCACAATCAATCCGTGAACGGGCGGGCGCGTGCGGTGATGGGGGTGACCCATTCGAAGGCGGAGGCTTTGGAGCGGGCGCCTTCGGCGGTGCGGGAGCGGTTGGGTTCGTCGAGTTCGGTGAGCAGGGATTCGGTGAGGGTCACCAGGGTGGCCAGGACCGATGGGGTGAACCAGGTGGGGCGGGTGGCGAAGAGGATGTCCTCGGTGGAGGTGTTGCCGCTCGCGCCAGGGGCGAAGGGGCAGCCGCCGAGGCCGCCGAGGGAGCCGTCGACCATGGTGGCTCCGGCCTGAAGGGCGGCGAGCGTGTTGGCGACGCCCATGCCCCAGGTGTCGTGACCGTGGAAGACGATGCGGCGGTGCGGGGTTCGGTCGCGCACGGCCGAGATCAGCTCCGATACCTGGGTCGGATGGGCCTGGCCGAGGGTATCGGCGATGACGATGTCGGAAGCGCCCGCGGTACGCGGATCATTGGCAATGGCCAGCACCCGCTCCGGATCGACGGGACCGTCGAACGGACAGGTGAAGCTGGTGGCGAGGCAGAGTTGGATTTCGCCGCCCGCCGCCCGCGCCAATCGCACGGCGTCCGGCATTGCGGCGACACTGTCCTCCGTGCCGCGGCCGATATTGGCCTTATTGTGTGCATCCGACGCGGAGAAGCAGTACTGGAAGTTGCGCACACCCGCGGCGGCGGCCTTCTCCACATGGCGCGGCGTGGCCACCCAGACCCAGCAGTGCCGCAGCTCTTCGGGGCGTAGCGCGGCAACGAGCTCCATGGTGTTGGCCATCGGCGGCACCAGATCGGGACGGGCCATCGAGCCGATCTCCAGCGCGGGCACGCCAACGGCGAGCAGCTGGCGCACGATATCCACCTTGCGCTCCACCGGCAGTACCTTTCCGGTCAACTGCAACCCGTCGCGCAGTGTCACATCGCGCAGCATTACTCCTCCTCCCGCGCCTCCCGGACCGGCGGCGCCTGACGCACGTGCGGCGGTACGCACATCACACCACCGCAGGGTTTTTCATTGGTGGCCGGAGTCGGATGCACCGTTGGCCGCGCATGTCCGGGCCCACTCAATTCGCGCGCACCGCGCCCCGGCGGTCGACGCCTGCCGTATACCCGTCGCGTCATACCGCCTCCACTCCATCGATACCGGCGCGCATCACGCCTCCAATCCGGCGATATCGGCATCGCTCATGCCGAGCAGTTCCGACAGCACCTCGTGCGTGTGTTCACCCAGGTCCGGGCCGACATTGCGGATCGGAAGGGATTTTTCGCCGATCACCGGCACGATGCCCGGAAAGCCGACCGTCTTCGGTTGCGGCGCACCGACATCCACCGGGAACGGCTGAATCATATTGCGCGCCTGGTACTGCTCGTCGGCGACGATATCGGCGGCGGTGTATATGGGGCCGCACGGGATGGCGGCCGCCTCCAAGAGCTTCAGCGCCTCGTCGCGGGTGTGCCGCACGGTCCATTCGGCGATCGACGTGTCGAGCCGTTCGCGATTGCGCCAGCGCCCGGCATTGTCCTGCAGTTCCGGATCGACGGCCAGATCGGGACGGCCGATCACCTCCATATAGCGCTGGAAGATGGCGTCACCGTTGCCGCCGATAATGATGCTCGCACCGTCGCTGGTCGGGTAGGCATTGCTCGGCGCGATGCCCTCCATCCGCCCGCCGACCCGCTCGCGACTGATGCCGTACGCGAGATAGTCGGGCACCAGCGATTCCATCACCGACAGAATCGCCTCGTTCAGCGCCACATCGATGACGCGTTCGCCGAGCGGAATCGACGTGCCGGTGCGTTCGCGCTGGAACAACGCCATCACCGTGCCGAACGCCGCATAGATCCCCGCGATCGAATCACCGATGGACACACCGACCCGCACCGGCGGCCGATCCGGATCTCCGACTAGTTCGCGCAGCCCGCCGACCGCCTCGGCGACCGCCGCGAAACCGGGCCGCGCGGCCAGCGGCCCGGTCTGCCCATAAGCGGAGATCCGAGTGATCACCAGATCCGGATTGACCTCGTTCAGCACTTCCGGACCCAGGTCCCACTTTTCGAGCATGCCCGGCCGGAAATTCTCCAGCAGCACATCACAGTGCCGGAGCAAATCCAGGACGATGCCCCGGCCCGCCTCGGTGCGCAGATCCAGCGTGATCGACTTCTTGTTCCGGTTGATGGTGCGGTACAGCATCGAGGTATCGCCGCCGTAGAGCCGCCAGTTGCGTAGCTCGTCCCCGGCCTTCGGCCGCTCTACTTTGATCACCTCGGCACCGAAATCGCCGAGGATGCGACCAGCGGTCGGCGCGGCGATGTAGTTGCCGAGTTCCAGGACGCGAACCCCGTCCAGCGGGCTGATACTCATGGCATCAGTCTGTACTATCGTGCCGCCCGGCAACGGCCCGACCTCATACCAGCACCAAGTCCGGTAAAGCGACCGCACGGCCCCTCAACTGCCGCAGCACAATCGGAGCTACTGCGGCAGCCGTGTGATCGCCGTCACGACTCCAGCGGGGAAACCTCCTCGATGATCGAGTAGTGCTCGGCATTGCCGTGGAGCGAGGTGCTCGCGAGGCCGTCGACACCGACCGGGATATCGCCGGCAAGGGTGATCCGGGTCAGCTTGCGGGGCTGGTCGTCGTAGTCGTCGACGGCGTAGTGCTGGGTGGCGCGGTTATCCCAAATGGCGACGTCACCGGGCTGCCAGTTCCAGCGGGTGGTGTTCTCCAGCCGGGTCACCCGGTCCTGGAACAGGCGGAACAGGGCCTGGGATTCGCTGGTGGAGACCCCGACGAAGCGCTTGACGAAGTGTCCGACCAGCAGCGCGCGCTCACCGGTCTCCGGGTGCACCCGCACCACCGGATGCTCGGTCTCGTAGTAGTCGGACTGGAACTCGGCTCGATAGGCGTCGGTATTCGGATTGCTCCGGTCGACGTCGGTGGCGGCGTAGTCGTACAGATTGGTGTGCACGGCCCGCAGATTCTCGGCCAGGCGCTTGAGCGGCTCCGGCAGTGAATCGTAGGCAGCGACGGTGGAGGCCCAGGTGGTCGAGCCGCCGTAGCTCGGCAGCGTAACCGCGCGCAGGATGGAGGCCTTCGGAATCCGGTCGACGAAGGTGACGTCGGTGTGCCAGCTATTGGCCCGGCCGTACTCCGAGTCGATGGCCAGGCTCTTGACACCGTGCGAGGTGACCGTCGGATGCGGGGTGGTCGGGGTGCCGAGCAGTTGCGCGAACTCGTGCTGCCCGTCCTCGGTCAAATGGTCCTGGCCGCGGAAGAAGATGACCTTGTGCTCGAGCAAGGCGCGCCGGATCACCGCGACGGTTGCCGCGTCCACATCGCCGCCGAGCCGGACATTGTCGACCTGGGCGCCGATGCGAGCGCCGATTCTGGTCACGGTGGCGGTTGTCTGGGCGTAGTCGACCGTCATGGGATCACCTTCGCTGGTTGAAATCGGTTGATGCGCTATCGAGCACATCACCCGAATAGCCGCCCCGACCAGGGTTTTCGTCGCAGTGATCGCAACGCTCGGACCCATCGGCGCGAATCGAAGGGCGCCTTTCGATGTCGGCTCTGTGCGCGCGTCCCTGCAACCCCCATGTCTATTCCGCTCGACCCGCCGCAATCTATTCGGGGCAGGACGAGTCGCCCCGAGCCGTTCGCATCGCTGACGACGGCGAGGCGGAGCGGACGGGCCCGGGATCAGCCGACGTGCTCGCGCAGATACGCCAGATCCTCGGCGACCCCCTCGGCGGGCGTCTCCAGAACCACCGGAGCATCCGCGGTCCGGCACACTTGCGCGAGCAACTCCGGATCGATCGTTCCGTCGGCGAAGTTGGCATGGCGGTCCGCGCCCGAATTGAACTCGTCGCGGGAGGAGTTCAGGTGCACCAGGTCGATGCGGCCGGTAATGGCCTTGATCCGCTCGACGACGCCGACCAGATCCTCACCGCCCGCCCAGGCGTGACAGGTGTCCAGGCAGAAGCCCGCGCCGAAATCGCCGACCGCATCCCAGAGTCGGGCGATCGAATCGAAATGCCGGGCCATGGCGTGGTTACCGCCCGCGGTGTTCTCGATCAGGATCGGCACCGCGAAGCCGCCCTTGTCCTGCTGGCGCTCGAACAGTTTGCGCCAGTTATCGATTCCGGTTTCCAGTTCGCTGTCGGAGCGGACATGTCCGCCGTGCACCACCAGACCGAACGCGCCGATATCTGCGGCGGCCTTCGCCTGTTGGGCCACCGCATTGCGCGACGGCATGCGCAGGCGGTTGTTCAGACTGGCCACATTGATCTGATAGGACGAGTGCACCACCACATCGATCGGACTGGCGAGGATCTCCTCGGTCCGCGGATGCGGGGTCGGTTTATCCCAACTCTGCGGGTCGACGACGAACAGTTGGATGACATCGGCGCCGAGTTTTTCACCGAAGCCGATCGGATCGCTGTCGAGCCGGACGTGTGCTCCAATGCGCATGGGGCCGAGCCTAACGAGTGCCACCGACAACGTCTGCGGCACCGCAACGAACGTGTTGCGTCCGGGCCGTGCCAACAGATACATCGGTAGGATCCAGGTGCTCGACCCGATACGGGGGGTGAATCCACTGTGCTGCGAACTGGCGATGTTTTCGCTGGATACACGATCAAACGTGTGCTCGGCCAAGGCGGTATGGGCACTGTGTACCTGGCCCAGCATCCGCGCCTGCCGCGCCTGACCGCGCTGAAACTGTTGAAGCGCGAACTGTATACCGATGCCGAGATCCGGCGCCGCTTCGAGCGGGAGGCGGATCTGGTCGCCCAGCTCGACCATCCGAATATCGTCACCGTCTACGACCGCGGCGCCGAGGATCAGCAGCTGTGGATTTCGATGCAATTCGTGCCGGGCGCGGATGCGTCCTGCGCGGATGTCAACGTGCTCGCGCCGGGCCGCGCGGTGCAGATCATCGCCGATACGGCGGCCGCCCTGGATTTCGCGCACGGCAACGGCGTGCTGCACCGCGATGTGAAACCGGCCAATATCCTGCTGGCCAAGGCGCCGATCGGACAGCCGGAACGGGTGCTGCTCACCGATTTCGGCATCGCGGGCATGCGCGACGGCGAATCCACACCGAGTTCGGCCGGAACCATCACCGCCACGCTGGCCTACGCCGCACCGGAACAACTGACCGGGTCGCCGGACTACCTGGCCGACCAGTATTCACTGGCCTGCTCGCTGTTCTGGATGCTGACCGGTGCCGCACCCTTCCACGGGCCCAATCCGATGGCGGTCATCAACGGTCACCTGTACGGCGCGATACCGCAGCTGTGTCGGTATCGGCCGGATGTCCCACCGGGTTTGGATGCGGTGCTGGCACGCGCGATGGCCAAACGGCCCGCGGACCGCTTTGCCAGCTGCACCGAATTCGCGCTGGCCGCCCGTCGGGCGCTGCTGTCTTCGGCGTCGCAGCCGCATTGCGGTCAGCCGGGACCCAACCGACCGCCGACGGAATCGCCTCGCGCCGCGGTTGCGCCCCGAAACCCGGTGTCCACCAATACTTCCGAGCCGATCGGCAGCGGGGGCACCGCACGTCCGACCCAGCCGACCAACCGCGGCGTCCCCGAGCCGCCGAGAACATCCCAGCCGCGCCTGCCGCTGCCGCCACGCCGGTCACCGCGACCCGGCACTATCGCCCTGCCGGATATCCCACGTCGCCCCGGCAGAACACCGCCCGGACCCGCGCCGCGCCCGCCGCCGTAGCCGGAAACAGTCGAATGTCGCCTGCGATGCGTATAAGTCGACGATAACCAAGGCTTAAGCGAATCCTGCTAAGGTTTCGATGTTTTCCGTGGTCAGGAGGTCCTGATCGCGCATTCTTATGCTGTACGCCTGTGCATCGGTGGGTCCCGGTGCGCGGCGGGAAGTGGAGCAGACATGCTGGCCAGCGGTGACGTATTCGCCGGTTATGTCATCGATCGGCAACTGGGTCGCGGTGGCATGGGTTCGGTGTACCTGGCGAAACATCCGCGCCTGCCACGGATGACGGCGCTGAAGCTGCTGAATCGGGAGATGTTCTTCGACAAGGAGGTGCGGGCGCGGTTCGAGCGGGAGGCGGATCTGGTCGCCCAGCTCGATCACCCGAATATCGTCACCGTCTACGACCGCGGCCTCGAGGACGAGCAGCTGTGGATCTCGATGCAGTACATCGATGGCATCGATGCCGCGTCGGTCGATCCCAAGTCGCTGCCGCCGGAGCGGGCGGTCCAGATCATCAAGGAGACCGCCGACGCGCTCGACTACGCGCACGGCATGGGCGTCCTGCACCGGGATGTGAAGCCCGCCAATATCTTGCTGGCCCGCTCCAGCGGCGGGCGCGGTGAGCGGGTCTACCTGACCGACTTCGGTATCGCGCGGCTGCGCGACGATACCGGCCACCTCACCCAAACCGGCACCTTCACCGCGACCTTGGCCTATGCCTCGCCGGAACAGCTCACCGGCGCTTCGCTCGATCACGGAGCGGACCAGTATTCGCTGGCGTGCTCGCTGTTCTGGTTGTTCACCGGGTCCGGTCCGTTCGCCGCGACCAATCCGGCGGCGGTGATCCAGGGACATCTGCAGGGCACGCCCCCGGCATTGAGCAGCGTCCGTCCCGGCCTGCCATACCAGCTGGACACGGTCTTGGCGAAGGCCATGTCCAAGCGGCCCGATGACCGGTTCGCCTCCTGCTCGGAGTTCGCGCAGGCGGCCAAGCAGGCATTCGCCAATCCGAGTGCCCCGGCCATGCCGGTGGTGGGCGGTCCGCACCCGGGTACCGGACCAGCGATTCCGGTGACAGGTGCGCCACGGCCGATCACCGGGCAGCCGATGCCCGTGACCGGTGCGCCGCATCCGCAGACCGCCGGACAGTATCCGCAGACCGCCGGACAGTACCCGCAGACGGCCGGACAGTATCCGCAGACGGCCGGACAGTATCCGCAGACCAGCGCACCGCACACGATGCAGCCGCAGCCGTTGGCGTCGACGACGGTCAATCCCGCCGGGCAGGGCACCCCGCGTCCGCAGCCGGTGCAGACCGCACCGACCCAACAGCATCCGCATCCGAGCAATCCTTACAACCAGCAACCGCTCGGATTCTCGACCCCGCCCCGGCCGCCGATGAGCACCCCGCGACCGCCGCAGCGCAAATCGAATGTCGGGCTGATCGTCGCGCTGTGTGTCGGTCTGGTGATCCTTTTGGTGATCGTGATCGCGATCATCGGCGTGGTATCGAGGGGCGGTTCGTCGAGTTCCGGCGGCGGCACGACGACTTCGTCGAGTTCGTCCAATGGTGGCAGCGGCACGGTGGACGCGACCGCGGCCGCCATCAGCAAGGAATTCCCGCGCATGGTGCCCGCCAGCGAATCCGATTCGGTCGGCTACAACGGCGCGAAATGCAATGCCCACAAGACCGGCGACCTGACCCTGCCCACCCCTGGCACGCCGGACTTCGGCGCCTGGGCCGCACAGTGGGATTGCTACGGCGGCGGTGACAACGACGACCCGTTCTACACGATCTACGTCTACAAGAACGCCTCCGACGTGCAGAAGGCACTGAGCAACCTGCCATCCGACGCCACCAAGTCGACCGACAGCAACGGTGGAAAGACCTACACCAACTACAAATTCGTCAACGACGGGCCGAAGATCGTCACCGCGTTCACCGGCGACAGCAAGCGCGCCCAATTCCTCATGTACGCAGACGGTTTGGCGGGCGCTCAGGACAAGGTCCTGCGCTGGTGGCGCTCGGCCCCACTGAACTGATATCCGAACCGGGCGCGAAAATGGCTCGCGCCCGGTTCGGCTCGGTCCGTACAGTGCTACGCATGTTCGGCCACACCATCGCTCTGGAGTCCGCGGTCGCGGGCGCGATGGCGGCTGCCCTGGCAGCGTCCGCAGCGGTGGCTGCGGCGCACTTCGACGGCGCCCGAAGCTGACCTTCCCCGGGATGTCCCGGGACCTCTGACGGGGAAGGTGGCCCGTCGCAGAGAGGTCCCACGGCGAATCGGATCGTCGGAAATCATTACTGGTCAGGGAAAGTCATGTCCAAGAAGACATATGTGCGGACCAAGCCGCATCTCAATATCGGCACCATGGGTCATGTCGATCACGGCAAGACCACGTTGACCGCCGCCATCACCAAGGTGCTCGCCGAGCGCGGTGGCGGTAGCTTCGTACCGTTCGAGCGGATCGATCGAGCGCCGGAGGAGGCGTTGCGCGGGATCACCATCAATATCGCGCACGTCGAATACGAAACCGCTACTCGGCATTACGCGCATATCGATATGCCGGGGCACGCCGATTTCGTGAAGAACATGATCACCGGTGCGTCCCAGCTCGACGGGGCGATTCTGGTGGTCTCGGCGCAGGACGGTGTCATGCCGCAGACCGCCGAACATGTGCTGCTCGCGCGTCAGGTGGGGGTGGAGCACATCGTGGTCGCGCTCAACAAGGCCGATGCCGGTGATCCGGAACTGCTCGATCTGATCGAACTCGAGGTGCGCGAGCTGCTCAGCGCCCAGGGCTACCCGGGTGCGGAGCTGCCGGTCGTGCGGGTTTCGGGTCTGCGTGCGCTGGAAGGGGATTCGCGATGGACGGCCGCATTGCTCGACCTGCTCGACGCCGTGGACACCCATGTGCCCACGCCCGTGCGTTACACCGACGCGCCGTTCCTGCTGCCGGTGGAGAACGTCCTGACCATTACCGGTCGGGGCACCGTCATCACCGGTGCGGTGGAACGTGGCCGGATTCGCCTCGGCGATCGGGTGCAGCTCTACGGCGGCGCGGAGCTGACCTCCGTTGTCACCGGAGTGGAAACCTTCGGCCGGACTATGGAGTTCGCGGAAGCGGGCGACAATGTCGCGTTGCTGCTGCGTGGCGTGCAGCGCGGTCAGGTGCGGCGCGGGCAGGTCGCGGCGGAGCCGGGCAGCATCGCGGTGCACTCCCGGTTCACCGCGCGCGTATACCTGCTCGGCACGGCCGAGGGCGGTCGGCGCACACCGATCGCCACCGGCTACCGCCCGCAGTTCTACGTGCGCACCGGTGACGTCGTCGGCAACGTGACACTGCCCGCCGACCAGGCCGTCGCCCGCCCCGGCGAAACCATCGACCTGACAGTCGAATTGGGTCGTCCCGTCCCGCTGGAGCCGGACCTCGGCTTCGCGATCCGCGAGGGCGGCCGGACCGTCGGCGCGGGCACCGTCCTGACCGTCGGCTAGTTCCAACGGGTTGGGGCATGCGCGAGCGTCGCGGATGCCCCAACCCGCCGACCGTGCACCGTGTCGTCAGCCGCCGGTGCAGCCCCCTCCGCCGAACTCCGTGTACACGTTGCGCTCCCGAGGCCGATTGCGCTCGTTATCGCGACGGATCCGCTGCAGGTCACGAACCACAGTCGCGCGACGCGCACCGGTTTCGCCGGCCGCAGACCAGGCCCCCTGATCCCTGCGCCGCCGCAGCAGCCGATCGAGAATTCCTCGAATACCCATGGTTACCAACCCCTCCTGTGCTATTCGATGGTATCGAGGGGGTCTGACATTTCGGCTGGCGGTGACCACGCCATCCGGGTGCAGGGGCCGGTATACCACGTAAGTGGATGTTCACCGGGCCGCGCCGAATCAGCGATAGCGCGCCGTTGCGCTCATCCACAGCGCGGTCGGATTCAACCGTTCCGGGTAGCGGTCCAGTGCCGCGTCGAAAAAGCCGATCGCTGTTTCGTTTCGGGCCAATAGATCGCACAACTCGGCGCACCGCGAAGCGTGCTATCGACCCGACTGAGTCGACTGTGCGATGCCGGCGTCGTGCGGAGACGCCAGTACAGCGACCGCCCCGTGCGCGAGGAGTACCTGCGCACCGAGTCCGGCCGCGACCTGGCCCCCGTCCTTCTCGCGTTGAAGCAGTGGGGTGATCGCTGGTGCCGCGATGGCGCGCAGACCGTCGAGTTCACACACAGCTGCGGTGAGAAGCTGTGCACGGAGACCGTCTGCTCGGCCGGCCGAGCGTCGGTCAAATTTGCGGACCTGACAATTACCGGCGGCACGCACCCGCCGACGGTGCGCGGTTCGCGATAACCGTGCCCGCAGCTGTTTGTTGCGACAGTGGCTGTTACCTTGCCTGCCCATGCTCGTCGTAGTACTGTCCAGACAAGTGTCCATCACTTGTGTGGACGGATATCCCAGGAGGATTTTCATGACCCTGGTCAAGCCGCTGCGGGTTTCCGGAGGCGATCACGAGCACGGGCATCTCGATGAATTCCGCGTCGACCCGCTGGCCTTGATGCGGCGGGTGCGTGCGGAATGCGGGGATGTCGGGGCATTCGAGCTGGCGGGGCGGCAGGTGATCCTGCTGTCCGGTGCCGAGGCCAATGAGTTCTTCTTCCGGTCCGGCGACGAGGATCTCGATCAGGCCGCCGCATATCCGTTCATGAAGCCGATTTTCGGCGAGGGCGTGGTGTTCGACGCGAGTCCGGAGCGGCGCAAGGAAATGCTGCACAACCAGGCGCTGCGCGCGGAACAAATGCGCGGACATGCGGCGACCATCGGATGCGAGGTCGAGCGCATGCTGGCGAATTGGGGCGATGAGGGCCAGATCGACCTGCTCGACTTCTTCGCCGAGTTGACCATCTACACCTCCTCGGCCTGCCTGATCGGCAAGCGATTCCGCGATGAACTCGACGAACGCTTCGCGCACCTCTACCACGATCTGGAGCGCGGTACCGACGCGCTGGCCTACGTGGATCCGTACGCGCCGATCGAGAGTTTCCGCCGCCGCGACGCCGCCCGCGCGGAACTGGTCGAATTGGTGCAGGGCATCATGGACGGCCGCGCCGTGAATCCGCCCGCGAACAAGGAAGATCGGGACATGCTCGACATCCTGATCTCGATCAAAGACGAGCAGGGCAGGCCGCGATTCAGCGCGAGCGAAATCACCGGGATGTTCATCTCGATGATGTTCGCCGGCCATCACACCACGTCGGGCACCGCGGCCTGGACGGTCATCGAATTGCTCAGGCATCCCGTGGAATTGCGCCGGGTCGTGGATGAACTAGACGAGCTCTACGCCGACGGTTCCGACATCAGTTTCGGTGCGCTGCGCCGGATTCCGAATCTGGAGGCGGTGGTCAAGGAGACACTGCGGCTGCATCCACCGCTGATCATTCTGATGCGAGTGGCCCAGGGGGAATTCGAGGTGTGCGGACATCGCATCGCGTCGGGCGATCTGGTCGCGGCGACTCCGGCCATCTCCAACCGGATTCCGGAGGACTTCCCGAATCCGGATCTGTTCGACCCGAACCGCTACATCGATCCGAATCAGGCAGATATCGTCAATCGCTGGACCTGGATCCCGTTCGGGGCGGGCAGGCATCGCTGTGTCGGGGCCGCCTTCGCGCTCATGCAGCTCAAGGCGATCTTCTCGATACTGCTGCGGGATTGGGAATTCGAGATGGCACAGCCATCCGACAGCTACCGTAATGACCACAGCAAGATGGTGGTGCAGCTACAACAGCCGTGCGCGGTCCGGTACCGCAGGCGGCGAAAGGTCTAGGCAAACGCCCAGTTACAAGCAGGTGAGCGGGAAGATTCTGCGCCCCATAGACTTCCGAATTCGCTTGTAGGGTGAAGGCATGATCACGCTCAAAAAGGAAGATGGTGCCGCTGATCTCAACGGCATCACCAAACTGACGGTCGGGGTGAGCTGGGACCCGTCGGGGGGCACCAGCGGCGGAGCGGTCGGGTTGTTGCGCCGCAAACGCGGTGTGGATCTGGATCTGATCGCCATCCTCATGCAGGGCTCCGAGCCGGTGCGGTTCGCCGGACTCGACTCCCTCGACCCGCTCGGCAACGGTTCGGTCCAGCACACCGGCGACGAACAGACCGGCGCTGCCTCCGGTGACGACGAATCGGTGCACGTTACCTTCGCGAATGTGCCCGAGGCCATCGACGCGATCATTTTCGTGGCCGCGGCATTCAAGAAGGGCAGCTCTTTCGAGAAGGCCAACAACATCAGTTTCAAGGTCTACGACGCGACCGGCGGCAGCGCCCAGCAGGTGGCCGATATCTGGCCGTCGCTGCTCGGCACGGATAACGCCAATGCGGTGGCCAAGGCGTTCCGCAACGGTGGGAGCTGGCAGCTCGAGGTGCTCAACCGCAAGGGCAAGATCAAGCAGGGCGATAAGCAGGCCCTGCTGCGCTTCGCGATGGCGTAAGAGCAAGCGAAAGCCGGAGCTCGTACGAGCTCCGGCTCCTAGTGCTAAAGAACCGATTCGACGGCGGATACGACGGCCGCATCATCGGGTGTGGTGCGCGGCCGGAACCGGCCGACCACCGCACCTTCGCGATCGATCAGGAATTTCTCGAAGTTCCACTGGATATCACCGGCCGCGCCCTCGGCATCCGCGGTCTGCACCAGTGCCTGGTAGAGCGGATGCCGGTCGTCGCCGTTGACGTCGGTCTTCGCCAGCAGCGGAAAGTCGACGCCATAGGTGGTCGAGCAGAATTCCGCGATTTCCTCGGCGGTACCCGGCTCCTGGCCCATGAACTGGTTACACGGCACCCCGACCACGCTGAAGCCGCGGTCGCCGTACGTCTTCTGCAGTTCGACGAGTCCGGTGTACTGCGGTGTCAGTCCACACTTGGAAGCCACGTTGACCAGCAGTACCGCTTTATCTCCGACCAGTTCGCCCAGTGTTGCCGGGTCGCCGGAGAGGGTACGTAGTGGAATGTTGCGGATATTCATTCGTATCGCACCTGCCAGTTCTTGATTCCGTTGATCCACCCCGATCGCAACCGTACCGGATCGGCGACCTGGCTGATCTCGGGCATCACATCGGCGATCGCATTGAACATCAGGTCGATCTCCAGTCGCGCCAGATTCGCCCCGACGCAATAATGCGCGCCGGTGCCGCCGAACCCGACGTGCGGATTCGGATCGCGCAATATATCGAAGGTGAAAGGATTTTCGAACGCGTCCTCGTCGAAGTTGGCCGAACTGTAGAAGATTCCCAGCCGCTGACCCCGCTTGATCTGCTGTCCACCGAGCTCGGTGTCCTGGGCCGCGGTGCGCTGGAAGGCATTCACCGGGGTCGCCCAGCGGACGATCTCATCGGGTGCGGTGCGCGGCCGCTGTTCCCGGTACAGCTGCCACTGCTCCGGATGGTCCACGAAGGCCTTCATGCCGTGGGTGATGGCATTGCGAGTGGTCTCGTTGCCCGCTATCGCGAGCAGGATGACGAAGAATCCGAATTCGTCCGAACCGAGTGCCTCGCCGTCGACATCGGCGTGCACCAATTGGCTGACGATATCGTCGACCGGACAGGCGCGCCGCTGTTCGGCCATATTCCAGGCGTAGCCGAGGATTTCGGTGAAGGCGGCGGTGGCGTCGCCGTATTCCGGATCGTCGTAGTTCAGTGTCTGATTGGACCATTCGAATAGCTTGTGGCGGTCCTCGTTCGGCACACCGAGCAGTTCCGCGATCGCCTGCAGCGGCAGTTCGCAAGCGACCTGCTGGACGAAATCGCCGCCGCCGGTGCGCTTGGCCTCGTGCACGACGCGCGCCGCGCGTTCGGTGAGCGCGGCGCGCAGGCCCTCCACCGCACGCGGGGTGAATCCCTTGGAGACGATCCGGCGGGTCTTGGCATGCTTCGGCGCATCCATATTGATCAGCATCGCACCGGTGAGTTCGATCTGCTCCGGCGTGACATCGTCGGGCAACCGGATGATGGCGCCCTTCTGCGCGGAGGAGTAGATCTCCGGGCTGCGCGAAATCTCCTTCACATCCTCGTGTTTGCTGACCGCCCAGTACCCGCCGTCGCGGAATCCGCCCGAGGTGGCATCCGGCTGCGCGCACCACCACACCGGTGCGGTACGGCGCAGCGTCGCGAATTCCTCGACCGGCATGCGGTTTTCCCACAACGCCGGATCGGTGAAATCGAATCCGGCCGGGAACGCGGGCGCTGCCATGGCTACCTCCTGGGGTGAAAAGTGTTCAGCGCAACCTGAGTCGGCGCATGAGTCGTAGGGTCGTCAGCGTTGTCTTCAGCTGCTTCTCGTAGGGCAGGCCCGCGCGGGCGGCCATTACCTGGCGCTTCTGCACGCCGATATTCACCGTGTCGGTGTATTTGAGCAGGCCCTGGTCGCCGTGCCTGGTGCCGACGCCGGATTGTTTGACACCGCCGGACGGCGTGCCCTTGGCGGCGTAGGTGGTCACGAAGCCGTCGTTGATATTGATATTCCCGGCCTCCAGCCGGGCGCCGATTCGATTGGCGCGGGCCAGATCTCGGCTCCAGACGCTGGCATTCAGGCCATAGGTGGTGTCGTTGGCGAGCCGAATGGCCTCCTGCTCGTCGGTGAACCGGTAGACGCTCACCACCGGACCGAAGGTTTCCGCGGTCGCGTGCGTCATGTCGGGGGTGACATCGGTGAGCACGGTGGGTTCATAGAAGGCCGGGCCGATATCCGGTCGTGCCTTGCCGCCGGTCAGTACCGTCGCGCCCTTCGCACGGGCGTCCTCGACATGCGCCGCGACCCGCTCCAGATGCTGCACCGAGACCAGCGAGCCGAATTCCGGTGTGAAGTCGTAGGCGGCGCCGATTCCGCCATTCAATTCGTCTGCCGCCGTAGCCAATCGGCGCACGAACTCGTCATACAACTTGTCCTGCACATAGATCCGCTCGATATGCATGCAGGCTTGGCCCGAATTCGCGAAGACCGCGAATACCGCACCGGGAATCACCTCGTCGAGATTCGCGTCGTCCAATACGATCATCGGGTTCTTGCCGCCGAGTTCGAGGCTGCAGCCGATCAGATTGCGGCCCGCGCCTGCGCCGACCACCCGCCCGGTCGCGGTCGAGCCGGTGAACATGACGAAGTCGGCATTGTCGATCAAGGCCGGACCCACCTCGGGGCCTTCGCCGCAGACGACCTGGAACAGCCCCTTCGGCAGCCCCGCCCGATACAGCAGCTCCACCCCGAACAGCGCGCACAGCGCGGTCTTGTTATCGGGCTTGAGTACGACGCCATTGCCCGCCATCAGCGCGGGCATCGAATCCGAGAGTGCGATGGCGAATGGGAAGTTCCACGGTGCGATGACCGCGACAACGCCTTTGGGGCGGTGCTCCTCGGTCGAGGTGGTGATGAGCGGCACCGGGCCGCCGCGTCGTTTGGGCTTCAGTACTCGGCGTGCGGTCTTGAGGTAGTGGCTGATGACCATCGGGACATCGCAGGATTCCTCGAAGGCCATGCGGCGGGTCTTACCGCAGCCGATCTGGATCAGATCGGCGATGGTTTCGTATTCGGCGAGGATCAGGTCGTGCGCGCGTTCGAAGACCTCGAGTCGACGCCGCAGCGGCCAGGCGGCCCACTCCTGCTGGGCCGCCCTGGCGCTCGCATAGGCGGTCGTGACGTCTTCAGGGGTCGACTGCGGCAGTTCGCCGACCACGGCGCCGGTGTACACCTCGACCATCGAATACGGATCGGCGGTACCGGAAGCCGCGACCATTGCGGTCAGCCTGCCGATCAACGCTTCGGTGATCCGGTCGGGCAGTGCAGGTGCGGAATCCTTCTTGGCTTCGGTTGTATTCATCGGACCTTCTCCGTGCTGACGGCAGATGCCATCGAATTAGAACACGTTCTCATCATGGCTGTCAGGGGCTTGATGGGGATGACCTGGTCGAATGCATGTCCAGACCTGCTCAATCCGCCTGATGATCCGGTGCGCGACCCGCCGCGAACTCTCGCGCCCAGCGGTAATCGGGTTTACCGCTCGGGGCACGCGTGACGACCTCGGCGACCCAGATCTGCTTCGGCACCTTGTACCCCGCGAGATGTTTGCGCACATGACGCTCCAGCGCGGCGAAATCCACCGGTCCGGCACCCACGACGGATACCACCGCCGCCACCTGTTGCCCCCAGCGCTCGTGCGGGACCCCGATCACCACCGCGTCGTAGATGGCCTCGTGGGCCTTCACCACGCTCTCGACCTCTTCGACGAAGACCTTCTCACCGCCGGTATTGACGACCATATTGCCGCGGCCGATCAGGGTCACCGTGCCGTCCGGCTCGACCCTGGCGCGATCGTCGGTCACCACGATGCGGGCACCGTCGACCGTCTTGAACAGCCGCTCGGTCTTTTCCGGGTCCTTGTAATAGCCGATCGGCACCGAGCCCGTCTTGGCGAGCCAGCCCTCGGCGCCGGGTTCGACCTGCCGTCCCGCATCATCGACCACGATTGCGCCGCGCCCGCTCTGCACCCGCGGACCACGGCCGGGATTGTCGTCCTTCTGCGCGAAACCGATACCGCCGAAACCGGTTTCGGAGGAGCCGATGGAATCGGTGACCACTGTCGACGGAAATAGTTCCAGCAACGCATTTTTCACGGGTTGCGACAGCAGCGCGGCGCCCGAACCGATAGCGACCAGCGAGGATGCGTCCACCGGGGCGGCGCGGTAGGCATCGATCAGCGGACGCGCCATGGCGTCGCCGGTGATCACCATGATCTGCGGGCGACGCTGTTCGACCACCTGCCACACCCGCTGCGCATCGAACCTGGGCTCGAAGATCACGGCATTGCCGGACCACAGAGCGGTGAAGGACGGCATCATCGCGGCGGCATGGATGAGCGGCGGGAGGATGAACCAGGTGCCCGGTTCACCCTGCGCGCCGACACGGGACTGTTGATATTCGTCGGCAACCGGTTCGTTCGTATAGAAGTCGATGCCGCCGCCGAGGACGCGCCACATATCCTCTTGCCGCCACATGACGCCCTTGGGGCGGCCGGTGGTGCCGCCGGTGTACATCATGAACAGGTCGTCGGGGGTGCGTTCGACGGCGCGTCGGATAGGCGAGCCCGAGAGCAGGGCCTGCTCGTACGATGCGGACAGCTCTGCCGGGGTCGTGGTGTCGGTGGGAATGGGGGTGGGTGACCGGTCGTCGACGATCAGCAGGTGGACCGACGGTGCATCGGTCAGTGCTTCCAGCGCCGCATCCACGTATTTCTCATGGCACACCAGCACTTCCAGGTCGGCATTGTCGTAGAGGTAGCCGAGCTCTTCGACCCCGTAGCGGTAGTTGATATTGATCGGGACGGCGCGCGCCTTGAAACAGGCGATCAGGGTGGTCATGGTCTCGATGCCGTTGTGCATCTGAAAACCCACGTGCGTACCGGGGCCGACGTCGATCGAGCCGAGATAATCGGCCAGGCGATTCGCGCGGGCGTCGAGTTCGGCGAAGGTGAGTGCGAGATCGCCCTCGATCAGCGCGGTGCGCTGTGGCATCGCGTCGACCGCATGCTCGAAGAGGTCGGCGAAATTGTGGGACATGGCAATTCACTCTCAGCGAATGACGGTGAGCGGCAGCGGAATGCCGCGGTCGGTGAAGGTGAAGGCGGCACCGGTGCTTATCCGAGTGATGGCCACCTCGATCGCCTCCTTGAACGGGGTGGCGGCGAGCGCTATTTCGGCGGTCCAGCCGTGCTCGTCGGAGCTGGCCGAGCGCACCTCGAACCGCGGATTCACGCCGCGCACCATGGCTTCCAACGGGGCGAGATGGTCGGGATCGATCATCGACGGCCAAGTGCGGTCGGTCTCGGCGTCACTGTGCCGCGGCACCCGCAGTCGCACCGCATCGTCGGTGGCGGACACCTCGATGCCGGTGTACAGCAACGGATTCCATGCTGGATGCAGCTGCAGTACCTCGGCCAGGGCGGCGGGATCGTCATCTAGTTCCAGCGCGGCGCGAATCCGCTCGGAGGTGAGTCCGGCGATGCCGGTGAATTGTTTGCGGCCGATATCCGTTGCGGTGGCGGCGGATCGGGCGCGCACGGCGGTCATGAAGCCGATGGTGAGTAGATGTTGTTGTAGGCAGACCTCATCGGCAATGCGCATCAGCGCCGATTTGGAGAAGTCGGTGAAGCGCAGATCGCTGAGCAGCGGGCCCGCGTAGTCGCTTCGGCCCGGATCGTCCTTGTCGATCGGGGTCAATTCCAGTAGCGCGGCTCGGGAGTCGGCCACCGTCGCGGCGTTCGGCGGAGTGGGCGGCGGGATGTGCGCCGGGTCGATGATGACGGTCCACGCGCAGACCGGCTTTCGGTCCGCCGGATGACGCGGCGGCCGATGGATCGGCCGGACCTGGGCATGCGGATTGGTGGCGAGGGCGGTCGCGTCGAAGGTCGGATCCTCGATGTCGTGGCACATGGCCACCACGAACTCCTCGCCGAGCGGCTCCACATCCGCCAATGCGCCACAGTGGTCCAGCCAGAACTCACCGTGATCACGATCGTCGACGCGGAACCGGAAGTCCATGAACTGCGGGGGCGCACCGATATCGAGTTGCAGACCCTTGAAGATCGTCGCCACGTCATCGCCGTCGATATCGAGCGCGTGGCGCATGCGGCGGGTATAGACCGGACTGGCCAGCTGCCACTCTTCGATAGCGATCGCCGTCATGCCCTCGCGGCCGAATGCCCCGATGGAGTGCGCCATTCCGGACCGGTCGATCAGATGACCGCACAGCAGCAGTTCGGGCACCAGCGTCGCCAGCTGGGCCCGCGACAACCGATCGAAGTTCGAGATCACCACAGTGGAACCGGTGCTTCGCCGATCCGATACCAACCCGGCAGTGACTTTCCGGAGACCGACCGTTGAATGCGCTTCTGCATGCCCGCCGTCAACGCATTGTTCTGGATCATTTCCACGAACAACTGCGAGACATTGCCGAAGTCGAAAAAGTCACGCTGCCAGGACCATTGGTAGTTGCCGCCGTAGCGGAACCAGCTGCCGCCGATGCCCTCCGGACTGTAGTTGCGGCCGTCGGGCCGCTTGTTATCGCTGACCTGCTTCCAGAAGCCGATGACATCGCCGCTGCGCTCATCGATGACGAACTGTTGGTACGGATAGGACCAGCCCTCCAGCCCCGCCATCTCCTGACCGAGTGCGAGCTCTCGGATCTCGGCCCGCCCGACCGCCATGAATTCCTGGGTCGGGCCGTAATTCCAGCCGTAGGTGGCATCCTCGGTGTACATCTCGGCGAGCGGTTTCCAATCGCCCTTCTCCTCGCAGCGCTGGTTCTCCAGAACCCAGCGCCGGACCATCTCGTCGAGTTCGGCGCGGTCGAAATCTGGCATTACCGTATTCCTTTCGCAGGTTCGTCCGCGCGGATCGACAGCGCTTGGGTGGGGCAGTAGCGCACCGCGCGTTCGATATCGGCGCGGGCTTCGGGACCCGGTGTCGGGTCCAGGATTTCGACCTTGCCGCGCTTGGGCACGGTGAAGGCCGAGGGCGCTTCGTCCTGACAGACGGCGTGCCCCTGACACAGATCAAGATCGGCGATGATCCTCACGGTCGGCTCCTGTCCTAGGCATTCGGTAACGGGCGCAGCGGGGCCTCGGGCTGGACCTCGACCAGCACGAGATGCGCGCCGCGCGGCGCGGAGACCACGGCGATAACCGCGGCGGCCAGATCGCTGGCCCGCAGCATGTACGGGTGGCGGGCGAAGCCCCAGGTCTTCCAGTCCTCCAACATCGGCCCGACCACCTCGGGCGTGGAGTTCATGCCCATGCCGGTCAGCGTCGGACCCGGCCGCACCAGCGAGGCGCGAACTCCGCTGCCCTCCAGTTCCATTCGCATCTGTTGCACCATTGCCTCGAGCCCGGCCTTGGCCGCGCTGTAGGCGCCGGTGCGCGGGCGTGGTTCCTCGGCGCAGTCGGAGCTGATCAAGACGAAATCGCCACGCTGCCTTCGGATCATGCCCGGCAGCACCCGGTGCACCAGCCGGTGCGCGCCGACCAGATGCACCTGCACCTGCTGCAGGAACCGCTCCGGTGTCATCTCGTGTACCAGCGAGAATTCGATATCGCCTGCGCCGGAGACCAGGATTTCGGTGGGACCGAGGGTATCTTCGGCCGCGACGACGAAATCGTCGATGGATGCCGCGTCGGTGACGTCGAGCTGGTGGGCGAAGGCTTCGCCGCCATTGGCACGGATCTTGGCCGCCAGCGCTTCGCACTGATCGACCCGGCGTGCCCCGACCGCGACGGGGTGCCCGAGTTCGGCGAGCGCCTCGGCCGTCGCGGCGCCGATACCAGAGGATGCTCCGGCCACGATCGCCGGTCGGCGCACCGGATTCGGTTCGAACCGTGGCACTATTTCGCCTCCACGATGATGGGCAGGTTCGCGAACCCGCGGACATTGGTCGAGTGCACGCGCTTGATTCCGGCGTCGACGACGTCGTAAGAGCGCACGCGCGCGGTGAATTCGCGCAGGGCGACGCCCGCCTCGAGGCGGGCGAGGTGCGCGCCGAGGCAGAAATGCACGCCCGCACCGAAACTGGCGAGTCCGGCCTTATCGGTGCGGCCGATGCGGTAGCTGTCGCCGTCGGCGAAGACCTCCGGATCCCGATTGGCCGAACCGATCAGCAGCAGCACCTTCGAACCCTTCGGGATAGTGCGGCCGTGCTGGTCGATATCCACCGCAGCACAGCGCGCGACCAGCTGGCTGGAGGTGTCGTAGCGCAGGGTCTCCTCGACCCAATCGGTGACCAGCTCGGGTTCCGCGACGACCTTGGCGTATTCGCTCGGATTGCGCGCACTCCAATACAGCGCGTTGCCGAGCAGTTTGGTGGTGGTCTCGTTGCCGGCCACCACCATCAGGAACATGAAGCCGATGATCTCCTCGTCGGACAGGGTGTCGCCGTCGATTTCGGCGTCCAGCAGCGCCGAGGTGAGATCCGCTGTCGGGGAACGCCTTCGCGCGGCGACCAAATCGGCGTAATAGGTGATGAGCTTGATCGATGCCTGCGCCGCGGCCATCGGGACATCCAGGACGCCGTCCTCGCGGTGTACCACCAGATCGGCCAGTCTGCGGATCTCCGCGCGGTCGGCCTCGGGCACACCCATCAGTTCGGAGATGACATCCATCGGGAGTTTGCCCGCGACCTCATCGATCCAGTCGAACTCACCGTTCGCGAGTGCCGGTTCGAGGTAGGAGAGCGTCAGCTCCCTGATCCGGGCTTCCATCTCGGCCACCCGCTTGGGTGTGAAGCCCTTGTAGACGAGTCGGCGCATGCGCATATGCCGCGGATCGTCCATGGCCAGGAACGACATCACCCGGCTGGCGTGCGGTCCCCATGCCGCCGGGTCCAGCGAGACCCCGTTGGCGCTGGACAGACGGACACTGTCGCGGAAGGCCGCGGTCACATCCGCGTGCCGGGACAATGCCCAGAAATCTAAATCCGCGTTGTGGTAGAGCGGCGCCTCGGTGCGCAGCCGCTCGTAGGTGGGGTACGGGTCCTCGTGGAACGCGTAGTCGTAGGGGTCGAAGGTCAGGGGCTCCAGTGAGGCGGCCGTCATTGCGATAACCCGGTATTCGAGAACCAGTTCTTATCGACGACCGGTGTTGCACCATCGATGAGAGACACATAGCTGGACATGTGTCTGGACGGTACCATCGTCGTGTCGGAAACGACAGAGTTTTTCCTGAAAAATATGGTGCCCCTGGCCATGGCTCGCGGCTTGCGCCGTCTAGTGGCAGGTAGCTCTCATTGCGGGCGATCGCGGCGGTTCGGAAGCGTCGTTCTGAAACGAGTTCTTGCGCCGTATCGCACGCCGAGACTATATTCCATACACCTGTCCAGACAACATCGGAGAATGTATGAACGCGGCATCGCGCAGCGATTCGACGAGCGGTGGTGATCGGGCGACGGTCGGGCACGGCATCCTGTCCGCCGACAGTTCGCGCCTGCTGATCGGCGGCAAACTGGTCACCGGCGGCGACGGCGTCTTCGCGACGGTCAACCCGGCGACCGAGGCGGTCATCGGTCAGGCCGCGAATGCGAACGGCGCGGATATGGACGCGGCCATCGCGGCGGCGCGCACCGCATTCGACGACACCGACTGGTCGCGCGATCACGCCTTCCGCGCCCGCTGCCTCGAACAGCTGCGCGCCGCATTGCAGGCCGATCTCGATGAACTCCGCGCGATCACCGTCGCCGAGGCGGGCGCGCCGACCATGCTGACCAGAGGGCCGCAATTGGAAGGCCCGGTCGCGGATCTTTCGTACTCGGCATCGCTGGCCGAAACCTACAGCTGGGAAACCGATCTCGGCACCGCGACGCCCATGGGCATTGCGAGCCATCGGGTACTGCGGCGTGAGGCGATCGGCGTGGTGGGGGCCATTACGCCGTGGAACTTCCCACACCAGATCAATTTCGCCAAGCTGGGTCCTGCGCTCGCGGCCGGAAATACGGTGGTACTCAAACCGGCGCCGGATACCCCGTGGTGCGCGGCGGCCGTCGGCGCGATCATTGCCGAGCAGACCGATATTCCCGCCGGCGTCGTCAATATCGTGACCTCCGCCGATCACGGCCTCGGCGCGCAGCTCACCACCGATCCCCGGGTCGATATGATCAGCTTCACCGGTTCAACACAGACCGGCAGATCGGTAATGACCGGCGCGGCAACGACTTTGAAGAAGACCTTCCTCGAACTCGGCGGCAAATCGGCATTCATCGTGCTCGACGACGCGAATATCGCGGGGGCCTGTTCGGTGGCGGCGTTTTCGGTGGCCGTGCACGCGGGGCAGGGCTGTGCCCTCACGACCCGACTGTTGGTACCGCGCGCGGTATACGACGAAGCGATCCAGGCCGCGGCGGCCACCCTGTCGGGCATTGTGCCGGGCGATCCGACCGATGCGCGCACCGTCTGCGGGCCACTGATCTCCGAACGCCAGCGGGCCAGGGTGGAGCGGTATCTGGAGATCGCGCGTGCCGAGGGCGGCCGGATCGTGGTCGGCGGCGGCCGACCGGCGGACCGCGAGCGCGGGTACTTCATCGAACCGACCTTGATCGCGGACGTGCCCAATACCGCGACGGTCGCCCGCGAGGAAATCTTCGGACCCGTGCTCGTGGTGATTCCGCACGACGGCGACGATGATGCGATCCGGATCGCCAACGACTCACCGTACGGACTCTCCGGCTCGGTATGGGGTACCGACCCGGACCGAATTCGCCACGTCACCAATGGCGTTCGCACCGGCACGATCGGCGTCAACGGTGGCATCTGGTACTCGGCCGACGCACCGTTCGGCGGCTATAAACAATCCGGCATCGGCCGGGAAATGGGCGTCGCCGGATTCGAGGAGTACCTGGAAACCAAGCTCGTCGCGACCGCCGGATAGACCACAACGGAGGCCCGCAGCGATCGCTGGCGGGTCGCTCGAAAAGATCAGAGGAGCTGATTTCATGACTCGATTCCCGGGCAAGACCGCCATTGTCACCGGCGCCGCCCAAGGCATCGGCGCGACCTACGCCAAAGCGCTGGCGCGCGAAGGCGCCAATGTCGTTGTCGCGGACCTGAATGCCGAACTCGGCAAGGCCGTCGCGGCCGAGATCACCGCGGGCGGCGGCAGCGCCGTCTTCGGCGAGGTCGATGTGGCCGATCCGGAGTCGGCCACCGCACTCGCCGAATTGACCGTCCGCGAATTCGGTGGGATCGATCATCTGGTGAACAATGCCGCAATCTACGGCGAGATGAAACTCAACCTGCTGCTCAGCGTGCCTTGGGATTACTACAAGAAATTCATGAGCGTGAATATGGACGGCGCGCTGAATATGACCCGCGCGGTGTGGCAGCACATGGTCGAGGCGGGCGGCGGATCGATCGTCAACCAGTCCTCCACCGCCGCATGGACATACTCCAGCTTCTACGGCCTGGCCAAGGTCGGCATCAACGGCCTGACCCAGCAACTCGCCTTCGAACTCGGCGGTTCCAAGATCCGCATCAATGCCATCGCGCCCGGACCCATCGATACCGAAGCCACCAAAAACGTGACACCCAGTGTCATTGTCGACGATATGGTGAAACGGCTGCCGCTCAAGCGTATGGGTACACCGGATGATCTGGTCGGTGCCTGCCTGTATCTGCTCTCGGACGAGGCGAGCTGGGTCACCGGGCAGATCTTCAATGTCGACGGTGGACAAGTGTTCCGATCATGAGTGAGCCAACGATCGGCACAACCGGCGAATTGCCCGTCGGGTTCATCGGTTTGGGCAATATGGGCGCACCGATGGCCAAGCGCCTGCTGTCCTGGCCCGGCGGACTCACCGTCTGCGATATGCGTCCCGACGCGGTCGCGCCGTTGACCGAAGCCGGTGCGGCATCGGCGGTTTCGGCCGCGGAGGTCGCCGAGAAGGCGGCTGTCGTTTCGGTGACCGTGCTGGACGACGAGCAGGTGCGGGCCGTGGTCACCGGACCGGACGGGCTGTTGCGGACGGCCGCTGCGGGAACCGTTATCGCGGTGCACTCCACCATCAGCGACCGGACCGCCGAAGCGCTGGCGGGCGAATGTGCCGAGCACGGTGTCGAATTGGTGGACGCGCCGATCAGCGGTGGTGCGGTGGGCGCCACGCGCGGCAAGCTCGCGGTCATGGTCGGCGGCAGTGCTACGGCATTCGAGCGGGTGCGCGGCCCCTTCGGCTGCTTCGCCGATCTGGTCGTGCACGCCGGACCGGTCGGCGCGGGTACCCGAATGAAGTTGGCGCGCAACCTCTTGCACTTCATCGCGTTCACCGCCGCCACCGAGGCGCAGCGACTGGCCGAGGCCGCGGATCTGGATATCACCGTGCTGGGCAATGTCGTCCGGCACTCGGACGCGGTCACCGGTGGCCCCGGCGCCATCATGCTGCGCGACCGCACGGCACCGATCGAACCGAATGATTTCTGGTTGCCGATCCTGAGCCACGTGCGTGATCTCGGCGAAAAGGATCTGAGCCTGGCACTGGATCTCGGCGCGCGACTGGGCGTCGAACTGCCGCTGGCGGAATTGGCTCTCGACCGCCTCGGGCCTGGGCTCGGTGTGCCAAGCGAAAGGGAAACCAATGAGTGAAGCATCGCGTAGCGATTCGATGGGGGGTGGTGGGCGTGCGAACGGATCCGCCGATTCCGTGCGGCAGCGTGGGCTCGCCAAGATGGCCGAGGTCTACGGCACCGAATTCCAGAACTATCCGGGTGACCATTTCGCCATGACGGCCGACCATCTCTTCGCCGAAATCTGGTCGCGTCCCGGCCTCACCATCCGGGACCGCCGACTGATCCTGCTCGGTGCGCTCGCCGCGCAGGGGCTGATGGATACGGCGGGTATCCAGATCGGCGCCGCCCTGCGCAACGAGGAGTTGACCGAGGCGCAACTGCACGAAATCGCGCTGTTCCTCTGCTATTACGTCGGCTGGCCGAACGGCACCAAACTCGACATCCTGGTGGGAACTATTGTCGCCCAACAGAAAAAGGCGGCACGCAAGCAGTCCGAACCGGTGGGGGAGTCCGAATCGTCTGTGTCGTCCGAGGACGCGAGTAAGTAAGGAACGCGAAATATGTCTGATGCCGCAAAGATTCGGCCGCTGCGTGCCGACGCGATCGCCGCATGGGATTTCGAGGCCGATGTCGTCGTCGCCGGATACGGCATCGCCGGTGTCTGTGCCGCCATCGAGGCCGCGCGCGCCGGTGCCGAGGTGCTGATCCTGGAACGCACCGGCGGCTGGGGCGGTGCGGCGGCCATGGCGGGCGGATTCATCTACCTGGGTGGTGGCACGCCCTTGCAGCAGGCCCTCGGCTTCGAGGACACGCCGGAGAATATGGAGACATTCCTCCAGGCCGCGCTGGGGCCGGGACAGGATAGGGCCAAGATCGCGGACTACTGCCAGAACAGCGTCGAGCACTACAACTGGCTGGTTTCCTGCGGTGTGCCGTTCAAGGAGGAGTTCTGGGGGGAGCCCGGCTGGGAGCCGCCGCACGACGAGGGGCTGATGTATTCCGGCGGCGAGAATGCCGCGCCGTTCAATGCGATCGCGAAACCCGCTCCGCGCGGCCATGTTCCGCAAATGGCGGATAAGAAGATCGGTGCCAGGAGCGGTGGCTACATGTTGATGAAGCCGCTCGCCGACACCGCCGAAAGTCTCGGTGTCCGTGTGGAATACGACATCAGGATTCGGCGGCTGGTGATCGACGAGACCGATCGGGTGGTCGGCGTCATCGCGACGCGCTTCGGCAAGGAGGTCGCGATTCGCGCCGAACGCGGGGTCGTACTCGCCACCGGCAGTTTCGCCTACCACCAGCAGATGATCGAGGGCTATGCGCCGCGGCTGATCGGGCGGCCCGCCGCGGCCATCGAGGAGCACGACGGCATCGGCATCCTGGTCGCGCAGGCGCTCGGCGCGGAGCTGGCACATATGGACGCCACCGAGGTGGCCTTCTTCGGAGATCCACAGCTGTTGGCGCGCGGCATCCTGGTCAACGGGCGCGGGCAGCGCTATATCCCGGAGGACACCTATCCGGGGCGGATCGGGCAGGCGACGCTGATCCAACAGGAGAATCAGGCATTCCTGATCATCGATGAGGAGTCGCTCGAGGCGGCGCTGGCCACGGTGACGTCCACACCGTTCTTCCGGCAGCCGCCGACCTGGGCGGCCGAGACGGTCGCGGAGTTGGAATCCGATATGGGTCTGCCGGAGCGCGCGTTGCAGGGCACCATCGACTGCTACAACCTGCACGCCGCCGATGGCCGGGATCCATTGCTCGGCAAGAAGCCGGAGTGGGTCAAGCCGATCGGCACCCCGCTCGCGGCCTTCGACATGCGGGGATTCACCGCGGGTTTCACCCTCGGCGGATTGCGTACCGATTTGGATTCGCGGGTGCTGCACGTCTCCGGCGAACCGATTCCCGGCCTGTTCGCCGCGGGTCGCTGCACCTCCGGGCTCTGTGCCGGTGGCTATGTCAGCGGTGCGTCCCTCGGTGACGGTAGTTTCTATGGCCGACGCGCCGGTCGCGCCGCCGCAAAGTAGGATCCAGACACATGTCCGAAGGCGAGTCCATCATCCTCGAGGCGACCCGGCGTCGCCTCACCGAGAAACAGGCCGACACGGTCGACAAGCTGACCAAGGCCGCGGTGGAAGTGCTTGCGCGCGAAGGCTTCGCGGGGATGACCATCCGCATGGTCGCCGCGGCGGCCGGCGTCGGCACCGCCACGGCGTATACCTATTTCTCCTCCAAGGAACACCTCGTCGCCGAGATCTTCTGGCGTCGCCTGTTCGCCAGTTCGGCTCCGGTCAGCGATGACCCGGATCCCACCGTCCGGGTCATCGCCGAACTCCGTAATATCGCCATGCTGGTCGCCGACGAACAGGAACTCTCGGGTGCGGTGACCAGCGCCCTGCTCGGCCGCGATCCCGATGTGGCCCACCTGCGGGCGCGGATCGGGATGGAAATCCGCAAACGATTGGTGCGCGCCCTCGGCCCCGACGCCGACCAGGACGTGGTCGAATCCCTGGAACTCGTCTACGCGGGCGCGCTCGTTCGTGCGGGTATGGGCTATGCCTCGTACTCCGAAATCGCCGACCGAATCGAGAAATCGGCGCTGCTCATCCTGAGGTAGGAAACTTACCCAAGAGGTAATCGACTCCATTATCGGCGCCCGCAATGATGGTGAGGCACCTGATGATTGGAGAAACCGATGCCCTACTTCGACTCCCACGACGGCACCATCCTGCACTACCAGGACTGGGGTTCCGGACAGCCGGTGCTGTTCCTGGCCGGTGGCTGGTTGAGCAGCACTTCGTGGGAACTGCAGATGTTGCCGCTGTCCAAGCAGGGGCTGCGGTGCCTGTCCTACGACCGGCGTGGGCACGGCAAGTCCGACTGGGTCGGGCACGGATACGACTACGACACGCTGGCCGCGGATCTGGCCGCATTCCTCGAGCATCTCGATCTGCGCGAGGTCACCGTGGTCGCGCATTCGATGGCGGGCGGTGAGATCGTCCGGTATCTGAGCCGCTACGGCAGCGATCGGATCAGCCGGGTCGCGCTGGTCTCGGTGACCATGCCGTACTTCGCGCAGGCCGAGGACAATCCGAACGGCGTGCCGAAGGCCGTCTTCGATGCGGTGGGCGCGGCCCGCGCCGCCGACCGGCCGCTCTGGATGGAGCAGAACGCCCAGGCCTTCTTCGCGACCCATCTCGGCAACCAGGTGTCCTCGTCGCGGATCGCGTGGATGGTCCAGAAGTGCATGGACTGCTCACTGCTGGCGGCGGATGAGGTCATGAACACGATCTACAACGCCGACTTCCGTGACGAGTTGCGCGCACTCACCGTGCCCACACTGGTCATCCACGGAGATGCCGATGCCTCGGCCCCCATCGACCTCTGCGGGCGGGTGCTCGAGGACCTGATTCCCGGCAGTACCTACAAGGAGTACCCGGCCACCGGACACGGCATCATGATCTCGCACGCCGCGCAGCTCAATGCCGACATCCTCGACTTCATCAAAGCGTGAGTTCAGTGCGGTAGCGGCGGATTCTTGTCAGACCCCGCCGCTACCATCCGCCCATGGCGTTCGCACTCCCCATTACGGTCTCGCCCGAGGACATCGATGGCAACGGGCATATGAATATGGCCGTCTATCTGCAGTATGCGGAACGCGCGCGCTGGGCCTGTCTGCGACAGGGCGGCTTGACCCAGGAGAAGCTGCAGGCCGCCGGGGTCGGCCCGATCGCGCTGCAGGCGACGCTTACTTTCAAACAAGAACTGTTCGTCGGCGACGAGGTCACGGTCACTTGCGATTTCGTATGGGACGGCAAGACCCACCAGACCAGGCAGGAGATCCGTAAGTCGGATGGCACGGTCTCCGCGGAGATCGTCGGCGTCGGCGGTCTGCTCGATCTGACCGAACGGCGGTTGGTGCCGGACGGGGCGCGCTATTTCCGCGACCTGGCGCAGGATCCGACGCTCTTCGGTCTGGGTCGGTCGGAGTAGTTCTAAGGGTTCATTGAGACCTCGAGAGTTGGGGGAGGTCCCTGATGGCGCGGGCACGCGATACCCGACAGACTGGATTGCATGACTTCGCACGCCCTAGGTGCCGACCTCGAGAATTCGGCCGCCGCCACTACTGTGGCGGCTCGCGCCATCGACCTGGTGAAGGTCTACGGCCACGGAGATACGCAGGTCAGGGCACTGGATGGGGTATCAGCCGAATTCGTGAAGGGGGAGTTCACCGCGATCATGGGGCCCTCCGGATCGGGCAAATCGACCCTGATGCACTGCCTGGCGGGCCTGGACAGTGCCAGCTCCGGAACCGTGCGGATCGGCGAGACCGATCTCGCCGGGCTTTCCGATAAGCAGATGACCCGGCTGCGGCGCGATCGCGTCGGCTTCGTCTTCCAGGCATTCAACCTGGTGCCGACGCTGACCGCGCAGGAGAACATCACACTGCCGCTGGATATCGCGGGTCGCAAGCCCGACCAGGACTGGCTGGATACGGTCATCAAGCGGCTCGGGCTCGGCGACCGACTCACCCACCGGCCGAGCGAACTGTCCGGCGGGCAGCAGCAGCGCGTGGCGTGCGCGCGGGCGCTGGCCGGTAAGCCGGAGATCATCTTCGGTGACGAGCCGACCGGCAATCTGGACTCGCGTGCCTCGGAGGAGGTGCTCTCGATCCTGCGCGCGGCGGTGGACGAATTCGGGCAGACGGTCGTCATCGTCACCCATGAGCCGCACGCGGCGGGATATGCCGACCGGGTGGTGTTCCTCGCGGACGGTCGCATTGTCGACGAGTTGCGTGATCCGACCGCCGAATCGGTGCTCGACAAGATGAAGTCGCTGGAGCAGGCGTAGTGAGCGCGCGTCAGCGAGTGAACCAAAGACACAGCGCGCCTTCGCACACGACGGAGCCGAGCGTCAGCGAGGTGCGGTCGTGAGCAGCAAACCGATGCGCAAGGTGGTCTTGCGCAATCTCGCCGCGCACAAGGTGCGCTTGGCATTGACCCTGCTATCGGTGGTACTCGGAACCGCGTTCATCGCGGGCTCATTCGTCTTCACCGATACGCTGCAGCGGACCTTCGACGGGATCTTCGCCAATCAGGCCAAGGGCGTCGATGTGCGGGTGAGTCCGCAAAAGCAACAGGCACAGGGCATTCCGCTCAGCGTGGTCGATCAGATCTCGAAGATGGACGGGGTGCGTGCGGTCGCGCCGAGCGTGAACGGTCCGCTGGTGCTGCTGCATCCGGACGGTAAGAAGGCCGTACAGACCGGCGGCGCACCGACTTTCGGTCAGTCCTATATTCCGCCGGACCGGGCGGTCGCCGAGCCGGACAAGTTCGTTCAGGGCGTCCCGCCCGCGCACGAGGGCGAAATCGCGCTCAATACCGGCGGTGCCGACCGCGCGGGTCTGCATGTCGGTGACAAGACCAAGGTGCTGATTCCCTCTCACGGCAGTCCGATCGACGTCACCCTCACCGGAATCTACGAAGTCCCCTCGGACACCGGCGGTTTAATCGGTGTGCTGTTCGACGATGCGCAGGCGCGCCAGCTGTTCACCGACGGCTCGCATGTCGCCTATGTCGATGTCGCGGCCGCCGCCGGTACACCCGGCGACGAACTGCGCGACAGGATCGCGAACGTCTACGTGGATTACAAGGTGCAGAACGGCGATCAGGTGCGCGCCGATCTGAAGAAGGAAGTCTCCAACGCGCTCAACTTCATCAATTACTTCCTGCTTGCCTTCGGTGCGATCGCGCTGATCGTCGGCACCTTCATCATCTACAACACCTTCTCGATGATCGTGGCACAGCGGTTGCGTGAGCTGGCGCTGTTGCGCGCGGTCGGTGCGAGCCGACAACAGGTCGGCCGATCCGTGGTGGCGGAGGCGCTGGTCATCGGATTGATCGGCAGCGCAATCGGTCTGGCGGGCGGCGTCGGTCTGGCCTTCGGGCTTTCGGCACTGCTCAATGCGTTCGATCTCGGCCTGCCGACCGGATCGCTGACGGTGCTGCCGCGCACGGTGATCGTCGGACTGCTGGTCGGGCTGTTGGTGACCGTCGTCAGCGCCTATGCGCCCGCACGTCGCGCCGCCAAGATCCCGCCGGTAGAGGCCATGCGCGAGGAGTTCGCCTCGAGCGGTGAGTCGCTGCGGTTGCGGACCGGGTTCGGTATTGCGCTGGCCGTCGCGGGTGTGGTGCTCGTGGTACTCGGTGCGCAGAGGACCGGTGGCCATGCCGCTTTGACGGTCGGGATCGGCGCCCTCGGTCTGATCTTCGCGGTACTGCTCGCCGCGCCCGCGTTATCGCGGCCGGTGGTGGGTGCTCTCGGGGTGCTGCTGCGGCCGTTCGGCTCGATCGGCCGGATGTCGCGCAACAATGCCGCGCGCAACCCACGGCGCACTGCCGCAACGGCTTTCGCGCTCACCCTCGGTCTGATGCTGGTGACCGCGATCGGCATGCTCGGCGCATCGGCGAAGGCCAGTGTGAGTGTGCTCGTCGACAAGGGGGTGAAGGCCGACTACGTGCTGGCCGGACCGCAGATGATCGGTGTGCCGCTCGGCGCGGGTGATGCCGTGCGCAAATCGGTGCCCGGAGTGGCCGATGTGGTCGGCTTGCGCGGTGTCGCGTTCAAGATCGGCGACGAGCAGGTCGGCGGCACCGAATTCGACGGCTCGCTCGGCAGTGTCATCAACTACGACATGATCAAGGGCACCAGCACGCTGGGTGATCACGATGTCATGGTGTCGCAGGACGAGGCCGATAAGCGCGGCTGGAAGGTCGGCGATCAGGTCAGTGTGACGAGCCTGGGGTTCAAGAAGATTCCGGTCGAGGTGGTCGGCATCTACAAGAAGACACCGCTACTCGGACCGCTGGTGGTGTCGCCGGTCATGTACGAAGAGGTGATGCCGGTCAACTTCCGGACCAACCTGTTCATGTTCGTCAAGGCGAAGCCGGGTGCGGATCTGACCCAGATGCGTACCGATCTGGAGAATGCGACCGAGCAGTTCGTCGTGGTCCAGGTGCAGGACCGGGAGGAGTTCAAGGGCGCGCAGGGCAAGCAGATCAATACGCTGCTCGCCATCCTGTACGGACTGCTCGCGCTCGCGGTGGTGATCGCCATCCTCGGCATCGTCAATACCCTGGCGCTGTCGGTGGTGGAGCGGCGCCGGGAGATCGGCATGTTGCGCGCCGTCGGCATGCAACGGTCGCAGGTGCGCCGGACCATCTATCTGGAATCCATGCTGATAGCGGTATTCGGTGCGATCGTCGGGATGCTGCTCGGCCTCGGCCTCGGTGTCGGCTTCCTGCGGACCCTGCGTGAGTTCGGCATCGATGAGATTGCGATCCCGTGGAACCAACTGGTGCTGGTGCTGATCAGCTCGGCCGTGGTCGGTGTGCTCGCCGCGCTGTGGCCGGGCATCAGGGCCGCCCGCACACCACCACTGGCCGCGATCGCGGATCTGTAGGTCTATCTACGGAAATAACGGGGGCATACCACTCCGCCGTCGGCGCTCTGGAGGCGTCGCTCGGCGCAGTGGTGCCGAATTCGATGCCGAAGTCCATGGCCAAGCGTTCGATGATCCAACGCGGTGCGCCGCTTGGGCGGGACTGCCGCGGCGGCCGCGCGGGTTCCGAGGGTACTTCCGCAGATGGCTCGGGTGGAATCGCTATCGCCGGAGTGGTTGACCGCGAACGGGATTCCGTTGCGGAAGATGTGCTCCGGTGTGCCACCGACCTCTTCGGCGGCGAGCGTGGCGAATACTCCGATGGCCAGGACCTCCGGGCCGGTCCAGTCGAGGCCCGCCGTATCCTCCGGTGCGGGCATCCGGCCGCCTCCGCATGCGGCCAGTTCGATGGCGGCGGCGAGTGCGGCCGAGGTCTCGTCGTGGTTATCGTGCCGCTCGAGTGTGGTGCGGGCCGGCTCGAGTGCGGTACCGAGATCGATGCCACGGGGCAGACCCGCGACGATAGCGGCCATGTGCCCGCAGGTAGACAGCCACTCGGATTGCCGGGGGTCAGTGCCGCTGCGACACAGCTGAATTCGAAGATCCACCCGATGGTTCTACGGCGGTCATGTCTGCGCGGCGCGGCGCGCGCGGCCCGCTGAACAGCCGAAACTGGTTGTAGGCCAGGGAGTATCGGTCGGTTCGGCGATCCGAGGTCGTGCCGGTCGGCTACTCAGGTGAGGTATAAGCCAGGGTCACGTTCAGGGTGCCGGTGCGAGCTGACCGCTGTCCCCGACTACGTCACCACGGTGCAGCATGCGGATCGTCTCCAGCTAGTCGAGATCGTCGAGCGGCCGGTCGGCGATGTGTCTCTCCGGTCACAGTGTGCTGAGTTCGGCTAACGACTAATGCTACGGTAAACGGAGGTTGTTGCTCCGCTTAACGTCAGATGGCGGTCCGGGGTTGGATGGGTAAGGAGGCCGCTGGCAATGGTGGCAGTGGGTCTCGGTGGTCCGAACGTGGATTTTTCACCCGCGTTGGGCGGCATCGCCGAGAAGACGAGGGCGGCGGTGCACGGCCGCGGCGGCGAGGCGGTTCGACAGCTCGCCCTGATCACCGTGCTCTATCTGGCCTATCGGGTCGGGCGGATGTTCACCGCCGACGACACCGTGCACGCATTAGACAATGCCAGGGCCATGCTCGGCTTCGAGGACAAGCTCGGGTTGCCGGAGGAGACCACGGTGCAGGCGGTATTCCTGCATCGGGATTTTCTCGCGGTACCGGCCAATTTCTATTACGCCACCGCACATTTCACGGTGGCGGTCGGGGTGCTGTTGTGGCTGTGGGCTTTCCGGCCGGAGCACTACCGCTGGACCCGCAACCTGATGGTGGCGTTGACGGGAGCCGCGCTGGTGGTGCATGTGCTGATACCGCTCGCGCCGCCGCGCATGCTGCCCGAGGCCGGATTCGTCGACCTCGCCGCCCTGCACGGCCAATCCGTCTACGGCGCACCGGATTCCGGCGGGCTTTCGAACCAGTTCGCGGCCATGCCCTCGCTCCACGTGGGTTGGGCCTTGCTGCTGGCCTTCGCCGTGGTCGCGGCGACCCGTAGTTCCTGGCGCTGGCTGGCGCTGGCGCATCCGGTGCTGACCACGGTTGTCGTGGTCGGCACCGGCAATCACTACTGGCTCGACGCGATCGTCGCGGTGATGCTGCTCGGGCTGGCGGCGCTGCTGCATCCGCTGGTGGTGCCCGCCTCGGCCACGGCGTGGGGTGCGATGGGGCCGGTCGCGCCGCAGCTGGTGGCGACACGCTGATTCAGCTGGTTCCGGCGTTTCGGTTGGCCCAGGCTTGGATATCGCCGCGGTCCAGGGCCAAGGCGAGCAGGTCCGGGAACTTGTCGGGGCTACACGCGAAGGCCGGTACGCCGAGCGCGGCGAGCGCGGCGGCGTTGTCGTGGTCGAAGGCGGGCGCGCCGTCGTCGGAGAGGGCGAGCAGGACGACCACCTGGACGCCGGATTCCCGCATGGCATTCACTCTGCGCAGCATCTCTTCGCGGATACCGCCCTCATAGAGATCGGAGATGAGAACGAACAGGGTGTCGGCGGGGCGGGTGACGAGGGATTGGGAGTAGGCGATGGCCCGGTTGATATCCGTCCCACCGCCGAGCTGCGTGCCGAAGAGGACCTCGACCGGATCAGCGAGTTGTTCGGTCAGGTCGACGACCTCGGTATCGAAAACGACCAGGGAGGTTCTCAGCGAGCGCATGGAGGCCAGGACCGCGCCGAAGACCGAGGCGTAGACCACGCTGGCGGCCATCGAGCCGGATTGATCGATGGCGAGGACGACATCGCGGCGCACCGCCTGCGCCTTGCGGCCGTAACCGACCAGGCGTTCGGGCACGACGGTCCGATGTTCCGGAAGGTAGTTGGCGAGATTCTTGCGGATGGTGCGATCCCAGTCGATATCGCGCAGCCGAGGTCGGGTGACGCGGGCGGCGCGGTTCAGCGCGCCGGAGACCGCGGCGACGGTGTGCGCGGCAATGCGCTTTTCGATTTCGCGGACCACCTTCTCGACCACCATTCGCGCGGTCGCCTTGGTGGTTTCGGGCATGACCCGATTCAGGCTCAGCAGGGTGCCGACGAGGTGCACATCGGGTTCCACCGCTTCCAGCAGTTCCGGTTCCAGCAGAAGTTGGGTGAGGTTGAGGCGATCGACGGCGTCGCGCTGCATGACCTCGACCACGGTGGACGGGAAGTAGGTGCGGATATCGCCGAGCCAGCGGGCCACCTTCGGCGCGGAGCCGCCGAGTCCGGCGGAGCGTTTGCCGGAGGTCTGGTCGTCGGTGTTGTAGACCGCGCCCAAGGCTCGATCCATGGCCTCGTCGTCCGCGGAACCCAAGCTGCCGAGGGGTTGTTCGGCGGCGGTGCCGAGTATCAGACGCCAACGCCTGGCCTGGGTGTCATCGATCGCGTTCATCCGGTTGCTCCGGGGAGGTAGGGGACGGCAGGATGCCGCCACATCGTGGTTCGAGTGCGGTGTTGCCGGAGTGCTTGCGGCCGCTCGTGGGCTGCATTTCCGGCATCCGTGCGCAGGGCGATCGGTCTCGCCGCGGCATCGAAGCCCGTCCCGTCGCCGAAGTCCGTTTCGGCGAGCTGAACTGGTGTGGGTCGCGCGGGCTCATACCGGCACCCCCAAGATGTCCGCGACCGTACGCATGGCGACGAGCCCTCGTTCGACATCGAACGTCATGTCCGCGCCGGTACTCGATGTTCCGGAGCCGCCGTCGCGCACCGCCTGGCCGATGGCACGGCGCTCCCCGGATTCGAATGCGCCGAAGGTGCGGCGCAGCAGCGGCAGGATTTCGACGAACATGTCATCGCCGAGGCTTCGCAGCCAATCGCCGATGAGCCGCAACAGCTCTCGGTCGTGGACCAGCAGCAGCCCGCGACCACCGAGGAAGCCGTCGATCCAGGCGGCCTTGGCGGCGGCGGTATTGCCGATCGAGAGTGCGGCGGAAAGCCGACGCGCGGAATCGGATTCGTCGATGCGTCCGGCATCCGCGAGCAATCGGACCGCGCGGCCGACGAGCGCGCCGTGCACGTCGTCGCGGTCGCCGAGGCGGTGCAGGGCGGCGAGCCATTCGCCGGTGGCCCAGTCGTTGTCGCGGGTGTGGATGGCAGTGTGCGCGGCATCGAGTTGGGTGCGCAGTTGTTCGGCGGCATCGGTATCGAGGCCGGTGACCGCGCTCGGCAGGCCGGCGCAGATCCGCACGAGCAGGCCGTCGGCGACGTGGGTGAGTGCCTTGGTATCGGTGCCGCGGACGTCGCCGTAGCGCAGCGTGCGGGTCAGGCCGGGGAGGGCGGCGAGCAGGTGCGTTATGTCGTGGTCCACCGCCGCGGCCGATTCCAAGCGGGTGATCAGACCGTTGGTGGCGTCGCCTAGGTCGGCGAGCAGCGCGACCTCGAGTGCGGCGGTGAGATCGCCGACGGTGCTGCCCGCACGGCCCGCGGCGTCGAGGATTTTGGCCGCCGCCGCGGTGCGGATGGTGGTGCCCCAGCGGGAGGCCTCGATGATCGACACGGCGAATTCCGGTCGCCAGCGCAGGGTCCAGGATTCGCGGAAGGTGCCCGTGCTGCGGATATCGCCGGTTGTCGGTGTGCCCCAGTCGATTCCGAGTACTCGCAGCCGGTGCAGCAGTCGAGAGCGCTCGACTTCGCGCTCCTTGCGCAGGTCGAGATCGAGGTTGCGGGACAGGGCTTCCTGCTTGAGCCGCAAGGTGCGGATCCGGGCCCGCAGATCGGCGGCCAGCGGGACTGTCGGTGTGCCGTCGGGTACGGCACCGAGCGTCTCGCCCACCACCAGTTCGGACGCGACGAGCCGCAGCATCGTCTCATCGCCCGCGCACATCACCGACCGCACCGCTTCGGTGACCTCCGACAGCCCGGCCAGCGGTCGACCCCGCAGCGCTGCGAGGGTGTCGGCGAGCCGGACGGATTCGATGATGTGCGCGCTGGAGATCGGCAGATCGTGCGCGCGCAATACCCCCGCCACCTTGGTCAGCCAGCGCGCGATCGGCTGCTCGGTCTCGGTGAACAGGTGGTGGTACCAGCCCGGTGAGGTGATTCCGGCACCATATCCGGAGGTCGTCGCCAGCCGGGAATGCGTCCACGGTACCCAGGTCACCGTCGCCTTCACCTTCCCAAGCCCCTTGAGCAACTTGGTATCCGCCGTCGCCGGACCCAACTTCCCCGTCAACGCAGGTGCGTGCCACGCTCCACACACCACCGCAAGCCGCTGCGCCCCCTCCTTCATCGCTTTGCGCATCGTCTGCCGCATGTACGCCTCACGCCGCAAGGTGTGCGCGTCGATGCCGATGGGTTCACGTTCGGCGTCTTCGCGCCCGACCGCTTCGTCGACGGTGTCGCCGGTCGGCGAGTTGTCGCTGGCCGACCCTTGTGCGGCACGGCCCGCTGCGGCGTCGGATACCGGGCGGTCCGTACGGCGTGGGTCGCTTACCGACCCTTCGCGAGCGCCGCCGGCTTCGACCTCGACGGTGTCGCCGGTCGGCGAATTGACGTCGGCCGACTCATCATGTGTGACGGGGCAGGGTTCGCCATCGGGCCCGTGTGTCTCGACGCCAGCGTGGCCTGCGGCTGAGCGATCACCCGGCGGGATGTCGTGCGCGGGCCTGTACCCAGGCAAAGGATCTTCGGTTGCGGCCGTGGTAATTCCGGGTGTGAACATGCCGCGTTCAGCGGCTTCGCGCAGTGCACCCATCGCCTCGGTGATCGCCTCGAAGGTGTCGGTGTCGGCGGCGGATTCGACCACTGCGTCCCACCAACGTTCGGCATCGTCGTAGCCAGCGGCGGCGGCCAACTCGGCGAGCGGGTCGATGCGATCGTCCGGTGCGTCCTCGGTGGCCAGGACATTGGTCGCGGGCAGGTCGCAGAACCGTACCGGAACCGCGTGCTCCGCCGCATATTGCAACGCCTGCCATTCCGGTGAGAACACCGCGTACGGCCAGAACGCGGCCTTGGCGGGGTGGTCCGGCAGGTAGGCCAGCAGCGCGACGGGAGGTGACATTCCCTCGGCCGCAACGTATCCGACCATGGGGTCGGCATCGGCCGGGCCCTCGATCAGAATGGCGTCCGGGCGGAACTGCTCCAGTGCGGTGCGCAGGGATCTGGCCGAACCTGGGCCGTGGTGGCGGATGCCGAACACACGGGTCACCGGACCGCCCGGGGCGGCGCGTTGTTGGACGTCATCGGCGGCGTTTGTCTTGCTCATCGTGTCACCCCCGGTTGCCTATGCGGTGTCGTCGGGTCGGTCGGTGGCGCCGCGCCCTCATCCGGTGACCTCGCGGCAGGCGCGGTAGAAGTCGGACCACTCGGGACGTTCACGCACCACGGCTTCCAGATACTCGGTCCAGATGACGGTGTCGCCCACCGGATCCTTGATGACCGAGCCGAGTACCGCGCCGGCGATATCGGACGCGCGTAAGGTGCCGTCGCCGAAATGCGCAGACAGGGCAATGCCATTGGTGATCACCGAGATTGCCTCGGCGGTGGAGAGCGTGCCCGAGGGGGTCTTCAGTTTGGTGCGCCCGTCGGCGGTTATACCGGAGCGCAGCTCGCGGAAGACCCGCACGACCCGGCGCACCTCCTCGGCCGCGGTCGGCACCGTCGGAAGTTCGAGTGCGGAACCGAGCTGTTCGACGCGGCGGGTCACGATGGCGACCTCCTCGTCCTCACTGGCGGGCAGCGGCAGCACAACGGTATTGAAACGGCGGCGCAATGCGGAGGACAGATCGTTGACGCCACGGTCGCGGTCATTAGCCGTGGCAATGACGTTGAAGCCCTTGGTGGCCTGCACTTCCATCCCGAGTTCCGGTACCGGCAGCGTCTTTTCGGACAGCACGGTGATCAGCGCGTCCTGCACATCGGACGGAATGCGGGTGAGTTCTTCGATCCGGGCGATGGCACCGCGACGCATGGCGGTCATGACCGGCGACGGCACCAGCGCACCTTCGCTCGGCCCCTCCGCGAGCAGCCGCGCATAGTTCCAGCCGTAGCGGATCGCCTCTTCGGCAGTGCCCGACGTGCCCTGTACGAGCAGGGTCGACGCACCGCTGATCGCGGCCGAAAGATGTTCCGATACCCAGGTTTTCGCGGTACCGGGCACGCCGAGCAGCAGCAGCGCCCGATCGGTCGCCAGCGTCGCCACCGCCACCTCCATCAGGCGGCGCGGTCCGACGTACTTGGGGCTGATCACCGTGCCGTCGTCGAGGGTGCCACCGAGCAGATAGGTGACCACCGCCCACGGCGACAGTTGCCAGGACGGCGGCCGCGGCCGATCGTCGATCGCGGCCAGTGTCCGCAGTTCCTCGGCGTAGGCCTGTTCGGCATGGGGACGCAACAGCTCCGGCATCGCATCGGTAGTGGTCACTGCAACTCCTCGAGCATCATCGAGCGGTGGTTGAGGTCATGGGCGAGCCGATCGAAGGCGCGCTCCCAATCGGGATCGGCGCAGCGGCGCGCGACCGAGGTGGCCGCCCGCGCCGCGGTGACGGGCAGATGCACGGCCGCCGCGGACAGCAGCGACCGATGTGCGCTCGGGCCGGTGCCATGCGCTTCGGGGCGTTTGGCCGCGGCACGCGCACGTTCGAACAACAACAGAATCAGGTGTTGCGCAAGGGCTTCCGGCCACGGATGACCCATAGCGGGCAGCAACGCTTCGAGTTCCGAGAGCCACGCGCCGTCCAACTGCAGCAGATGCCGGGTGCGATCGGGCAGCGGCAGCAGTGCGAACAGTTCGCGTCGCCGCAGCATGGCCAGATCGGTCGGCACCCCGCTATCGAACAGCGCCCGCGCCCAGGCCGGATTATGTTGTGCCAGTGCGGCATCCACCCAGCCGTCGAACAGCGGCTGCCGGAACCGGTCACTGATCTTGGCCAGGGTGACCTTATCCGGTGCGCCGAGTTCGGACTCCCAGTGCGGCAACGGTGTCGCCGCGACGAGTTGCCGCAGTCGGCCCGCACGCAGATCCGGTACGCCGTCCCAGCGGTAGGTGAATTCCACGGTGCGGTCGGTTATCCCGTCCCTGCGGTCGGCATCGTCGAGTTCCTCCGGAACGCGGACTACCAGATTCGAATGCAGCAGCAGATGTTCGACCGTGACCCATGCGCTCGCGCGTCGAGTCATGCGCTGTGTGAATGCCGAATCCGGCAGCAGGGGTAGCAATCCGGCCGCGACTCGCCGGACATCCGAGCGCCGATCGTCCAATGCGGCCTCGAGCAACGGTTCGTCGTCGGCCGAAATCCCGTCGGCGAGTACGGCCAGTAGCTCCGCCTTCAGCGGACCGGATTCCTTCGGCCAGGATGCGGTCAATACTGCACGTGCCGCCTCGGCGTCTCGGTGGCGCAGGTGGGTGAGCCATTCGCGGCGTTCGGACGGTTGGCCGAATTGCCAGCTCTGCTCCGTCGACGCAGTGGCAGGTCCTTGGCGCGCCAGGTCGCGCCAGTCCGGGTGCTGCTCGGCCAGCCAGCGGCCGCGGGTTCCGGCCAGGCGCACCAGTGGCTCGCGCAGTTCGGCGTGCGCCTTCGCCTGCTCGAGCAGCAGCGCGCACAGTGCGTCCGGGGCGCGATAGTCGAACGGCGCCGCGGCCGCGAACCATTCCGGGAGGAAGGCGGATCGGTCCCGCAGCATGCGGGCGAGGCGGGATGCCGAGGCTCCGGGCAGGAGTCGCCGCGCGTCATCCGCGGCGGGTTCGGGCTTGGTCGCCGTGCTGACGGATACGCCGCCGCTCGCGAAAGCGCCACGCAGCGCCGCGGATTCGAGAAGCAACAGTGCCGGATCGGTGCGCAATCGGGTCGCGGCGGCCGCGACCGGAGCCTCGAGCCGCGCGGGATCGGCTGCCCTGCGGGCCGTGCCGAGCAGCGCCACCGAGGTCAGTTCTTCCGACACCGGCGCGGCAGGCGCATTCGACGCGGTGCCGAACTCCGCGCTACCGACATCGATGACCGCGCCCGCGATGAATACCGAGATCGGCACCAATCCGGCCACACCCCATTCGGCGGCCAGTGTCACCGGATGCCCACCGGACACTCCGAGCAGTCGCCACGGTTGCTCGGCGGCCGCAACCGGCAGCGCCGTACCGTCGGATTCGGTAATGTACCAGCCATTTCCGGTCCACACCGGCACGACATCGGTGAGCAGCACCGGTCGGAATCGCAGCCACGGATCGCCCCCGAGTGCCGCGGCATACTCGGCCAATGCGTTGGCGATCGTCCCGTCGGCACCCGGCAGCGTGGTGAACGGTTCGGCCGGACCGTGCCGTTCACCCCAGAGCGCGCGCAACGGCGCGCCGCCGGGGTAGAAGTGCAGATCCGCTTCGGCCATCATCCCGGGCAGCGGCACCTCCGCCGAGAAATTCGGCGCACCGAAGGAGTGCTCCAGCAGCAGTGCCCAGCGTCGAGTCTGCCTGCCGTACAACCACGTTCGGCGCGTGTACAGCCGCTCCTCCTCGCTGGTCCGGATGCCGAGTACCTGCCACCGATCCCGGATCGCCGGTTCGGTGCGCACGGATTCGGCGGATGTCGGATAGCCGATATGAGTGCGGACGCTGGCCCGCAACTCCGGTGCCAATTCGTCGAGGCGGCGGTGCGCGGCGATCAGCAGATGCAGCCTCGCGTATTCGGCCAGTACGACATCGGGCCAGTCCGACCTGGTCACCACGGTGGTCGGTAGTTGGCGCAATGCGGCAGCGACACCAGGGGCCTGCGCGTCGACCATGCGGGCCGCGATCGCCTCGAAGGCACGAAACGAACGATCGGTCTGGGCCAACCCGGTGCGCACTTGATCGCCGAGCCAGATATCCAATTCCGCCAGACCCGCCGTCACTCGGACCCGCCGCTGTTCGGCGGTCGCCGGATCGGCCGTGCGGACCCGCGGATCGGTGGCGGGCTTCGCCGCGCGGACCGCGCGGACATCGATCCATTCCGCCGCGAAGTCCGCGATCTCGGACGTCTCGGTGATCGCACCGCTCGACCAGGTGAGCAAGAGCGACAGCGCGTGCTTGCACGGAAACTTGCGGCTGGGACATGAACACTTGTATGCCGGACCGGCCAGATCAACGATCGTCTGATACGGCTCGGCGCCGCTGCCCTGACACCGGCCCCACAGCGCGGCGTCCGCCTGCCCGGTGCCGCGCCAGCGCCCGGCGAGCTTGCGCGCGGCGGAGAGCGAGCTCGCATCGGGTGCGAGCGCGCTTACCTGCTCCTCGGTCCACGGCGCGGTCATGGTGATGGCTCCCGCCTGGCTCATCCGGCGGCTCCGGATCGACTGTATGTCATGTCTTCCCCCGTTACTCGGTTGCCGAATTTCTACCGCAGCCCACCGACAAGTTGGGTGGTGAGCGGGTATTTTTCTGGAATACGCTGCGCGGACGACGGTTTCGGCAGAAAAAGCGCCTTGCGCTGGTTGTCCGATTCTGGCATTCTGTCCTGTTCGGCTCCGACCGAGCCACCCAAATCGGGTGACACACCATCGAGCTGCCCGCCGGGGTTGGCGAGGGGTGGACATCGAGCGGGGCCCAGCCTGTTCGATGGCCATACCATCCCCGCGGGCAGATTCGCATTTTCCCTTCCGGTCACGTGGAATGGCGCCGCGGTGGGCGAATCCGACGCCATCGGGTAGCGTTTCGCTGAGCTTTCAACAGTGATCCCCATGCGGGGTTGGAGGACGTGCCGCGGTTCGGTGGTGTAGGGGGTTACGCATGCGTACGGATCCCGGAACCGATACTGCGCCGGTGCCACGCCTCACCGAAGTGGTGTCCCGGCGCCTCGCGGCGGATCCCGCGGTCACCCCCGATGTCGGGCATACCGTGCTCCGCGCCCTCGGCGGCGGCGAGTCCGACGATCTGACAACCGAATTCGACGGCACCGGCGTTTTTCTGCGTGCGATCCGGGTCCGCGGCTTCCGCGGCATCGGACCCGAGGCGACGCTGCAACTGCCGCCGGGTCCCGGTCTGACATTGGTGGTGGGCCGCAACGGAAGTGGCAAGTCGAGCTTCGCCGAGGCCGCCGAACTGGTGCTCACCGGCAGTAATCGCCGCTGGGACGGCCGCTCGGCGGCATGGCGCGAGGGTTGGCGGAATCTGCACGATGGCGGTTCGGCGCGCATCGAACTCGAATTGCTTACCGCCGGGGCAGATCCCGAGTTGACCATTGCCAAAGAGTGGTCACCGCAGGCGGATCTGGGCCAGGCGCACTGGACCGAACAGAGGTCAGGCACTGCGCCGGCGGATTTCGACGGCAACCGCTGGGCCGGTTTGCTGGAGCTGTATCGCCCCTTCCTGTCCTACAGCGAACTCGGCGCACTTGTCGACGGCAAACCGAGCGATCTGTTCGACGCACTGCACCGACTGCTCGGCCTCGACGAGTTGACCATGGCGCAGGAGCGGATTCGCACCCGCCGACTGGAACTCGAACGCGCCGCACGGGATTCGCGCCAGGAACGCATCGAACTGGTGACCGCGCTCGGTGCGGTGGCCGACGACCGCGCGGCGCGGATGGCGGCGCTGCTGCGCCCTGACCGCCCCGATCTCACCGCCATCGGTCGCGAAATTCTCGGTACGGCGGAGAATCCGGTGGGGCCGGATGGGTTGCGGGCAATCGTGCGGCTGGTCCTGCCGTCGGGCGCCGAGGTGGAAGCCATTGCCGCGCGCCTGGAAGAGTGCCGTGCGGTGCTTGCTCGCGATTCGACCGCGAATGCCGAGTCCGACCTGCGCGTATTGGAATTGCTGCGGCGGGCGCGCGATCATGTCGGGGCCAGTGGGGAATGTGCGTGTCCGGTCTGTGGGCGCGGGGAACTGGACGCGACGTGGTTGCGTGGCGCGGAAGCCGCCATCGCCGAACTGACGTCCCGAGTCGACGCGCTCGCGACGGCACGTGCCGCGCTGCGGCAGGCCGTCCGCGACGCCCGCGCGCTCCCGGAACATATCCCGCCGGAATTGGATTTCGATCCACGCAATCCGCCCACTGTCGACACCACCGCGGTGCGGCGCGCCTGGACGGACTGGGCGGCGCTGACCGGTGCCGATAACTCCCCTGACCTGCCCGATCGGCTGCGCGGCGCGCATACGCGTCTGGTCGACGAACTCGAGTTGCTACAGCAGGGCACACGTAAGGAACTGAACCGCCTCGACGAGGTGTGGTCGCCCCTGGTGCCGCGCATCAGCGCCTGGCTCGAGGGGGCACGCGCGGTTGGCGCGAACGGCAGCGAACTGCGCACCCTCAAGCGTGCCGAGGATTGGCTCAAATCCGCGACGGCCGGATTGCGCGGGGAGCGGATGGCGCCGCTGGAGACCACGGCGCGCTGGGTCTGGCGCACATTGCGTCAGCAGAGCAATGTCGAACTGGGCGCGATTCGATTGCAGGGCAATGCCGGAACCGCACGGCGCGTGCTGCTCGATGTCACCGTCGACGAGGTGGACGGCGCCGCGCTCGGTGTGATGAGTCAGGGCGAGCTGCACGCCCTCGGACTTTCGCTGTTCCTGCCGCGAGCGACGGTGGAGGACAGTCCTTTTCGCTTCGTCATGATCGATGACCCGGTGCAGGCCATGGATCCGGCGAAGGTGGACGGACTGGCCAGGGTACTCGAGGTGATGGCGTGGACGCGTCAGGTGATCGTCTTCACCCATGACGAGCGGCTGGCCGAGGCAGTGCGCCGTATGCAACTGGACGCCAGCGTGCTGGAGGTGCAGCGTCGCGAGCGATCGCTAGTGGAAGTGCGGGTATCCAGCGACCCCATCCGGCGCTACCTCGACGACGCCCGCTCACTCGTCCGCACCCCCCAACTCCCCTCGGCGATCGCCGACGAACTGGTGGCCACCTGTTGCCGCTCGGCCGTGGAAGCGGCCAGCCTGGCCAGAGCCCGTCGCAATCTGCTCGCCGACGGCATGGACCACCGCGAGGTCGAACGCCATATCGAAGGCGCACAAACGACCCGCGCAATGGTCGCACTGGCTGTCATGGGTATCGAAGGCCGAGTAGACGATCTCAACAAACACCTTGCCCGCGAAGGCAGATGGGTCGTCGACGCCCTACGCGACGCCACCGCAGGCGCCCACGTCCCGATCGACCGCAGTATGCGCGACCTGATCGCCGACACCGAAAAATTCGTCGGCTGGCTACGCCGATGAATGAATGCTGCGCACCGATGGCCGGGAGGCGGCGATGAGCGGGGTGCTCGGCGACTCAGGTAGGCCGGGCAACTCGGGTGTGCCGGGTGGCTCGGGTGGGCTGGGTGATTCGGGTGTGCTGGGTGATTCGGGTGTGCCGAGTGACTCGGGTGTGCTGGGTGGCTCGGGTGTGCTGGGTGGCTCGGGTGGGCCAGGTGATTCGGGTGGGCTGGGCAACTCGGGTAGGCCGGGCAACTCGGGTGTGCTGGGTGATTCGGGTGTGCCGGGTGATTCGGGTGTGCCGGGTGGCTCGGGTGGGCTGGGTGGCTCGGGTGTGCCGGGCAACTCGGGTGTGCTGGGTGGCTCGGGTGGGCTGGGTGGCTCGGGTGTGCCGGGCAACTCGGGTGGGCCAGGTGATATGGCCGGGCCGGGTGATTCGGGTGATTCGGGTGATTCGGGTGATTCGGGTGATTCGGGTGTGCCGGGTGGCTCGGGTGTGCTGGGCAACTCGGGTAGGCCGGGCAACTCGGGTAGGCCGGGCAACTCGGGTAGGCCGGGCAACTCGGGTGGGCCGGGTGGCTCGGGTGGGCTGGGCAACTCGGGTAGGCCGGGCAACTCGGGTGTGCCGGGTGATTCGGGTGTGCCGGGTGGCTCGGGTGTGCCGGGTGATTCGGGTAGGCCGAGCGGCACGGCTTGGCAAGGGCGCACAACTCGACGGAAGGGTGGGGCTCGGCAACGCAAGGTGGGCGAGCGAGGGCAGCGGAGCGGTGCGCGTAAACCGGGTGCAGGGAAAGCGCATCCGCCACGGCCGACGGTGGCCGAGCGGTTCGATGCGGTCGATCGGCTGCTCGACGGGTCGGTGACCGACGCCGATGGGCTGTGGTCGCGGGCGACGGTGTGGATATTGCGGCTCGCGCTCGAGCAGTCCGTCGATGAGTTGTGGTCGAAGGTGGCACCGGAATTGGCGCGCTGCCCGATGCGCGCACAACTGCTCGCCCTGCGTGTATTCGCGGGCGACGACACTGCCGCACAGGTCGCAACGGTATGGGCGGCCCTGTCCCGCGCCGCGCACCACCACGATTACGAACTCGCCCCGAGCGTCACCGAACTACGCCGCTGGCGTGAACAAACCGCGGCAATCGCCACCACGCTCGCCGCAGCCGTCACCCGCTGACCGCGCATCGCTATCGCTGCGGTGGCGCACAAGTGGCGTGCACAGCGGGCCCGGATCGATATGGCTGTGGGTCGTGGAAAGTCGAGACGCACACCCACCGGCATACCGCAGTGCTCATCGAAGCTGTTGCGCCGCAGCGCATCAGCGATGCGCGGTATCAGGACATACCGAACAGTTCCATGATGCTGGTCAGTAGTGAAAGGCTGGTCGCGCCAAGGGCGGAACCAGTACCCAAGATGTTCAACACATTCAGCAGTCCCACGTCGGGCTCCTCGATCGATGTCGACACTTCCCCACCTCCACACCGTAATTCGTAACCCCCAACCCGCCAGATCGCCCACGTCACCCCACCTTGACACAACACGCCGAAATCCCTTCGCCCCCTGCCCACCCCGAGCGATGGATCAAGATCAGGTGGAATCTATGGCGGCATCGCCCGAGAGACCCCGCCGTAGATTCCACCTGATCTTGATCAAGGAGCGCTGCGGGCGATGGCCGGTGCGCGTGGTGGTTTGTGTGGCGAGGAGGATTTGGAGTTATGGATGAGGCGCAGGCGTGCCCGTGTAGGCGGGGGGAGGCATTCGGGGGGTGCTGTGGTCCGGTGCTCGCGGGGGAGCGGTCCGCGGCCACGGCGGAGGCGCTGATGCGTGCGCGCTATACCGCATTCGCGGTCGGCGATATCGAATATCTTTTGCGGTCCTGGCATCCGCGCACCCGACCGAAGACGCTCGAATTGGATCCGGACCAGCGCTGGCTGTTTCTGGAGATCGTGCGCACCGAGCGCGGCGGGCCGTTCGACGACACCGGCACCGTGGAATTCATCGCCCACTACACCTGCGGGGGAGACCCCCGCATCCCGCGCGCCGCGGGGCCGCGCAGCGCGGCCGGCGGTCGACGCGGATCGCTGCACGAGGTCAGCACATTCACCCGCGTGGACGGGGCCTGGGTCTACCTCGACGGCGTCATCGAACCGTGACAGGTAGCGTGCCACCCATGCCACGTGTCGCGATCGAATACTGCACGCAATGCCGCTGGTTGCTGCGCGCGAGCTGGATGGCCCAGGAATTGCTGAGCACCTTCGCCACCGAACTCGGTGAGGTAGCGCTGATCCCCGGCACGGGTGGCGTCTTCCGCATCACCATCGACGGCGAGCAGATCTGGGAGCGCAAGGCGGACGGCGGATTTCCGGATATCGCGATACTCAAGCAGCGCGTGCGCGATCGCGTCGCACCGGAGCGTGATCTCGGCCACGTCGACAAGCGGGACCGATCGTCCGATGGAACGTGATTTCGACCACGCCGGATTCAGGCGCAGCAGCCGCCACCGCAGCACCCACCACCGGTGGGACGCGGCGCGGGCGCGGGCGACGCGGTACCGCCGCCACCCCGGCTGACCGTGCCGAATGTGGTGAGCAGCTTGACCGTGTCGTCGTGGCCGTTCGGGCAGGCCGCCGGATTCGACGCCTCCGCCATCGGACGGTTGACCTCGAAAGTGTCGCCACAGCTGCGGCACCGGAAGCTATAACTCGGCATCGGGCCAGCGTAGCGCCACGGGTGAGAGGTGCGTCCGCCCTATCCCACCATCCAACTGGACGTACTCTCGAATGAGAGATCGCTAGGTGCTTGGACCCGGCCGGAGCAAACTCGCAGCGCACTGCCCGGGTCGTAGGCAGGAGGTGCGGAAGGGCATGAGCGAGCGTAGCGAGCGAATCGTTGGCGCAGCCACGCGAGTGGGCACGACGGAGCTGAGCGCCAGCGAGGTGCGGCCATGACCACTCAGTTCGAGGTAGAACCGGGCTCCGAGGTCGGCGACACCGAGCCGGTCGCGCAAACGACCTGGGGCCGCGTGAGTGGACGCTGGGACGGACCGGTCGCGGTGTGGCGCAGCATCCCGTACGCATCCGCACCGTCGGGTCCGAACCGTTTCCGGCCGCCACTGCCGCCGCAGCCATGGGACGGCATCCGCGAGTGCACGACCTTCGGCGATATCGCCCCGCAGACCATGGGCAATATGGTTCCGGTCGACTCCGAGCTACGGATGGGGGAGGACTGCCTGTGGCTCAATGTGTGGTCACCGCGCAGTTCGGCCGATACCGGTGCGCCGCGGCCGGTGCTGGTCTGGTTGCACGGCGGCGCCTACTGCCTCGGCACCGCGGCCCAGGCGATCTACGACGGTCGCAAGCTGGCCGAAGCCGGTGACGTGGTGGTGGTGACGGTCAACTACCGCCTCGGTGCGCTCGGCTTCCTCGATTTGTCCTCGCTCTCCGACGATTTCACGCCGAATCTCGGTTTGCACGACCAGATCGCCGCACTGCGGTGGGTCCGCGACAATATCGCCGCATTCGGCGGCGATCCGGACAATGTGACCCTGTTCGGTGAATCTTCCGGCGCCGGTTGCGTGACCGCGCTGCTGACCGCACCGCCCGCAGCCGGACTGTTCCACCAGGCGATCGCGCAAAGTCCGCCCGCGACAACGGTTTTCGGCCAGGCACGCGCGGCCGCTGTGGCCCAACGCTTTCTGGAACTGATCGAACTGCCGTATTCGCGTGCGAGCGAATTGCTGGAATGCCCGATCGAGCGGATCGTGACCGCCGCGGGAGTTCTGCTGGACGAGATTCCGTTGAAGGAGCCGGGCCGACTGGCCGCCGCGCCTGTCGTCGACGGCGATTTGGTCCCGACCTATCCGATCGACCGCTTCCAACAGGGCCGCTCGCATCGGGTGCCGCTGATCATCGGCACCAATAAGGACGAGGCGTCGCTATTTCGCGTCTTCCGCTCGCCGATCATGCCGGTGACCCCGGATGCGGTGAACATCATGCTGCGCGACGTGGCCGCCAACCATCCGGATATGTCGCCCGAGCGCATCGCCGAAATCACCTCGGCTTATCCGGATCTCGCGAAAACCCGTGGCGCACTTGCCATGTCCACCGACGCGGCCTTCCGCATGCCGGCTCACTGGGTGGCCGACGGCCACGCCCAGCACTCGCCGACCTGGATGTACCGCTTCGACCAGGCCACTCCGATGCTGAAGGCGGCCCGCGTCGGCGCCGGTCACGCCACCGAATTACCTTATGTCTTCGGCAATTTCGGCACCCTGAACCACGACCCCACCTTCTGGCTCGGCGGCCGCAAGGTAGCCATGGAAGTCTCAGGTCGCATGCAACGGCGCTGGCTCGCCTTCGCCACCCACGGCGTCCCGGCTGCCATCGACGGCTCCAAACACTGGCCCCCCTATCGCCCCGGCACCCGCACCACGCTGCTCATCGACAATATCGACCGTGCAGTCGACGACCCGGACCGCGACTTGCACATCGCCTGGGGCGAACAAGCGGTCGGCTTCAGCTGAGGCCGCCGCGAACGGCATCATCGGCAGTGCACGGCCGCTTGTGTCCATATCTTGTGTGGCGGCACTGTCGGAGTGCTAGCGGATCAGGGTCGACCGAATCGCCGCGCGGTCGACCCAGCACACGCCGAATACCAAGCGCGCCTACGTATTACACGTCCGTGGAGAAGCGGATACCGCCGTCCGGGATATCGACGCCGGGCCAGACACGGGCGCCGCGTAGTAGTTCGCAGCGGGCGCCGACATTCGCGCCGTCGCCGATGACGGCGTCACGGACGAGGGCGCGCGGACCGATGCGCGCGCCGAAGCCGATGATCGAGCGTTCCACGGTGGCCCCGGCTTCGATGCGGGCACCGTCGAAGAGCACCGCGCCGTCGAGGCGTGCGCCCGCACCTACTTCGGCACCGCGACCGACCACGGTGCCGCCGATGAGCAAGGCACCGGGGGCGACACCGGCACCCTCGTGGACCAGGGATTCACCGCGCTGACCCGGCAGGGCCGGGGACGGGGCGATACCGCGGACCAGATCGGCCGAGCCACGGACGAAGTCCTCCGGGGTACCCATATCGCGCCAGTAGGACGAGTCGACGTGACCCTGCACACGGGCGCCCTCGGCGAGCAGCGCCGGGAACACCTCGCGCTCCACCGACACCGGCCGCCCGGCCGGGATCTTCTCGATGTATTCGCGCCGGAAGACATAGCAACCGGCATTGATCTGATCGGTCGGCGGATCCTGTGTCTTCTCCAGGAACGCGGTGACCCGCCCCTCCTCGTCGGTCGGCACACAGCCGAATGCGCGCGGGTCGCTCACCCGAACCAGATGCAGGGTCACATCCGCATTCGTGGCCTCGTGGGTATCCAGGATCGCACCGAGATCGGTGCCGCCCAGCACATCGCCGTTGAACACCATGATGTTGTCGGCGCGCAGCCTGGGCAGCACATTGCGGATGCCGCCGCCGGTGCCGAGCGGTTCGGTCTCGGTGACGTACTCGAGCTCCAGGCCGAGGTCGGCGCCGTCACCGAAGTGTTCCTCGAAGACCTCCGCCTTGAACGAGGTGCCGAGCACGACGTGGGTGATTCCGGCGTCCGCGATCCGGGCGAGCAGGTGCGTCAGGAACGGCAGTCCGGCCGTCGGCAGCATCGGCTTGGGCGCCGACAGGGTGAGCGGACGTAACCGCGTGCCCTGGCCGCCGACCAGAATCACGGCGTCGGTGCCTGCATTTGCTGCCATCATGCTCCCTGTTCACAGTGGATCGTGCCCGGTGGTGCGCCCGGTAGGGTACCGATTCCGGACACCGCCGAGTTCCGCGTCTACGGACAGACACCAGTCTCAGTACCCAGCGACACGGTTCCGGCACCGTTGCGTGCCGAACTCGTGACGTTAGCTCTGGGCTTCCCGCGCCTGTTGACGCAGCGCAGATCGAACCGCAATTCGGGAACGGATCGCAAGTCCGGCCCGCAACGCCAACCGCAACGGCGCCTGCCACCAGTGCGGATGCCGATCGGCTTGGAAGCGGTAGGCGCTCGCGTGGTGGGCGGGGAGCATCACCTCGGGATGGCGTCCGGCCGCATGGCCCTTGGCGTGGGTGACCTCGGCGTCGGGCACGAAGACGTTGTGCCAACCGGCCTTGCCCATCCGGTCGCCGAAGTCCACATCCTCCATGTACATGAAGTAGCGCGAGTCGAAGCCATCGATCGAATCGAAGGCAGCGCGCCGCACCAGCAGGCATGAACCCGACAGCCAGCCGACGGCCCGCTCGGAGATCTGCTCGTTGTCCTGGCGGTACCGCAGGGTCCACGGATTCGACGGCCATATCGTGCCGAGAATCGCGTGTCCGGCACCGTCGAGCAGGCCGGGCACCGAGCGCGCGGACGGGTAGACGCTGCCGTCGGGCTCGCGCACCATCGGCCCGAGCGCGCCCGCCCGCGGCCAGCGCTTCGCGGCGGCGAGCAGTTTGTCGATGGAATCGGTGCCCCAGCGAATATCCGGATTGGCGATGACGATGAATTCGACGCTCGGATCGATCTCCGCGACCGCGCGGTTGATCGCCCCGCCGTATCCGATATTTCCGCCGGTCCGCAGCAGCCGCACATGCGCGTTCGCCTCCGCGGCCAGCTCCGGCGCACCGTCCACCGACCCGTTGTCGGCCAGGATCACCTGCGGTTTTTCGCTGGTGGCAGCCGCCAGGGTGGTGATGAAGTGGTCGAGGTGTTCGCCGGGTGAATAAGTCACCGTGACGACGACAAGGCCGCCGGGGGCCGGGGATCCGGAATCACTCACGACTGCGCCTCGCTGATGCTCGGTTCCGTCGTGCGCGATTGCACGTTGTGTTGATGGTTCGCTCGCTGTCGCTCCCTCACGGCCATGCAGCCTACTGTGACAACCTCGACAGCGCGTCCCCGAGTGCGACCTTCCACGGCCGCAGTGGCGTCAGTCCGGCATCGGCCCAGGAACGGTTGGACAGCACCGAATATGCCGGGCGCCGTGCGGGTCTCGGAAACGCGGTCGAGTCACACGGGCGCACCCGAGTCGGATCCGCGCCGACTCCGGCGAATATCGCCCGCGCGAATTCGAACCAGCTGACCTGGCCGGAGTTCGTGGCGTGCAGCACCCGCGGCGCATCCGGCCGCCCCGCCAATTCCAGGAGTCCGGCGGCGAGATCGGCGGCGTAGGTTGGTGAGCCGAGTTGGTCGTCGACCACATCGAGGGTGTCGCGTTCGCGTTCCAGCCGCAGCATGGTGGCGACGAAATCGCTTCCGCGCCCGGTGTATACCCACGCCGTGCGGACCACATGTGCGTGCGGCGTGGTTGCCAGCACGGCCTGCTCGCCTGCCGATTTCGATCGGCCGTAGACGGTGGCGGGCTCGGTCGGGTCATCGGTGTCGTACGGCTTGTCGTGGTTGCCCGCGAACACGTAATCGGTCGAAATATGAATCAATCGGGCGTCCACCCTGGCACAGGCGGCCGCGAGTACGGCCGGTCCGCTCGCATTGACCGCGAAGGCGGCTTCGGGATCGGATTCGGCCTGGTCGACGGCGGTGTAAGCGGCGCAGTTCAGCACGACATCACCCGGTGCGAGGGCGGCGCGCACCGCGGCCGCGTCTGTGATGTCCAATTCGTCGCGACCGAAGGCGTGGGCGTCGGGTGCGCGGCGCAACAGTTCGCGTCCCAACTGCCCACCCGCTCCGGTCACGACGAGGCGCGCGGCTACGGTCGATGAGGGCGATATCGCGGTCACGGGCACGAGTCTGGCACGCCGTGGCACCTGCGGTTGAGGTCCGCCGCGGTAGCCGTTGGTTAGCCTTGTGGCAACGAGACGGGGGCTACCGGAGGCGGGGCGGTCGAGTCAGCGACGCGTCGGCTTCGACGAAACCGGCGCTGCGCAGTCGGAACATCTGCTGGGAGCGCTCGGGCAAGCACAGCATGGTCCTTGGCAGGATGCTCGGGTTCGGCGAGAGGATGCAGTGGTGCCGCAGAAGGTGAGGGCGACAGCGTCGTCGCGACTGTCCGGGGCCGGGGGCGGCTTCGGTCCGATTCGTGCGTTCGTCGCGGTCGGAGCGGTGCTGGTCCTGCTCATCACCGGATTCGCCTGGCACAGCGTGGACTCGCTGATCTCGAGTATCGAACGCATCGGCGGCCTCGGCCTCGGCGGTGGCAGCGACGGCGCCGTCGACATCCTGCTGGTCGGTGTGGACAGCCGCACCGATGCGCACGGAAATCCGCTCAGCAGCAACGAGCGCGCCACGTTGCACGCGGGCAACGAGGTCGGCACCAATACTGACACCATCGTGCTGGTTCGCGTGCCGAACGACGGCCGCTCCGCCACCGCCATTTCCATTCCCCGCGATTCCTATGTCGACATTCCGGGCGTCGGCACGGGCAAGATCAACTCGGCCTATGGCTCGACCAAGGAGACCCAGCGGGCCAAGCTGATCAACCAGGGCGTTTCGGAGGCCGACGCGGATAAACAGTCCACCCAGGCGGGGCGGCAGGCGCTGATCAAGACCGTGGCCAATCTCACAGGCATTACCGTCGACCACTACGCCGAGGTCAGTTTGCTCGGCTTCGTGCTGCTGACCGAAGCGGTCGGCGGGGTCGACGTATGCCTGAACAATCCCGTGGACGAATGGATGTCCGGCGCCGACTTCCGGGCGGGTCGCCAGAAGCTCGACGGCCCACAGGCTTTGAGCTTCGTGCGTCAGCGTCACGATCTGCCGCGTGGCGATCTGGACCGGATCGTGCGCCAGCAGGTCTTCATGGCGCAACTGGTCGGCCAGGTGCTCAGCGCCAAGACACTGAGCAATCCGGGCAAGTTGCAGAATCTCAGTGATGCGGTCGGGCGCACCGTCGTACTGGACGACGATTGGGACGTGCTCGCGTTTCTGCGCCAGCTGAAGGATCTTTCGGGCGGTCAGGTCAGTTTCGAGACGATTCCGGTCGCCGATCTCAACGACACGACGAGCGACGGCGAATCGGTCGTGCGGGTGGATCCGAAGGCGGTCAAGTCGTATGTGGCGTCGCTGGTCGAGGGCAAGTCGGCCGATCACGCCGAGCCGACGAACGATCCGACATCGGTGAGCGTCAGCGTGTTCAATGCGAGCGGGATCGGCGGGCTGGCGGGTCAGGTGGCACGGGCGTTGACGGCCAAAGGATTCCAGGAGGGATTGGTCGGCAACTACACCGGGCCGAGCGTCACCAGCAGTCGAGTCCTCGCGATGGATACCGCTGATCCGAAGGCCAAAGCAGTCGCGAAGGCGCTGGGCGGGCTGACGGTCATCGCGGACAGCACGTTGTCCCCGGATTCGGTCAGCGTCGTGCTGGCAAGCGACTATTCTGGTCCGGGCTCGCCCGCGGGCAGCATGTTCGACTTCTCCGGAACGTCGAGCACCGCAACGCCCGTACCGCCGGCCCCACCGATCGACGCAGGCCAGAACGGACCGAAATGCGTGAATTGACCATGCGTGAATTGACCCATGCGTGACCGAGACCATGTGCTGACCCTCACCGAGGCGGTGCTGGATCCGATCCTCGAGCGCGACCCTGCTGGTCCGCGCATCACCTACTACGACGACGCCACCGGCGCTCGGATCGAACTGTCCGGGCTGACGCTGGCGAACTGGGCAGCCAAGACCGCCAATTTGATCCGCGACGAATTCGGACTGAGCCCGGGGGCGCGCATCGCGGTGCTGCTGCCCGCGCACTGGCAGACCGCCGCGGTGCTGTTGGGCTGCTGGTGGGCCGGGACCGAGGTGGTGCTCGGTCCCGACCCGGATGCTGATCTGGCGCTGGCGACCGCCGAGCGGTTGGCCGAGACCGACGGCATTCCAGAGGTCGCCGCGCTCTCGCTGGATGCCTTCGGGATGCCGGTGCGCGATCTGCCGATCGGCATCACCGATTTCGCCACCTCCGTGCGGGTGCACGGCGACCACTTCATGCCGCGCGGAGCCGGGGTGGCGCTGGATGGGATGCCGGTCTCCGAGGTGCTCGCCGAGGCTCGGAAATCCGCTGTGCTACAGGGGTTTTCCGAGGGCGACCGGGTGTTGTCGAGCGCTTCCTGGGATACCCCGGCCGAACTGATCGACGGATTCGTCGCGGTGCTGGTCGCCGGGGCCGCACTGGTGCAGGTGGTCAATCCGGATCCGGCACTGCGCGAGCAGCGCATCGAATCCGAGCGGGTCACCGCGCAGCGCGGCTGAACTCCTACCCTGGTATCGGTCGGCGTCCGACCAGGGGACGTTCCGCCGGCACCGGGGAGTGCGTACGGTGGGATTGTCGCGCAACGATGGGGTTGGTGAGCAGATGAAGCCGCAATATTGGTTCCGGTGGTTATCGGTGCAGGGTGCGCCGCGGTTGGCCCTGCGCGCCCAGGCACGGCGCGGTGATCCGTTCGCCCAGCTGATAGGCGGACCGGACGGTCTTGCCGATCCCTATCCACTGATCGAGCGACTGCGCGGACGGGGACGGCTGCAGCGCACCTCGATCGCGTGGGCGAGCTTCGACTACGATCTTTGTCGAACCGTCCTGCGGGACAACCGATTCGGTGTACGTACCGCCGATACCTTCAATATTCCGAAGCCGGTGCAGTTGCTCGCCAAGCGGCTTCCCACACCGCCGAATCCGGTTGAGCCGCCGTCCATGCTGGTCATCGATCCGCCGGAACATACGCGGATGCGCAAGCGGGTCGCCTCGGCCTTCACTCCGCGCGCGATCGGTCGCTTGCGTGAACGGGTCGAGACGGTCACCGAGGAACTGCTCGGTGCGCTGCCCTCGGGCGGTTCGGCCGATCTGATCGAGTCGTATGCCGCGCAGGTGCCGATCGCCATCATCTCGGAAATGCTCGGCTTCCCGGAAAAGGACCGAAATTTATTCCTGAACTGGGGCGATCAGGCGACGCCGTTACTCGATATCGGGATCTCCTGGCGGGCGTACCGGCGCGCGCTCGGTGCGATGGAAGTGATGAACGACTACCTCGACACCCATATCGCGCGACTGCGTCGCGAACCGGGCGATGACATCCTCAGCAGTCTGGTCACCGCGGGCGAACTCGACGATTTCGCCTTGAAGGCGACCGCGAGCCTGTTGATGGGCGCGGGTTTCGAGACCACGGTCAACCTGATAGGCAATGGTGTCGCCCAGTTGGTCAACCATCCCGAACAATTGGATCGGTTGCGCGCCGAACCCGACCTCTGGCCGAATGCGATCGAAGAGGTGCTGCGCATCGATCCGCCCGTGCAGACGACCGCGCGTATCGCATCGACCGAGTTGGAACTCGAGGGTGTGCCGATGCACAAGGGCAGCACCGTGGTGCTGTCGCTGGCAGGTGCGAACCGTGACCCCGCGGTCTTCGCCGATCCCGATGCGTTCGATGTCGGTCGCTCGAATGCCAAGGAGCACTTGACATTCAGTAGCGGCATCCACGTCTGCCTCGGGGCGAGCCTGGCCCGCATGGAAGGCACTTACGCGCTGCAGTCCTTGTTCGAGCGGTTCCCGAACCTGCAACTCGATGGGACACCACAGCGCCGGCAACTGTTCACGCTGCACGGATACGAGCGGATGCCGGTTCGGCTCGGTCGCCGGGCCAGCAGCCCGGCTCCCGAGCCGACGACAGTCTGAGGGCCATCGCTACATGCCGTGCCGACGGTCTCCCATCAGGGCCGTAGACAGTTGCGCTTCGGTTTCGGCCGAGAACGGTTCGCGGTAGGCGGCAACGGCTCGGCGGGTCTGCTCTGCGACCAAATCGGCGTTGATCTGGGCCGCGGCGGCCGCGCCTGCCGCGGCGGCCGCGCCGACCTGGGCCGTCAGGTCGGTGATATTGCCTGCGGCCCAGACACCGGGCACGTCGGTGCGGCCGGTGGTGTCGGTGGGGATGTATTCGCCGACACCGGCGGGATGTTCGGTCGGCCGCAGTCCGAGTGCCGCGAGGAAGTTCGCGCGGGCGACCATCCGCGAGCCGACCGTCGCGACCTCGCGGGGGACCACGGTGCCGTCGCTCAATCGCACTCCCGCGAGGCGGTCGTCGACGATCTCCAGCGCGGTCACCTCGCCATCCACCATGCGAATACCTCGGGCGTGCAACTCCTCGGACTGTTCGGCGGTCGGTGGCGTGGTGTGCGAGAAGTAGGTGACATCGTCGGAGAGCTGACGGAACAGCAGCGCTTGGTGCACCGCCATCGGGCCGGTCCCGAGTACACCGATGGCCTGGTCACGGACCTCCCAGCCGTGGCAGTACGGGCAGTGGATCACATCGCGGCCCCAACGCTGCCGCAGTCCCGCGATCTCGGGTAGCTCATCGACCAGCCCGGTGGTCACCAATAGCCGGCGAGCTCGCACGGACCGGTCACCCAGCCGCACCACGAACCCGTCGGCATCGCGCACGGCGGCGGTGACCTCCCCGTGCACCACTGTTCCGCCGTAGCCGCGGACCTCGGCCCGACCGCGTTCCAGCAACTCGCCCGGCGGCGTTCCGTCCCTGGCGAGCAGTCCGTGCACGCCCTCGGCCGGGCCATTGCGCGGTTGGCCCGCATCGACCACAACCACCGACCGTCGCATCCGGGCCAGCATCAGCGCGCCGCTCAATCCGGCCGCGCCACCGCCGATCACCACCACGTCATAGCCGTCTTGCAGCTGAACAGTCACCATGACCACCTCCTGTGGACGACCATGCCGGCTGGTAGGTAATACTGGCAAAGTAATTTGCCGATATGGCAAGCTGGCGGTTATGGACGACGATCTCGGCCGAGCCCTCGACGCGGTCGGGCCTCGGTTACGCACGCTGCGCCGTCAGCGCGAAACCACACTGTCCGATCTCTCGACGGAAACCGGTATCTCCGTGAGCACGCTGTCGCGTCTGGAATCCGGTGCCCGCCGCCCAACCCTGGAACTGCTACTGCCGCTGGCCAAGGCACACGGCGTCACCCTCGACGAACTCGTCGACGCCCCACCCACCGGCGATCCGCGCATCCACTTGCGCCCCGTCGACCGCCACGGCATGACCTACTTGCCCCTGACTCGCCGACCAGGCGGCATCCAGGCTTACAAGATCGTCATTCCGCCCGAAGGGCGCCGCAGAGAACCCGACCCGCAGACCCACGAGGGCTACGAATGGCTCTATGTCCTCAACGGACGCCTACGCCTCATCCTCGGCGAACACGACCTCATCCTCCCCCCTGGCGAGGCCGCCGAATTCGACACCCGCGTCCCACACTGGTTCGGCGCCGCCGACGCCGAACCGGTCGAATTCCTCAGCCTTTTCGGCAAACAGGGCGAACGCGCCCACCTCCGCGCAGCCCCCAAAACACCCGTCACTAGGCCGCGCCGCTGTGGCATGCCTCGTGAACCCACTACGCCCGCGGCGGTGGGCTCGATTTTCCGAAGTGCCACTGCGCACGGACAGAACGTCGCGAGGACTCGGTCGACGGCTCCGGACTTTGCGGCGAAGATCGAACAAGTGCTGCGATACGGAAGGTGAGTCATGACTCGTTCTGCCGGAACCGATTCCGGGCGGCGCGCGCTGCTCGGCATTGCGCTGCTGACCACGGTGGTCGCCTGCACGAAGGGGCCCGTTGGCGAGATCGCCGCGGCGTCGGTATCCGATTCGGCGGCGCGACCGGACTCGGCGGCGTACTTCTCCGAACTGGAACGGCGATTCGATGCTCGACTGGGGATCTTCGCCGTCGATACCGGAACCGAAACTACGCTCGCGTATCGGGCGGATGAGCGCTTCGCGTTCTGCTCGACGTTCAAGGCACTTGCCGCGGCCGCGGTGCTGTCGCGAAATCCGCTGTCGTATTTGGATACTCGGGTGTACTTCACGCGCGAAGACATTCGATCCATCTCGCCGATCACCCAGGACCGGGTCGAGTCCGGGATGACAATCGGCGAACTGTGCGACGCGGCGGTCCGCTACAGCGACGGCACTGCGGGCAATCTGCTACTCGACAAGATCGGCGGAACGGCCGGATTCACCGACTACCTACACGGCCTCGGCGACCGGATCGGCCGGATGGACAACTACGAGCCCGAGCTCAATAGCGTTGTCCCGGGCGATGATTCCGACACCACCACGCCCCGTGCGATCGCCGCCGATTTCCGGACGCTGATCCTGGGCTCGGCGCTCCCGGATGACAAGCGGGCACTGCTGACGGATTGGCTCGAGCGCAATGTCACCGGTGCGAAACGCATCAAATCCGCCACCCCCGAACGCTGGACCGTCGCCAACAAGACCGGCACCGGCAACTACGGTCGCGCCAACGACATCGCCATCGTGACCCCACCCGGGCGCCCGCCGCTACTGCTGGCGATCATGTCGGACCGTCCAAGCGGCTATGACGCCCAACCCAGCGAAGACCTGATAGCCGAGGCGGCCCGACATATCTTCACCGCCCTGAACTGATTGTCCGCCGAACGCGGCACCGGTGCCGGAGTGACCAAAAGTGTGCACATCCGTGCCCGCAGTGTCAGATCACTCCGGGCGCGGCTTCCAGAAGTAACGGGTTTTGGGGCGGCCCGCGCGGCCGTAGTCGGATTTGCGGTCGACAAGGCCGTCCTCGGCGAGTTTCTCCAGGTAGCGCCATGCCGTAATGCGTGAAACACCGACCTTGCTTGCTGCGTCGGCGGCGGTCAGTCCGCCGGGGGCGTCGCGGACTGTGCGGGAGATTTCGTCCAATGTCTGGGGTGCAACACCTTTGGGGGCGGTGGCGCGTTGGTCGGAGGTGCGTAGGGCGCTGAGGGCGCGGTCGATGTCGTGTTGGGAGATGGCTGTTTCGCCCGCGGGCAGGGCGGTGCGGAATTCACGGTAGCGTTCGAGTTTGTCGCGGAAAGCGGCGAAGGTGAACGGTTTCAGGAGATATAGGACGACACCGTAGGAGACCGCGGTGCGCACCATGGCCAGGTCGCGGGCCGAGGTGATGGCGATGACATCGGGGCGGGGCGCGAGGCCGGTCAGGGCGGCGGCCACGTCAAGGCCGCTGGCATCGGGCAGTCCGATATCCATGAGTACCAGGTCGATCGGCGCACTCTCGGCGGCAGCATCGGCGGCGGCGCGCATGGCCTCGCGGCCGGTGTGCGCGACCGCGACTGCGGTGAACCCCGGAATCCGTTCGACGTAGGCACGGTGCGCCTCGGCGATCAAGGGCTCGTCCTCGACGATCAACACTCGGATCATCGTGCATCCTTTCGGGGGATCGTCACGGTCACGGCACTTTCCGGATCTCGTTCGGTGCCGATCACGCCGCCGTGGCGGTCGACCAGTCGATGGACCAGCGCCAGCCCGAGGCCATGATGGTCGGCCTTGGTGGAGTAGCCGCGCTCGGCGGCGCGGGCGAAGGTTTCGGCCGACATTCCGGGTCCGCTGTCGGCGACGCGGACCTGCAGTGCCGAACCGTTCGCCGAGCGCACCGAATCGAATGCCGCGGCCGATTCGACGGCGAGCGCCGGATCGGCTGCCAGCGCCGGATCGACCGACGAATCCTGTTGACGCACTGTCACTTCCACCCAGCCGACGGCACCGTCGGCGGCCGCGTCGATGGCGTTGTCGATCAGATTGCCGACCAGCGTAACGGTCTCCTGCGCCGATAGCGGCGCGGTGGAATCGAGCGCCGTATCCTCGGTGATCGTCAGCTCGATGCCGCGCTCGGCCGCCTGGTTCACTTTACCGAGCAGCAGTGCCGCCAGCGCCGGATCGCCGACCGAGGTGAGCAGCCGATCGATAAGGGCTTGGGACAGTTGCAGTTCCGCGGTCGCGAATTCCACCGCCTCCCGATAGCGTCCCAACTCCACCATGGTGATCACGGTGTGCAGCCGGTTGGCCGATTCGTGCGCCTGCGCCCGCAACGATTCCGCGAAACCGCGCACCGAATCGAGTTCGCCCATCACGGTGCGCAATTCGGTGTGGTCACGAATGGTGATCACGGTGCCGATCGGCCGCCGCTCCCAGGTGACCACATCCTGATTGACCAGCAGGATCCGATCCTTGGTCACATGCATCTCGTCGCGAACCACCCCCCAACTCATCCGCTGCATCGAGATCGGCAGATCCGAACGCACGACGGGCCCATCGGGCAGATCGAGCAACCTGCGCGCCTCGTCGTTGACCACCTCCGCACCCACACCGTTCGGCCCGAACACAACCAGCCCCTCGTGGATCGAATGCAATACCGCATCGTGCTGTTCGTACAGTGTGCGCAGCTCATCGGGCGCGAGACCGTGCGTCTGCCGGCGAATCCGGCGACTCAGCAGGAACGACCCGGCCGCCGCGACCGCCAGGCCCGCCGCGGCCACGCCGAGAATCAACGGCAATTGCGTACCGACCTGATCGCCGATTCGCGCCCTGGTCACACCCGCCGACACCAATGCGATGATGTGCCCGTCGTCGTAGACCGGTGTGACCGCCCGAATGGAGGGACCGAGCGTTCCGGTATACGTCTCGGTGAACGTCTCCCCGGCGAGCGCCCGATCGATATTGCCGCTGAACGGTTGGCCGATGAGCGCGGGCGTGGTGTGGGTGTAGCGGGTCCGATCCGGCGCCATTACCACGATGAAGTCCATCCCGGTGGCCTTGCGGGTCTGTTCGGTGACCGGTTGCAAGAGGGCGGTGGGGTCGGGAGTGCGCAGGGCCGCGACGGTCGACGGCGCGTCCGCCACCGTCACCGCGACAGCGGTGACCTCGCGTGTGGTGGTGACATCGCTGTCATGCCTGGCATCCAGCACCGCGAGCACCGCCCCGATTCCGATGACCAGCCCGAGCACCACGAGCTGGAGCACGAAGACCTGACCGGCCAGCGATAGCCGACCGCGTCCCCCGTGTTTCTCACCGCGCAACACTTTCTTTCCCTCGAGCCATTGAACGTAATGCACCAAAGCGTGACCGCCGTCACCCTCAGCCGCCAACATTGTGCACGTGAGGGCGTGAGCCACCTCACGCCGGTACCACTTGAAGGGGACTTCACCCACCATGAGCGATAGCAGCGACCGAACAATCGACCTCGCCGATACACCACAGCGACAGGTGTCACGCGACCGTACCCACTGGCTGTATCTGGCCGTTATCGTCGCTGTCATCGCGGGAATTCTGGTCGGCTGGCTGGCACCCGAGTTCGGTCAGGACGTCGGCCCGCTCGGCACCATGTTCGTCAATCTGATCAAGATGATGATCGCGCCGGTCATCTTCTGCACGATTGTGCTCGGTATCGGCTCGGTGCGCTCGGCCGCCAGTGTCGGCAAGGTCGGCGGGCTCGCACTCGGCTACTTCCTGGTCATGTCGACGGTCGCGCTCGGCATCGGTCTGGTCGTCGGCAATCTGCTCGAGCCGGGGTCGGGCATGAATATCGCCAAGACCGCCAAGCAGGGCGCGAAGCTGGCCGATCAGGCGCATGCCGCCGGCGGCACCTGGGACTTCATCCAGAGCATCATTCCGACCACGCTGGTGTCCTCGCTGACGACCGGCAGTGTGCTGCAGGCACTGTTCGTCGCGCTCCTCGTCGGATTCGCGCTGCAGGCCATGGGTAGGACGGGTGAGCCGATCCTGCGCGGTGTCGCATCGCTGCAGAAGCTGGTGTTCCGGGTGCTGTCGATGATCCTGTGGCTGGCCCCGATCGGTGCGTTCGGCGCGATCGCGAATGTGGTCGGCAAGACCGGACTCGATGCGGTCAAGCAGCTCGCACTGCTGATGGTCGCGTTCTACCTGACCTGTCTGGTTTTCATCTTCGGTGTGCTCGGTGTGCTGCTGTGGGCGGTATCCCGGGTGTCGGTGTTCAAGCTGGTCCGCTACCTGGCTCGGGAGTATCTGCTGATCGTCGGCACCTCCTCCTCGGAGTCCGCACTGCCGCGACTGATCGCCAAGATGGAGCATCTCGGCGTCGAACGCACCACCGTCGGTGTTGTTGTGCCTACCGGATATTCGTTCAACCTGGACGGCACCGCCATCTACCTGACCATGGCGTCGCTGTTCATCGCCGACGCGATGGGCAAACCGCTCAATATCGGGGAACAGGTCGGCCTGCTGTTGTTCATGATCGTCGCGTCCAAGGGGGCGGCCGGTGTTACCGGCGCGGGTCTGGCAACGCTGGCGGGCGGATTGCAGAGCCATCGTCCCGAACTGCTCGACGGCGTCGGCCTCATCGTCGGCATCGACCGCTTCATGTCGGAAGCCCGTGCGCTGACCAATTTCTCGGGCAATGCCATCGCCACGGTACTGGTCGGCACCTGGACCAAGACCGTCGATGTGGACCGGGTCCGCTCGGTCCTCGATCGCGAACTGCCCTTCGACGAGCGGACCATGGTCGACGACGACCACGGCCCGCGGTCGCAGCAGGACGACGCCAAGGATCTGGTTCCGGCCTAGCTGTAGCTCCCCGGATATTTTGCCGGTCGTCGGGCGCGTCGATCGTTTCGTCGCGGGCCGGCGGCCGGCATCTGGGCTAAGTCTTGGGCGTACCCGACGAGTTACCCATGTACTAATGGAATCAGTGGCGGCGCGAACGATATCCGTTGTCGGCCAGCCGGATCCAAGTGATCAGGCGTTGACGGCGGCGCGCTCCTGGCGGTCGGCGACACTCCGCTCGCGGATCAGCAGGACACCGGTCAGGATGACCAACGCGGCGGTCAGCCCGTGGATGCCGAACGCCGCTGCGGTGGACCCACCCCAGCTGAGCACGGTGAGCATGTCGCCGATCGGGACCAGTGCGATGACCAGGTTGGCAATGCCGAGGGCATAACGCTGCTCGGTGGCGAGCAGTACCAGGATGAGAAGTCCGGAGGCGGTATCGCGGACACCCTTGAGATTCATGAACGCGACTGCATCACCGGTCGGCCATTCCGGCAGGCCGAATCCGGTGGCGATGGTTTCCGGAGTGACCAGGTAGCTGATACCGATGTAGAGGATGAAGGCGGCGCCGATGAGGGAAAGGACGGTGGCGATGCGCGAGATGGTCATGGTGTGCTCCTCGGTGCGGTGCTCGAACCGCTGCTCTATTTTCTAGCGTTGCTAGGTATGTGAGCAACAATAACGGAGCCTTGTTAGGTTGTCTAGCGCTGCTAGAATTTTCCCTATGACGACCCAGAACCGCAAAGAACGCGAACGCGCCGAACGGCACCAGCGCATCATCGACACCGCACGCGAGCTCGCCGAAACCTCGGGCTGGGAGGCGGTGACCGTGCGCCGCCTCGCCGAGAAGATCGAATACAGCCAGCCGGTGCTCTACAGCCACTTCGCCGGCAAGACGGCGATCGTCACGGCCGTCGCCGAAGAAGGCATCGTCGATCTCACCGCACAGCTGCGCGAGCGGCGCGCCCACGCGAGGACTCCGCTCGAGGCGCTCGAGGCCATGGTGCGCGGCTACCTGGACTTCGCGACCGAGAATCCGGCCCGCTACGACGCGATGTTCGTCCTCAAGACCGAACTCACCTTCGGCAACGACGCACCACAGGCGCTGCGCGACGCATTCGTCGAGATCCAGAGCGCGTACGCACCGTTCGCGGGCGATTTCGATTTACAGGCGGGCACCGAGGTGGTCTGGAGCACCCTGCACGGGATCGCCACCCTGGATCGCAGCGGTCGCCTGGTCGACGATCTGCGTGAGGAGCGCATCCGGGTGCTGCTCAGCCAATGGACACGTCAAGGGAGTGGCGAGGTGATCGACACCTCGCGCGGCTGACGGCACAGCCCGGTGCGGCCGGGCAGAATCGAGGTATGTCCGATGTCGTCGTGGTCGGTTCCGGTCCCAACGGTCTTGCCGCGGCGGTGATTCTGGCCCGCGCCGGCCTCACCGTCGAGGTGCACGAGGCGCAGGCCACTGCGGGCGGTGGGAGCCGCACCGCCGAGTCGACGCTGCCTGGATATCGGCACGATTGCTGCGCCGGTGCGCATCCGATGGCATTGGCGTCGCCGTTCTTTCGCGCGTTCGATCTGGCCGCACACGGTGTCGAACTGCTCGCACCCGAGGTGTCCTACGCGCATCCGCTCGACGGCGGTACGGCCGGTGTGGCTTGGCGTGATCTGGACCGCACCGCCGTGGGTCTCGGCCGCGACGGCGCCGCATGGCGTGCGCTCTTCGAGCCGATGGTCCGGCATTGGCGGCAGGTCGTGGATTTCGCGATGTCAGATCTGCGCCGCCCGCCCGCCGACCTACTGATCGGACTGCGCTTCGGTCTGCGGGTGCTCGAGCAGGGCTCACCCCTGTGGAACCTGCGATTTCGCGAACAGGTGGCACCGGCATTGCTGACCGGCGTTGCCACCCACGCGATCACACCGCCGCGTGCCATCCCCGCAGCTGGCGCGGGCATGCTGCTCGCGACACTCGCGCACGCCGGCGGCTGGGTGCTGCCACGCGGCGGGAGTCAGGCCATTCCGGATGCGCTGATCACCGAACTCGAACGTCTCGGCGGCAAGCTCGTCACCGGACATCGCGTCGACTCGCTCGACGAATTCGGTGGCGCGCATGCGATTGTGCTGGATACCGCACCCGCCGAACTGCTGCGCATGGCGGGGAACCGGCTGCCGGATCATTACGCAAAGGGGTTGCGCCGCTTCCACTACGGCGGCGCGGCCTGCAAGGTCGACTTCGCGCTGTCCGGGCCGGTGCCGTGGCAGGCGCCGGGGTGTGAACTCGCCGGAACACTGCATCTTGTCGGTACCCGTGCTGAGGCGATGGCCGTCGAAAAGACCGTCGCCGCAGGGCGACATGCGGATCGTCCGTATGTTCTCGCCATCCAGCCGGGCGTAGTCGATCCGACGCGGGCACCGGCGGGCGGTCATACGCTCTATACCTACGGCCATGTCCCGAACGGTTCCACCCGCGATATCAGCGCCGCCGTCATCGCCCAGGTGGAACGCTTCGCGCCGGGCTTCACCGACTTGATTCTGGCCAAGAATGTCGTCACCGGCGCCGAAATGCCAACGCACAATGCCAACTACATCGGCGGCGATATCTCTGCGGGCGCGATGACCCTGCGCCAGTTCGCCTTCCGCCCGGTCCCGCGCTGGAATCCTTACGCCACCCCACTGCCCGGCGTTTACCTCTGCTCCGCGTCGACCCCACCGGGTCCGGGTGTGCACGGCATGGCGGGCATGCACGCCGCGCGGCATGTGCTGCGCACGGAATTCGGAATCCACACCGACCCGAGAGATCTGCTGCGCGCGTCGAATCCCTGATCAGGGCATCGCGGAATCAGCCTGCGGCGTCCGGTACAGGTCGGGTTCCAGATACATCACCCGCGCCGCGGGCACGGCCGCCCGCACCCTGGCCTCCGCATCATCGATGGCCGTGGCGATTTCGGCGATATCCAGATCGGGCACGATCGAGATCTTGGCCGCGACCAGGATCTCCTCCGGCCCGAGATACTGCGTCTTGAGGTGGATCACCCGGTCGATGCGCTTGCCGTCGACCAGGTTGGCGCGGATCGCCTTGTCCTCCTCCGGCGTCGCACCCTCACCGATGAGCAGGCTCTGCATCTCCACGATCAGGATCAGCGCGATAACGCCGAGCAGGGCGCCGATGGCCAGGGTGCCGATACCATCCCAGACCGGATCATCGGTAAGCATGGTCAGCCCGACCGCCGCGAAAGCGAAGACCAGACCGACCAGCGCGCCGGTATCCTCCAACAGCACCACCGGCAGTTCCGGACTGCGCGAATTGCGGATGAACCGCCACCAGCTCGAATTGCCCTTGAGTGGGATGGATTCCCGCATCGCGGTGGTGAAGCTGTAACCCTCCAGGCAGATCGCGATGAACAGGATGACGATCGCGACGATCGGATTGCTCAGCTCTTCCGGATGCTCGATCTTGTGGATGCCCTCGTAGATGGCATAGATCGAGCCCAGCGTGAACAGCACCAGCGCCACGATGAACGAATAGAAGTAGCGATTGCGCCCGTACCCGAACGGGTGCAGTTCATCGGCGTCCTGTGCGGCCCGGCGCTGACCGAGCAGCAGCAGCCCCTGGTTGGCGGTGTCCGCGACCGAGTGCACCGCCTCGGCCAGCATTGATCCCGAACCGGTGATGAACGCGCCGACGAACTTCGCCGCCGCGATCCCCGCATTCGCCGACAATGCGGCGAGAATCGCCTTCTTGCCACCACCAGCCGACATCTAGTCAGATCCTCCTGTGTTCGATTTGCCGCGCCTGCGGCGCGGCGTGTGCTCTGTCTTCGGCCGCGCGGGCGCGAACTCCTCGCTCGTAAGACTCGCTCTGTTGTGGCCCTGTCAGGAGGCCGTCGAACGAACAGCCTAAGGCAGCGCGAGCAGACTGGGCGGACAGGTCAATTCCCGCCACCGACGGACGCGCAGAACAACTGGGCGTCACCGTCGACAGCCTGGGCGCGAATCTCGGTGTCGGTCGCCGATATCCATGCCGCCGCACCGCGTTCCAGTACCAGCTCGCTCACCCCTTGCAACAGCCGCACGGTCCCCGCCGTGCACAGCACGATTCCCGGCCCCGCGGAGGTCAGCGGAACCTGCCCGGATCCGGCGGTCAGGTCGAACCGCCGCAGCGCGAACTCCGGCGCGGGCGTCCGATAACGCACCGACCCGTCGCCCGCAGGTTCCGGCAGCACCACCGGCAGATCGATCGGCTCGAAATCCAACACCCGCAGCAACTCCGGCACATCGACATGCTTGGGCGTGAGACCGCCGCGCAGCACATTGTCGGAATTGGCCATGATCTCGACACCCAGCCCGCGCAGATAGGCGTGCAGATTGCCCGCCGCCAGGAACAGACCCTGTCCCGGTTCCAGCGTCAACCGATTGAGCAGCAGCGCGGCCAGTACACCGGCATCGCCCGGATATGCCTCGGCGAGTTCGAGAGCGGTGCGCGCCTCGGCGGTGAATTCCCGAGTGCCCTTCACCGAGAGATAGCGCACGCACCCGTCGAGCACCTGGGGCAGCAGTGTGCCGAGGACATTCTGCGGCAGTGTGATCCAGGTCGTGAACAGCGTCCGCAGTCCGGCCGAATCGGGTTGGGCGGCAAGCAGATCCGCATATGAGCGCAGTCCCGGCACATCCAGTGCGCGCAGCAGCTCGACCGTACGCCGTGGCTCCCGGAATCCGGCCAGCGCCTCGAAGCGGTCCAGTGCCACAACCAGTTCCGGCTTGTGGTTCTCGTCGCGATAGTTGCGCATCGGCGAATCCAGCGGCACCCGCGCGAGGTTCTCCCGCTCGAATCCGGCCCGCGCCTGCGCCGAACTCGGATGCGCCTGCAGCGATAGCGGTTCCTCGGCGGCCAGGATCTTCAACAGGAACGGTAGCCGCCCATCGAATTCCGTTGCGGCGGTACCGAGTTCGCGCTCCGGGTCATCGGCGACCAATTCCAGCAGTGAGCGGGTGCTGTTCTCCAAGCGGACGTACGCCGGATCGGCGGGATGTGCGCCGAACCACAGCTCCGCCTCGGGATGCGCGGAAGGGACCGGTCGGCCGCACAACTGAGCGAGTGCGGTGCGTGAACCCCAGGCATAGGAACGCAGCGCACCAACAAGTTCGTGCACTAGTAGTGTCCCCCGTCGAGCTGTTCCGTGGACTGTGTCGCACTGCTACGCGAGCCGATCAATCGCAGATAGGCGGCGGCCATCTCCAACCGCAGCGCGAGCACCGCGAGTTGTTCGAGCTCGCTGGCATGGGCGATGGTGCCGGGCATCGGCGCGCCCGAATCATCCACTCGGGCGGGTGCGGGCGCGGCGGGATCGGTGAGCGAGGTGTGCAGCAGTTCGACATCCGCGCTCACCAGATCGGCGTCGACCAGACCCGATCCGGCGCTGCCGAAGACGGCGAGGCGGCGGCGCGCCGCAGCCTGATCCAGATCCGCGCTGAGCACGAATACTCGGATGCGCTCCACCGGTGCCGGTCCGTCGAGTTCCTCGTCGTGGAACAGCGGATCGAAGTTCGGCGCGGATTCGCCTGCGGCCTCGACCATTCGAGGGTTGGCGGCAACGGCCTCGGCAAGATCCACCGCGGTGGCCACCTTGCCCGCCGACTGCAGAAGCACCTCGGCGCCGTGCTCGGCGAGCTCGCTGGCGGCGGGGGAGTCCCCGGCCAGCACGATGGCGCGCTGCTGCATGCGCGCGGCAAGCGTCTTGGCCGGATTGTGGAATACCTCATTGTGCGGGCCATCGCGCAATGCCTCGGCATCGAGTACATCGGCCAGTTCGGTCAGATCGGGGACGACCGCACCGGAGCGGTTCGGATCGACGATGCGCAGCACCGCGATGCAGGCCGCGAGGAAACGCAGCAGCCGATTGTGGTCCAGAACCGGAATTCGCGGCTCCAGCAGTGATGTTCGCCCGGCCGCGGCGGCCCGCAGCGGACCTTCGTGTGGAGCCGCGACCACAACTTCGGCGCCCCGGCGCTGCGCCCGGTCGACCGCATCGATCAGCCGGGGATCGCCTGCGTCGTCACCCGCGACGAGCACCACGTCCAGCGGGCCGACCCACGGCGGGAGGGCAGCGACCGGAACCACGGGTAGGCCCGCACGGTCGCCGAGTGCGGCGACGATCAGACTCGCGGCGCGCGCGGCCCGGCCCGCGCCGGAGACCAACACCACGCTGCGTGGTCGCAGATCCGTGAGGCGCGCGAGCGCGTCCTCACCGACCGCTGCCGCGGTGGCGCGTACCTGCGCGCCACCGGATGCCGCGGAGCGCAGGGCGCCGCCGACATCGGCCGCCTCGAGCGAAGCGGCATCGTCGAGGTCGAGCACCGGTGTTCCAGCGATCATCGGGCGTCCCACCTCCCCTCATCGCGCTGTGTGCGGTCCCGCCCTGCTCCCACCTGGGCTGTCGATTCGGAGCGATCGACACGGGTGCCCAGGTCGGGCGAATCCAACGTCTGTAATTCCACTATCCCAGTCAGGAGCGGACGATGCTCAGAATCTCGGTATCGGGCTGAGCCGTCTGCTTCCTCCGTCGCCGAATCGTGGATGTGCGATTCCATCCGCCCTGGTTTCACTATCCCAGTCAGGAGCGGACGATGCTCAGAATCTCGGTATCGGGCTGAGCCGTCTGCTTCCTCCGTCGCCGAATCGTGGATGTGCGATTCCATC